>CAZJVS010000025.1:0-61861 GCA_964549445.1 uncultured Planctomycetaceae bacterium
AGCGCCACGATCGACGCCCCCCATTTAGCTTCTGCACTTCCCCCCTTAGCAAGGGCGGACCAAGGGGGGTTTGCAAAAGCCACAAAGGAACCAGCACCAGCGACCCGCGCAACGAACACGGCCCCCAAACCCCCCGACGCATCAACCCAAAGCGCACAAGGCAGCCCACACCGACCGACTCACAGAATCTTCGACGGCGGTCCCTGGAAACCCCGACTCGACCCCGCCCTCGAAGATGCCGAAGACCAAGCCGCCAAAAAAGCCGGCCGCCCCATCCCCTTCGAATTCGACACCTGACCGGCCGCCGCGCGACCCGGTCACACGATGTCACACATTATCAACGTACAGCGTCCGCTGGCTGCGGACCCGCCGCGTGTTCAGCCGGATGTCTTCCGCCACCGCCGCCGCCTGCTCGATGCCGCGGATCGACAGGTTCTTGTTCGTCGCGTCCGTCGACACCACCTCGACGTTCCCGATGTTCAGTACCCGGTCGACCACCCCCTGCCGCACGCGCACGTCATCCACCCGGATAAGCTCCATCTGGTCCGTCGTCCGCGACACGATGCCTCGATCGATGAACAACCGCTGCGTCGTCAATCGGTACCGCAGCCCAAGCACCGCCAGCGCCTGCCGCCCAAACACCACCAGCGCGCCGAGAAGCACGACGCCCCAGATCACTTTCCACCACACCGCGTCATCGATCTTCAATCCGATGTAGATCAGCAGCGCCGCCGCCGCGCCCCAGATCAGCCAACTCCCGCTGAACGCCCGCCACGCCGGCCGGAACTCGCGCAGCGGCTTCTCCGTCGCCGGATCGGCCGCCGTCGGCCCCGACCGCGTCGCCCCGAGTCCTTGCGCTGCGTTCATCGCGGGCAACGCCACATCCGCGCCGATCGGCACGCCGCAGTGCTGACAGAATCGGCTGTCGTCCGCAATCGTCTTATGGCAGCCGGGGCATTCCATGGTCCGTCCTCCCGCGCCGCATCCTATCGCCGCCGCCGTGTTGCCGACAACGCCCGCCCTGCTACCATGACCCCATGTCCCACCGACGCCTTGCGCTTCTACTGGCCGCCCTTTGCCTCTTTCCACCCGGCTGCTCCGAGTTCAATGACCGTGCCACGCCCCTGCCGGCCGACGGCGAGACCGTCCCCATCGTCAATCAGGTCGCCGGCGTCCAAAGCCACGAAGACCGCCCCATGCGCCTCGTCATCCGTGATCAGGCCACCCTCTCCCAGGTGCCCCTCGTCGATGTCCCGGTCGATTTCCGCACCCAGATGCTGCTCGTCGTCACCCTCGGCCGCCGCCTGTCAGACCAGTACTCCGTCCAGATCAACCGCGTCTGGCGCGAAGGACCCGTCCTCAAGGTCGATTACAGCTCCGCCGCCCCGTCCGCCGACGCCCCGGTCGTCGTCACCAGCCCCTTCTGTATCGCCGTCGTCCCCCGCTGCGACCTCAATGTCAGCGGCTTCTCCGCTGAGATCCCCCGCCGCCGCCCGCGTCTCCCCGATGTGCTCCGCGAGCAGCGCGATCTCCCCGCTCAGGCCACCACGCCCAATCGCGGACTCGATCGCGCCAGCCGCAGCAGCGGTAACGTCAAACCTCAGTAGCGCTTGTGAAATTGTGGATGATTGCTGCCCTAAGCAACTACCGAAGTTAAGTTTGAACCTGCCTTCGACAGCGTTATACTCATCAACCGGTCAGGGCGGGTTGTTGTCATTCCCCCGATCGACGATGGCAAAGAAGCACCCACGGAGGATGGTGTCATGAGCGATATCAACGGCGAGTTCCCCACGATCTTGGGTCAGGATGCAAAGTTCAAGGGCGAGATCACCTTCGACAAGGGACTCCGCATACTCGGCGGCTTCGAAGGCCAGATCAAAAGCAAAGGCACCCTGCACGTCGCCGAAGGCGCTCGCATCTCAGCCCAGGTCGAGGCCGCCAACGTCCGCGTCGACGGCGAGATCAAGGGCAACGTCACCGCCACCGAAAAGCTTCAGCTCTCGTCGACCAGCCGCATCGAGGGCGACCTCCGTGCCGCCCGGCTCGAAATGAACGACGGCGCCCAGTTCGTCGGCCACGTCGCCGTCGGCGCCATGGCCGCCGACGCCCCGCGCCACCGCGAAACGCCGACGCCCCAGGGCGGCGTCCGACCGGTCGAGCAGCAGGGCCCCCGCATCCGCCCGGCCATCCCCGAGCCGTCGCCGATCGCGATCTCGGGCGTCGCCGCCGGAAGCTGATCCGTTCCCCCAGCCCGGTAGTCGGCCATGCCCGATATTCCGCAGGCCGTAGCCCCGCCCGCCACCCGGGACATCACCTGCTACCGCTGCGCGCACGTCTTCGCCGTCTCGCTCAAGGCCCTCTCGGTCTTCTGCAAGAAGTGCCAGCAGCGCCTCGTCCTCGAAGATCTGCGCATCACCGCCCCCCACCCCGGCCGTGAACTCACGACCTGCGGCAATCTGACCGTCGAGCCCGGCGTGAAAGTCCACATCCAGCGCATCGTCGCCGGCAACGTCCTCGTCCGCGGCCGAGTCATCGCCGACGTCGTAGCCCGCGGCACGCTCGAAATCGTCGCGGGCGGCTCGGTCGACGGCGACATCGAAACCGCGCGCCTGCTCGTCCGCGACGGCGGCATCCTCCGCGGCCGCTGCAAGCTCACGCCGCCGCCGGCTCCACCCGCCGCCCCCGGCGCGCTGCCGCCGCCACCGGCCGTGATCAAGCAGCGAACGCTGACGTAAAAACAAAAAGGGCGAGCCGCTCGGGCCCGCCCTTCTCAATGGTCCTGACGAACGGCGATGCTGGCGCGCCCTCCGTCAGTGTCTGTGCGTCAGAACGGCGGCGGCCCGCCGAATCCCTCCGGCGGATGCGGCCGATTGCTCTCGATCTCATCGAGCGTAGCGATCTGCTCGTCCGTCAGAATCGCGCGGAACTGGTCCCGTGCCGCGTCATGATTCGCCTTGACCTGGTCGTGCAGTGCGTCAGCGATGGCCTTGATCTGCGATTTCTGCTCATCGCTCAGATTCAACTGATCCTCAATGACCGGGCGGCTCCCCGGTTCGAAGTGTCCGGGCAACGCGTCGAGAATCGCCTTCTGGTCGTCGGAAAGAACGGCCCGCGCATCGCTTCGCGCCGTTCTAAACAGTTGGCGATTCGCCGCCTGCACCCCATCGTGAATCGCGTCAGCTTGCGTCTGCTGCTCTCCCGTCAACTTGAGCGGATCGACGAGCAGCAGTCCGCCGGGGAACCCAGGCCCGCGCCCGCCGCCGCGAATTCCAAAGCCAGGACCAACTGCCGCGCCATTCGTCTCGGCCGCTGCCGCCGTCGAATTCCCAAGCAACCCGGACGAATCCGAACCGCAGCCCGCGACCATCGCCACAAGTCCGACCGCAGCGCTTGAAGCGAGAAATAGAGAAACTCTTCGTGTCATGTCTGATCTCCTCAGGACTCGAGAAACCCCGATCCCGGAGCCACTCTCACGGAATCCGGCGGTTCGGCGCCGTTCATTCAGCCGACCCGCAAGCCGAACGACGCACGTGAAACAATATTCGGCGAAATTACGTCAATCCGACGTCAATTCTTGCAAAGTAGCGATTTACAATTCTTTACCCGATCGCTCGCAGCGCCGACGATGCCGCCACGTTAGAATCTGCAGAATACTCAGAGAGCAGCATTCCAATATGTCCGACGATTCGCCCGCGCCACAGCGGCGCCGCATCCTGATGATCGACGACGACGTCGAACTGTGCGGGCTGGTGCGCGACTATTTGCGCGCCGACGGGCTTGATCTGGACGCCGTGTACGAAGGATCGGCCGGTATCGCCCGCGCTCGACTGGGCGAACACTCGCTCGTCGTGCTCGACGTGATGCTGCCGGGAATGAGCGGCCTCGACGTGCTGCGCCGGATTCGCGCGGAGTGTGCGGTGCCCGTTCTCATGCTCACCGCTCGCGGCGACGAGGTTGACCGGATCGTCGGCCTCGAACTGGGGGCCGACGATTATCTTTCAAAGCCGTTCAACCCGCGCGAATTAATCGCCCGCATCCGGGCCGTGCTGCGTCGCGCGGCCGGCAATGCAGCCGGCGGATCCGCCGAGCTGCTGACGGTCGCGGACGTTGAGATCGACTGCGGTGCACGCGTACTGCGCCGCGCCGGCCAGCTCATCGAGTTGACCAGCGTAGAGTTCGACCTTGCGGTGATGCTGATCCGGGCGGCCGGCCGCGTTGTCCCGCGCGACGAGCTCTTCAAGGCCGTACTGGGCCGACGCCTGATGCCAGACGATCGCAGCATCGACATGCACATCAGCAATCTTCGCAAGAAACTCGGGCACACGATCGGCGGCGTCGAGCGAATCAAGACGATTCGTAGCGTCGGCTACCTCTACGCGCGAACCACTGAACCGACCCCATGATGCCGGAGCACGCATGAGATCGCTGTTTCTGAAAATCTTCCTGTGGTTCTGGCTTGCGAACGCGATCCTGGTGGCCGTGCTGGTCGCGGCAAATGTCTGGGTGCTGTCGCCGGGCGGGCCTCCCGGCCGACAAGCCGTGCTACAAATTGTCAGCAAAAGCATGTCGCTGGCCGGACGGCTGGCGGTCGAATCGTTCGATCGCGGCGGCCGCGCCGCACTCGACGAATTCCTCTCAAAAACGAAGACCGACACCGGAATCCCCATGAATCTGCTCGGTGCGGACGGCCGACCGCTCGGGAGCGCGCCGGTAACCAGCGGCGCCCACCCCTCGATTGAGGAAGCCATCCGCACTGGAAATGCGGGAGTCGAACGAACAGAGTCCGCCGCGTTTGTGACACAGCCATTTCAGGCAACGGATGGTCGCTCGTTCCTGATGTTGGGCGAGCTGCCAACGCCCTTCGGCGGCGGAAACGTGTGGCGTGCCCTGGTGTTGCTGCTGCTCGCGGCCGTTCTGACGGCTGGCGGCGTCTGCTACGCACTCGCGCGCCATCTGACTGCACCCGTGCGGCGGCTGCAGACGGCGACGTGGCGATTGGCAGACGGGCAACTCGACGTGCGCGTGCGAAAGGCGGGCGGCGGCCGGCACGACGAACTGGGCGACCTCGAGCGCGACTTCGACTACATGGCCGAGCGGATCGCGACTCTGCTGAAAACGCAACGGAGATTACTCTGGGACATTTCGCACGAACTGCGGTCGCCTCTGGCGCGCGTCAGCGTCGCGGTCGGACTGGCGCGGAGAAATGAGGGCTCGGAGCGCGAATCCGCGATCGACCAGATCGAGCGCGACACAGGCCGACTCAACGACCTGATCACGCGCCTGCTCGCGCTCGCACGCCTTGAGAGCGGCATCGACAACGGCCCGCCGCAGACGGTCGACATGGGCCAACTCGTCCGCGACATCGCAGCCGACGCGCAATTTGAGGCGACGAGCCGTGGTTGCCGTGTGTGCGTCGTGGAGTGCGAGTCGTGCAATGCCACGGCTTCGCCGGACGTGCTGAGAAGCGCCGTCGAAAACGTGGTGCGAAATGCTGTCGTCTACACTGCCCCGAACACCGACGTCGTACTTCGGTTCAGTCGGACCAACTCCAGCAGCGGTCCCGTCGGCGTGCTTGAAGTTCGCGATCACGGTCCCGGCGTCCCCGACCACGAACTCTCCGATATCTTTCGGCCGTTCCATCGTTCGACAGATGGCCGACGACGGAACGTCAGCACCGGCCTCGGACTGTCGATCGCCGAGCGGGCGATTCGTTCGCACGGCGGCAGCATCAGAGCCGCCAATGCGCCTGGCGGAAGTCTGCTCGTGGAAATCCGGCTGCCGGTCGACGCCACACCGGCGACCTAAGCGAGAAATGCCTTCTGCTTGCGACCGGAGAGATAGCTCTCCATGACGCAGCTCGACAAGTCGCCGCCGTGACAATAGAACGCGACTCCCTTCGTCAACCGCGTCAGGCGATCAACGAATCCGACCCAGTCCATCTGGAAGTAATCGTCGATCAGGGCGAACGTCGCGATGCGTATCCCGTCCGACGCGGCGGCATGGGCTTCCTGCAGTGTCGCGGCGGCGGTGACGGTGTCGGGAGGGTAGATCAGATACAGGTAGTCGCCCTGCACGTGGGCGGTCGGCTCGCCATCCGTGACGATGAATATCTGTCGATTGTGGCTGCCGCGCTTTCGCAGGATGCGTCGAGCGTGGATGAACCCAAGGTGCAGATTGGTGAAGTGCTGCGGCGCGGAGTCGGCCTTGCTGATCGGCACGCGAAGCCGGATCTCGGGATCGAACATCGAAACCGGCTTCGGCAGGACGAGCGGCAGCTTCTGCTCCGGAATCGCGGCGGCGGCCGAATAGAAGCCGACAATGTCGATTGTGTCGCGCGGAAAACGCTGTCGGATCAGGGCGTGCATCGCCATCGCGCATTTCTTGGCGTGAAGATAGCGACCGTAGCGATACATCGATCCGGACAGATCGAGGAGCAACACCGTGCTGCAATCGGACTGAGTTTCGGCGCGATGCACCTCAAAGTCGCGCTCGCCGATCCGAATCGGCAGTGACGGCCCGTGGCGAGCAATGGCGTTGCGTACGGTCGCAGCCGCGTCGAGTTCACTGACCGAGTCGCCGAATTCGTACGGCTTGGTGCCATCGACGCGTTCACCGCCGGTTCCGGGATGCGTGGTTTCATGGCCGTCGCGCCCGCCTTTTCGCAGTCGAGCGAAGACCTCCATCAACGCCCGGCGCTGCATGCGGTTGATCGCTCGCGGGGTCAAACGCCAGCGAACGCCCGCCTTCTCAAGCAAACCTTCTTCGAAGAGCTTCTCGAGCGCCGCCCGCTCGTCAGGGCTGAGTTTCAACCGATCGAGCGCCTCAGTGGCCCGATCGCCGTACGCAAGAATCAACTCCATGATTCCGTCAAAAAAGCCGAGTGCATCGAGATTCGGAAACTCGCTGCCGTCCCATTCGGAATACCGGTAGCGCATCGCCCTACCTCTTGTAAAACGTCTTTCCCTGGTAGGCGTACTTGCTCAGGCGATTATTGACGAAGAGCGCTTCGAGGATGAACTCGATCGCGCTGGCCAGCGACTGCGGATCTTCCGGATCGATCTTCGCCTCGCGGCACAACTCGGCCGCCCCCTTGCGAAGCGGCACGATTGCCGCGGCGCCGGTCACGAGATCGTGCGCGGCCACCAGGTCACCCACCTCGATTGACGCCTTCTTCTGGTGTACGTACTCCGGCACGGCCTCGAAGTCCTTGACGTCGGCATACTTCTCGAAGACGTTCTTGATGGCTTCGCCGAGCAGCGACGCGATGACCTTGTCCTCGGTTCGATCGTCCTCGGCCAGCATCAACTCGATCTTGCCGCGGCAACTGGCCGGAATGAACGCAAGATCACTGATCCTCGGAACGATGCATTTCTCCTTCAGCACGATTGCCCGTCGTTCGGCGGATGAGATCATCGTTTCCGCACAGGTGATGCTCGTCCGCACCGAAACGCCGGACTGCTGGCTGATGTGTGGGCTCGAACGCGCGAGACGAACCAGTTCCTCGACGATCTCAAGCATGAACGGCGGCGTACTGACGCGGCAGTCGCCGTTGCCGCGGTCCATCCAGGCGTTCTCCCGCGTGATTCGCAGTGCATCCTCGCTGCGTAACGGATAGTGCGTTCGAATCACCGAGCCAATGCGATCCTTCAACGGGGTCACGATCCGGCCGCGGTTTGTGTAATCCTCGGGATTGGCAGAGAACACGAGGCAAACGTCGAGCGGCAGGCGGATCGGGAAGCCGCGGATCTGAACGTCACGCTCCTCGAGGACATTGAAGAGGCCGACCTGGATTCGCGGGGCAAGGTCCGGCAGCTCGTTAATCGCAAAGATGCCGCGGTTGCTCCGCGGAACAAGTCCGAAGTGCATGATTGACTCGTCGGCGAGGTAGCGTCCCTCGGCGTGCTTGACGAGATCGACCTCGCCGAGCAGGTCGGCGATCGTCACATCGGGCGTCGCAAGCTTCTCATTGAATCGCTCGTCCCGGTGCAGCCATCGAATGGGCGTGCGGTCTCCCTGCTCGGCGACGATCGCCCTGCTGAACCGAAATCGCGGCTCCAGCGGGTCGTCGGGAATCTCGACACCGGAAATGATCGGAACCGCCTCGTCGAGCAACGTCGGCAGCATTCGAAGGATTCGCGTCTTGGCCTGGCCCCGTAGCCCCAGGAACAACATGTCGTGCATGCTCAGGACGGCGTTGACGACCTGCGGAATGACCGTTTCGTCGTAGCCGACGATGCCAGCGAACAGCGGCGCACCACGCCGCAGCGCTCCGATCAGGTTCTCCCGCATCTCCTGCTTGACCGTGCGCGGTCGATAGCCGGACTCCCTCAGTTCGCCGACTGTGGACGGATGGTTCATGGATCGCTTTCCCAGACTCCGATGAGCGGGGATTTGTAGGATCGCCCCCGGGCAATGTCAAAGAGCGGATACGGCTGCGCTATTCTGCGAGCAGAGACTCGATCGTCCGCTCAAATTGCCGCTTTAGCTCGTCGTATTCGCGGCCGGTCGCCGGACCGGAGAACCCGGTATAGACCGCCCGCACATTCCCTTTCCCGTCGAGAAAGATCGTCGTCGGAAAGGCCCGCAGCCGATCGAGCATGGGCAGTGCCTTCGATGCCTTTTCGCGATCCTTCGTGCCGGCGATCAACACCGGGTACTCGACGCCGTGACGGCGCACGAAGCGAGCCGCCTGCCGAGCGTCGCGGTCGAAGTCACCACTCGCTTCAAATGCCAGCCCGACGATTCGCAGTCCGCGCGAGCGATAGCGTCGATCAAGCTCGGCCAAGTAGGCGGACTCATCGTTGCAGTTGGGGCACCATGACCCGAAGATTTCGATGATCCGTGCTTTGCCGGCAAACTCGGGGTCCGCGAGCGATCGAGTCTTGCCGTTCAGATCCGGAAAAGATAGCCGGTTGAGATCGACCCCGGAAACAGCCGACGTCGCCCGAAAGCCGTCGGGCAGTGCGGCTTTTTCGTCGCGCCGCGCCGTCCACGTCTCATGCCACGAGTCGCGCGACCAAAAATTTCCGGCGAGCGTCCCATCCGGCTGAACTCGTGCGTCGAACAGGAACGCGTGCGAGCCATCGAAGCAGGACAGGCGCAGGCGCCCATCCGCGAAATCACCGGCCAGAAAGCGATAGTCACCCGTGGGCGTGAGGAATGTCCCCTCGACCGTTCCGTCGGAATTCTCGGTGAAGACTCCGACGGCCGGATCTTCCGACTTCGAGAACCGAACCGCCCAGCGCCCTTCGATTGAGGTTGGATTTGCGCCGCCGTTTTTCGGGCTTACCGATCGCAAGAAGCGGTCTCGAACTCCTGCATCAGCTGCAAATGGAAGCTCCGCCGACTTCTCCTTATCGATGCGCTTGCGCCAGGTGCCCCGGAGCGGCCGCTTTCCATCCTGATTCGGGGGCTCAATTACGGCGTCGATTTGAGAATCGTAGTACTCGAAGTCGAGCACGAGTCCGCCCCGTCGAACCGAGACGCTCGGAACTTCCATGCGCTCGCGCCCGTTGATGACCCAGGCACGCGGCGGCGACGATTCTTCAATCTCCAATCCGAACGGTATCTCTCCGCCGGGACACTGGATTGTCGCCCGGTACAACGTGACCGGCGCCGAAACCGGCGCCGGATCCCCTGCAAACGTGAGACTCACCACGACAAAGTAGATCATGCAATCACGATTATAAGAAGACTCGCGCGCCGCGTTGAACGCGTCAAGGGATCGCAAGCAGTGTGGCAAAAGCTGCGATGTCCTTACCGTCGCGGTGAAGATCGCCATTGATATCGGTGTTGGCGGGATTACAGAACGGTCTGGCGAGTCCGTATCCAACCGGATTGACGAGCGCCGTCACCAGCACGCCGGCATCCGAAACGCTTACTGCTCCATCGCAGTTTGCATCGCCCGGTAGAACTCCCGCTACATTTCCGAGTCTCGCAACGAGAAACTCCTGAGCAGCCACATCTGTTCCGTTTCCGAGGTAGCCGTGACCGAAGCCGCCCGCTTGGTAGTAGACGTGCGGAACTCCGGTGGGCGCCAATGCATCGTCCAAGCGTGTACTCTGCTTGCGGGGTACCGACGTGTCGGCGGTCCCGTGTCCAATGAGGATTGGCGGGTCGTCAGACGAGACCCATGTAATCGGATTGACCTGCATACACAGCGCAACAAGGGCTGGGTACGGCTGGGTGGGGTTTGCGATATTGGCTCGAATGTCTCCGATGCCCTGTCCCGGCGCATCCCATCCAACCAATCTGGACTCCGGCGAATTCGGGTCGTCATGATTGATCGTGCTGCCCGGCGGCGTCGTAACGTCCAGATTGATGTTGATGATGTCGGTCGGACCGAAGTAGTCCACGGCCGCCTGAACCCTGCTTGAGAATGCCGCGCTTCCGCCCGATGTGCCTTCGAGGGCGGCCACGCCGCCCGATGTCGCGAGCAACGCCGTGAGGTGACCACCGGCGGAACTACCCCACGCTCCGAAGCGATTCGGATCGAGCGAATAGTTTGGTGCGTTCGCCCGCAGAAAGCGCACCGCGCCTTTCACGTCGTGAATCTGCGCTGGAAAAATCGCCTGCCCGCTGAGCCGATAGCCGATGCTTGCCACGACGAATCCACGGGCACGCAACGCTAGAATCGACCCGGGCGCGCCGTCGTGCGATCCGCTCTGCCATCCTCCGCCGTGAATCCAAATCGCCAGCGGATAGGGTGGTGCACCGGCGGTCGGCATGTAGATGTCCATCAGGAGCGTAGTGGTGCCTCCCGCATCCAGCGGCACGACCGCGAACGGAACATCGTTGAACGTAGGCTGGGCGAATGCCGCGGACGAGAAGAGCAATGAAACGATTACTGCAACCGTTATTGATTGGGTGCGTCGCATCATCTCTCCACCGCTCGGGGCGGACAAAGGAGTTGCATCCGCATAACGCCGCTCAGGGCTATTTGTTCGCATCCTCGCCCGTTCCGTCTCAAGTCTCGGTGATGGACCGATTTACAGAGCCGAAATAAAGAACTGAACGTCCGCCCCGTCCGCCATTCCGTCGCGGTTTAGATCAGACGCCGAGACGTGGGCCGGCGCTGTGTCAAGACCGAGCAGGACAGCAACCAGATTGGCTGCATCGTTCGCGTTGACCGCATTGTCGCCGTTGATGTCACCCGGAAGCAGCAGATTGACCGTGACGAACTGATGGCCTGGCGCGGCCGTCATATCGGGCGCCGTTCCCAGGTTGGCGAGCCCGCCGCCAATTCCGGGTAACCATTGGTTGCTCACCTTGCCGGTGCTGCGCAGGATGAACGCCGCCACCTTGACGTTGCCGCCCAATCCGGCCGATCCGATGTCGGAATATGGAACAAACAGGTCGAAGCCATCGCGGGCCGTCGCCGCTCCGGACGCGTTGCCGTCGGTGACGCCGAGGATGTTGGTATTGCTCATTGCAACCTGCATGTTATTGGGATTGATGCCGCCGCTGAGCACGCCGCTGCCCGACCCCATGACGCCCTGGCCGCGATAAGTCTTCGTCGCGGCCGACGCCGTCGGAAGCACAAACTGGTCAACGTAAATCGTGCCACTGACAGTATTCACGAAGAGCATGTGGTCTGGCGCGAAGCCGGCATCCAGCTTCAGGCCGGTGAGCTGATCCGGGCCGCCCGGCGGTGGAGTGAAGCCCGTGAAATTCAAAATGTTCTGCCCACCGGCCACGCTGTCCACCAACAGCACCAAACCGGTCGAATCGGCCGCCATGTTCCCGCTGATGCCTATCTTGAGTCCTGTCGCCTGCGGACGCACGAAGAGTTGGTCGAGTTCGCTGACATTATCGCCGAGCGCGGTCGGCGTATCCTGCGTCGCGACCGCGCTGAATGGCCCGAGCGTTGCCGGGATGTCAACGCCGTCAATTGCATTCGGCGTGGGAGGGATCGGCAGCAAGTTCACCGACAAAACTTTGTAGTCGTACACTCCCATCGAGATGCTGTACGCAGCCTTGTTGGCGGTTGTAATTGCCGGCAGGGTCGCACCCGTGAGCAGGTCAGTCGGTGTTGACGATCCTCCGGGCACGGTGAAACCCGACAGGTTAGCGTTTGACGCGGCCGCGGTGTTGCGAAGTCGAATGACGACCAGCAGCGTCTCCTCCCCGGGCTGATGTCGAACAAACGACCAGACTCGGTTCGTCGAGTTGGGCACAGGATAATACGTCCCGCGCCGCAGCGCGACGTGCGACTTCCGCAGTGCGATCAGTTGCTTGTAGGCTTCGAGCAGCGAGCCCGACACGCCATTCTGCTCCTGGACGCTTCGGCCGTCGTTGTCCAGCGCAAATCGAGAGTTGTACGCCTGGCTGTTGAGAATCCAATAGTTCGACATCGGCGGTCCGGCCACCGCGTTCCATTTGAACGGCTCACGCATCGGAATGTCGTTGGCGTCGCTGCCGAAATTGCCTTTCGTGCCACGCATGCCGATCTCATCGCCGAAGTAGATAATGGGTGGAAAGGGCGACGCCATGAGCATGGCGGCGGCCGCCTTGGCTTTTGTCAGCGAGCCGCCGATGACCGATGTCAGCCGATCGACGTCGTGGTCGCCGATCGTTCCGAGAAAATGTCGTCCCGGCGGCTGTTGAGCCAGCGTTGCCGCTGTCTGACTGTACACGCTGGTCGAAGTTTCGTTCGCCAGCGAATCGCGAACCGCGAACTCCCACGGCTTGGTAAACGTCGAATCGAACGCCGGCATGAGCTGAACGCCGGTGATGCCCCAGTCTGCCTGCTCGGCGAACGTGAACACGTCGGGATTGACGGTCTTCAGCGCCGCCTTCCACGGCTTCCAGAAACTGTCGATGTTGTATCCCCAACCGTTCGGCCCGCTGTTGTAGTCCTCCCAGACATGGTCGAGCCGGAAGCCATCGATGCCGTCGGACGGGTCGCCGTCGTTGTTCGGATCGAGCCAGTGCTTGGCCCAATCGATATCGAGTTGTCGTGGATTGGCGTTGTTGAGGTCCCAGTGGATAAACCCGACGCTTGCACCGTTCCACGTGTTGTAAACAGAGCCGAGATAGGACGTGTTCGCGGCATTGGTAAACGCCAACCACGTGTCGTACGGACTGCCGGGGTTGTTGTATGCGCCTGTGTACCAGGTCGAGTTCTGGCTGATGCCGTAGACGACAAAGTCGATGAAGACCTTGATCCCGCGGGCGTGCGCCTGCTGCACGAAGTTCAGGAACTGCGGCTCGGTGCCGAAACGCGTATTGAGTTGATCGCCTGGGCCGTGCTGATAGCCGTGATAGGCCGCCGAGGGAAAGATCGGTGTCATCCAGACCGCTGTGACGCCGAGGTTTTCCAGGTAATCGAGTGACGCGGTCATTCCGTCGAAGTCACCGAATCGGTGCGCATCGTTAGTTGAGTCGCGCCAGGCGATCGGCATGAACTGGTAGAAAACTTCCTCTGTGACCGCGCGACTTCCGAGGGGCGTACCGGCTCGAGCAGCTGGCGAGCATGCGAACCCAAAGCAGCATCCGATAATGGAAGCGAGGTGCAATCGTCGCATCTTCACCATCCACGGTGTGCAATGAGTCCACCCTGAACTCTATCCTAGGCAATTCGAGTCGCGAGATCAAACGTTTTACCTGCCGGTTTCTGCAGGGATCATCCATCATTCCTTCGTTAGCGGCCCGCGAGTAGCATCCGGGTGTGGATATGCGCCGCAGTCGTATTCCGACCCTCCGATTGCTGATTGCGCTACTGTGCTGCGCGCCGACCGGATGCACAAGACCCGCCCCGCTGGCGGATCGGGCACCACCGAGCGAAGCCGAAGTCGCGCAAGTCATCAAGCGCACGGGCGCGGTGTTCACGAACGCGATCTACTACAAACCAATTGATTCGGAGCCGGACGCGGTACGACGAATGGCGCCGCTGCTCGTCCAAGGCGTGCCAGATGGATCCTCATTGCGCCGACCGCCGCGAATTGCGCCAGCCGCGACGCCGAACTCCCAACCCATTCTCAAGTTGGATCACTCAACGGCAACTGTCGTTGCCGGTCGCCATTCTCAGTTGGCCTGGACGTGGCAATTCTCATCATCCGAACGGGTGCATTGCGGGCATGGCCGGCCCATCGCTCAGGCCGTGCGCATGTCGCTCGACTCAATCGGCTCACCTGTGATCTGGGAGGTCTTCGATTGCCGCGAACGCTACGTCGTCGTCTTCGTGGCAAAGTCCTTAGAGAGCGCGGCATTACGCGCTTACGGAGCGGCGTTGCCGGGCCGCCGATTCGCGGTCGAACGCAGTGCGGAAGAGCAACCCAATGTCATCGTCGCCGGCGTACTGGAGGACGGCCCGGAACCGATGGGGCCGTTTGTATATCTGGATGAAACCTGCCGGATAACCACGATCCTTTGCCGCTGCATGCCCGCCCGATTCGAAAACGCGGTGGAGACGATCATCTACCGAATCGAAACGTCGGTCGGGTCCGGCTCGCCACCTGGCCAGACCGAGCAGCAATCCTGGCACCGTGAGTGGCAGGAGCCCGATTGGCTGGAACGGGCGCTTCGGCTACCGCCCCACTTTTGACGTCAATCATCGACTACTTCGCCGGCACCGCATCGGCCGGTCCGACCTGTGTCGGCAACGGGCGGGTAAACGTCTCTTTCGTCAGCGGGTCTATCGCCTCAACCCGACCCGGTGGCGATTCGCCTGGTCGAAGTTCAATCGTGTATTGTCGCCCTCGTAGCTCCGTCTTGAGGACGAGCTTTTCGCGGAAGTTCTGCACGATCAACTTCGGCGGTCCTGCCTGGGATTGGTCGCACGGTACAAGAACATTGACGAATGTGTGACTCGTGCCACTTTCGAGGGACTCGCATTCGAGCCGCCCCCAACCACCGCCGCTTCCGAAAGCCGCTCCGAGCGCGCCGGGACTGCCCAGCCGATACCACGCGTTCGCGCCGCCTGCGAGCATCGCCGGCGTCAGCCAGTATTCAAATCCTCGCTCGCCGCCACCCACGTACGGTCGCCCTGCCGAGGGGCCGCGCGGAATGCTCATCGTCTCGGCCGGTCCACCCACGATATGCCACTTTCGCTCGCGGGGCAGAACGCTCCGGATGTAGAGCTTGCCGCCGCCGTCCTGGGTCATCAGCCAGTGCTTGTCGGCCGGATAAACCCACTCCCCCGCCGACTGGCCCTCGGCACGTCGGCGAAACTCGTTATTGAGCGGCTGATCGCCGACCTGTGGCGAATGCGGCAAGTGGAAGAGCGATGCGACCTTGATATTCGCAGCGGCGGTCTCGACACGGTCCACGACGACAATCATGCCGTCATGAATGAACAGGATCGAGCGTTCCGCGGCACGGACCGTGCGGGGGTCGTAAGCCCGCGCCAGATCCGATGTGGCGAAACTGAACCGCGGATTTGTCTCAAATGCCGTCAGCTTTCCAAGTTCGCGCTTGTCATTTCCATCGTCCGGCTTGGTCGAACCGCGCGAAAGATTCGGCCGCCGCTGGTTGCCGAGAAACAGCCATTGCTTGCCGACCATGACCGTTGCTTCTCGCGGATCGATGGCGACCACGCAGTTGTGTGCAACCGTTGCTGTCGCGTACGTATCAAACTCGCCGACATCCTTGCCGAGTCGCTGTTCGCCCCCACGCATCCGCGTCGCCTCGAACGCAACGTCATCACCGCTGTCGATCGCCAACCGCCCTTTGCGAATGACCTGGAACTGTCCGGCATCGAGATGCTGGCGCGGCAGCCAGTAGGCCTGCTCGGCGTCAAACACAAGCATAGTCGCGCCAGGTCCCCAGTCACCTCGCATGACCACCCAGCCGTCGCCCAGGCAGCGTGCGAGCGGCGCGCGCTCCCGATCGGCAACGCGTAATCCGGTTCGTCCGTGCAGTATTCTAAGCCAGGCACGCTGCGCTTCGCGAAGGGTCCGCACCGTGTGTTCGCGGTCATACTCCGCGGCATAGAATCCCGCGACCGCTCCGCCCGTGCGACGCGAAAGGATGTCGGCAATACCCGGCGCTATCGCAATGACGCCCTGCCCCGGCTCAAGCGGAGATGAGGTCCCCATGTCGTACAGCACACCCGCGCTCAGGCCCGGCCACTGCGTATCCGACCAGAAATACCAATCGAGCGAGTCATCGACCACACCGCGAAATTTTTCCCACGCCGCCGCGTCCAATGACTGCCACAGCTCGGCGGCAAATACAATGTCCGCTTCGAAATCTGCTCGGATGGCCGGGCTCGGCGCCGTACCGCGAAGCTGTCGAACTGTCGGCAGCAGCGTCCGCTCCAGGAACACAGTGCCGGCGGACAGTATTTCCGCAACTCGATCCGCCTCAGCCGTGCCCCGTTCAAACGCGTCGCGGAGCGCAATCGCGCTCGCAAACGAACACAGCTTGGGATTCAGCAATGCGTGCTCGAACGGGTTGTCCGTCACCCGCAACGGCTTAAAAGCCCGGATCAGACCATCTGCAGTCGCGGACACCACTTCCGGATCAAGCGCGTCGCCGCACCAATCGAGCGCAGCGGCCACGTCGTCGAACTCGAGCACGAAATCGCGGCGTCGCTTCAGTTCGCGCTCGACGCACTCGGTGTACGAGTCGGCAACGCCCGGCTGACCCGTCGCAAGATGCATGAACGCGACGGGATAAAGTCCGCCCAACTCCACGGGGCCGGCGAGGTTCGCGTCAACGTATGATTTGAGCCGCCGAAACTCCGCAACGTGCGTCGCGATTTCTTCGCGTGCCGACGTGGCTGATGCGCCAGCGGTCGTACCACAATGCAACTTGATAATCTCGACATCCGATGGTCGGACGAGCAGCCGGCAGTTCCAACCGCGCGTCGTGTTGAGCCGAAGTAACGGCCGCCTGGCGGGCTGGGTAACCGGCTGACTGGCGGGCGGTTCGGCCAGCGGTTCATCGGCCTGCCCCAGCAAGGCCGCCGCAACAATGAGGAGACACATGGCGTGCATCGCCGGAAATATAGCCGCGAAAGGCCCGTGACGTGAGTCGACCACCGCCATTCCCCCGAATTCGCGTTGCCCGCCCTGCGCAGCGTTCTTACAATGCCGCGTTTCGCATCGTCCGGCCGTACGAGTGATCCGCCGACGATTGCGCAGCGAACCAACGCCCCCATGGAACCGAAAACAATCGAAATCAAGGGCGCGCGCGAGCACAATCTCCGAAATATCTCGCTCTCCCTGCCACGCAATACGCTGATCTGCCTGACCGGCGTCTCGGGCAGCGGCAAGAGTTCGCTTGCCTTCGACACATTGTTCGCCGAGGGACAGCGTCGTTACATTGAATCACTCTCCTCCTATGCCCGGCAATTTCTCGGGCAGCTTCCAAAACCCGACTGTGATCAGATCACCGGTCTCTCGCCGGCGATCGCGATTCAACAGAAGACCAGTGGCTGGAACCCGCGGTCGACCGTCGGAACGGTCACGGGCGTTCACGATTTCCTCCGCGTCCTGTTTGCCCGAATCGGCGTCCAGCATTGCACGAAGTGCGACCGGCCGATCTCGGCTCAATCGCGCGAGCAGATCATTGTCGGGATCATGCGCTCCTCGCCCGGCGAGCGCGTCCTCGTTCTTGCTCCCGTCGCGCGCGGGCAGAAAGGCGAGTTTCGCGACCTCTTTGACGACCTGCTCCGGCAGGGCTACATCCGCGCCCGGGTCGATGGCCAGATCGTCGAGTTGCGAAGCGACCTCGCGTTGCAGAAAAACCAGCGACACGACATCGAGGTCGTCATCGATCGCCTGTCTCTCGATGACAACGCCCGGCCGCGGCTCGCCGAAGCAGTCGAGACGGCGTTGCGCGTCGGCGAGGGCTCGCTTATCATCGCACCGATCGACGCCGGCGGATCCAGCGACAGAGCCGCGTCGGGCCCGGGCCGCGACGTGCTCTTCTCGTCGCGTTACGCCTGCTCCAATTGCGGACTGTCATACGAACCGCCGAGCCCGCAGCTCTTCTCATTCAACTCGCCGGCCGGCATGTGCCAGACGTGCGACGGCCTGGGCGAGCGAATGGACTTCGATCCACAGCTGCTCGTGCCCGACCCCAATCTGAATTTCTGGGCGCCGTGCATCGTGGCCATGCGAACGAGCCCCGGTAAGTGGCGGCGCCATATTTACGAGGGCATCGCACGGCATCTCCGCACTGACCTGTCTCAACCGTGGAAAAAGTTGTCGGAGAAAGTTCGCCACGCGCTGCTCTATGGAACCGGCGATGCTCACATCACCTACGAGTGGCGCTGGGCGCGAGGGCTTTGGAAGCACGGCGGAAAGTTTGACGGCATCGTCGCCGAGCTTCAGGAGAAGTACCGAAAAGCCAGGGTCAGCATCCTTCGGGAATACTATGAAAAGTTCATGCGCCGCGGTCCGTGCCCCGACTGCCGCGGCGGGCGATTGAACGCGCAGGCGCTTGCCGTCCGGATTGCCGTCTCAGCCGGTCGCGGGCCGCACATCGGCCCAAACCTCAACGACCTCTGCAAGCTGCCCATCGATCGCCTCGCGGAGTGCATCGCGACACTCAAACTGACGCCCGTCCAGCAACAGGTGGTTGCGGAAGTCCTGAAGGAAATCCGCAGCCGACTCGAGTTCCTGCTCAACGTCGGCCTCCATTACCTGACGCTCGAACGAACCGCCCCCTCACTTTCAGGCGGCGAGAGCCAGCGGATACGCCTCGCCAGCCAGATTGGCAGCGGTCTGACCGGTGTGCTGTACGTCCTCGACGAGCCGAGCATCGGCCTCCACCCGCGCGACAATCAGCGCCTGCTCGACTCGCTGATCCGCCTCCGAGACATGGGCAATACCGTCGTCGTCGTCGAACACGACGAGGAAACCATGCGCACGGCCGATCATGTGGTCGACTTCGGTCCCGGGCCCGGTGTTCGCGGCGGGCATGTCGTCGCCGAGGGAAGCCTCAAGGACATCATGAAGCGGCCTGAATCGCTGACCGGACAGTATTTGAGCAGCAAACGCGAAATCGAGATCCCCAGGACGCGCCGGTTCGTTCAACAGCGCACGCGGCGGGAACACGTGCGGAAATGAGCGGCGTGGTCGCATCCAAAAAGCCGGAGGGGCAAGCCCGGCACGAATCAAGTACCCCGCGCCGAGCGGCACGCAAGTCGCCCGACGTCGCTGACGATCGCGCCCTATCCTGGCTCATTGTCCGTGGTGCGAAGCACAACAACCTCAAAAACATCGACGCCCATATCCCCCTCGGCCGATTTGTATGCGTTACGGGCGTATCTGGCTCGGGCAAGTCTTCGCTCGTCAACGACATTCTGCACCAACAGCTTACCTGCGACCTGAACGCCGCCGAAGCAACGCACCCGGGACAGCATCAAACGATCGAGGGTAAGGAACACCTCGACAAAGTTATCGCCATCGACCAGTCCCCGATCGGACGGACGCCGCGTTCGAATCCGGCCACGTACATCAAGCTCTTCGACGAAATCAGGGACTTGTACGCCGGGCTGCCCGATTCGAAGGTACGCGGGTACAAGCCGGGGCGATTCAGCTTTAACGTCAAGAGCGACGGCGACCTGACGGGTTCCGCGGCCGCCGGTCGCTGCGAGGCATGCGAGGGCAACGGCTCGAATCGAATCGAGATGGATTTTCTCGCCGACGTCTGGGTGACGTGCCCCGTCTGCGCCGGCAGGCGATTCAATCGTGAGACCCTCCAGGTACTCTTCAAGGGTCGTTCCATCGCCGAAGTCCTCGACATGGATGTTCAGCAGGCCCTCGATCACTTTGCCAACATCCCCAAAATCGCCGGAATGTTGCGGACGCTGCACGATGTCGGACTGGACTATCTCAAGCTGGGCCAGGCCAGCACGACGCTCTCCGGCGGCGAAGCTCAACGGATCAAGCTCGCGCGCGAGCTGGTCAAACGCTCGACCGGGCGCACGCTTTATCTACTCGACGAACCGACGACGGGTCTGCATTTTGAAGATGTGCGCCGGCTCCTCGCCGTATTGCACGGTTTCGTCGATGCCGGCAACAGCGTCCTCGTTATCGAACACAATCTCGATGTCCTCAAGACGGCCGACTGGATCATCGATCTTGGCCCCGAAGGCGGCGAGGCCGGCGGCTACATCGTAGCGGAGGGCACGCCGGAGCAGGTCGCGAAGAACGCCGAATCGCATACGGGCATCGCCCTCCGCGGCGTCTTGCGAGACCGATCGCGAGCTTCCGGACCGGCGACAGCCGGCCGCCGATCTCGAACCCCGCGCAAGTCGGCACCGGAAAATCGGGACGTCATTCGCGTCGTCGGCGCGCGCGAGCACAATCTTAAGGATGTAACGGTCGACATCGCCCGCAACGCCATGACGGTCTGCTCCGGCGTCTCGGGCAGCGGCAAGTCGAGTCTTGCCCTGGACACCGTTTACGTCGAGGGCCAGCGGCGATACGTCGAATCGCTCTCCGCCTACGCCCGCCAGTTCTTGGGACAGTTCCAGAAGCCGAAGGTCGAACACGTCTACGGCCTTTCACCTGCAATCGCGATCGAACAGAAGGCCGCCAGTAAGAGCCCTCGCTCGACCGTCGGCACCGTGACGGAAATCTACGACTATATGCGCGTCCTTTGGGCCCGCCTCGGCCAGGCCTACTGTCCCGCGTGTCAGAAACCGATCGGCACGCTCTCAAGCGACGAGATCGTCGAAGCCGTTCTGGCAATGCCCGACGGCACTCGCGCCCTGCTTTGTGCACCTGTCCAGCGCGGTGAAGCAGAGTCGTGGGACGCCCTGCTCGCGCGTTGCAGGGCCAACGGATACGTCCGTGTCCGGCTCGACGGCGAAGTCGTCGCCCTCGACCAGCCGATCCGAATCGACGCGGGACGCAAACACTCGTTCGAAGTCATCATCGATCGATTGATCATTCGCGCAAAGGATCGGCGGCGAATTGCCGACAGCATTGAACACGCGCTGTCCGTTGGAAACGGAGTCGTCATCCTCGCACCGGCCGCCGGCCACGACGATTCAACCGACGTTGCCCATCAGGCACCACGACGATTTTCGCAGCACTTTTCGTGCGAGCTCTGCGGCCGGAGCTTCGAGGAACTCTCTCCGCATCACTTCTCATTCAACAGCAAGCTGGGCTGGTGCCCGACGTGCGAGGGTCTCGGCGTCCAACGCGGGGCCAGCACTGCCTCGGTCGCCGTTCGCCCAGATCGGTCGATACTGGACGGCGCAATCGCCGGCTGGGAGCACGCTCGAAGCGAGCCCGCGCTTGCCGCCGTCCTAACTGCAGTCGCAAAACACATCGGCTTCAGCCCAACGGCCAAATGGACCGACCTTGCCGAAGACCAGCGCCATGCGATCCTGTTCGGAACCGGCGACTCATGGATTACCGTCGCGCTTCCACGATCTGAATCGCCCTCGTCAGTTCGTTCGGCGGCAACTACCGCCATGCGCGTCCAATTCAAAGGGTTCTTCCCCGCCATCGACGAGGCGACTCGCGTCTCCTGGCAGCATCGCATGAAACTCGGTGAACTGGTCACCGAGGTACCCTGCCGTACGTGCAACGGTAGCCGACTAAGTGACGTTCCGGCGGCGGTACGCCTGGGCAGTCAAACCATTGTCGACGTCTGCCGCCTTCCACTCGGCGCGAGCCTCGATTTCTTTGAATCTCACCGCAAGAAGCTGACGGCGCATCAGAAGTCCGTCGCGGGCGAGTTGCTCCACGAGATCACGTCGCGCTTGCGTTTCCTCGTTGACGTCGGCCTTGCATACCTATCGCTCGACCGCGCGGCGCCGACACTCTCAGGTGGCGAGTCACAGCGCATTCAACTCGCGTCGCAGATAGGCAGCGGGCTAACGGGCGTGCTCTACGTCCTCGACGAGCCGACGATCGGTCTGCACCCGCGCGACAATCGCCGGCTGATCGCGGCACTGGAGCGACTGCGCGATCTCGGCAACACGCTCTTACTGGTGGAGCACGATCGCGATGTCATCGCCGCCGCGGATCACCTGCTGGACTTTGGCCCGGGAGCTGGCGCGTTCGGCGGACGGATCGTCGCGGCGGGCAGCGTCGCCGATCTGAAGAAGAGCGAAGAATCGCTGACCGGACGTTACCTGGCAAACGCGGCCGCGATCGCCGTGCCTATCAACCGGCGCCCCGTGGCACCCCAGACACAAGAGCGAGCGCGACGGGCGGAGACCCGCGCGGCGGCGCCCGACGCCGTCGAATGGCTCGAAGTTCGCGGCGCCCGCCACAACAACCTGGCGAACATCGACGTCGCAATTCCCTTGAGTCGTTTCGTGTGCGTCAGCGGCGTGTCCGGCAGCGGCAAGAGTTCGCTCATCGGCGACATCGTCTATCCGGCCCTGGCGAATCTCATCCAGCATGCCCAACTCGCAGTCGGCGCCCACGCCGAACTCCGCGGCATCGATCGCATCGACAAAGTCATCAACGTCGATCAAACGCCGATCGGTAACTCGCCGCTGTCGAACCCGAGCACTTATACCGGCGCGTTCGACCTCATCCGCGAGCTATTTGCTCGACTTCCCGAAAGCAAAGTCCGCGGTTACACCGCGAATCGCTTCAGCTTCAATCGGCCCGGCGGACGCTGCGAGCAGTGCGAGGGACTCGGCCAGGTCTGCCATGAGATGCACTTCCTTCCGGATGTCTGGGTCGCCTGCGACACCTGCCGCGGCCTGCGCTACAACACCGAAACGCTCGAGGTCCGCTTCAAAGGCAAGTCGATCGCCGATGTCCTGTCGATGCGCGTGGCCGACGCCCTCGAACTCTTCGAAAACGTGGCCCGACTCAAGCGACCGCTGCAGACACTGGCCGATGTCGGACTGGGCTATGTCGAACTTGGCCAGGCCGCGAACACCCTGTCGGGGGGCGAGGCGCAGCGCGTGAAACTTGCCGCCGAACTCAGCAAGCCGCAGACCGGCCGCACGATCTACTTTCTCGACGAGCCGACAACCGGCCTGCACTTCGACGACGTCCGAAAGCTGCTCGACGTGCTTTACCGACTGGTCGATCTCGGCAACAGCGTGGTCTGCATCGAGCACAATCTCGATGTGCTGAAATCGGCCGACTGGATCGTCGACCTTGGACCCGAGGCGGGCCCGGCCGGCGGCCGCATCGTCGCCGCGGGCACGCCGGAAGACGTTGCGACCACCAAGGACTCACATACCGGCCGGGCGCTTGCTGATGTGTTGAAATCGAGTCCACGAGCCGAGCGTGTCACGACCCGGCCCGACGCCGCGAAATCCACGTCAACGAGAGAGGCGCCGCTGAAAGTTCCGGACGCCGACGAAAACGTGAAGATGCCCTGGCAGCGAAACGGCCGGGCATGGCATATCCGCGACCGAGTTAGCCGTCGCGGCGAAAAGATTGAGTGGTCCGGCGCTGCGTTGGAGTTTGTCATCGACGAGGTCGAGAAACTCGGGGGCGAAGCCCTCGCGCCAACCGATTGGAATGACCGCGCCAGGGTCGAAGTCACCGCAACGCCGCCGACGAACGTCGTAGCCGCGTCCGTGCCTTGGTTTCTTCATGCCCTGACCGGCGCCCGCTGGCTGCTCGACCTGAATTTCCGCGTCCCGCGGCGAACCTTTGCGGAGGGCGAACTGAACAAAAAGCTCGGCCTCAAAACGCTCGACGATCGAAATGACCTGCCGATCTACGGCAACGAACCGCGCGTCAAGATTCGCCCCCATCCCGGTGACACTGACCGCATTCGGATACTGATTCATGACGAGGCTGAAGTCGCCAGCAAGGGCTTCCGCGACTTCCTCAAGACCGCGACGCGCTGCTACCTGACGTTTGTCCGCTCCCTCGCGCGGGACGTCGCCCGGGCACAACCGTGGCGAGTCGATGGCAAGGCCTGGCATCTGTCGCAGAAGTCCCTTTCGCCGACACAACCTCCGCAATGGAAGCCGATGACGCTCGTGGAGTTGATCGGCCGCATGAGCCGAGTGCGAACGGATCTCACTCCCGATTGGGCGCGAAAGTCCGCCGTTTGCCTCGTCGATCGCTCTGGCGCCACGGTGGCCCGCATCGGTACCAGTGCTCGCCACGGCATCCAGATCGATGTATCCGTGCCCGGTGGAGTGATCTCCGCATCACAAATCGAGAGGCTGGGACTCACCCCTCGAATCGAACGCGGCCGGCCCGTCGACCGAGTTCAATTCCTCGTTCAGACGCTCGACCAAGTCGACGGCGACGCCCTGTCGGCGGTGCTGAAGACCGCTGTTGCCGCCACCGAAGCCGATTGACTTCGGCACGCGCGCGACGGACAATCCGATAGAGAGATTCCAGTTTCAGGAGCGCCCCGAATGAAACGCAGACACGTACGTCTTATGAAGGCCGCAGCCATCGTCACCGGAGCACTTTACATTCCCGGCCTTACCGGATGCGCGCAGGTTTTCCAGGCCAACATTGAAGCCCTGCTGCGCCCCGGCGTGATTCAGACCGGGTTCTTCTTCCCCTTCACGCTCATCTCTCGGATCTTCGGGGGCTGGTAGGTGCGCCGCCGGAACGGGAACTGATGATCGAGGTACGCATCCTACATCCCGACGGCCGCGTCACGCCTCGTGTCGTCGACAAAGCCAGCTTTTTCATCGGTCGAGACGCCGCCTGCGACGTGCCGCTCGAGGACCACGTCATTTCCCGCCGGCATGTTCGCGTCGCGCGCGACAAGGACGGCAACCTCGTCATCGAAGACCTGAAAAGCAAGAACGGCACCACGCTGAACGAACAACCGGTAACGACGGCCGAGCCGGTTGCCGTGCGTGAAGGCGATCGCATCGGCGTCGGACCATTCGTGCTGACGTTTTGCAAACCCTCAGCTGAACAAATCGTCCTGGGCGAGATCGAGACGCGCTTCGGCAGCACGTCCGTCTGGCACCCCGATCAGCAGATCAATCTCTCCCAGCAGCGTCTTGACCGTCTCTACGGCCTCTTTGAGCGAATCACGGGCGTCTTCGATCGCGACGAGCTGCTCAACGAGGTCATGACCGTCTGCATCGAGTCGCTCCGCTTCGATCGCGGGGGCATCGCGCTCTGGGAAGGCGAACAGTCTGTCCCGCAGTGGATCGCCATTCGCAATCAGCGTCCGGATCCATCGGGCGAATTCAAGATCAGCCGCAGCATCGTCCAGCGTGCGCTCCACCGCGCCGAGCGAATCCTGGTCAACGACGTCTCAAGCGATCTGTCCGATCCGACCGCAAGCATGGTTTCCAATAATATCCGTTCGGCCATCTGCGTTCCGCTCGTGTATCACAATCGCGTGCACGGCGTCCTTTACGGCGATCGAGTGACCGCGTCGGCCGGCTACACCAAGGAAGACGTTGATTACTTCGCCGCCCTTGCGAAGCAAGCCGCATTGGCCCTCGCCAACGTCCGACTTCTCGAGGAGCGCGAACAGCGCTTGCGGATGGAAGAAGAACTGAATGTCGCGCGGCAGATCCAGACCCGGCTTCTGCCCGCTGAGCCGCTCAACGACAAGGGCTTGGTGATCGAGGCCCTGAACGACCCCGGCCGACGCGTCAGCGGCGACTACTACGACTACTTCCGTCGTCCCGACGGCCGCGTAACAGTTGTATGCGCCGACGTCGCCGGCAAAGGCGTGCCCGCCGCCCTCCTCATGGCTAATCTGCAGGCCGCCGTGCACATGCTGCTGGTGGAGCAGGACGACCTGAGCCGGGCGATACACACGCTCAATCGCCTCGTCTGCAAGAATGTGGAGGGTGATCGATTCATCACGGGAATATTCGCCCTCATCGACGTCGCCTTGCGAACCTGCACGTTCGTAAATGCCGGACACCTGCCGCCAATCGCAATCGCTCCGAGCGGCGAAATCCACGTTATCGCGACGGAACCGAATCTGCCCCTCGGCGTCGAGGACGATTTCAACTATCCCGTCCAGAAAGTAGACCTCGGAAAGGGCCCCTCGACACTGTTCCTCTACACCGACGGCGTGCCGGACGCGAGCAATGAGGCCGGCGCGGACTTTGGGGATACCCGGCTGCTCGACGCATTGAAAGGCGCGGCCGGAGACTCGCCGCGAGAGCAAATCGCGGCCGTTCGCCGCCTGATGAATCAGTTCACGCGCGGAAACGCCCAGAACGACGACATCACCATGGTTGCCGTTCGGATTCAGTAATCAAGGAACAATCGAAGTCGTTGATGTGCTACGCGACGGCTGCCGACACGCCGGCCATCGCTTCGCGCAGTTTCTCGAGTGCGCGCTCCTTGATTTGTCGCGCGCGCTCCTTGCTGATCCCCAACTCCCGCCCAATGACTTCAAGCGGAGCGCCGGCCTTCGACGGGTCAAGCCCGAAATGCCGTTCAATAATGACGCGCTCGCGTTCGTCCAAGCGACTCAACCCCGCCGTCAGAACACGACGCAGGTCCTGCGGCTCCTCCTCGCGAACCGGCTCGGCCCGTCGGTCGCCGGTGAGTGCAAGGACTTCGTCGCGGCCGGTCTGATGTCGGTGTTCCCAGCGAATCTCTTCGGGGATGGCCCGCGCAAAATGACGAATAATGGCCCACGACGCGTAGGTGCTGAACTTGAACCCGCGGGAAACGTCAAACTTGTCCACCGCCCTCATTAGGGCCATGTTTCCGTCGCTGACCAGCTCGAACAACTCGCGCCCGCGACCGCTGCGGACGTGGCGCTTTGCAATGCTGATGACTAGCCGCAGGTTCGCCTGAACGATGTCGCTCTTAATGCACGCTGCCCGGTCAAGAAGTCTTTCAATCCGAGCGATGGCATCCAGCGACGGTGACGTCGGCCGCAATTGCCTGCGAATGACTTCGGCCTGGTGGCGTAACAGGTTGTAGCGATGGAATAGGGTGCGCTCGCCGGCCGCCGTCAGGAGTGGCACGCGATATAGTGCCTGAAGGTATGGAGGCAACGCTGCCGAGACCCGCTCGGACGGCCGCTCGCGCAGCGCCTCTTCAATCGGACCGTCCGCCGGATTTGCGAAGATCATTTGCTCCGCTTCCGGATGGTCGTACTCCGCGCTGTAGATGTATTCGATTGGCGTCCTCGCCAACTCGGCCTGCCGGTTCCGCCCGATGACGCCGCGAACGACGTCTTCGCTGCGGTCAAACCGCTGGGCAATCGACTCGACCGATTCGCCCTCGCGAAACGCTGTCGCGATGGCCGTCTCGGGGCTGATCTCCGCCATCGACTCGCGGCCAAATAGCGGATCGCCGGGATTTTCGGTGTCGTACCGCTGCAGGAGGAGCCGGATCGTCTCCATCGCGCGGCCGGTTTCGCCGGCGATGATCTTCGAAACGGCGTGCATCGAGCGCGGCTGCTCGGCAAGCAGCACGGCGGCCCGCTCAATGATCCGCCGCCGTTCGGCACCGTCCATGACTTGGAACTGCGCCGCACGCCGGATCAGTTCGATGTTGCGTGAAACAAAGCGTGCCAGCGAACTCTGCGGCACCGCGTAACGCGACCGTCCGTCTCCCTGGTCAAACCATCGGCCAATCAGGCCGCGTAGTTTCCACCGCGCGATCGTCCGGGCTGAAACCCTGAACCGACGGGCCAATTCCTCCGGCGAATGGAGCGGTTCGCCCGCGCCAGAGGCCGGCATGGGATGTCGATTAGTAAGTTCGTCAATCAGCGCTGCGAGATCGGCAATCAATGAGCCGCCGGAAAGCGACGCCGCGGATTCATGACGGGGCCGATAGCCGGTGACATGGAAGCAGACAAATGCGTAGGGATACTCTTTGTCGGCCTGGAGCAGGGTCAGCAACCGTTCGGCTCCAGCCAAGTGCCGGAGTCGGTGGCGGAGCGGGGCCATCTCCAGCTCGCGTGCGAGCTGCGTGATTTCGGCGAGCCGGTAGCCCACCTCGAAGCCTCCGATCGCTGCCGCCCGTGCGAAGGGCCGCCGCGATGACAGTATCCAGCACTGTGCCGCGCCAGATACCTATCTGCCCAGCCTAATTATGGGTACCCTCCAGGTGCAAGTCAAATCCGATTCCACGGACAAGCTGGGGCTATCACTATAAGCGTTTTTACTTAGCCAAACGGGGGTTCTGAGTCGAAAATCCATCCGGCCCCAACTCCGCCTGGCCCGCCATCCCCGATTCCGTGCGAAAAACCGCATCCTCTGCCCCACATTTGGGACACTTGACCCGGTTTCCCGACCGGTTGGTTCGGATGGTCAATGCCTCGTTGAACTCTGCAGACGGCATTGCAAACCGCGCCATGCACACGCGACAGCTGACCGAATACGCGGCCGGCTGTCCGCGCTCATTGGCGTTTCCTGCCTTTTGCATTTGCACAATACGAAGCGCCACCACGGTCCCCGCAGTCGCAAGCAGCCCCGCTGCGATGAACAGGGTCAAATTGGAAGAACGCGACATTCGCGGAGGCGACGAAACGGCCTGCGTTTTTGGTTCCGACTGGAATTGGATCGGCGCGACCGTTGGCCGCGAACCGCGTGACACCTTTCCGCTTGAATCCCGCGTTCCTGCGGATTTCCCGTTTCTCGGAATTCGTTCCGGGCCGCCGCTGGTTGGAGTTGCCATGATTCCGGTCCAGCTTCGGACGAACTGACTCTCCGATTCCAGCTCTGGGCGTGGGTGGCGCTGTCACTGGCCGACGTCGTCGACGTCATTCGAGTGATCCGAATCGCCCGTCGGAACGGGCCGCGCGCGATCAAAAATCGGTGGCTCCGGATAGCAATCAAGTCGCCAACCCTCTCCTCGAAAAACCCAGTAACCGTCGAATTGAGCGCGCGGAGGCTCGTTGCCACCCTGAATGTTGATGATTGCACCGTGTCCGTCCGCAAATGAAACGTTGTAACGCATAGGCTTCATGTGCCAGCCCGGCGCAATGTACGGCGGAGGATTGTAGATTGCCGCCTCCGCAATCGTCTCCTCGAGCACGACCGTGGACGACGATTCTGGAATCCGGGTGCTCTTACGCATGTACGGCCCGTAGAAGTATTCGTCGGTGTACATCTGGATGTGGTTGTTGATGCGATAACTCGTGCCGGTGACCTCGAACATCGGCACGTCGAATGGGATCGCGGAGTCGAAGTTCCGAGGGGCGTTGGGAACGCCCGCATCAGACGGGCAATGGAACAGCGACCAATCCATTCCGGCTGAGACTTCGCCGTATAGAAACTTGTTCAGCGTTCGCGACTCAGGCGGAAACGCATCTCGATAAATGCCTCCGATTCCGCCTTCGAGCGTTGATGCACCGCCGCCGTACTCATACTCGCCATCGAATCGCCACCCCTGTTCGGCTTGCGGATGCACGGGGATGAGATAGGTGCTCGGATCCTCGATTGAGTACTGCGCGAAAGCGAGGCCGATCGCCTGCATGTTGCTCAGGCACTTGAGGCGCAGCCCTTCGCTGCGCGCTGCCGTAAGCGACGGCATCAGAATGCTGATGAGCAGTGCGAGAATCCCGATCACGATCAGTAGTTCAACGAGAGAAAATGCGGTCGGATGAATTCGGGCACGGCGGGACATCGAAGAAACCTCGAGGCGATATTGTAACCAACGCGTCGCGCAGGACCAAACAATTCCTGCCACACGGGATGAATGAAACTTAACGAGTGCCGTTGCGTAATGGCTCAAACGACTGTTCGATTCCGCTCTCCTGGCGCCGCAAAGTCACGTGCCCCAAATACCGATCCGAGTCCGTGGTTGGATAGTCGCCGCGATAGTGTACGCCACGAGACTCCTTCCGGGCCGCCGCCGCCTGGGCCAGGCATCGCGCAAAAGTCAGCATGTTCTGTGCTTCCCAGCCGAAACGGTCGTCGAATGCCTTGTCCATCACGTATCTCGCCCAGAAATCGATGATCTCCAGTGTCTCTTCGAGTCGCGGGCCCGTCCGTTCAATGCCGGCGTTTCTCCACATGACGGCCCGCAGGCTGTTCCTGACATCCGTCAGGTCCAGTTCGGTCCGCGGGCTGGGTCCAAAGGAGCACCGCATCCGGATCGGCCGTTGCGGTTCCCGGGCGGAATGGGCCGATTCGCCGGCCTGTGCCCCGGCCACTGCCCCGAACACAAGCCCTTCGAGCAGCGAGTTGCTCGCGAGCCGATTCGCGCCGTGAACACCGGTCGAAGCTGCTTCTCCGCAGGCCAGCAGTCCGTCAACCGTTGTCCGGGCGTCAAGTCCCACGGCCAGCCCCCCGATCGCATAGTGCGCGGCCGGCCGGACCGGGATGAGGTCTTTCTCTGGATTGATATCAAACTCGTGGCACTGCTGCATGATCGTCGGGAATCGATGGGCGAACCGTCCGGCCGCGAGATGTCGCACATCAAGGTACACGCAAGTCGCATGGGTCGCGGCCATCTGGGCCACAATCGCGCGAGAAACGACGTCGCGCGGCGCCAGTTCGGCGTCATTGTGATAGTCCGGCATGAAGCGCTGTCCGCTCCGATCAACCAGATAAGCTCCTTCGCCGCGGACCGCCTCGCTGATGAGGGTGCGGCTCGCTCCGGCGACGTACAGCGTGGTCGGATGGAACTGCATGAACTCCATATCGCGCAGCATCGCGCCCGCACGAAACCCGAGGGATTGACCATCGCCCGTTGCACCCGGCGGATTCGTCGATTCACGGAAGAGTTGCCCGGCGCCACCGGTCGCAACGATGGTCTGTCGCGCGTAAAAGATTTGATACCCATACTTCGCATGGTGAGTCAGCGCCCCGACGCACCGCCCTTCGACGGTGACCAGGTCGATAACCATGCACCGGTCAAATATCCGGACCAACTCGCTTTGCTGCGCCTGCTCGAGAAGTACCCGCACGATTTCACGCCCGGTCGCATCACCGTGAGCGTGGACGATCCGAGGGGCCGAGTGCCCCCCCTCCAGTCCAAGGGCCACCTGCCCCGCTTCAAGATCAAACTTTGCACCCCATCCGATCATCTCCCGCAGTCTGTGGGGGCCGTCGTGCACCATCTTTTCAATTGCATCGTGGTTGCCAAGACCACATGCGACCTCGATGGTGTCCCGCGCATGGTTCGTCGGGCTGTCGTCGCTCCGCAGGACCACCGCCACTCCGCCCTGTGCGTAGGACGTGTTGGACTCGGTCGCAGCGTCCTTGCAGACCAGCAACACGCTCCCATGCTTCGCGGCCTCAATTGCCGCGCGAAGCCCGGCCACGCCGCTGCCGATGACCAGCACGTCGGTAAAAACCTGTCCGAGACGTTGCACGTCGAAATTGATCAGATAGCGCCGCTGTCCGAAATGAGAACTCACGCCGGGTATCGTAGATGCTAGGTGCGGCTCTTGTCACGCCCGGCGGCTGCTGCGGAGACGAAATTGCAGTTCAGACGTCCGACCGGCAATTTCACTGCTTGTTGGACCGAAGTTTCACAAGCCCCCGCGAATGAGTCGACGGCCGTGCCCGAGTCTTCATCCTCGCCGTTGCAATTGCCGCTGTTCTCGGTGGCTCAGATGTGGCTCGAGTCCGCAAGTTCGATGGCGTGCATCAACGCCCGCGCTTTGCTCACGGATTCCTCATACTCGAGTTGCGGTACCGAGTCGCTCACGATCCCCGCACCCGCCTGAATGTAACCCTTCCCACCCGCCATCACGATGGTGCGGATCGCGATGCAAAGGTCCATGTCTCCCAGCAGACTGAAGTAACCAATCGCGCCAGCGTAGATTCCGCGCCGGACCGGCTCCAACTCTTCGATGATCTCCATCGCCCGGACTTTGGGCGCTCCGGAAACCGTTCCAGCGGGAAAAGTCGCCCGAAACAGGTCGAACGCGTCAAAGTCGTCGCGCAGCCAGCCTTCGACATTTGATACCAGGTGCATAACCTTGGAATGTCGCTCAACTTTCTGAAGCTCGGTGAGGCGAAGGGACCCGAACTCGCAGACCCGCCCGAGGTCGTTGCGTCCGAGATCGACAAGCATGACGTGCTCGGCGTTCTCCTTCGGATCCGATTGCAACTCCGATGCGAGAGCATCGTCTTCGGCCGGCGTAGTCCCGCGTCGCCGGGTGCCGGCCAGCGGTCGCGTCACCACCCGCCGGCCGGTCAGCCGTACCAGAACCTCGGGCGATGACCCGGCGATGTCGACCCCGCCCAGCCGCAGGAAGTACATGTAAGGAGACGGATTCGTCACCCGCAATGCCTTGTAGAGGGCGAGCGGCGGCACGCGAAGCGGAAACTCAAACCGCTGCGATAGCACGACCTGAAAAACATCACCCGATCCGATGTATTCCTTCGCGTACTCGACCATGCGAACGAACTGCTCGCGCGACATCTGCGGCCGAAGATCGGCGCTGCCGCCGAGCCGCGCCGGCGGTGTCTCGGATTGGCGCTCGGCGACCCGAAGTGCGGAAGTGATTTCGTCGAGTCGCGCGTCATGCCCATCCGGCTCAAACAGAACCAGATGAACGACTCTTTCGAGATGGTCGAAGCAGATGACTTCGCGGGGGAACAGTAGACACGCGTCCGCCGCGCCAATTTCGCGCGGTTTATGGTCGGGTATCGCCTCGGTCCAACGCACCGTGTCGTAAGAAAGGTAGCCGACCGCACCACCGCAGAATGGCGCCACCGGCGGCACGTTTTCCTGTGTTCGGATGAGTTCGCGCAGCGCAGAGAACGGATCGCCTCGCTCGTGGACCGTGCGATCGCCGAGCGTCAGTTCTAAATCGCTCCCCGTGCACCGAAAAATGGCGCGCGGCCGACCGCCAATGAAAGAATAGCGTCCCTGCGTTCCGTGCGCTTCGAGCGACTCGTAGAGAAACGCCCAAGCGTCGCTGCCATACAACGCTTCGAAAAGCTTCACCGGCGAAGCTCGGGTTGCAATCCGCCGATGCCAGACCGGAATAGGCGGAAGCGGCGGTAGACTCATCGCGAGACCTTCGCCGCGCTACCATTACATTCGGCGATCGGCCGCCGAACCGCCGGCGCGATCAGCCGCAGCTCGTCCATCAGTTCATCGAACATCTCGAACGTCAGGGCCTGCGCGGCATCCGACAGCGCCCGCGACGGGTCGGGATGAACTTCGACCATCACGCCGTCCGCACCGGCCGCAATCGCCGCACGCGCTAAAGGAATGACAAGATCGCGCCGCCCTGCCGCGTGACTCGGATCGACGACGACTGGCAGATGTGACAGTCGCTTCAACTCCGGCACGATCGCCAGATCGAGCGTGAACCGCGAGTGATCGCTGAAAGTCCGAATCCCGCGCTCGCACAGGATGACTTCACGATTGCCCTCGGCCATGACGTACTCGGCCGCCAGCAGGAACTCCTCCAGCGTCGCCGCCATGCCGCGCTTCAGGAGCACGGGCTTGCGAAGCTGGCCGGCCCGTCGTAGCAAGGGCGAGTTCTGCATGTTTCGCGCGCCGATCTGGACAACGTCGACGTAGCCCTCGACGAGATCCATGTCTTCGGTTGAGAGGATTTCGGAGACAATCGGCAGCCCGCTGACCGCCCGGGCCTCAGCCAGAATCTTCAGACCCTCGCGCCCAAGCCCCTGGAATGCGTAGGGCGACGTCCGCGGCTTGAACGCCCCTCCGCGAAGCAGGCTCGCCCCTAGGCGCTTCAGCTCTCGCGCTGCCGTCACCGTCGACTCCATGGCCTCGACCGAACACGGCCCGGCAATCACGACAATCTCCGGCCCGCCAATCACCGCGCCGCCGACGCGAATAACCGTGTTCTCGGGCTTCATTTCGCGATTCGTGAGCTTGAACGGCTTTGTGACGCGAATGACGTCGAGCACTCCGTCCATCGCCGCGAGCGTGCTCGGATCTACTGGCCCGGTGTTGCCGGTAATGCCGATCGCCGTTCGCGTCTTGCCCGGAATCGGGTGCGGCGCGAGTCCCATCTCGCGGATGACGCGGCAGACCTGTTCGATCTGTCGCTCCTCGGCGCCTTGCTTCATCACTACGAGCATGTTGCTAACTCCTGGTCGCGGCCTTCAGCTCTCGCACAGTGGCCCCGAGGTCCCCATTTTCGCGAATACACTCGATCAATCGACTGCCAACAATGACGCCATCGGCCGTTTCGCGGAGCGATCGAATCTGTTCAACCGTCGAGATGCCGAAGCCGACCGCCACTGGTTTGCGCGCGCTTTTGCGAACCCGTTCGAGAAAAGCGCCAAGCCCGTCTGACAAAGTTCGGCGCGACCCGGTGATGCCGGCCACGCTTACAGCATAGACAAATCCATCACTTCGATCACCAATCAACGTCAGCCGTTCATCGGTGCTCGTCGGCGCGGCGAGTTGAATGAGCCCGACGCCTGCGTGGTGAACCGCGGCCCGCCAATCATCCGACTCCTCGGCCGGCAGATCGGGAATGATCAGCCCCGTCACCTTCGCACCGAACATGTCCCTGAGCAACGCATCGCGTCCGTACGCCAGCAGCGGATTCAGGTAGCTCATGATGATCAGCGGCGTTTCCAAGCGCAGTTCGCGAAGCGCCACGAACGTCGTCCGAAGCGTCACGCCGCTCCGCAACGCGACGTGCGACGCATGCTGAATCGTCGGCCCGTCCGCGATTGGATCGGAAAACGGAATGCCCACCTCGATGATGTCCGCACCGCTCGCGGCGGCCGTTGCGATGTGGCGCATTGATTCTGTGAGCGTCGGAAACCCCGCCGTCAGGTAGCACAGAAAGGCCAAATCGCCCTTCGCTCGCGCCTTCTCAAAAACATCGGAAATCGTCACACCGATCCCTCCACGATTTCCAGATCTTTGTCGCCGCGCCCGGACAGGTTCAATACGACAAGACTGCTGCTCGCCATCGACGGCGCGAGTTTCACGATATGGGCGAGTGCATGCGCCGGTTCAAGGGCCGGGATAATCCCCTCGCACTCCGCCAGCAGCTTGAATGCCGCAATGGCAGACTCATCATCAGCGGCTACGTATTCCACACGACGCAACTCGTGCAGATACGCGTGCTCCGGCCCTACACCGGGATAGTCGAGGCCGGCCGACACGGAGTGCGTTTCGCGCACCTGTCCGTCGTCGTCCTGCAGCAGATAGCTCATGGCTCCGTGCAGGACGCCGACCCGACCAGCAACGAGCGTCGCCGCATGCTGCATCGTCTGTGTCCCGCGTCCTCCTGCCTCGACACCGATGAGCCGAACCGGATCATTGACGAAAGCCCGAAATACGCCGATGGCATTCGATCCCCCGCCAACGCACGCCGCCACGACATCTGGAAGCCGGCCTTCGCGATTCAACACCTGTTCGCGCGTCTCTCGTCCGATGATCGCCTGAAAATCGCCGACAATCATGGGGTATGGATGCGGCCCGACCACCGAGCCGATCACGTAGTGCGTTGTCCCGACGTTGGTGACCCAGTCGCGAATGGCCTCGTTAATCGCATCCTTCAGCGTCCGGCTGCCCGATTCGACCGGGATCACCTCGGCGCCCAGCAATCGCATCCGCAGCACGTTCATCCGCTGCCGCTTGCAATCATCGCTGCCCATGTAGACATGGCACTTCAAGCCAACCAGCGCACAAGCCGTCGCGGTCGCAACGCCGTGCTGTCCGGCGCCAGTTTCCGCGATGATTCGCGTCTTTCCCATCTGCTTCGCGAGAAGCACCTGACCGATGGCGTTATTAATCTTGTGCGCTCCGGTGTGCGCCAGGTCCTCGCGCTTGATGATTATTTTCGGCCCGCCCAGTCTCGCACTCAGCCGCTCGGCCGCGTGAATCGGCGTCGGTCGCCCCACGTACTCCCGCCCGAGCTGCTCGAGCTGCGACACGAATGCACGATCGCACTTTGCCGCTCGATAGGCGGCCTCAAGCTCGCCCAACGCCTGCATCAGCGTTTCCGGCACATATCGTCCGCCGAATCGGCCGAAGTAGCCGCGACTATCGGGTTCCGTGATCAACATCTGCCGCCCTTACTGCCCGCACAAACTCGCGCATCCGGTCATGATCCTTGACCCCGACCGACCGTTCAACGCCCGACGATACGTCCACGGCGTACGGCCGGAGCGTTCGGATCGCCTCGCCGACGTTTTCGGGCGTCAAACCGCCCGACACAATGATCCGCTGAGGCAGCCCGCGCGCCGCCGCCCAGCGAAACGTCCGACCACTTCCGGCGCCCGGATCGAGCAAGTACGCGCCAACGTGGTATGGACGCATTCGTTCCGCCAGCGTCGCCGTACTGTCACCATCCTCGACGCGAAACCGCTTGATGACCGGCACCGACCATACGGCCTGGCAATCCTCGGGAGTTTCGTCTCCGTGAAGTTGCACGGCCCCGAGACGCAGCACGATCGCCGTTCCCTGTGCGCGTTCGACCTCCTGATTCATGAAGACTCCGATGGCGGTGACCAACGGTGGGAGGGCTGCAATCACCGCCTCTGCGTGATCCATGTCGACCTCTCGCGGTGACTCCGTCAGGACGAGTCCGATCGCGTCCGCGCCGGCGTCCACGGCTGCCAGCGCATCCGAGGGCGTGCGGATGCCGCAGATCTTCACGCGCGTCATGACGCCCTCCCCAGCAACTCGCGAAGCTTGCCACCCGGACTCCCCGCACGCAGCAATGACTCTCCAATTAACATCGCGTCGTAGCCGGCACCTTCGATCCGTCGCACATCGTCGCGAGTCTCAATCCCGCTCTCGGCAATCGCCAGACGCCCGGCCGGAATCATTTGCCGCAATCGAAGCGACGTTGCCAGATCAATCCTCAGCGTTTCGAGGTTGCGATTGTTGACCCCGATGATGCGCGCATCCAGCTCAATCGCGCGCTCCAGTTCACGCTCATCGTGCACCTCGACCAGCGCCGCGATACCGACCGCTTCAGCTGCCGCCAGAAAATCCCGCATTTGCATCGCACTCAGGATTCGAACGATCAACAGCAACGCATCCGCCCCGATCGCCCGGGCTTCGAATATCTGGTACTCGTCGATCGTGAAATCCTTCCGCAAGACCGGCAATTCCACCGCTGCACGCGCTTGCATCAAATCTTCATCGCAGCCGCCGAAATGACTCGTTTCCGTCAAAACCGAGAGCGCGACCGCGTCGGATTGGGCGTATTCGCCCGCGAGGCCGGCAACGTCAAGCGATTCGCGAATCGCCCCGCGCGACGGCGACCGGCGCTTGATCTCGGCGACCACCGAGAGACCCGGCCGGCGTAATGCCGCCGCAAAGTCGCGCAACGCCGGAGGCGCTTGATCGCGCAGTGCCGAAAGCGGCAGCCGAGCGCGTCGCTCCGCAACTTCCTGTCGCTTGTGCTCGACGATGGCGTCCAGCGCGCTCAAGTCCTTCCGCTCCTGCCGAACTCGACGAGTGCGTTCAGCTTGTCCATTGCCGCCCCGGAGTCGATCGCCTTGATCGCCCCGGCGACGCCTTCGCCGAGCGTCGCCGCCCGCCCGCCCACGTAGATAGCCGCCCCGGCATTCAGCAGCACCACGTCGCGCCGCGGCCCCGCCTCCCCGGCCAGCACCGATCGCAATAATCGCGCGTTGGCAGCCGCGTCGCCACCCGCGATGGCGTCAATCTCGGCCCGTTGCAGCCCCATGTCTTCCGGAGCAATGCGGTGAGTCTTGATCGCCCCATCCCGCAGCTCGGTCACGCGTGTTGGCGCCGTGATGCTGATCTCATCCATGCCGTCCTCGCCATGCACGATCAAGCAGTGCGTCGAGCCGAGCCGCTGCAAGACCTGCGCCATTGTCTCCGTCAACTCAGCCGCATAGACGCCAATCAGTTGCCGCCTGGCCCGTGCCGGATGCACCAACGGGCCGATCGTGTTGAAGATGCTGCGAATGCCGATCTGCTTTCGCGGCTCAACCGCGTGCCGCGCCCCGGGATGATACAGCGGTGCCATCAGAAAGCCGACGCCGATCTGCTCAATACTCGCCGCCGTCCGCTCCGGCGGCAGGTCGATCCGAACACCCAGTTCGACGAGGACATCCGCACTGCCGCAGGCGCTCGACACGGAGCGATTGCCATGCTTCGCGACGCGGCAACCAGCCGCCGCCGCTACGAACGCCACCGCCGTCGAGATGTTGAATGTTCCGCGCCCATCGCCGCCGGTTCCGCACGTATCAATGACGTCGTCGCCCGCGATCGGCGTCGGCATGGCCCCATCCCGCACAGCCCGGACGAATCCGACGATTTCGTCGACCGACTCGCCGCGCATCCGCAGCGCCACGAGGAATCCGCCGATCTGCGCGGCCGACGCCCGCCCAGCCATAATCTCGCGCGCGACGGCCGCCGCTTCCTCTTCATGGAGGCGGCCTCCGGCGACAATCCGCTGAATGGCGTCCTGTATCGTCATGGCCAGCCCGCGCAACAGATCGGTTCCGAAAATAAAAAAACCCCGGCATCCAAGCCGGGGTCCTGAGTCCGCGTGTCACAAATCGTTTGAGCGCGCCTAGACTCCGACCACCGGCGAAATCGGTCGCCAGTTCCAGACGTGCCACGAATCCAGCTGCGAATTCATCATACCGATCTTCAAGGATACGATTCGGCCGGAGCCGGTGTCAAGTCAGTCCTTTTCGACCGCCACGACCCCGGGTATAAGTAATCAAATCGCACGCAACTTCGAGCGCGAAGCTATGTCTACCGGCGGTTGTCCTCATGCTCCTGAAAATCACATCGACGACCGCGCCCGCGACCGATCTCGGCTACCTGCTGCATAAGAACCCCGCGCGACCGCAAACTTTTCAACTGCCATTCGGCAACGCCCACGTGTTCTATCCTGAGGCGACTTCTGAGCGTTGCACGGCGGCACTTGTGCTTGACATCGATCCGATCGGACTCATCCGCGGGCGCCGCGGCCCGGCCGGCGCGACATTCTCCATCGATCACTACGTGAACGACCGGCCGTACGTCGCTTCTTCTTTTCTCAGTGTTTCAATTGCGCAAGTTTACGGGTCGGCGCTTTCCGGCCGCTCGAAAGAACGCCCCGAGTTGGCCGAGCGAGCGCTTCCGTGGGAAGTCGAAATCTCAGTGCTTCCGTGTCGGGGCGGCGAGGGCTATCTGCGCGAGTTATTCGAACCGCTCGGCTATGCCGTTTCCGCGCGCCGCATACCGCTTGACGAGCGATTTCCCGAATGGGGGGAAAGTCCCTACTTCGTCGTCGGACTGCGCGGCGAGCGACCGCTCCACGAACTGCTGTCGCACATCTACGTGCTCATACCGGTCCTCGACAACGAGAAGCACTACTGGGTCGGTGAGGAAGAACTCGAAAAACTCCTGAAACACGGGGAGGGGTGGTTGAATGCGCACCCGAAACGCGAATCAATAGTCGAGCGCTATCTGAAACACTTCCGCCGCTTGACTCGCGAGGCCCTCGCACGCCTCAGCGATGAGAACGAGGCGGATCCAGACGCCTCCGCCGATGAACACAGCCGCGAGGAGGAAGCGGTAGAGGAAAAAATCAGTCTGAATCAGCAGCGGCTTGGCAGCGTCTTGGCAGCACTGAAAGCCAGCGGCGCGCGGCGCGTGCTTGACCTGGGTTGCGGCGAAGGCAGATTACTGCGATTGCTTCTGGATGAGCGGCAATTCGAAGAAATTGTCGGCGTTGATGCTTCCTGGCGCGCGCTTCAAATTGCATCCGAGCGTCTGCGCCTCGATCGCATGCCGGACGCGAAGCGCCGTCGGATCAAGCTTCTGCACGGCGCACTGACTTACCGTGATGCACGAATCGCGGGGTTCGACGCGGCCGCGCTGGTCGAGGTCATTGAACACCTCGATCCGCCGCGTCTCGCGGCATTCGAGCGCGTCGTGTTTGAGTTTGCGCGTCCGACCAGCGTCGTCCTCACAACGCCGAACATCGAATACAACGTGCGATTTCCGACACTGCCCGCGGGCCGGCTCCGACATCGCGATCATCGATTTGAATGGACGCGCGGTGAATTTCAGGAATGGACGGCGGGGATTGCACAGCGATTCGGATATCGAGCGACGCATCTGCCCATCGGATCTGAGGACGAATCGGTCGGCGCTCCGACGCAAATGGCCATTCTACGACGATCCAAATGACCGCCGTGTCGATTGAAATTCCGGAATACGCGATTGTCGTGCTGATCGGACCCTCCGGGTCCGGCAAGTCCACCTTTGCTCGCACGCACTTCAAGGCAACCGAAGTGCTCTCGTCCGACCATTGCCGTGCGCTCGTCTCGGACGACGAGAACGATCAGGCTGCGACGGTGGACGCCTTCGCCGTACTGCACTTCATCGCCGGAAAAAGATTGGCAGCCGGACGTCTCGTGGTCGTCGACGCAACCAACGTTCAACCCGAGTCTCGCAAGCCGCTCGTCGAGCTGGCCCGCCAGTACCACGCGCTGCCGGTTGCGATCGTCTTTCAGCTCCCGGAGAAACTCTGCCAGGAGCGCAACGCACAGCGTGACGACCGTCAGTTCGGTCCACACGTCGTCCGCCAGCAATCACAGCAATTGCGACGATCGCTCCGAAATCTGCGCTGGGAGGGCTTCCGGCATGTTCACGTGCTGAAGTCAGTTGAAGATGTCCGCGCCGCGACCATCGATCGACGCCCGATGTGGAACAATCGCAAGCAGGATCACGGGCCGTTCGACATCATTGGGGACATCCACGGCTGCTTTGACGAATTGTGCGAGTTGCTCGGACAGCTCGGCTACGGCATTTCCCGGTCGATCGGCGACGATGGCCGGACCCTCTTCAATGTCGCGCCGCCGCCCGGTCGAAAGGTGGTGTTTCTCGGAGACCTGGTCGATCGCGGGCCGGAGTCGCCGCAGGTCCTTCGGCTCGTCATGGACATGGTCGCCAGCGGCAATGCACTCTGCGTTCCCGGCAACCACGACATCAAGCTGATGCGCAAACTCAAGGGTGCAAACGTCCAGATCACACACGGCTTGGCGGAGTCGCTGGAGCAGCTCGACGCCGAACCGGCCTCGTTCCGCGAGCGTGTCGTTGCATTCATTGACGGACTGGTCAGCCACTATGTCCTTGACGACGGCAAGCTCGTCGTGGCACACGCTGGAATGAAGGCGGAGCTCCAGGGCCGTGGTTCCCGTGTCGTCCGCGAGTTTGCCCTCTTCGGCGAGACGACCGGTGAGACGGACGAGTTCGGCTTGCCCGTACGCTTCAACTGGGCCGCCGAGTATCGCGGCCGTGCCAGTGTCGTCTACGGCCACACGCCCGTTCCGGAGCCGCAGTGGCTGAATCACACACTCAACATCGACACGGGTTGTGTCTTCGGCGGGAGCCTGACGGCCTTGCGATACCCCGAAGGCGAAATCGTTTCTGTTCGCGCGCACGCCACCTACGCTCGGCCGTCTAAGCCGATCGCACCCGATGACGCTCAGACTGTAGCATTGAGTGAGCAACAGCGACACGACGACGTGCTCGATATCGAAGACTTGCTGGGAAAGCGGATCATCCTGACGAAGCTCGCCGGCAACGTGATTATTCGGGAGAACAACGCAGCCGCAGCGCTCGAGGTCATGAGTCGATTCGCCGCCGACCCTCGATGGTTGATCTATCTGCCGCCCACCATGTCTCCCTGCGAGACAAGTTCGCGGCCCGACCTGCTCGAGCACCCATCGGAAGCCTTCGGTTACTTTCGCAACCAAGGCGTGCCGCGCGTCGTTTGCGAGCAGAAACACATGGGCTCACGCGCGATCGTCATTATTTGCCGTAACGAAGCCGCCGCGCGGCAGCGTTTCGGCGCCACCGGTCCGGAGACGGGTATCTGTTACACCCGAACCGGGCGACGCTTCTTTGACAACGCGGCGATGGAGTCGGTGCTGATCGAGCGCGTTCGGCAAGCGGCCGAAGCCGCCGGCCTGTGGGATGAACTGCATTCCGACTGGATGGCGCTCGATTGCGAGTTGATGCCATGGTCGGCAAAGGCACGGGCCCTGTTGGCGGAGCAATACGCCCCGGTCGGGGCCGCCGCTCGCACGGCAATCACCGACGTCATCGCGACGCTTCGGACCGCGATCGCGGGCGGCACTGCCAACACCGAACTCCTGGGCCATTTTGAGCGGCGGTTGGAATCTGCGACCCGATTCGTCGCGGCCTATCGGGGATACTGCTGGAACGTTTCAGGCATCGACGACCTCAAGCTGGCGCCTTTTCACCTCCTGGCGACCGAGCGAGCCGTTCATTCGCAGCGGGACCATGTCTGGCATATGGAGACACTGCGGCGATTGTGCGAGTGCGATTCGAGCGTGCTGCTCGCAACACCGCACTTGCAGGTCGATCTCCTCGACGAAGCGAGTCAACGCAGCGCCATCGATTGGTGGGAGCGGCTGACCGAATCCGGCGGCGAAGGAATCGTCATCAAACCGTTTGATTTCGCGCCGAGGGGAACGCGAGGACGTGTGCAACCAGCACTGAAATGCCGCGGCCGTGAGTATCTGCGGATCATTTACGGCCCGGACTATGACGCTCCCGAAAACCTTGAGCGATTGCGGACGCGCGGATTGGCCCTCAAACGATCACTTGCATTGCGAGAATTCGCACTCGGAATCGAGGCACTCGATCGATTTGTTCGGCGCGAACCGCTTCGTCGGGTTCACGAGTGCGTGTTTGGGGTCCTCGCGATGGAGAGCGAACCGATTGACCCCCGCCTCTGACCCTACTTCGCGATCGACTGGGCCGACGGAAGGATTCCCGACCGCGTCAGCAGTTCTGCCACTGCAAGCTCACCGTGCGGCTTGGGTGCGGCCGGCTTTGTTCCGGCTTTCTTCGCCGCCGGCTTGGGAGCCGTTTCCGTGATGAGACGTGTCACGCGCACCTTTTCGGGAACAGGATTCAAATCCCAAATCAACCCGGTCCACGAGAGCGCCTTCAAGCCGTAGTAGGTGATGTCCACCTCCCACCAGTAGAACCCCTGCCGCGTCGAGGCCGGATAGCGGTGGTGATTGTTGTGCCACCCCTCACCCAGCGTAATGAGCGCCAGGATGAAATTGTTTCGGCTGTCGTCGGTGGTCGCGTAACGTCGCTTTCCGAACAGGTGCGAAAGCGAATTGATCGTGCACGTACCGTGGAACAGCACCACGGTCGAGATGAAATAACCCCAGATCAGCATCTGGGCCCCGCTTGTGCCCAGCCCCGGGGCGTAATAGGCCAGTGCCTTCCCAATGAAAAACAGCGATGCCGCGAACAGCACCGGCACCAGCGTATCAAACCGGTTCAAAAACATCAGTTCGGGATACTTCGCCAGATCCGGCACGGCCTTCAGATTGGTGCCGGCATTCTCGCGCGCCGTAATCCACCCCATATGGCTCCAATAGAGTCCGTCCTGGTGCGGCGAGTGCAGGTCGTCTTCCTCATCCGAGTGCCGATGATGATGCCGATGATGTGCCGCCCACCACAGCGGCCCCTTCTGGGTGCAAGTGCTGCCCCACACCGCCATGACAAATTGAAACGCCCGCGACGTCTTGAAAGTCCGGTGCGAAAAATAGCGATGGTAAAACCCGGTCACAGCGAACATCCGCACGAAATAGAGCGCGATCGCGACTGAGACGGCGATCCAGCTCCAGCCGACCCAGATTACGCCCAGGCACATCGCGTGCATCGCGATGAAAGGGATACTCCGGATCCAATCCATGCCGCTCTTGCCGGACTTCGACGCCCTTGCGATCGAAGTATCCGTGTCAAACCACGACGTAATCGCAGCGAGGACTCGCCGCGACAGGGAGACAGGCTTCGAATTCAACGGCAATTCCTTTTTGTTCTGAGAAAAAGCGACCGGCTCACCGCCCGGGCGGAAAGGCCGCTGACTCCGTTCATGCGTTCCGGCGAGCGGCAAGTACCCGTGCCAAAACCGCGCCATTTCCGCCCACCGGAGAATCCGATCAGCGGAAAAACCACGTCATCATGCTAGCGCGCCGCCCCGAACCCGTCAACGCCGCGGAAAATGGGCATCGTGCACCCCCGGATGGTGGCAAACGCCGTTCGATAGACGGATGCGCCCTCGTCGTGATGCTCACCCTTTCATACACGAGAGCGATTCGAGGGTTGCCGTAATCGCCGCCCGGCCCGATTCCAAACTCCGCCACGGTCAACGAAGTGTAATCACAGCGGGTTAGGCCTATGAGAGGTGTTCGCCCGCCATTTCATCCGGAACTACTGAGTCGTCCCGGTCCGCCGCGAATCCCCCCGTCGCGATCTCACGGTTTCGCTGCGCCTTGATCTGCTCCCACTCGTCCTTTGTCACAGCGACCTCGCGGGCCTGACTCCCCTTGTATTCGCCCACGATCCCCGCCGACGCCATCTGGTCGATCAGCCGGCTTGCCCGCGAGTACCCGACCTCCAGCCGCCGCTGCAGCAGACTGACGCTCCCCCGCCGCGTCTCCACGATGATGTCTACCGCCTCATCAAACAGCGGATCGCGCTCGCCCACATTCTCGTCCGACGTCGGACGCAGCTTGACAAGCTCGTGATGGAACTCCGGCTGCGCCTTGCCGCGCAGGTCATCGATCACCGACTTCAGCTCGTCGTCCTCGACGAAAGTTCCCTGCGAACGGACGAGCTTCGCCGAACCCGGCGGCAGGTACAGCATGTCGCCCTGCCCCATCAACAACTCCGCGCCGTTCTGATCCAGCACGATTCGCGAGTCCATCCGGCTGGCGACGCGGAACGCGATCCGGCACGGCAGGTTGCTCTTAATCAATCCGGTCACGACGTTCGCCTGCGGACGCTGCGTCGCGACGATCAGGTGAATGCCGACCGCCCGGCTCTTCTGCGCCAGTCTCGCCAGGTGGTGCTCGACTTCCTTGCTGCTCGTCATCATCAGGTCGGCCAGCTCGTCGATCACGACGACGATGTACGGCAGATGCGTCGGTATCTGCGCCCGCTCCTGATCGGTCGTTGGCTGGAAGCGCTTATAGACTTCCTCCTTGCCAAGCTTGTTGAACGCGTCGATGTTCTTGACGCCCGCCTCGGCCAGCAGCTCGTAGCGCTCGTCCATCTTGGTCGTGGCCCAGTCGAGAATCATCTCGGCCTGCTGCATGTCATGGACGATCGGGCACATCAGGTGTGGCACATCCTTAAACACCGACAGCTCGACCATCTTCGGGTCGATCATGATCAGCTTCACGTGGTCCGGCCGCTGAGTCATGAGGAAACTCATGATGAGCGAATTGATGCAGACCGATTTGCCGCTCCCGGTCGTGCCCGCGATCAGCAGGTGCGGCATGGCCGCAATATCCGCAATCAGCGGATTGCCGCTGGCGTCCTTGCCGAGAAACACCGGCAGCGCCATCTTCGTATGCTTGACGCCGCCGAGCATGATCAGCTCTTTGAGCCGCACCTTTTCCTTGTCAAGATTCGGCACCTCGATCCCGATTGTGTTCTTCCCCGGGATCGTCGGCACGACACGCACGACCGGCGCCTTCAGCGCTCGAGCGATGTCATTTGATAAAGCGGAAATCTGCCCGACCTTGATGCCCGGCGCCAGCTCAACCTCGAACAGCGTGATGACCGGGCCGGTGTCAATCTCGACCACCCGGGCGTCGATCCGGAACTCCTGAAGCGCCTTTTCGAGCACCCGGGCCTGATCGCGAACCAGCCCCTCGTGCGCCGCAGTCCGCGTGTATTCCGGATCTCGCAGCAAAGTGAGTTGCGGCGGTACGTAGTCGCCGAGTTCCTTCGGCCACGGACTTCCGGCCGGCTTGCCCTTGTCCGGCTGAATCCCGGTCGTGCGGATGACCAGTTCCCGCACCGAAGACAGCAGCGATTCTGTTCGACTTGGCTCAGACGCTTTCTCCTCGACCTTCACTTCGGCCTTCGACTCGGCCTTCGCTTCTGCGGCTGCCTCGACCTCGGGCTCCCGGGCCGGCTCCACGGCCTTCGGCTGCTCAAGTCGGCCCGCAACGAGGTCCTGGGCCGGCTTGACCACCGGCGAACTCGAAGTTCGCTTGATGGGCGGAGCGCGCGGCACGGCCGCGATCACCGGTCCACCGGCGGTCGCGAGTCGCGGCAGCAATGGTTGAACGGCCCACCGCATGGCGGCGACGGCCTGCGTACTGCGACGTCGAATCCATCCGTACGCGCCCGGCACTCGCAGCACCAGATCGTCCGCTGCGAGCAGGACGCCGACGATCAGCGCGCACAGTAGAATGAGCGCAGTCCCCGCCGCCGAGAAGTAATGTTGCAGCCCCGCCAAAAATGCTATTCCGAGGACGCCGCCATTCCCCTCCGGCAATCCGCGCGGCGCATAGGGCGAAATCAGCGCCACCGATGTCGACGTAACGCTCACCAGCAGCGCCACGCCGATTAATCGAAACGGCAGATCGGCGATCGCATCGCGTGCAAGCCGGGCGACGGCCCCGACCGTTGCAAAGAGCACCAGCGGATACGCCCCTTCGCCCAGGTAATGAAGCAGCACATAGGCAAGCAGCGAGCCGCCCCGCCCGCAGGCGTTGCTCACCGGCTCGCGATGCGGCCACGCCGCCGGGCTCGGCCAGTCGTGCGCGTCGAACGTCAGCAGCGAGACCCACGCCAGCGCGCAAACTGCAAGTCCGGCAATGACCGCACACGTCCGCAGCGTCTGTAATCGAGCCGTCGATCCCATGGGACTTCCATTCCACCCGTTTCCGGCGCGCGGAACTCCTGCATTCGCCTCGTCCTCTCGATATCGTCAGGCAGGATATCAGCACTGAAATCAAATGCTGCTGCAGAAAGGCGTTGCCCTGACCGCCACTGGTTCGCTCCCCCTTCGAGTCCCGGCCGCACTATCCTATGAAGGGCTGTCATCAATTGCGGGACCCGCGAGGTAGGCGAAATGAAGCGCGACTACGAATCCTTGGCTCGAAGAATCCAGCCGGCCTCCGACCGCGCGGCTCAAATGAAGTCCGTCTGCGATCTTCTCTGGGACGCCCTCCACCCTTCCGGAGTCTCCTGGCTCGGCTTCTACCTCTGCGACGGCCGTGACGAGATGATCCTCGGCGCCCGCCGCGACAAGCCCGCCTGCTCCCCCATTGGGATGCACGGCGCCTGCGGCCAGGCCTTCCGCTCCCGGCAACCGCTGGTCGTCCGCGACGTACAAGAACTCGGTGAAAACTACATCGCCTGCGACCCGCGGGATCGCTCGGAAGTGGTCATTCCGCTCTTTGACGACGACGGTGCCTGCTGGGGTGTCTTCGACGTGGACAGTTACGACGTCGGCGCTTTCAGCTCCGCGGACGTCGCCGGCCTCCTGCTGGTCATGCGGTCAGCGGGGCTCACGCGCTAGCCGCCGCTTCTTGTACGCCTCCCACCGGATACATATACTCCCGTCCAAATCCAGGGGACGGCTGTGTGCCGCCGATCAGGAGAATTTCAGATGTTTCGCCTGAGCAAGTTTGCATTCCCACTCATGATTGTCGCCATCGCGTCCGGCTGCCAGGGCGGCGCCCGAATGGTCAGTCTCAGCAAGCCAAGCATTCACGTCGCCAGCACGCGTGTCGGTGCTTTCCTGCTGCCGGCCGAATACCGTGCGCTGCACCCCGAACTCGAGAAGCTCTTCAACCAACCGGTCGTGTTCGATCCGTACATCAGCGGCGCTGACATCGGCAAACAACTCGCCTCCGGCCGTGCCCAATTCGCTGTCCTGACCGCCCGCGAATTTGCCGACATCCCGACAACCACGAAACTCGAGATGGTGGCGGCAGGCCAGAACTCCACGGGGAAAGTCGCCCGGCAGGGCCTGATCGTCGCCAAGTCCTCCAGCCCCATTCAGACGATCGCCGAGTGCAAAGGCCAGCGCTTCTGCTTCGGTCCCAAGGGCGAATTGCTGCTCGACTACGCCGCGCTCGCGACCCTTGAAGCCAACGGCGTACAGCCGTCTGATCTGAAGAAGGAACTCCCCCCCCTCAGTCTCGACGGACGGCTGCACTCCCTCGGCGGGAGCGCCGACGTCGCAAAGCTCGTCGCATTCGACGGCGGCATTAGCTGTGGCGTCGTCGACGAAGTGACGTTCAACTCACTTCCGGATTCGGGCGGTTCTCTGCTTAGCGGCCCGTCAAAGGATCAGCTTCGTGTGCTGGGAAAGACGGAAGCCGTGCCCGAAATCGTCGTTGTCGCCAGCCCCCAGACCGATCCGGCCAAGGTCCAGCTTCTCCGCGAATACCTGCTGACCCGCGCCAAGAACAATGCCGAAGTCTGCTCACAAATGGGCGTCACGAGCTTCGCCGCCGCCGACGAAACGCTCTACGCCGATGCCCGCAAATTGCTGCAAGTAAAGTAAAGACCGGCTGAACTGCCCGGGACAGGGATCGAACCTGCACGACCTTGCGGCCACCAGGCCCTCAACCTGGCGCGTCTGCCAATTCCGCCACCCGGGCGAATGGGGCTAAGTATCTTATTGGCATTGACGCAATCGTCAACCGTCGTCACTTCGACGCAGCCGGGGACGGCGCCGACTGTGTGGTCGGCGCGGCGTAAGTCTGGCCGAGTCTTCGCATCGCGATCGCCATGTCGCCGTTGGCAAGACCGCGCATCAACTCGAACTCCAGTTCATACGCAGCCCGCAAGTCGCGATCCGGCAGTGTGCGCGTGCCACCGCCCATGAGCATGTCGTTAAACCGATCCGCAAGGCCGGCCGCGACAATCTGCCCGCTGCCGACCTTCGCCACAGCAACTACCGGCTCGCCCGCATCGCTCAACAAGAGAGGCGTCCCACCCGAAACCGCGCCCGAACCCGACACTCGGCAAATCGACGAGCCGCTGATCGGCTCCCTTGCCATCGACCCACGGCCCATTCCGGGCGCAAAGCTAAGCCCAAACGGCTTGAGCAACTCGTTGGCAGTGGAATTCGTGTTGCTCGGCGAATCGAGCACGAGCAGCGAACCGCCGCGCCGCAGGAACTTGTCCACCGCCTCGATCTCGTCGCCGCGGAACGGCCGGTTCGGCCGGATAATCACGATTGAATCGTTGCCAGCGGCCGCCTGTTTCAGGTTAAAGTCGATCGTCGTGTAGTAACCGAGGCGAAGCACATACTGGTAGAAAACTTCGTAGCTTTTGAAGAACTTTTGCGGAAACGAAAAGACCGGCAGCTCGTAATCGCCGTGCTGCATCTCAAATACGATTTGCGTCACCGGCGTTCGCGGCGACGGCGCCGCATACGCACGAGCCGTCAAAAGGTCGAACCCCCACATCGCCGCCCAGCTGACGCCCGCAACGACGCTCAGTGTCGCCACGCAGAATCGAGGATCGGGACGCAAACGCAAGTCGAGCAGCGCTGCCAATGACAGGCAGACGACAAACGCCCCAAGCGCGAACAGGTTCAAAGCACTCCAGCGATTCGTGCGGTTCAGCCACTCGACCGTCCCAAGCAACAGCTCCGGCTTGCCCGGATAGAAAGCCAGGAAGTTCGAGTAGACCGTGCTGTCGGTAAACGCCGCCACGCGCCCCTTACCAAACGTCGTCGTCGCCATCTGATCGAACGCGCCAAACTTGGCATAGCTGTGATCCTGCACCGTCGGGTAGAAATTGCTCGGGCAATAGTCGATCGGCAGCGACCAGACTCCCGTCGACCGAAACACCGGCCGCGCCCGCCACGTCTCGGGTTGCAAGGAGCACGACACGGCGAACCGGAAAAACGGCACGCCGAGGATCGCGGGATGCCTTCCAAATCGTGGCGGGAAGTAGGTCTGCTCCCACTTTCGCTCGATGTCGAACACGACGTCGTAGCGGAACGCCAACCCGAACCGCCGAGTCACCGGATTCAAACAACTGCTCGACCCGAATACGTTGGTATGCTCGCCCAGCGCGAACAACCCGCCGCCGTTCCGCACAAACCCCTCGATGGCGTCGATCTCCGCAGGCGTGTACAGCTCCGTCGGCGTCTTCAGGATCAGCACGTCGTACTGTGCCAGCTTCTCAGGCGTCAGCAGTCCCTGCATGTTGAAGTCGGTTTGATAGAAATGCCGCAGGTACTGCGCCATGCAGTAGTAGTTGTACCCCGACTCGTGACCGTACCAGTCGGTGTCGTACGGAGTATCGGTGCGCTCCCATTGGCTGTGCGCTTCGTCGATTAGCACTCGGCCGCGCTTCGCGACACCCGGATCCCAGAAGCCGTTCGCCATCACCAGCGCGGCGCAGGCCATGCTCGCGAGGGCGATCACGAGAACCCGACCGCGCAGCTGATCCTGAAGCGGCGCGGTCGCGACGCCTGTCGCTGAATCGCTTCCACGCCACGGCAGCAACGCGCCAAGTACTGGAATGAGCGGCAGGAACGAAACCGCCGTAATCCATGGCAGCCAGAATACCTCGACGTGCACCGCCTCCGACTCGTGCTCAACCAGCATCATCCGGTGCACGAAGATCGTGACCATGACGATCAACCGCGCAACCGCGTAGCAAATCAGAACTCCCGTGAATGTCGGCAACGACGTCCATAGCGACCGCCGAGATCGGTTGAGCGACAGCAGCAGCGCCCCGCCCAGCCAGATCGTCAGCAACGGAAAGATCGCTAGATGGTCCCACGTCAGCGGGAACTCATGCGTATCCCGCATCGACCGAACGTACAGAATGCCGTTGCCCAGGCTGACATCCGAACCGATCCACCTGAGCACGTAATACACCAGCGTGCTGACGCCCGGCGCTTCCGGGTTCCGGCTCGTCCAAGCCGTGCACAGCCAGAACGCCGGGCTCTGCAGCACCAGCACACCGCCGATGATCGCAGCCCCCATCCCCGCCGGCGCCAGAAACCGCAGCGCAGAAACCCGCGCCAGTCCCGCTGCGACAATCACCCCCGCCGTCAAGACAACCAGCGCCGGCCGGTACGGCGACGAAGCCAGTTGCAACGCGCCGGCATACCACGGATTGAAGTGATTTGCCGCCAAGCCCGGGCCCGCATCGGGTGCAGCAATTAGCAGCGCAACCCCGAGCGGAACGAGCAGCAGCAGAAAACGCGGGGAAAACGGTCTCGATTCTGCTTCTTCGCGAAATGCGACGGCCGCCACAACGATCGCCAGTCCGATGAGCGCCCACTGAACGAGCGGATCCGGCGAAACGTAGAAACGAAACGCAAAGAGCCAGCTCAGCGAAGCCAGTACCAGCGCGATCCAGCGCGTCATGGGGCGGCCTCCGGCGTGATTTGCTTCAACAGCCAGCCGAAGAATTGAATATTGGGCAGGATTCCGCCCTCTTCGCCCTCCAGATTTCGATTGTGGAAGAAGTAGCTGTCGCCGACCACGACCAGCCGCCCTCGGCCGATTTTCTTCTGAACAATGGTTGGATCGCCTCGGAGAGAAACCAGCGGCTCGCCGCCCAGCACCGGCCACGCATTCCAAAATTGCGGTGTGACTGTCGCGTTCGGCACATTCGTCGAGGCACGACCTAGCGGACGGTGCAGGAGCTTCAGATCACCGAGGTCGAGCAGTGACTGCGCGGCCGCGCGCTGCTCCCAGCCGACCGATACCAGCAGCGTGCCGCCCTGTTCCATGAACTGACGGAGCACGCGAAGCTCGGAAACGGTGTACGGCGTCGTTGGCGCGATCGTCACGAACAAGTCCGACGCCATAATCTGCGCCGGGTCAAACCGCGAAAGCCCGATCGTGAACCAGCCCTCGCGCATCAGATTCAAATAGACGCCGGAAATCCCGTTGTCGCGCCAGCCCTCGATCGAGTGCAGCCCGACATGCGACAGATCCACCGTCGCAACCCGACCCTGTAATGCCGGCGGTGGCCGCAGCGTCGCAACGACGCGATGAGACACCCACCCCGCCAGGTAAAGACTCACCGCCGCGACCGTCACATTCATCGCGTGCGGTCCCGGCGTCCGCACCACCACGAACACGACTCCCAGCAGGAGCAGCCCGCCGAGCACGTCCCGCCATGCAGGAACCGACGCCGCGCCGCGTCCGCCGAGCCAGTAAAACACCCGCTCCGTAAACGGCCACGTCTGCGCTTGAATCGCGTTGACGAACCCGGATGTGTCGCCCACCACCACGACGCGGCCTTCACCCACGTTCTCGGCAGCGACCAGTACGAGATCGCCGAGCGGTTCGCCGCGATCGAACATCGAGTTCCCCATGAACCCGCGATCCTTTGCGTCGTCTTCACCCGGGTCCGACCAGCCATAGCGCCCGATCACAATCGGCGTCGCTGGATATTGGATGTCGAGTGATGCGCCGACAACGCAGCCACAGTCGTTATCCGCGTCGCCGAGGGCATCCGTCATCTGATGCGGCCAGTATTGGTACGAATGCAGCCAACCGCCCACGAAGTAGTAACCCGAGTCAAACACATAGCGGATGCTTGTCCGCTCGATCGGATCGTTCAGCAGCAGCCGCCCTTCGCTCTTGTGAAACGTGTGGTCCCCGAGTTCCAGCAGCGATCCGCCACGATCGACGAAGTCGTGAACCGCCCGCAGACTGTCGTTCGACACGGCGGTGTTCATGTTCATGATGACAAGGATGTCCTTGTCGGCCAACGCTTCCCGCGTAAGGGTCGGAACGATTTCGGCCTTCCAGCCCATTCGTTCGATCAGCAGCGGCATGTTGCCGAACATGCCCGCACTGCGGGCGCCGTACATCTCGTGATTCGGCGTCATCCAATTCAGGAATCCCTCTTTATAGAGGGCGACCTTGAGTCGACCGTGTCGGGCCGGTGCGGGAACGTTCGTCCAGGACCACGAGGCCAATGCAGCCAGCAAAGCAACGATCGCCGCCGAACGCCAGCCGGCTGTTGCGATGCCGTCCTCCCGGACGCGCACGCAGCGCAGAAACGCTGCGACGACAACCGACACAGTCGCGCCAAACAGCAGCGGCACCTGCGACGGATAGATCACCCGCACACTGCGCCAATACCACTCAACCGCCTGTGCCCATACTCGGGTCACGACTGGCGCGTTGCCCGCCGGCTGAGTCGCGGCCGCCGCAGGCAAAGCTGCGGGAATGATGGTGTACAGCGACAGAAACAAAAGGTAGGCCGCCGCGATCACCCCGAAATACACGAGCAAGCGAACCGGACGCCTCTTCGCGCCCATCAGGAACGCGGACGCGCCGATGCACAGCGCCAGCACGCCGAAGAGCCAGCCGTTGTACGACGGCCCCACCGACATCGCGTGTCCCGACACCGCCCCGCCGATTCGCGAAAGGCCTCGCGACAAACTCTGCAAGCCGTACCACGCCAACAAGCTGTTGCCCGACGCATAAAGGAGTAGCCCGGAAATCAGGCATCCCCACGAAAGGACCACCGCGACGTCGCGCCGCCCGCCCCGCGCGCGTCCGAGAGAATCAAGCCCCCAGAACCAGAGCGCCGCCGCAAACAAGCGCAGCGTCACTCCTCCCGGCAGGAGCAACAGCCCCAGCGCACACGCAGCCAGCCCCTGCCGCCGCGCGCCGCGATCGACGACGCAAGTACCGTCTGTACCGCGACACATCAGCAACGCCGAGAGGATCAGGCCGGCGACCGCGAAAGCTAAATTCGCCTCGTGCGCAAATAACCCCATCGACTCGGTCGCAAACCCAAGGCCGAGAACGGCGCAGAATACGCTCCAGAACATCAGGCCTGCTTCCGTTTCAGATCTGCTGCAACCAGCCGCCAACGGCCGAGTCGCATTCCCTCGTTCCTTCAGTCACTCGACCGTCGCACGATGGGCCTGGCCAAACGCCGCGCCGCTTAAGATCCGGCAGGAGCCGCCGCCGGCGTCGCACCGGACATCAGCCGCTGCCGATACTGTTCAAACATCTCAATATTCGGCGGATTGAGCTTAATCGCCTTCTCGATCGCCGCCACTGCGTCCTGCTTTCGCCCGACCGCTTCATAGCTCTGCGCGAGAAGCTGAAAGTACATCGCCTGGTCCGGTGCCTCGGTGACAAGCGACTCGGACAGCGTCACCGCCTCCGGCTGGTTCCGGCCTCGATCAATGTATAGCTTGGCAAGGTGAAATTTCGCGATCACCCCCTGCTGGCCGCCGCTCTTGATCTCGCTGATGTACTCGCCCGTCGCCTTCTCGTAATACTCGTCCGCCTTCGTCAGCTCTTTGCGATCGCGATAAATGTCGCCGATGTGCGTGTAACAACAGACGTATGTCGGAAACTTCTTGATGACGTCCAGGTAAGCCGCCACGGCCTCGTCGTATCGACCGGAATACTTAAGTGCGTCGGCGATCTGATGCGCCGCGAGCGATCGATCCGGCTTCTCGGCCAGTGCGAGGCGATACTCCTCGATCGCCTGTGGGTACTCGCCCTTGGAGAGGTGCTCGTTGCCGAGCTTCATATGCACGCCGCCGTCATCCATCGGTGCCGCCGGAACTCCCCCCGCCGCTGCCATACCCGGCGATCCAGCAGTCCCGGGCTTCCACGCCACTCGGCCGCCCATCGCGGGCGCCTGGCCCATCGCCGCGACCTGTCCCTGCGCGGGTGCAAACATCGCCTCAGCCGCGTTGTCGCCGCCCTTCGCGGGCACCTTGCGATCGCTCTCCTTGAACTTCGAATAGGCATCCTCCAAGGTCGCCTTGTACAACGGCGAATACTCGGCATCCTCAAACCGCGACGCGTCGGCGATCGCCAGCACGGCGATCAGCCCGACCGCCAAGACTCCGCCGCCGACGGCTGCCAGGTTCTTGGTCAGGGCGTTCATGAGGTTCCTCGCTTCCATTCGGCTCGAAGAGGATGACTAGCATACCACGCGGTCGTTTGCCTCGCGCCGCCGCCGGCGCTGACGAGCTTAATAATGAAGACGGCCGGAAACGCGTCTCGTACACGCTTCCGGCCGTCGAATGAGCAGGAAATTGCCCTCTTAGGGCGGCGAACAGGGAGGCCCGAACACGACCTGACCGCGAATCTCGCCACCGGGAAACGCCGCCGTGTGGATGTTGAGGTACATCTGCTGGTTGGCCAACATTCCCGCCTGGGCGGCGGTGATATTCGCGTTGCCTTGATACACGTTTCCAACGGGTGCGCCGATGTTGACCTGGACGCCGGCGTTGACGCCCGGTGCGGCGGGCCCGTGGAAGTGGGCGGCGGACGGCGGCCCGGTGAGGCCGGCGAAGGTCACGCGCCACTGCAGGTTAAGATTGGGCCCGATCTGGACGATCTTGACGCAGTAGGTCGCGGTGCCGGGCGACGTGTTCGGTGGTACCTCCTGCGAGCCGCTCATGGTCCCACCAAACGTTTGACAATTAACGGTTGGCGTCCCGCAAGCCGACCCCTGGCCCTGCCAGAAGCCGCCCTGTGCCGAGCAATCGCTCGACGTCATTCCGTCGAGACAGGTCCCCTGCCGACAGCACGCGCCAGTCTGCGGTACACAACTACCAGGCCCGCATGGCGCCCCGGGGCCATTCCACGTCCCCTGCAGACTAAGGCAAACGAGCTCTGTTTCGATCGTGCACGTCCCGTCGTGACAACACGCACCTCGCGGCGGCGCACAGGTCGCCGTTGCACATAACTGCGTCGGATCCCAGACACCACCCATCGCGTCGCACTCGGTCTGAAGTGCATTGACGCAGGTGCCATCCGGCAGGCAGCACGCCCCGTCATGCGGCGGCGGGCAGTTTGGCGCGGTCGGCGGACAGATCGTCGGCTGGTTCGGGAACAGTGTCGGACCGCACGACGGACCCGGAGGACACGTTGTCGTGTAGACCGGACACTCGGTCACGAGCACCGGGCACAATGTCGGCTGCTTCGGACACAGCGTCGTTGCGATCGGGCACGCGGTCTCGACCATCGGACAGAACGTGTTCTCAACCGGACAAACCGTGCTGACTGCGTTGCAGACCGTAATCTGCGAGCTGCACAGCGTCTGGTAGCCCGGACAAACTGTCGCGGACGCGAGCGTGCTCGTGCCAAACGTGCCGGCGCAAGTCGTCGGCTGTTGCGGCGTGCACATCGTCGGAGTCTGCGGGCAGCTCGTCACGACTGCCGTGCAATACGTCGGAGTCGCCGGCAGGAACGTGTAGTCGCAGTTCACCGTGGCCGGGCAGACCGAAGGCAGCGTCGGGCAGATGGTGAGCTTGCTCCGACACTGCGTGAGAGTCGCCGGACAAGCGGTCGTCTGGGCCGGACAGCGCGTCGTCTCCTGCGGACACTGCGTGTATCCCGTCGGGCAAACCGTGTACTGACAGAGTGTCGGCCCTTCCTGGCACTCAGTCGGCGGATTTGGACACACCGTCACGGTCGTCGGGAACATCGTCACCGGCGGGCACGTCGGTGTGCCGGCCGGACATTGCGTCTCAATCGCCGGACAAATCGTCTGCACGGTCGGACAAATTGTGTGCTCGCACTGAGTCGGCGCCGAGGTGCACTCAGTCACCGTCCTCGGACACTCCGTCGGAACTGGATGGCATAGCGTAAACGCGTACGGACAAATCGAAATGTCCTGCGGGCACTGCGTGTACCTCGATGCGCAAACCGTCGGCTGACAGTATGTGATCGCACCGGTTGCGCACAGCGTCGGCTGGCACAATGTCGGCTGCACCGGACACATCGTCGGTGCCGGCGGACACACCGTCTGCTGACACAGCGTCGGCGCCAGCCCCGGGCACTGCGTATCGGTCGCCGGGCAGTGCGTCGGCAGTGGCGGACAGAACGTGTCGTTCACCTGGCAGACCGTGTATTCGCACAACGTCGGCGCCTGGTAACAGCTCGTCGGATTCCTCGGGCACATCGTGACCTTCTTGGGGCAGAAGGTCGGCTCAGTCGGGCAGACCGTCACCTGCGACGGACAATGCGTCGTGCTCTGCGGACAGTTCGTGAAGCCGGTCGGACAGACCGTCGGACCGTTCGTGCACTGCGTTGGCAATGCCGGACAGAACGTTACGCCGCCGGGCAGGATTGTCGGCGGACAATCAGCCGGGCCTTGCGGGCACTGCGTAAACGTTGCCGGACAATAGGTGGTGCCAAACGCGCCGCAAATGGTGAACTGACACTGCGTTGGCTGCTGCGGACACGACGTCTGCACCGGAGCGCACTGGGTCACAACGATCTGACAGATCGTTGGCTTTGGCGGACAGTGCGTCACAACCATCGGACACGCCGTCGGCAGCGTCGGACACGAACTCGGAAGGACCGGACAAACCGTCACCGTCCCATTCGGACACTGAGTCGGGGCGTTGTGACACTGCGTCGGAATGGCCGGGCAGAACGTCTGGCCGGAGCACGTCGTGAACGCACTGATGCCGCAGATCGTCGGCGTCGGCGGACACGTCGTCACGTGCAACCCGCACGACGTCACGGCCGCCGGCAGGAAAGTGAAGTGGCAATCCACATCGTTCTGCGGACAGAACGTATTGGCCGTCGGACAGACCGTCAGATCGCTGGCGCACTTCGTGGGCAGCGCCGGGCACGCCGTGATCTTGTTCGGACAGTACGTGACCCTCAGCGGACACTGTGTATAGACATTAGGACAGACGGTGTATTCGCAAATCGTCGGTTGCGAATCCGGACACTTCGTCACGACCTTCGGACACACCGTCGCCTGCAACGGGAAAACCGTGAAGTGCGGCGGCGGCGGACAGATCACGCCGTTCGCCGGGCAGTTCGTCCGCAGGATCGGACAATTCGTGAAATTACACGCCGTCGGAACGCTCGGGCAGTTCGTAAAGAAGCCGGGGCAATTCGTCAGCGCCAGGGCGCTGCAAAACGTCGCAGCGGCCGGACAATTTGTGATCGTCTGCGGGCAAACGGTCGGCTGCGCCGGACAGATGCTCGCCTGCGCCGGACAATTCGTCACGACGGCCGGACAGTTCGTCGGCGCGCACTGAGTCGGCACCTGCTGGCATTGCGTCGGCACAACCGGGCAGATCGTGAACTGGCAAACGGTCGGATTGGCCGCGGCGCACAGTGTTGGCTGCGCCGGGCACTGCGAAAACTGCTGCGGACAGGTCGTCTGGACAATCCCGCACATCGTGAACTGGCAAAGCGTCGGTGCCTGCGGACAGTGAGTCGCTGCAGCCGGGCATTCGGTCTGGATGACCGGACATTGTGTCGCCGTCGTCGGGCAGTTGGTCACCTCAACCGGGCACTTCGTTGGTGACGCCGGCAGGATCGTGGGGTTCGGCGGGCAGATAATCTCGCCGTAGAGCAAAGCTTCTATGAGCAGATTGATGTCTTGCTGGTTGATGACCCCGTCGCCGTTAATGTCGGCGCAATCGCACCCGGGCAGAGCCGGATTGCCGATGCAGCGCTCCATGAGCTGAATGTCGACGCCATTAACCTTTCCATCTCCGTTGATGTCCCCCAGGCACAGGCACTCCGCGCGAGCCGTCAGCCCGCTACAAAGTGACACCATCGAAACGACGCCGACCGTCCACAGCATCATCTTCCGCGACATGGCTCGCTCCTTCCGCGCAGGGGGCAACTCGACTTCGGGTGGGTCTGAGATGGACTGGACCGCCGTGCCATTCTTCCGGCTAGGTAGACGCGGCAGCCGGGCATTCTGTCCACTCCCAAATCGCGAAACCGACAAAATCGCCAAAGCAGGGGGTCGGTTTCTCGAACCCGACGCGGCAGAGATGGAATGCGCCGCGGTCGACAGTCGCAATATTAACAATTCGGCATCGCCGTATCAACGACTAATGTTTCCGATCGCTCGCAATTCTTGTAGTGCAATCACGAAATGACAAGACCGACTCGAGTCGGCGTAGGTACTAGCACCTATTGCGATCCGGACTTCCTCCAACCACCGCGCGACACCGGCATCGGTGTGGATTCCTCATTGCTGGCGCGGGTCGGCGCAGCGCTGCCATGATGGATCGCCGTGCTACGACAGCCCGACACGGGCGTTGAACTGTTGAATTTGGCTATCCCACTCACCCACCTGCGCGAATTGTTCCACCCAGAAATCGGGATCCCACAACCGCCGCAAATCGTTGACGTCTCGCTGCTGCTGTTCGACCCAGGTGAAATACTTAAAGTTGTGCAACACTTTGCGATCGGCGTACGTCAACTCGGCGCAGTGGTCGGTGGCAATTCCTTCGAGGTACCGTGCCAAGTCGCCGCCGGCGTGCGTGGCCGTGTACGGCCCGCGCTCCTTGCGATATTCGTCGACGCGCGATGCGTAGAGCGCCATCGAGTCGGTCAGCGGCGTGAAAAGCACATCGCGGCCGTTCATGTCGAAGTGTTTGGCGGTCTTGATGGCCGCCACGACATTGCAAATACCGGATATTCCCAGCGACGAAAGCTGATCGAGCGTGGCCCGAGGGACGCCGCCCTTTTCGAGCATCGTCCGGCCCGCCTCTTCATTAAACAGGCGCATCAAGCTAATGCACTGCTCATCGTCGATCGCCGAAACAAAGTCCGTATTGCGAACGTTGTGAATCCAAGGAATGTGCTTATCGCCGATCCCTTCGATGCGATGGTCGCCAAACCCGCAGGCGAGCAGCGTCGGGCACTGAAGCGCCTCGACCGCAACGACGCGCAGTTGCGGGTGCCGCGTTCGTAGAAAATCGCCCGCGGCGATCGTACCGGCGCTCCCGGTAGCGGAAACATAGCCGGACAGCCGATCGCCCGGCTTCGAAACGCGACGGAAGACATCATCGATAATGCCGCCGGTAAGGTGATAGTGCCAAGCCGCGTTTCCGAGCTCTTCGAACTGGTTGAAAATCACGCAGTCCGGACGCGTGCGGCGAATCTCCCAGCATTTGTCGTAGATTTCCTTGACGTTCGACTCGCATCCCGGCGTCGCAATTACCTCGGCCCCGATCGATTTCAACCATTCAAAACGTTCGCGCGACATGCCCTCCGGCAAGATCGCGACGGCCGTACAGCCGAGCAATGCACAATCAAACGCCCCGCCGCGGCAGTAGTTGCCCGTGCTGGGCCAGACTGCCTTCTGCGCAGTCGGATCAAAATGACCGGACACCAGTCGCGGGACAAGGCAGCCAAACGCAGCGCCGACCTTGTGTGCCCCTGTCGGAAAATGCTTGCCGACAATTCCGATGATTCGCGCCGGCACGCCCGTCAAACTCGAGGGAAACTCGATCCAGTTGCCCTGGTTAAACCCTCCCCCCTTCTCAACCGGTTCGTTCTTCCACGTGATCCGGAAGAGATTCACAGGATCCACATCCCAAAGTCCAACCCTTGCGAGCCGTTCCTTGATTCTCGCGGGGATCGTCGTCGGGTCTTTTTGTTGGGCGAACGTCGGAACCACGATGTTCCGCTCGCGGCAATGCTTCGCTGTGCGTTCAAGTACTCGCTCGTCGATCGGCTGGCGCTGTGACACCGCTCTCTCCAGATCCTGATCCGCTACAGTATGCGCCGTTCCCACCACTTCGTACACTACCCGCGTGAATACAAACGACCGCACGATCGTCGTCGCCCTCGGCGGCAATGCCATCTCTCCCCATGACGCCGAAGGCAACATCAAGCAGCAATTCTCCGCCGCGAGAACCAGCGCCGAACGACTCTCCGACCTCATCCAGTCCGGCTACCAGCCCATCATCACGCACGGCAACGGCCCGCAGGTCGGAAACGTCCTCCGCCGCGTCGAATTGGCCGCCCACGAGGTTTACACCCTCCCGATGGACATCTGCGTCGCCAACACGCAGAGCGGCATCGGCTACATGATCTGCCAGTGCCTGATGAACGAACTGCGCCGCCGCGGCGTTCAGCGGACAGCTAGCACCGTCGTCACCTCGGTCGAGGTTGATCACGACGATCCGGCCTTCAAAAACCCGACAAAGCCGATCGGCCGTTTCTATCCCGCTGACCGTGCCGAGGTCATGCAACGTCTCTACGGCTGGCGAATGATCGAGGACTCCGGTCGCGGCTTTCGCCGCGTGGTCGCCTCGCCAAAGCCCCGGCGAATCGTTGAAATCGAACTGATCCGCCGCCTCGCAGCGGAAGGCGATCTCTTCGTTGCGGCCGGCGGCGGCGGCATCCCCGTCGCGCGAAATGCACAGGGCGAGCTGGCCGGCGCCGAGGCCATCATCGACAAGGATCGCACCGCGGCCCTGCTTGCAATGGAAGTCGGCGCAAAGCTGCTCGTCATCGCAACCGAAGTCGATCGCGTCGCCATCAACTTCGGCAAGCCCGACGAGAAAAAGCTCGACCGAATGACATTGGCCGAAGCCAGGCAGCACCTCGAGGCCGGCCAGTTCCCCGCCGGCTCGATGGGCCCCAAGATCGAGGCCTCGATCCGATTCCTGTCGGAGAGCCGACATCCGACCGCGCGAGTTTTGATCTGCGACCTCGCCGCCGTCGCCGACGCGGTCGGCGGCCAAGGTGGAACGTGGATTGAACGGGACTAAACATGTCGCTGATCTCGAAGCTCACCTGCGTCCAATGCGCCACGACGTACGCCGAAGGCGCCGCAATGACCTGCTCAAAGTGCGGACCCGACGAAGGCATCCTCGAAGTCCGATTCGACCTCGCGCGCGCGGCAAGAACGCTGACCCGGGCCGCGCTCGCCACACGGCCGCATTCGCACTGGCGCTACCGCGAACTGCTGCCGCTCAACGCCGAGCCGCCCCCCGGCCTCGCCCACATCGGCTGGACACCGCTCATCGAAGCTCCCCGTCTCGCAGCCGCCCTCGGCATTGCCCGAATCCGTCTGAAAGACGACGGCCGCAACGCCTCCGGCTCCTTCAAGGATCGCCCCAGCTCCATCGGCGTCGCACGGGCCATCGAAGAAAAAGCGACTGCCATCGCCTGCGCCTCGACAGGCAATGCGGCCAGCAGTCTCGCGCACTCGGCCGCCGCCGCCGGCCTGCCCGCGTTCATCTTCGTGCCAAGACACTGCCCCGAAGGCAAGCTCGCCCAACTGCTCGCCTACGGCGCGACCGTTTTCAAGGTCCTCGGCACCTACGCCCAGGCCTATGATCTGTGCAATCAGGCCTGCCGCCGCTTCGGTTGGTACAACCGCAACTGCGCCATCAACCCCTACCTGGTGGAAGGCAAGAAGACCGGCGGCCTCGAACTCGCTGAGCAGTGCGCCGACGATCCGCCCGAGTGGGTCGCGGCCAGCGTTGGCGACGGCTGCTCAATCGCCGGCATGCACAAGGGACTGGTCGAAACGAAGACTATCGGCATCATCGGCTGGCAGGCCCGCATGCTCGGCGTGCAGGCCGCCGGCGTCGCACCGGTCGCCGAGGCGATGAGGACCGGCCGCCTCGATCG
>CAZJVS010000026.1:0-61433 GCA_964549445.1 uncultured Planctomycetaceae bacterium
TGCCTTCGTACCGATCGAGATGCTGCTCGAGCCATTCGACGGACTCGGCGTCGAGGTGGTTGGTGTGCTCGTCGAGCAGGAGGATGTCGGGATTCTGCAGCAGCAGTCGGCAGAGGGCGACGCGGCGGCGCTCGCCGCCCGAGAGGACCTTGATGGGCGTGTCGCCGTCCGGGCAGCGAAGTGCGTCCATCGCGACTTCGAGATGCTTGTCGAGCTCCCAAGCGCCGATGGCGTCGAGTTTTTCCTGGAGCGCGGTCTGGCGGTCGATGAGCTTGGTCATTTCGGCTTCGGAGAGGTCTTCGCCGAGCCGTTCGTTGACCTGTTCGAATTCCTTCAGGAGATCGACGGTGGCCTGCATTCCCTGTTCGACGGTCTGTCGGACGGTAAGGGCGTCGTCGAGGTGCGGCTCCTGTTCGAGGAAGCCGATCGAGTAGCCGGGTTGGAGGGAAACCTGGCCTTCGTAGTCGGTGTCGCGGCCAGCGAGGATGCGGAGGAGAGTGCTCTTGCCCGCGCCGTTGAGGCCTAGGACGCCGATCTTGGCGCCGTAGAAGTAGGACAGGTAGATGTCCTTGAGGATCTGCTTTTTCTCGTGGCGTTTGTTGACGCCGATCATGGAGTAGATGATTTTGTTTGGTTCGTCGCTCATGGGTGGATGGGGGTTTCCGGTTTGAAGGTCGAACGGTGAGCCGTGCGGGGATGTCGCGAACCTTTCGCGGCTGGGCCGCACGACTTGCGATCATCCTAGTTCAAATTGCACGATTTCGCGAGGATGCAGGCGACTTGGCCGGCGATGGGGCGGTCGGACAGCCGGGGAAATCGGGAATATCGCGGATTTCCGGCAACTTTGGTTCACGTCGGTATCATGTCGTTCGCGCATCTTCATATGACGCGGAGCGGAGATCGTTTCGGACAACCGAACACATGCCACAACGTGATGCTTGCGCCCCAAGGCGCGGAAAGGGGTAAGGATCATGACAGGGTTCAGGCCGACCGAGATCGGTTCATTTCGCCCAGAGGCGGTATGTTTGGTGGCGGTGGGGACATGGCTGATGGTCGCTCCCTTCGCCAACGGACAGTGCCAGGCGTCGTTTTCGTCGCCGAATAATTACGGCGTCGGCAGCCAGCCGCGATGCGTGGCGGTCGGCGATCTCAATGGCGACGGCAGGCTCGATGTCGTTACGGCGAACGAAGGGAGCAACAACGTCACGATTCGGCTGGGCAACGGAGACGGGACGTTTCAGTCGATGCAGAATTACGGGGTGGGCAGCGGTCCGCGCTTCGTGGCCATCGGCGATCTGAATGGCGACGGCCGGGCCGATCTGGTCGTGGCGAACACGTTCAGCAACAACATCTCGGTGCGACTCGGCAACGGGGACGGGACGTTCCAACCGATGACGATGTATGGCGTCGGGAGCACGCCGTTCTCAGTGGCGATCGGACTGTACAACGGCGACAACCGGGCCGACCTGGCGGTGGCCTGTAATGTCAGCAACACAAACGTCTCGGTGCTGCTCAACAACGGGAACGGCACATTTGCTCCAGCGGTCAATTACAACGCGGGGGACGGTCCGCAATCAGTGGTTAACGGCGACTTCAACGGCGATGGCCAGCTCGATCTCGGACTCGCGAACAACTTCAGCAACAACGTGTCGGTGATGCTGGGGAACCCGGATGGATCATTCCAGGCGGCCTCCAATTTCGCGGTGGGGAACAGTCCGCGGGGAGTGGCCGTCGGCGATGTCAACTTGGACGGTCGGCTGGATCTCGTCACGGCAAATGAGAGCGGCGGCACCGTGGCATTGCTCCTGGGAAATGGCGATGGCTCGTTTTCGGCGGCCGTCGGCTTTGGCGTGGGCAGTGGTCCGCGGTCGGTGGCGATCGGAGACCTCAACGGTGACGGCCGGCCGGACTTGGCGGTCGCGAATAACGGCAGCAGCAACGTGTCGGTCCGGCTGGGCAACGGCGACGGCACGTTTCAGCCCTTCGTCAATTTCAACGTCGCGCCCGGCCCGATCTCCGTGGCGATCGGGGATCTCAATGGCGACGGGCAGCGCGATCTTGTGACCGCGAACAATGGCGCGGGATCAGTCTCGGTGCTGATCAATACAAGTCCGTCGATTGCGATCAACCCGCAACCGATCAGCCAGGTGATCTCGGCGGGACAGAACGCGGTGTTTACGGTCGGTGCGGTAGGAACGGGGCCGTTTACCTTCCAGTGGCGGCGCAACGGTGTCGAACTGATTGATGGCGGCTCTTTCAGTGGCGTGAACACGAACACGTTGACCGTGAGCAATGCGAGTGCCGCGGAGGTCGGCGCGTACGACGTGCACGTCACCGGCGGCTGCAATGGCGCGATTGGCGTGACGAGTAACGTGGCGACGCTTTCGGTGTGCATCGTGCCGGGCGACTTTAACAATGACAACCAACTAAGTGGCGCGGACATTCAGGGCTTCGTCAGCGCGCTGTTGGGGAATTAGAACTCCCCGTCTCACCGTTCGTGAGCGCCATTGGGCGTGTGGGGCCTATTTGCTCGCATCCGGTCGCGTGACCGGGGCGGCGGCTTGGAGCTTTCCGAGCTTCTCCGTCCATTCAGCGGCGCTCGCAGCCTGGCCCTTTCCGGTCGAGCTGCTCTCCCATTTCTTGTACAGAGCCACCAAGTCCTCGATGCACTTTGCGTGCCGGACCGGCGGCGCGCCGCGGGCTGCTGCAAGTATATGCTCGGCGTCCAAGAGTGCGCTCTCGGCTTCGGCGAACTTGCCCAGCATCGTCAGAGTCTCGGCGAGCCTCACGCGCGATTCTGTCGCCGCAAGGCTGGCTTTGCCGAAAGCCACTTCGTACCCTGCCAGTGCCTCGCGGAAGAGCGGCTCGGCGTCCGCCGGCCTGCCATTCGCCAGCCGGAGCACACCCATATCGTTGACGGACTCGAGCGTGTCCGGGTGTGCGTTTCCAAGTGTGTGGCGCCGCTTCTCGAGCGCATCGACGATGAGCGACTCGGCTTCGGCAAGTCTGCCTTCGTCGCGAAGCAGCACTCCCAGGTAGTGGATCGACTGCAAGGTGGCCTGATGATTCTCGCCGAGCACTCGTCGTCTTCGCTCGAGCGCCTCCTGGAAATAGGGTTCCGCATCGCGAAGCTTGCCCTGGGCCTGAAGCAACAGGCCGAGGTTGTTGATTGACTGCAGCGTGTCCCAATGATCTGCGCCGAGCAGGCGGCGGCGCTTTTCAAGCGTATCGCGGGTGTACGGTTCAGACTCGGCGAGCCTGCCCTGAAGATACAACAGGAAGCCCATGTTGTTCGCGAACTGAAGCGTTTGCGGGTGGTCTTCGCCCTTCGTGCGCCTGCTGCGCTCCAAGCCGTCCTGAAACATGGACCCTGCTTCATCCAGGCGGCCCTGCCGCTGAATAATCGAGGCCAAATTGTTCAGGGCCGCGAGGGCGTCGGAGTCGTCGTTACCGTGCACGCGCCGCAGTCTTTCCAAGGCGTCGCGAAAACAGGTCTCGGCCTCGGACATTTTTCCCAGTCCGAAGAGCAGAAATCCCATGTTGTTAGTGGACGCGATGGTGTCCAAGTGGTCGGGACCGAGAGTGCGTCGCAGACGCTCGAGCGAGGCGCGATGAAAGGGCTCGGCTTCCGCGAGCTTTCCCTGCAACTGGAGCACGACTCCCAGGGTATCGCTCGCACCAAGCGCTTCGCGGGAATTCTCGCCAAACACGAGCGGCATCTCGCGCACGGCTTCGCGAAGACACATTTCGGCATCTGTCAGCCGACCCTGTGCCTGAAGCAGAACTCCCATTCGGTTGAGAGAGTAGAGTGTGTCGGCCCCCGTATCGCCGAGCAGCTTCCTTCGAATTGCCAGTGCCTCGGATTGCGGCGCAGTCGCGCGGTCGAGCAGGCCAAGGTCGATCATGGCGTCAGCAAGCGATTGGAGAAGCCGGGCCTTCACCAGCGGCTGCGCCTCGAATTGCTCGGCGACCGCGTTCAGCGCGCGGATGAAGATGTTCTCGTCCAACGTCTTGAGGGCGACGTTCGTCGGATTCGCGTCAGCCAGGAGCCTGGAGAGCTGGGCCTGTTTTTGCTCGATTTGGTCGACCGGAATTCGCTGACGCTCCATGCCTAACCTGGCTTCGGCCAGCAAGTCGTCGCGCAAACGCCGGCCCATCGTCTCCGGGTCGATGCCACGGAGTTCGGCGGCCTGGAACTGGGCGACCTGCTCGATTTCCTTGCGTCGCGATTCGGCATCGTTTCGGGCCGCGAGGGCCTCGGCCGCCGCCCCCTTCGCCAAATCGCGTTCGTGCGAAGCGATGCGCGCCTGCCAGAGCGCCGCCCCAAGGCCGAGCAGCAGAGTGAAAAGAACAATTCCCGCCGCCGTCACGCCCGCGCGGTGCCGATGAATCAGCTTCCTGATCCGGTAGGTCACGCTCGGCGGCGCGGCTTGCACCGCCTCTCCCGCAAGAAATCGCTCGACATCGGCCGCGAGGTTGCCGGGAGACTCATAACGGCGAGCCCGATCCTTTTCGAGTGCCCGCATCACGATCCAATCCAATTCGCCGCGAACCATTTCGCCCAGCTTCCGCGGCTCCGTTCCGCGCTGCGCGGCGAGGCTCGCCAGGCGGTCGAGGCGTTGTGACAGCCGCGTGCTGGGCGCAGGTGGGTCGACCTCGCGGATAATCCGCTGAATCTCGCCGTACGCAGCCGAACGCAGTTCATGCGGATCGAAGGGCGTGGCCCCGGTGAGCAGCTCGTAAAGCAGGACGCCGAGTGAATAGACGTCCGTGCGCGTGTCGATGTCCAAACTGCCAGCGGCCTGCTCCGGGCTCATGTATTCCGGCGTACCAACGAGCTGCTTGAATTCCGTAAACACGGTCTTGTCGGTCAGCGGCTGTAGCGTGGCCTTGGCGATTCCAAAGTCGATGATCTTGCAGAAGGGCCGGCCGTCGTGGGGGCTGACCAATACATTTGTGGGCTTGATGTCGCGGTGGATGACGCCCTTTGTGTGGGCATGCTGCACGGCGCGACAGGTCTGCGCGAACAGGCCGAGACGTTCGGGGACTCTGAGATTGGCCCGATCACAGAATGCCGTGATCGGCTCGCCCTTGACCAACTCCATTACAAAGTATGGGCGACCGGTTGCACTCGCGCCCGCGTCAAACACCCGGGCGATGTTGGGGTGGTCCATCAAGGCGAGGGCCTGTCGCTCCTGTTCAAATCGAGCCACGACCGCCCGCGTGTCCATTCCCTGCTTGATGATTTTCAGGGCGACGCGGCGGCGGACGGGATGGGTCTGCTCGGCCATGTAGACAGACCCGAAGCCGCCCTCGCCGATGAGTTCGAGAATTCTGTATGGACCGATATGAGCTCCGGGTTGTTCGGTCGTGTCGCCGATTTTCGTCGGCGCGGGAAATGGGGCGGTCGGTGCACTCAGAAATGGGTCGGCACTTTCGGCGCAGCGCAGTAGTTCTTCAACACGGGCGCGCAGCTCGGGATCAACGGCGCCGACGCTGTCGAGTAGGCCTTTGCGGGCCGGGCCCTGCAATTCGACGGCTTCCGTGAAGACACCCTTGGCGCGTGCATCCAGAGGATCGGGCATCCGCCGCTCCTACGCTTCGTCTCGCTCCAACGCGTCGCGCAGCCATCCGCGAGCAAAGGCCCAGTCGCGCCTGACCGTACGCTCGGACACCGCCAGCGCGTTCGCGACGTCGGCATCGGAGAGCCCGGCATAGAACCGCAAACGGACGACGGTCGCGGCCTGCGCGTCTACTTTTTCAAGGCGCAGAATGGCGTCATCCAAGGCCAAGATTCCGGCGGGATCGGCCTCCGAAGCGAGATCGGCGACACCCGTGATCGAAAGCGCTGCCTTGCCTCCGCCGCGTTTGTCGGCGTTTCGAGCGCGGGCGTGATCGATCAGGATGCGGCGCATGGCCTCGGCGGCGGCGCGGAAGAAGTGCCCGCGGCTGGACCACTCCAGATCCGGCGATCCCAAGAGTCGGATGTAGGCCTCGTGCACCAGGGCGGTTGCCTGCAGCGTGTGGCTGTTCCGCTCGCCGGCCATGCGCTGGCGGGCGATGTTGTGCAAAAAGCCATAGACGCGCTCAAGCAACTCGTCCGGCGCCTCGAGTTCGCCAGCCGAAACGGCGTTCAGCAGGCGAGTCACCTCACCGGCGGCGAACGGCGTATCCGCCGGGCTTTGGTCGGGCGTCGGCCGATCATCCCGCATGCCGCGATTATACGAGAACCCCTTTTTTCAGCCCAATTCGCGTCAGTCTGACACGCTCGCGCTAAAACGCTCGCCGAATTAACGCTGCGACGGCCGATTTTTGGCCGCGCGAGCGCGACGACCGCGCCTACTAGAGAAGCGGTACCGGCCGTTCAACGCCCCCGCGTTCGTGTGGCCGGCCGGCATTTCGCCTGTGGAGGAGATCCAATGTCCCGGACGTGTGGGCTTGTCGTTGCTGCATTTGTGATCTGTCTGTCATCGGCATGTAATCCGACGGGGGATCCGAATGGACTCACACCGAAGGATTGGAGCCAGCTCCAAAGCGATGCGATGGGGACCGGCTTCAATGCCGTTCATACGGGGCCGGCCGATGCAGCGGTCAAGCAGTGGTCGGCCATTGTCGGCGAGATGGCTTTTTCCTCACCTGTCATCAACAGCAGCGGGGAGATTATCGTTGGCACGACCGCAGGCGACCTGGTTGGCGTTGGAACGGACGGTTCTATTTCGTTTCGAAGACACATGGACGAGTGCATCGTTTCTTCACCCGCTGCGAGCGCGCCGACTCCGCCTGGGGGCGAAGGCATCTACGTTGTGACGCAGCATCGATCGGGGGACTCGTACGCATCCACACTCCGGGCGATCACGTCCACCGCCGTGCTGGCGATGTCGGATTCGCTGTTTGGATTCAAGACCACGGCATCACCCAAGCTTTGGGACCACTTCGTATTCGTGCCGGCCGGCAACACGCTTTACGTCTTTGAGCAGTCGAACCTGTCGCTCGTCGGCCATGCAAACGGCTGTACCAGCCCGGTATGCGGATCGGCCCTTGCGCGAAGCACCGCGCAGCCGAACGCCGACGAGATCGTCAACTGCGTCGTCAAGAATCGCAGTTCCAATCTGGTGGATCTGAAGAGTTGCTTGCCAACGCTGGATCCGCACCAGGTACGAGGACCGGTCATCCAGCCGTCGGTGGCGATCATCGACAATCCCAATCTTCTGCCCGACGAACGCCACCCGACGATTCTCATGGTCACCGCGCTGTGCCTGAACAGCTTCCGGTTCAACCCGAATTCTCTTGATGCGCCGTTGAGTTTGCTTTGGAGTCAGCCCATTGTCCCGATGGACTGCGATTCATTCCGGCACGCCATGCCGACGTCGCCGGCGGTGTTGTATGTGAACGGGGGCATGATCGTCGTTGGAATCAGCTACGATGACGGCGGCAACACGGTGTCGGCGTTCAACATTGATGACGGCGCACCGCTCTGGAGTTTCACGTCGCCCGATCTCGGGGACATCGAAGCACCGCCGGCCGGGGGGCTCCGCCAGATATATGCGGCCACGTCGAACTCGCTTTTTGTCATCGACAGCAGCGGACTGTTTGTCAGTCGCACACCATCCATTACGCCGGTGGCCGGGACCGCGCTTTCGCTCGAACGAGTCTACTATCCGACGGAGAATGGCATCGCCTCGATGTCGGTTGATCCAGCGAATCCGGATAACTCGTTTGAGAATTCCATCGGCAACGCGACACACTTCGGTCGATCGACGCCGGCAATCGGTAAGGACGGAACGTTGTACGTTGCGATGCCGAATGGAAAGCTGACGGCCTATGCGACGGGCGGGGTCGCGCCATAGGTGCGTATGCCCGGGCACGAATTCGTCGTGTGTCAGTTGGGGCAATTGCTGGTAAGAAAAACTTCGTGATGCGGGGGTTCAGTGAATCAGCGACGCTCGGCCGAATCGGCCGGCGCCGAGGCCGAATTGGATCAGTCCGTCGTGCAGGGGCGTGGCTTGTGCCAGCGTCGCCATTCGAACGATGGGAAGGCGGCCCTGTCGCATGCGCCGCACGAAAGCGCGGTCGATGGCATTCACGATAACGATCATGGCGATGGACGCCGTGCGGTGATCACGTCGTAGAGATGCGAGGACCGTCAGGGGGTCCGGTTCATCGATGGCGGCGTCCCAGAGGATCAAATCGGGGCGATCTTCGATTGCGCGCATCGCGGCGTGCAGACCGTCTTGCGAAAACGAGACGCGGGGGAGTGTGGGTTTTTGGATGTAAACGGGGGAAAGGTCGCGGGATCCGGTGTTACGACGAGCAGTCGGTTCAGCCGTGTCATAGTGCCGCCCGCAGGATGTCTCTTGGGAATATATGCGCGGATCCGCGAAGTGGGTCGGGATTTTTTTCGAAATCAAGTATTTCAATCAGCAAGCCGCACTCGAATCGGACTAGGGGTAGACCCTGATGGCCTATTCATTGCGCAACGACTCGAATTCAATGGGTGTCGCAGAGGAGTTCGATATGTCAATCCAAGCTGTGAAATTCGCCATTCCTGTCCGGGTCTTCATAATCGTCGGCATGGTTGGATTTCCCGTTCTGGGTGGGCACGAGAAACCCAAGGCGGGCGACGTCAATGAGGCGAGGGAATAGGCGGCGCTCATTGCACTTGGGCAGATGAATCTGCGCGATGCCACGGATTTGGCTGAGCGAGAAATCTCCGGGACGGCGCTGCAGGTTCGTTGCGAAATCCAGCCGGGTCTGGGGATGCCGACCGAGGTGTCGCAGGCCTCCAGGCGACTGGTGTATCAAGTCTGTTGTTTCGCAAAGGAAAAAGTGCATACGGTTCGGATCGACGGATTAACGAAAAAGGTGATCGACGTTCGTGAACACAGGTGACCGAGAGGAAGGCCGAACGATGATTCGAAAGCTCTCATCGGGGCGATTCCGGCTTTACTCGCGGCTGAAGAATCGGCGCACGGGAAAGCGGCGAAACCTCGGAACGTTCGGGAGCCTGGCTGCAGCACGACAACATGAACGTGCGATTCAGTACTTCAAGCGGCATGGCTGATGGGAACCGGAGTGTGCGTGATTTTCGCTTGCATCTAGACAAGGAACCAAGCAATGAAGACGATGCCCGACCTGAGATTTCAAACCGGCGACGTTTGCATTGTGACCGGTTGGTACGAATTTGATGGATACGTCGATGGTGGAACGGGGCCGTTTTCGGATTTGGATGAAATCGGGATTCGGCTGGATGCGGGACAGGTGTTTCCGCCGACGGCGAGCAAAAGCCGGGGCTGTTTCTGGATATTGAAACAGGGCAATCGACAAAGCGCCGAGGCGTTGGAGTGCTGAAACGGCCGCAACAGGTCCTTTAGCGCGGGCGCGGGTTTTTGCTGGATTGGGGGCGGAATTCCTTGATCAGGTCGTAGAGGCGCTTCATGTCGGCAGGCATGGGGGCGGTAACTACCAGCGGTTTTTCTGTGATGGGGTGCATGACTTCGAGGCGCCAAGCGTGCAGGGCCTGGCGGCGGAAGAAGGGTTCGGCGTCGTCGTCGGGGCGGCCGGTGATGTCGCGGACGCTGACGTGTCGGCCGCCGTAGAAGGGGTCGCCGGCGATGGGGTGTTTGACAAAGCTCATGTGGACGCGGAGTTGGTGGGTGCGGCCGGTCTTGGGGGAGAGTTCGACGAGGGTGTAGCCGCGAAAGCGCTCGGCGACGTGGTAGTGGGTGACGGCTTCCTTGCCGAGACTCTTTTCGAAGCGGCCGCCGAGCTTTTCGGCGATGCCGGAGACAACGTAGCGGTCGTGGACGGTTGAGTGCTGGCCGATGGGGGCGTTGATAACGTCTTCGTCGCGTTCGATTTCGCCGTGGACGATGGCGACGTAGGTCTTGCGAGTGGTGCGGCGCTCGAACTGGAGGGCGAGTCGCCAGTGGGCTTCATCGCACTTGGCGATGATCATGACGCCGGAGGTGTTCTTGTCGAGGCGGTGGACGATGCCGGGGCGGAAGGGATCGTCGCCGTGGGAGAGGGAACGGCAGTAGTAGGCGAGGGCGTTGGCGATGGTGCCCTTCTGGGTCGAGCGGGCGGGGTGACAGATGATGCCGATCGGCTTGTTGAGGGCGAGGACCCACTCGTCTTCGTAGATGATGTCGAGGGGGATGTTCTCGGGGATGACTTCGTAGGGTTCGGGGGGCGGGACCATGAGGTCGATGATGTCGCCGCCTTCCATTTCGTAGCTAGGCTTGGTGGGTTTGCCGTTGACGGTGATGGCACCCTGCTTGATGAGGCGCTGGATGGTGGTGCGGCTGAGGCGCTTGAAGCGGCCGTTGAGGTACTTGTCGAGGCGGCGGCCGGGGAGCTTGCGGCGGAGCTTGAGGCGGACGTGCTGGGCGGACACGCCGTCCTGCTCGAGGGCGACGGGGCGGTCGAGGACTTCGTCTTCATCGGAGGGGGCGATGTCGGTGGGGCTTGGGCCGGCGATCGGCGCAAGGTCCGACAATTCATCGTCTGATTCGTCGCGATCGAACATAACGCCGTTTTGGGCCCTTTCGGACGCTTGTCTGCCTGGGTCGTATGTTAGTCGATAAACCCGGCGGCGGGCTGATTTTGGGTCGAGACCGGTACATCCGAGACCAGAGTATCCGGCCAGGAAAAAGGCCGAGAGGCGGCACGGCCGCGTGGGATAGAATTGAGTGTATCTGTGCGAGTCCCTGCGCCGGCGGGCGTCAATCAGCGGAGGGTGAGACATGCGGTCCGTCCACTTGATGGGCCTTCGAGCGGTTGGGGTTGCCCTTATTGTCGCGCTTGGAGCGGGTCCAGTTTTGGGCGGACCGGCGGACGGCGGCGGCGCGGATGGGGCGGTTCTGCAATTGAAGGTGGGTCGGATCGACGTCGATGCGACGAGTTCATTGCATCGAGCGGTGGGACTGCAGCACCAGGCGATCGCGGGTGGCGGGCGATACATCGTGCAGCTTGATGGGCCGCTGACGGCGGAGCGCACGGCGCAGCTGGACGCGGCCGGTGTTCGACTCGGATCGTACATTCCGAGTCATGCGTACATCGTCAAACTAGGTGCGGGCTTTGATCCGGCGGCGCGATTGGGGGCGTTGCCGTTTGTGCGGTGGGTGGGGCCGTTTCAGAACGGGTGGAAGCTCGATCCGGACATTGGGCGCGAGTCATTGAAGTCGGCGGCGCGGCGGGCCATCGCGGATCGCGGTGACGTTGATTTGTGGGTATCGCTGTTCGAGGGTGAGGCCGTCGATGCGGCCGTTGCGCGGATTAGTGCGATAGCTGGCGTGCAAGTTCAGGGGACGCAGTTGTCGGGTGACGTGACGCGCGTCCACGTCGTGGCGCCGCGGACGCAATACGCGAAGCTGGCGGAGGTCGCGACGGTTCAGTGGGTTGAAGAGGTGGGCGAAGTTGAGGCTCGCAACTACAACGGGAACTGGATTTCGCAGTCGGACGTGCAGGACATGTTTCCGGTCTGGGCCCACGGACTTACGGGCGTCGGCCAGGTCGGCGGGCTTATCGACGGGAATTACTTCGGCACGGAGGGACTGAACGCAGATCATTGCTCGTTTCGCGATCCGGGCGGCAACCCCATCGGGCCGACACACCGCAAGCTGGTCGCTTACTTCGGCACGAACAACTACGACCTGCATGCAACGCACTGCTCGGGGACGATGGTGGGTAACGAAGAACCGATCTCCGGGCTGTCGAATCATCGCGGAGCTGCGTACGGGGCGAAGCTGGCGTTCACGAACATCCGCCAGCTCAACCCGAGCTTTGACAATCTCAGTCTCTGCGCGATGCTGACACAGGACGCGGGCGCGGGGGCGACGGTGCACAGCAACAGCTGGGGCGGCGGTGGGAACAACTACAACATTTGGTGCCAGGACATCGACAAGTTTTCGTACAACAACGAGGACGACCTCGTCGTGTTCGCCGTCAACAATTTCGGGTCGGTGACGAAGCCGGAGAACGCGAAGAATCTGCTGGCCGTTGCGGCAACGAACGACGCGCCGAATCAGCAATCGCAGTGCTACGGAGGAACGGGACCGACCGCCGATGGGCGGCGACGGCCGGAAATCATGGCGCCGGGGTGCGGCGTCATATCGTCGGCGAGCGGCGGGGCAACGTGCGACTTCGTGTCGGACGGCGGGACCTCGATGGCGTGTCCGATGGTTGCGGGATGCGCGTTGCTGGCGCGGCAGTATTTCACGGAGGGGTTTTACCCGAGCGGGGCGGCGAATCCGCCGGACGCGTTCACGCCGTCGGGGGCGTTGATGAAGGCGGTGCTATTGAACTCGACGTTGGACATGACGGGTGTCGCGGGATACCCGTCGGACCTCGAGGGATGGGGACGGCTGCGGCTCGATGATGCACTCTATTTTTCGGGCGAGAACCGGAAGCTGATCGTGTTCGACGATCGGAGAAATGCGAACGGGCTGACTACGGGACAGACGCTGTCGTACGACGGAAACGTGCTGACGGCGGGCGAGCCGTTGCGTATCACGCTCGTTTGGACGGAGAAAGAGGCGGCGTTGAACGCGAATCCAGTCTATATCAACGACGTCGATCTCGAGGTGACGGTGGGTGGAGCGACGCTGTATCGTGGAAATGTGTTCGCGGGCGGGCAGTCGGCGACGGGTGGCTCGAGCGATACGAAGAACAACACGGAGCAGGTACTGATTGTTTCGCCGCCGGGTGGGCCGTTCAACGTGACGGTGCGGGCGACGGCGGTGAACACACCGGGACCGCAGGGGTTTGCGGTGGTGGCGACGGGGGACATCGGACTGCCGGTAACGTGCATGCCGGCGGACATGAATGGCGATGGATTCGTCAATGGCGACGACATCCAGGCGTTTGTGCGCGTGCTTATCACGGGAACGGGGACGCCGGCCGAGCTGTGCGCGGCGGACGTGAACCAGGACGCGGGGCGCGACGGGTTTGACGTGGCGGCGTTCGTGCAATGCGAAACGGCGGCAGGGCCGTGTCCGCCGTAACGGTTCGGCGCTCAGGTCGTGGCGGGCTTGTCGATTTCGTATTTCTTGACTCGATAGCGGAGATTGTCGCGGGAGATGCCGAGGGTGCGGGCGGCTTTGGACTGGTTCCAGGCGTTCTCGCGCAGGGCCTTCACGATCATCGCCTTTTCGTAACCCCAGAGGGAAGACTCCGACTTGTCGCCCGCGGCGACAACGGGCTCGCCGGCGATTTCGCGCGGCAGGTGAACGGCGAGGATGACGCCGCCGTCGGCCAGCAGGACGGCGCGCTCGATGACGTTTTGCAGTTCGCGAATGTTCCCCGGCCAGTTGTAGGCGACCATATGGGAGATGGCCTCGTCGCTGATCTTGGGACGGGGGCAGTTGAGTGCAATCGCCGCGAGACTGACGAAGTGATCCACCAGCAGGGGAATGTCTTCGCGGCGTTGTCGAAGGGGGGGTAATTGGATGGGAAAGACGTTTAGCCGGTAGTAGAGGTCCTCTCGGAAGCTCTTGCCGTCGACGGCTGCGCGGAGGTCGCGGTTGGTCGCGGTGATAATGCGGACGTCGGTGGAGATCGTCTTTGTGCCGCCGACGCGGACAAACTCGCGTTCCTGCAGAACGCGCAGGAGCTTGACCTGGGTGTTCGGGGAGATGTCTCCGATTTCGTCGAGGAAAAGAGTGCCGCCGTCGGCCAGCTCAAAGCGGCCGATCTTCTGGCTGATGGCGCCGGTAAAGGAGCCCTTCTCGTGGCCGAAGAGCTCGCTCTCGAGGAGCGTCTCGGGGAGAGCGGCACAGTTGATGGCGATGAAGGCGCGATCGCGGCGCGGGCTGAGCTGGTGAATCTGGCGGGCGGTGACTTCCTTGCCGGTGCCGGTTTCGCCGAGGAGCAGGACGGTGGCGTTGCTGCCGGCGACGCGATTGATGAGGTCCTGCACGCCGCGAAGGGCGGTGGAGCTGCCAATGATCTGGAGCTGGCCCTTGACGGTTTCGAGCAGGGCGCGTTTTTCCCGTGTGAGGGTTTCGTGTTCCTGGGCGTTGTGAGCGGCGTGAGCGGCCAGATTGCCAAAAATCTGAAGCAGGGCCAGATCGTCTTCGTTGAAGGGCTGGTTGTTTTCCTTGTTAAGGACTTCGACGACGCCGAGGACTTCGTTTTTGTAGACGAGCGGCGCCGCGATGATGGTGCGGGTCTGGAAGCTGGACTTGTCGTCGATTCCTCGGAAAAAGTTCTGATCTTCGCGGACGTCTGCGACGATGACGGGCTCGGCGGTTCGGCAGACATGGCCGGCGATGCCGAGATTGGCGTCAAACTCTTCGCCGATGAGTGCATCGCTGCGGTCGCCGACCGCGGCGGCGAATGCGAGCTTATTGCGACGGCGGTCGAGCATGAGGACGCTGGAGGCCTCGGCCCGCATGACCATGGCGGCCATGCGTCCGATGGACGCGAGGACGGTATTCGGATCGAGGGTGGCGTTAATGGTGGCGGAAGCTTCAATAAGAGCCGAGAGCGTTCGCGGCGGAAGGCTGCGATACGGGCTGGACTCGGTCACGCTGAAGTCCCCTCGGATTGCCATTTTGATTGGTTGCCCAATAGTGGGTTTAATTGCCCGCGCACGTTAATCGTCTCTAAACTCTGATCTGGACGATATTTTTGCATCGCGGCCGTGTCAAGGGCGATTTGAGAAGGGCTGTGAACTGGGTAGAATCGGATTGTCTTAACCCGGTCGAACCGACCGGGCATCCCCGTCGTAATTGCAGATGAGAGCAGTGCATACAGGCGACCGCCCGGAAGACCCGTCGGACGAGGAACTCTTGCGGGACTTTCTCGCGGGAGACGCCGGTGCATTCGAACGAATAGTCCAGCGCTTCGCGACGGAGCTGTTCACGTTCGTGTTTCGGTTCGTCGGGGGCGCCGCAGCGGCCGAGGATGTCGTGCAGGAGACGTTCCTGCAGGTCCACCAGTCGGCAGAAGGATTCGACAAGGATCGACGATTCAAGCCCTGGCTGTTTACCATCGCGGCCAACAAGGCCCGCGATCATCTCCGCAGCCGGGCACGGAAACGCGAGCGGTCGGTAGAGACCGGGCGAAGCAGCGAAGACGAGGGTCCGTCGCTGCTGGAGATTTTGTCCGATCCGTCGAGCGGACCGGATGCGGCGCTCGAGGCGAGCGAACAACGAGAGGTGGTCCGGCAGGTCGTGGACGGCATGCCGGAACACCTGCGGGAGGTTTTGGTGCTGGGCTACTATCAGCGGTTCTCGTACAAGGATATTGCCGATGTGCTCGGCATTCCGCTCGGGACCGTGAAGAGCCGGCTGCACGCGGCGGTGGGGAACTTTGCCGCGGCGTATCGACGACGAGTGGAAAGAAAAGCGAGCGAGCCATAAATGCCTGTAAACGATCCGACATTTGTTGAAGACCTGGTGGGATACCAGCTCGGGATATGCGACGAGCAGCAGCGTTGGGCCGTCGAGTCGCGGCTCGGGACATCGCCCGAGGCACGTTCGACGGCCGAGTCGCTGAAACGGGTTTTGCACCCGCTCAATACATACCAGGTTCTCCCGCCCGCCACACTCGTCGACAACATCCTCACCCGCGTTCAACAGCCACAATCGATATTCAAGTTTCCGGCCAAGGGTAAAGCGACCGTCGAAGCGACCGACGCGGCGCCGGGCGGCGGCCGGCCGGTGCTGGCGATGCGCGAGCTGCTGAGTCTGGCGGCGGCGATCGTGCTGTTTGTCGGGGTATTCGTGCCGGGCTACCAGGCGGCGCGGAACAACGCGTCGAAGGGTCTGTGCATGGACCAGATGCGCGTGCTGGGGCAGGCGCTGAACAGCTATGCGGACTCGAACAACGGGATGCTGCCGTACAGCCCGGCGTCGATGATGTCGGGCAATATTGTCGGCTCGGCGTCTTTGCCGAAGGCATCAGGGAATCTACAGGCGCTGCAACAGGGGAACTACGTGGCGGGGCAGCGCGTGCTGGCGTGCCCGAACGATCCGCGGATCGCGGACGGCGCAAACCTTTACAACGTTCAGGTGTTCGTGGTTCCCCAGTCCATCCGGCAGCTTGTTCCGTACTCGCCGATCATCAGCGATCCGAATCCGCTGGTGCATGACGGGCGGTATCTTCCGATTGATTCGCTCCGCAATTCAGATGCGCACGGGAGCAACGCCGGGCAGAACGTCCTGCGGCTGAACGGGACGGCGGGCTGGAACGACCGGCCGACGGTGGGGGTCGATGGCGATGACATCTTCCGGGTGAATGATCCGCGGTCGTACGCACGGGAGCCGGCGCGGGCTCTGAGCGACGCATTCCTGACTCCGTGATGAACCAACGAGCCGATGACGCTGTCTGGTCGCGAATCGAGATTCGCGGCGGGGATATCACGCGCCTGGCGGTCGATGCGATCGTCAACGCGGCGAACGAGTCGCTGCTGGGCGGGGGCGGCGTGGACGGGGCCATTCATCGAGCGGCGGGGCCCGAGCTGCTGGCGGAGTGTCGCGGGCTGAATGGCTGCCCCACCGGGCAGGCGAAGATTACGCGGGGGTATCGGCTGGCGGCCAAGCATGTCATTCACACGGTCGGGCCGGTTTACCGGGATGGGCGAAGCGGCGAGTCGGAGCGGTTGCGGTCGTGCTACGAGACGAGCTTGCGGCTGGCGGCGGAGCACGGGCTGAGGACGATTGCGTTTCCGGCGGTCAGTTGCGGGGTCTATGGGTATCCGCTGGGGGAGGCAGTGCGGATTGCGATGACGACGACGGCGGCGTTTCTGGCGGGGCCGCATGCGATTGAGCGAGTGATACATGTCTATTTCGGCGAGCGGGAACGCGAAACGGCCGAGCGGATCGCGGTTGAGTTGCGCGGGTGACCGGTGGGACAGACCTGGTGGTCGGTTTTCAGTCATCGGCTCACTGTCGTCCGATCGCGGGTCTGGGGCGCTCGACCTGTTTTTTTTGACGATAGAAGACGATAGAAGACGATAGAGAGCCGGACAATTCGTGTCTTGATTTCGGTCGTAAGGGTCGTCGCCATTTTTTTCCCTGTCCATTGACACGCCGGGAACGCTTCGTGTTTGGGAGCGTCTGCGCCGCCCGGCGCGTCAATGGCGGGGCGCAGAATCTCTCCGTGGCCGCGGGCGACGCTCTGAGGGCGTGTCGCACGCGGATCGCTCGGGTTCATGTGCGAGGGCTACCCTTGGACACGCCGGGAACGCTTCGCGTTCGGGAGCGGCCTTGCCGCCCGGCGCGTCAAGGGCACAGCGTGCCCTCGTTGATTCACCCCGTATACGCGCCCGCCGTTCCACACAGGCCGAGAGCTGAAAGGCGGAAAGGCCAAAACGCGGCGCGAGGGCGGAGCTCGCGATGGAATGGAAAACCGAAGATGAACAATGGCAAATGGGGAGTTCGGGCGGGCGGGGCGGGATGGGGCAGGTCGGGCGAGATTGTCGATGTTGCAGTCTGGCCGAGGCGCAATGTCAGATATCAGGGGCTTAGTGGACCCTAAATGTCCTTACTGGACATAGGATGGTATGTCCTTGTGCCACCGCACGGGTGAACGAGACGCTCTGGTGCGGAGGGGGCGGGGTGCGGCCGACGGGCGGGGTGGACCTGAAATGTCCTTCGCGGACATAGGCGGGTCTTTTTCTGCCGGGGGCCGGGGAGGTCTGGCGGGAGCGGGTGAGTACGGCGGGGCCGACACGGAGCGTGGACCCGAAAGGTCCTTCACGGACATGGGCTTTGGTGTGGTTCGGGGCGGCGGGTGGGATGCGGGACGGGATTCCTGTGGATGCGTGCGATCCCGGCGCGCCGGGAGGATTCTCGCATTAGCCGGTAAATAGGTGGCTGTCCCCTATTCCTTCGCTCCAAGGGCGGGGTGAGCTTGCCCATGCAACCCAAATCTGACTTGTCCAGAGCACCCGGCGCGAATAGCTGCGGATTCTGGAGTTACGTCAGTGATTTGGCAGAGATTTCAGTTCCGTTCGAAGTCAGCGCGCGATCGAGTCGATCGATTTCCTTGAAGATACTGTTGCCTAAACTCAGTAGCGCAGCGTGCGTACCGAACCAGACTGAAGCTGAGAAAAACAAGGCAAAGGCAGCAACGAGTTCCAATTGCCGTGTGGCGGTGGGTGTCCCGTCGATACCAATGAGTAATGCAATACTAACCAGGAAGCACAGTAGAAAGAAAAGTGAGCCGACGATGAGCAAGATGCGGAGGACGCGGTTTGCGCACTGTCGTCTCCAAGAATCTGAACGCAAGTCGTGCGGCCCGTTCATGAATGCTCCCTAAGGGGTCAGATATGGGATCAGACGCCCGATGTTGTCGGCGTCCGCCCCAAAGACTCCGGAATAAATTCCGCCTTGAAAGTCGTCAGCGAACGATGCAGTGTACCCACCAGCCCCACTGAAAAACGCGCCTACGGTAGCACCAAAAAAGATTGTGCCAGGCTTCCAGTTAGAACTGGCGCCGGCAGAAATGCCACCGGACGCGGCACCACCGAGTGCGCTCCAGGCTGAGACGGCGCGCGCGCTCATACCCGCGGCCGCCGCCGCTCCGCCCGGCCCGCCCGAAAGACCCCCCAGTGCTCCTGCGCCGCACGACGGCCACCAAGTCGGCTGCGCCCAGCCTTGTGCCCAGTGGAAGACAGAGAGCCCAAGGTAACTGAGGCCACCGGCGACCGCCCCACCGACAGCGCCCGCAGCGGGCTGGCCTACGATCAAGCCCAAGCCGCTACCAACAGCCGCACCGGATACCACAGCCCCGCCGAGGTTTAAGACCCAGCTTCCAACTCCGCAGCCACTCGGGTCCACGTAGGCGATTGGATTATTGAACGCATATACGTATGTGTTAAGCCCGCCAGCGATGCCGATCGGATCGCGCTGCAAGAATCGCCCAATCTCCGGGTCGTAATATCGCGCGCCCAAGTGCAGATAGGGAAAATTCTGATCCGCGTGCGGAGGCGGCAGTCCCTCGTAACCGTGCGCGCCGGCGATGCCGTAGCGGGAGAGGGGCGTGGATGGTTGCGTCAGCGATGCGAACGGCCAGCCGTCGGCCGGTTCGCCGAAGGCGGTGAAGGATTGGTACTGGATGATCTGGCCGGCGGCGTTGGTCATGATCTGGGTGGTGCCGAGGTGGTCGGTGTGGAAGAAGTGGGTTTGGGCTGAGCCTGAATCGTATTGCCACGCGCCGAGACTCTGCTGGCGAATGTCGCTGACCGCGCCGCCGCCGTTGGTTGGAATTGAGATGTCGCGGACCGGCGCGCCGCCGTCGAACTCGGTCCAGACGGCATCGCCGGGCGGCGCAGGGGGATTCAGCGGGGGGTTGAGGGCGGTCGACTGAACCATGTAGCGCCGGCCGTGGTCGTAGCGGATCTCACGCACTTTGGTGCGCTGGCAGCCCTGCGGATCGATGGACCAGTCCTCGTCCACGACGAGCCACGGGAGCGTGTTGTAGGCATAGGACATGAACGTGACTTTTTCGACGTTGCTGGCGGACTCGTGCTTGATGATGCGAGTCACGTTTCCGAACGCGTCATATTCATACTTGGCGCTGCGGAGCGGCTGGCCGTTGGGTTCGGCGAAGACCTGGTATTCGGTGAGCCGATTTGCCTTCGAATCGGCGTTCTCGTCGTAGATGTCGTAGCTGTATTCGGTGTACTCGCGGATATCGGTGCAGCCCGCAGCGTCCGCGACGGTCTTGGTCAGGCGGTTGCCGCCGAGGTCGTAGGTGTATTGAACGCAGTAGTCGGCGCCGTCGAAGCCGGGCGGGAAGGCGGACGCCGAACAGTTCTGCGAGATGAATGACGAGAAAAACTGCTCGCGGTAGAGGCGGCCGCGGGCGTCGTAGGAAAAGAATCGAGTTTGGATCGCACACTCGGCGGGTGGCGAGCCCTGGGAGTCGTAGAACCGGTCCTCGACGGATTCGAGCAGGCCGTTCGGCTTGTAGGTATACGCCTGCCAGAGGATCGGAACGAAGGTCGCGCCGGAACGTCGAAGGTGGAGCGTGTCGGTCAGGCGGCGGGCGTTGTCGTAGGTGTATTCGACGCGCGGGCCGTTGCTGTGCGTCACGCGATGCACCTTGCCGTCGGGGTAGTATTCGTAAGCGGTCGTCACGCCGTTGCGCGACACGCTCTCGGGCAGACCGCGAATGTCGAATTCAACCGCGACGTCGGTTGTCGTGCTGTTCGGCAGCTTGCGAGACATCTTTCCGGCCGCGAGATCATACGTGTAGTTTAGCTCGCGGGTGACACTGGGTGGCGTGACGGCTGTTTGCATCAACGGCTCCCAGTTCATGAATAGTGTTTCGCGTGTTAGCAGACCGAGCTCGTTGTATGCATAGGTGCGACTACGCGGAAACCCCTGTCCCCAAGCTGCAAACTGACATAGTGAGTTTTGTTCGGCCGTGCATCGGCCTTCGTTCGTGTATGTCATCGTCGGACAGCCATGCGGGCGATGTAAGCCGGTCAATGATTGGCACGTAACGGCGAGATTTTCCTCCAACCCGCTCGTGGTGTTCGTGTTCCCGCATTCAGACTTATTACAACCGCCGCTCCGAGTGAAGCCGTCCGGACATCCGGAAGCCATCTGCTCCCACTTGTTGACGAGCGGATCGATCGCGGAATTGGGGCCGAAATCGGGCTCTCCGAAGTAACGGTTTTGCAAGAATCCTTCGGGCGTATAAGTCACCCAGTACTTGAGCGCATCCGGCGAGGCGGCGGCTTCGACTTCGGTGAAGGGCAGGCCGTAGCAATAGGGCATGAAGTCGTGCGTGACGCCGTTCGGGTCGATGATCTGCTTCAGCATTCCGTTCCACGCGTTGGCGTTCGGACAGGCGCTGGCGGCGTCCTGGGGTCCGTACCAGCGGATTTCCGTCACGGCCGGCGGGTCCTCCTCGAACGCCGGCTGCTCGATGACCTGCGTCGGTAGACGAGGGTTGTTGGCATCGTCATAGACGATCTCGACCGATGGGGTCGTTGAAACCTGGCCGGCGTCGTCCGGCGGGAAGACCCGCAACAGATTATCGAAACTGTCATACTGAAAAGCCGTCGTGTAGCCGAGCTGATTGGTCGCGCTAAGCAGGTTACCCCGGGAGTCCCAGTCGAAATGCGACGTGTGGGCCGGGTCGCCCAAGGTGCTTCCGAGCGGATCGGTCACGGCGGTTACGTTGAAGTCGGCGTTTCGCTGGATGAACGATTCATTTCCGAGCGGGTCGGCGGCGCCGACCAGCGCCCGCTGAACAACGTCTTGCGGGTTAGTAAAGTCAAATCGCCACTCATGGCCGCGGCGGTCGGTGACGGTGTGCTGTCGGATCATCGACTGCTCTTCGCCCCACAGATTGAAATGGCGCGAAAGCGGGTAGCCCCCGGCGAGCGGCGTGGGGTCGATTGCGTCGAACTCGTATGTCTTTCCGTCGACGGTCCAGACGTGATTGTCGCGGTCGGTGAGGGTGACGATGCGGCCTTCGTCGGTGTACGTGAAATGCCAGAAGATTGCTTCGTGATACCATTCGAACGGTGTTTGCCGGCACGCTTCGATGGATTCCAAGTTGCCCTCGGTCGTGTGGCTGAAACTGTGGCCCCAACCCGATCCGTAGGCCACACGCCAAGTGCTGATTTGCGGGCTGCTCGCAAAAAGCAAAAAAGCGTTCGTGTGGTTATGCGTGGTCGGCCAGGCATCGACGATCTGGCAAAGAGCCCCGGCGGGCACCATCGGATTACTGCACGAATTGCACGGGCAGTTCGGACCCTCGCGATAGATCAGCGTTGTTTCGTGCCCGGAGGAATCGCCGATGGCCAGCAGCTTGCCACTGTCAAAGGCGAATCGGCGATACGAGCCGTCTTTGCGGGTCAAGAGCCAATAGTCCGGCTGCTGCGGGCGGTTGGTGATGGCAAGTAGTTGATCGTAGACGCCGGGCGGGGCGACCCATTCTCCATTTTCTAACGAGAACTCATTCGTCGTGCCGTCGTCCTCAAGTACATGGGCCGTTGTGGCATTCAGCTTGTAGACGGACCCGCTGAACGTGAAGCTCCATCCGCGGCCCAGCGTCAGGCCGGACGATGCCGGGCGACTCAAGCCGCTGATGACCGACATCGAATTGTGATAGGCAAACATTCGCAGATGGCTGTCGGTTACGTGAAGCGGAATCGCCGTGAAAACGTTGCCCGTGGCGACGTTCGCCACCGAGTACGGTGTTACCTGGACGCCGACCTGCCATGGACGTGGCGGACCGCCTATTTTGGAGTATTCATGTAATGGCGGGGTGGCGTGAGCGGCGGCGCTACAGATGGTGACAAGCGCTATCGCAAATGGGGGGGCAGAAACGGGTGGTGTGCATGGGACGCTCCTTTGCAGCGGATTGAGTGTGAGCCGCGTCCGGCAGCGTGCGCGCCAAGTCGTGCGGCGCCGGTTACGTTAACAAACGGGTTACGGAAGGGTCAAGGGAAAAGTTCGGAAGTTAGCGCGAGATTCATGGAGCAATCTGGTCTGGCAAAGCGATTTGGTAAGGTTTGGAGCGCATTTGCGATAGCGCTGTGAGGATTAGCAAGGTTCTTGGGGGTGAAAACGGCGGTGTGATTCGCTCCGACGGCGGCGCGCGGGTGATCTGTCTCCGTATCCGAAATGTGCGACTTGCGGCAAGGTGCTGGTGACTTACGCTCGGCGTGGCCGGCGGGGCCGGCGGGGCCGGCGGGGTGGGGCGGATCGCAGGGGGCGTCGGGCTGGGGCGGGTTTGGGGTTAGCGCGGACGGGGATGCGGCGGTTGACGAGATCGGTGGCGAGACTGCGGGCGATGTTTGACGACGTCGGGTCGCCGGTGATCTGGCGGGTGACGTAGACGCCTTCCATCAGCAGCGAGAGTTCCTTGGCGAGGGCTGCCGGGTCGTCGGCGCCGGCAAAGGCCGCGAGTTCGCGGAGGATGGCCTCCATGGCGCGCTTGTGGTCGGCGGCGGCGACGTGGGCGGGGTCGTGCTGGAGGGGGAACTGGACGGCCACGTTGATGAAGAAGCAGCCGTTGTAGTCGCTGCGGGTGAGGACGTCTTCGAGGGCGTCGAAGATGGCGAGGAGGCGGGCGCGGGGCGAGTCGCCGCCGTGACGGCGGAGCAACTCGGCGAAGTAGTCGCGCCACCAGCGGTCGTGCCAGCGGAGGACATCGCGGACGAGGTCGTCCTTGGTTTCGAAGTATTTGTAGAAGGTGGTCTTGGTGACCCCAACGTGATCGAGGATGGCATCGAGGCCGACGGCGTGGAAGCCGGACTGGTAGAACTGGTCGTGGGCGGCGCGGAGGATGCGGTCGCGGGTGTTTTGCGGCATTCGGGCGTTCCTGCGTATGGGGGCATTGTGACGGGGCGGGGCGGGTTCGCCAAACGGGGGTTACTGGAAGTCAACCCTGCGTGGACCGGGAGTCACTCGGATCGGGGCCGTGGCTGACGCATCATAGGGGTGGCTTGAGGCATGGTGCGGATGGCCGAGTTGGATTGAGACGAGGAGTGTTTTTGATGAATGCGACCGAGACGAATGTGAACGGGATTGCGACCGATGGGCTGCGGCAGATGGTGGAGGAGGTGGTGGCGCATCCGGAGAAGGCGGGGGTGGGTTTCCGGGTTGCGACGCAATGGAGCGGCGGGACGCGATCGGACACGCGCGTGGAGGGGTGGGAGCTGGGCGGCCAGCGATTGCGGCGCGACTTTCGCATTGCGAGCGATGAGCCGGCGGAGCTGCTGGGGCGGAATACGGCGCCGAATCCGCAGGAGCTGCTGATGGCGGCGCTGAATGCGTGCATGACGGTGGGGTATGTGGCGGGGTGCGCGCTGGAGGGGATCGAGCTGGAGTTGCTCGAGATCGAGACGGAAGGGAAGCTGGACCTGCGCGGGTTTTTGGGGCTCGGGCCGAAGATTCCGGCGGGGTATGAGGAGGTGCGGCAGACGGTTCGCATCAAGGGGAACGGGACGCCGGAGCAATTTGCGAAGGTGCATGCGACGGTGCTGGCGACGTCGCCGAATTACTTCAACCTGACCCGGCCGATCCCGGTGAAGTCGCGGTTGAAGGTTGAGTAGTTTCAGCCGCGTTGAAAGGATCGGAGGCGTTCCGGTCGTACGGACTCGCATGCCCGCGGCGGATACAATCCGGCCGATATGGCACCGCTTGAGACGACGCCGCGGGCATGGGATGCGGGGACGCTGGGCGATCCGCACGCGCAGCCGGACAAGGCGGCGCGGGTGCAGCGGATGTTTGACGCGATCGCGCCGACGTACGAGCGGGTGAACCGCGTGACGTCGGCGGGGCGGGACCGGGTCTGGCGGCGGCGGGCCGTCGAGCTGGCGGAGGTGCGGCCGGACGACCGGGTGCTGGACCTGGCGTGCGGGACGGGGGACTTTGCGCGGGAGTTCGCGGCGGCGGGTCCGGGCGGCGTGGTGGGGGCGGATTTTTCGGGGGCGATGCTCGAGGAGGCGGCGCGGCGGCAGCGGGCAGAGCCAAGCACGACGCCGATGCAATGGTGCCGGGCGGATGCGCTGCGGCTGCCATTTGCGGCGGGGGCATTTTCGATCGCGAGTTGTGCGTTCGGGGTGCGGAACTTTCAGAACCTGGTGGCGGGGCTGCGCGAGATGCAGCGGGTCCTGCGGCCGGGCGGGCGGGTGGTGATCCTCGAGTTCGACATGCCGCGGTCGTTCTTCGTGCGCGGGGCGTACCAGTTGTACTTCCGGCACGTGTTGCCGCGGGTGGCGACGCTGATCAGCGGGGACTCGAGCGGGGCGTATCGGTATCTGCCGCGGTCGGTGGAGACGTTTGTCGATCGCGCGGGGATGTCGGAGGCGCTGGTCGCGGCGGGGTTCGAGAAGCCGGAAGTGTACGGGCAGACGCTGGGGATCGCGGTGATTTACGTCGCGGTGAAGCGAGGCGGAGGCAAGGCATGACGCAGCGGCTGGACACATTTCGCAAGCCGCGCGAGCAGCCGTGGATCGACGTCTGGACGCGGACGGCGCCGAAGTATCGGCGGCGGGCGGTGGTGCTGCTGGTTGTGACGGCGATCCTGTTTGCCGGGCTGTGTGTGTTCACGTTCTGGCTGCGGACGGGGACGTATGTGCCGTGGACAAGCACCGACTACTGGCGGCTGATGAAGCAGTCGTTCAACCCGGTCGGCGAGAAACAGGTGACGCTGGTCGATTTTCTCACGTTTCCCATCAGCGTCGAGGAAGCGCCGATTCAGATCGTCATCATGGGTCTGCTGCTGGCGTCGCTGGCTTCGATTCCGATCCTTGTAGGGATTCTCTATCGGTTCCCGTTTTCGTTGATTTTTTGTGCCATGATCGCGTTCTTGGCGGCGATGCCGTGGTTTGCGGCGACCATCGCCCTCGGGTGTTACGCGGCTTCGGGGCGACTGCTTCGGATGCGGTTTCGTTATGCCAGCGCGATCGTCGGGCTGCTGCCGATCGTCGTGTACTTCATCATGGCGACCCGGCAGCCGCGAAGCGCCTATGCAGCGGCAACGCCGTATGGCTTCAAGCTCTATCTTCCGTGGGTGCTGGCGGTGCTGGGGTCGTGCGTGATTTCGGCGGCGGGGCTGGGCATCGCCAAGCTGATCAACTATCGCCCGGGCGGCATCGCTCCGGTTCTTGCGGCGTTGTTCGCGGTGCCGGTTCTGTTGTTTCATACGCAAGTGGGTCGCGATGAGTTGGAGTATCGGCTGCTCGAGCACCGCTACGGGCCGAACAGCACCACGGCCTTTCTGAATCGCGACCTGCGACGCAGCGAGGCGCAGGAGGCCGAGAATGCCTGGAAGCGGACCAAGACGGATATGTTCGGGTCGATCCTGCGGACACGCATCGCCGAGCAGACCGAGCGGGCGTATGACGACCTGGCCGACGATCGGGCGGCGACGGCCGTCGCGTGCGACGAGTTCATTGAGAATTTCAAGTGGTCGCGCTATGTGCCGTGCGTGCTGTACATCAAGGGGCGGGCGCTGGACCAGCGGATTAATGCGGCGGTGCTGGCGAACGAGGACCGCATCGAGCACGTCTCGGACGTTCCGAGCGAACAATCGCGCCCGGTCTGGGAGTTGCTGGCGACGAAGTTCGGCGACACGGTTCCGGCCGACGTGGCTGAGAACAAGCTCGCGATTCTCGATCTGAGGGCGGGCGACATCGCGGCGGCCGAGGCGGCGGTGCGGGCGGTCATCGATCGGCTCGACCCCGCGACGACGCAGCCGGTGGCGGTGATCAGCGAAGAGTCGCTTGTCACGCGGTCGCCACCGTGGAGCACGCTCGACGTCGATCCGACGGCGGAATTGCTGCGGGCGCGGCGGTTGCGCGAGGTCATCGCCTGCTGCCGTGACGAATTGCCCGCGCCGTTCGACGAGGCGCTGCCCGATCTGCCGTCGACGCGGAAGCCGATGGTGCATCCGCTGGCGGCGATGGCGAGTCTTGATCCACACGATCCGCACTACGGCAATCATCTGACGACGATCGCCGATTCGTTTCCGTGGTCGGGCATCAGGCCGTACATCGCGGCTCAACTGGCGCAGCTCGACCCATCGCCGACGCGGCGAATCGAGCGGCTGACGTTTGCAGAGAAGGCGTTCGGCTCGATGTCGGGGTCGGCGGTGTTGCTGCTACGACATGCCGATGCGTTGAAGGAGTCGGCCCGTTATGCCGAAGCGGCGCAGATGTACAGCCGGCTGACGGAGAAGTATCCGGACTCGTGCTGGGCGGGCGAGGCGCACGAGCGGTTGATTTTCCTGTCGATGCTGACCCGGCCGGGATAGGGAGCGTCGGGTGACTGCATGAAAAGCCCCACGGGCGAAACAAAACGGATCGTGGTCGGGATCACCGGGGCCAGCGGTGCGGTCTACGCCCGGCGGCTGGTGGAATGCCTCGCGGCCGGCGGCGCGGAGGTGCACCTGGTCATCTCGCCGCACGGGAAGCAACTGTTCGCCGACGAGTTGAAGATGACGACGGTGACGGCGGAGTCGCTGGGCGGCGAGTACGCCGCGCGCGTTCGCATGTATGCGTACAACGACGTGGGCAGCCGGATCGCTTCGGGCTCATTTCTGACCGACGGGATGATCGTGTGCCCGTGCAGCAGCAATACGCTGGCAGATATTGCGGCGGGGACCGGTTCGAACCTCATTACGCGGGCGGCGCATGTGCACCTGAAGGAGTTGCGGCGGTTGGTGGTTGTGCCGCGCGAGATGCCGTTGTCGCGGATCGAGATCGAGAACATGCTTCGAATTACGCAGGCGGGCGGCGTCATCTGTCCGGCGGCGCCGGGGTTTTACATGATGCCGCGGTCGGTGGACGATCTCGTCGATTTTGTGGTGGGGAAGCTGCTCGACCTGGTCGGCGTCCGGCACGACCTCAAGATTCGCTGGCAGGGGGAGCCGTAAGGCAAATCAGAGGCGGCGGCGGCGGGCGGGCTTGAAGCGGCCGCCGAGGGTTGCGGGGACGGGGCGCTCGGGCTGCTGGATGACGACGGGAGTGACGGGCGGCTCGACGGGACCGGGGACGCCGAACTCGCCGCGCGGCGGGGGCGACGGCTTGAAGCCGGCGATTTCAAGGCGCGCCAGCTCCTTATTGATGAGCATTTCGATCTTGGTGAGCTCGCTGCCCTGTTCGCGGGTGACGAAGGTCACGGCGCGTCCGACGGCGCCCATGCGGGCCGTCCGGCCGACGCGGTGGACGTAGACCTCGGTGTCCTGCGGCAGGTCGAAGTTGACGATGTGGGTGACGGCGGAGACGTCGATGCCGCGCGAGGCGAGGTCTGTCGCGACGAGGATGGGAATCTGGTGACGGCGGAAGCGCTCCATGACTTTTTCGCGCTTCTGCTGGACGAGGTCGCCGTGGATTTCTTTGGCCTCGATGCCGTCGGCGAAGAGCCGCTTGGCGAGCTTGCGGGCACCGTGCTTGGTGTTGGTGAAGACGATCATCAGCTTGGGCTTTTCCTGCTGGAGGAAGAGCTTGAGGGCGCGGTACTTGTCCCAGGGCTCGACGGTGACGAAGAACTGATCGACGGATTCGACGGTCAGCTCGTCGCCGGAGACGTTCACCTCGACCGGGTCCTTCATGTACTGCTGGGCGAGGCGCTTGATCTCGGGGCTGATGGTGGCCGAGACGAGAATGGTCTGGCGCTGCGTGCTGAAGCGGGAGAGAATCCGCTTGATGTCGTCGCGGAAGCCGATGTCGAGCATGCGGTCGACTTCATCGAGGACGATGAAGCGGACGTGGTTGGTCTGGAGGGCTTCGCGGCCGAGCAGGTCGAGGACGCGGCCGGGCGTTCCGATGGCGACGTGCGGCTTGCGGCCGAGCTGATGGAGCTGTTGCGCGAGGCCGTGACCGCCGTAGACCGGGACGCAGTGAATCGGGCGCATCTTGGCGAAGCGGCGGAACTCGCCGACGGCCTGGGCGGCCAGCTCGCGCGTCGGACAGAGAACGAGGGCCTGCAGCGGCTGGGCCGGGTCGATCATCTGGAGGATCGGCAGTCCGAAGGCGGCGGTCTTGCCGGTGCCGGTTCGGGCCTGGCCCATCACGTCTCGTCCGGCGAGTACCTGGGGGATCATGGCCTTCTGAATGTCGGACGGTTCGCGGAAGTTGATAGCGACCAGCGCTTCGAGGATGGCCGGTTCGAGTCCGAGATCGGCGAATGGTTTGGGAAGATCGAGGTGTTTGTGCATAGCCAATGGTCTAGAGTCGTTTTTTCGGCCGCGTCCGACGGGGCGCCATTGTAACTCGCCGGCCGGTTGGCGGCGAGCCGCGGGCCGGGACGCTTCCGGGTGAGCGGCGGCGGCGATAGGATGGACGCGATACGACGAATGGTGAGACTCGGGAAGCTGCAACATGCCTGCATTTGAGCGCCACGTCTTTGTCTGCACGAACACGCGCGAGGCGGGCCATCCGCGCGGCTGCTGCGCGGAGAAGGAGTCGCCGAAGATTCGCGAGCTTTTGAAGGCCGAGGTTGAGAAACGGGGGCTCAAGCGAAAGATTCGCATTAATGCGGCCGGATGTCTCGACCAGTGCGAGCACGGCGTGACGATCGTCGTGTATCCGGAGGCCGTTTGGTACGGTTTCGTCAAGATCGGCGATGTGCCGGAGATCGTCGAGCAGCACCTGGTCGGCGGCTGCGCGGTCGAGCGGCTGCGGCTGCCGCCGGATTGCATCAATACGGAACGGTGCCGGCATCGCGGCGGGGCCACGGTGCAACTCGGCCTCGGTGCGCCACGCCGATAGCGGGGCGTTCGACGCGAACGGCCGGATCGACCATGCACGCTTATTACTTCCAGATGATCGGCACGGCGGTCTTTGCCATCACGGGCGTGCTGGCGATCGCGCACCGGGAACTCGATGTCGTCGGCGGACTCGTGCTGGGGGCCGTGGCGGCGCTGGGCGGCGGGACGATTCGCGACTTGATCATCGGGGCACCGGTGTTCTGGGTGGCCGACCCAAATTATGTCTGGGCGGCGGTCATCGCGTCGGTGGGGGCTTTTTTCGTCGGGCGGTTTTCGCGATCGACTTACCTGTTGCTACTTTACCTCGACGGCCTCGGGGCTGCGTTGTTCGCGGTCGCCGCCGCGAACAAGGTGCTGGGCCTTCAACTGGGTGCGCTCGTCGCCGTCATCATGGGTGTGCTGACGGCGATCGGCGGCGGCCTGGCGCGCGACGTGCTGGCGGGGCGCAAGACGCTGCTGATGTCGAGGGAGATCTACGCGACGCCGATCATGCTCGGCTGCGCGCTTTATGTGCTTCTGCGTCGGTATTGGCCCGAATTCGGGTTCAGCGGAGTGGTCGCGACAGCGTTGATGTTCGGATTCCGGGCGATCGCGATTCACCGGGGATTGCAGATGCCGACGTGGCTCACGCGCGGGGCGCATACGCTCATCGGCCACGATGCCGGCGGACATCCGAAGCCGTAATGCGGCACGATTGCGCCGGATCGCCGCGGCGGCTCAGTTGGCAGCCCGGCGGGCCTCGGTGGGGTCGTTCTTCTTGGGCATGCGGTCGAGCTCGGCCTGGATGCGTTCGGGGGTCGCGCCGAGTTCGGTGAGGGCGGCCTCGGCGACGCTGCCTTTTTCGTTTGCGAGGGCGAGCAGGACGTGCTCGGTGCAGACCTCGCGCGAGCGAAGCCGCTGGGCCTCTTCGATGGCCTTGGCCATGACGTTGCGGAAATGCGGCGTCCCCGGAAGCCGGCCGAAGACCCACGTGTCTTCCATCGACTTCTGAATCAGCCGGTCGACGACCTTCTTGAGCTTGAACTCGTCGATTTTGAATGCCTGAAGAATCATGCCGCCGACGCCGGTCTGCTCGCGGGCGATGGCGAGGAGCACGTGCTCGGTGCCGACGTAGTCCTGCTCGTATTCGCGGGCGACTTCGTTGGCGACCTTGATGACCCGTCCGACGTGCTTGCTGAGCTGCTCGTACACGGTGGAGACCTTCCCGATCCTATCGCGCCGGCTTTTCGGAGCTTGGACTTGTGGCGGCCGGCGGGGACGACTCGCCGGATGAACTCCGCGTGACCCAATGATACCCCACACTGAGGATGGCGAACAAGACGGAGGCGACCAGCGTGAGCTTGATGATGCGGAGCCGATTGGCGACTTCGCGGTCGCGCCACTCGCTCATTCGGCGGTCGATGTCGTCGAGCTTCTGGTCGATGCGGCGCTCGATCTCGTCCATTTTTTCGCGGAGGTAGTCGTCGGCCGCGCCGCGGAGGCGGCTGGCGAGACCGCCCATAATGCCACGGTCCTGGATTTCGTGCTTGAGCGAGACGCGCCGCGAGGCGTCGTCTTCCGGGAGAAACTGGTAAGCGCCTCCGGAGTCGGACTCGGCTTCGATGAGGTTGCTGAGGGCGGCGCCGACCATCTTCCGCCGCCAGCGGTTGAGCCGCTTGCGGACGCCCTCGGCCTTGCGGAGCTTGGAGGCGACGGACTCGATCGAGTCGGCGGGCGTGGTCGGCACGCCGCGGAGGGCGGCCAGGGCCCGCAGGCCGCGCAGGGAGAGCTGCTCGTAGCCGCCGCGTTCGATGTGGGCGATCTCGCGGGCGAGGACTTCCTTGCTGGCCGACTCGCGGACCGGCCGGCGGGCCCAGATGACGATGTCGAGCAGGGCGTCGCGTTCGAGCTGGATGAGCAGCTCCTGGCGGTCGCGGATGCGCCGGATGAGTTCGCCGCGGGGAACTTCGCGTGGGACGTCCAGGCCCAATTCGCCGCCGTAATGGCGAAGCTCATCGTCCGGCATGTCGCTAAGAGTTCGCGCGCCGGTGGCGGTGGAGGCGTTGGGGCTCTGCGGTGGGTCCATCGGCGATATGGTACCGCGCTGCGGGGATCGCGCCCGGCCGGGTGCTTGAGGCGCGGGTGGGGCGGTAGGTAAAATGTCCGGTTGGTGAGACGAGGGGATCTTGTGCGGGCATTACACGTCCGAAAACGCGGTTGGGTTTGTGCGGCCCTGCTTGTGCTGGCGGCATCGCCGGCGGCGCGGGGGCAATGGGCGCGGCTGGTGCTGGACAGCCAGCCAGGGGACCCGATCGGTGGGGGCGGGCAGTTTGACATCATCTACGATGGGAGTATTGTACCAGCCGCAACTTTCAGCCCGTTCGTAGACCGAAACCTCCCCACCGGTGAGCCCACATTGATATCCTGGGGACTCGATCAGAACAATGGTGCCAACACGGACGCGGCACTGGCGTTCGGAACCGATCGACTGGGAATCCCTATGCAACCGGGTACTTATCTGAACGCGCAGCGCGCGTTCTTTGCCCAATCCGGACATCCCGGCCTTTACGTGGGATTTCGGCATTTGGGTTGCAATACGCTGACGGGGAGCTTTACCGTGACCGACGCGACGTTTGGGCCGGGGAACGAAATCCTCTCGTTCGCCGCGACGTTCGAGCAGCATTGCAACGGGATTCCGCCGGCGCTGTTCGGGTCGTTCACGTATTACGCGGTGCCGGAGCCGGGGAGTGGAGTGCTACTTGTAGGCCTCATCTTTGCTGCGGTTCGGCGTGTGCGATTCGTGTGAATCGGCCAGCGCACCAACACTACCGTCGCATCCGGCGAGACTTCACCACGAATGGAGAGTTCATTAGTTTGCACGAGAGGGCTGTGGTTCCTCGATTCGGCCGTCATCGAATGAGGACGGCGAGGAAGGTTTGACTATCCAACAGACGCCGGCAGCGAATCTTCCTTGCGAACCGGAGTACCACATTCCGGGCAGCGCGGTTCGGTTGTCATACACAGGTCGTAATCACAAACCGGACATCGGGCCGGAGAAAGAACTCGCCTTCGGCCATGTACGATGAGCAAAATGGGAGTTCCGAGCAGGACAACCAACCACCAAGGCAGCTCGAAATACCAGCTTGGCGATTGAAGATTGACGAGCGGTAGGATGAACCAGTCAAATCGACGGTCGAACGGCCCATCAAAGACGATGCCAGTACCGTAGCCGCGATAGCTTGGCCCGATCTCGACGAGCAAAGTGCCAGCGCGGGCAACCGCGTAAACATAGTACTTCCCAATCCACGCCGCGACTCCGACGAATCTCCATATCGAGGCGATCATCAGAAGTGCGAGCGCGAGACATGATCCGACTCCGCAACATAGGAGAAGCCGACGAGACGAGAATGGCAACGCTTTCCGGGCTTGCACTCACAGGGCAAAGCCAAACCGACGGCCGAAGCGCCATCGTGATTTTGGCCCGCCGATCTCCTCTGGGAATGTGGTCAATTCGACCGGCATGTCGCTAAGAGTTCGCGCGCCGGTGGCGGTGGAGGCGTTGGGGCTCTGCGGTGGGTCCATCGGCGATATGGTACCGCGCTGCGGGGATCGCGCCCGGCCGGGTGCTTGAGGCGCGGGTGGGGCGGTAGGTAAAATGTCCGGTTGGTGAGACGAGGGGATCTTGTGCGGGCATTACACGTCCGAAAACGCGGTTGGGTTTGTGCGGCCCTGCTTGTGCTGGCGGCATCTCCGGCGGCGCGGGGGCAATGGGCACGGCTGGTGCTGGACAGCCAGCCGGGCGACCCGATCGGCGGGGGCGGGCATTTCGATTTGATTTATGACATCAACGTCTTGCCAACGCCGCGGATTGAAGCAATTGTTCGTCGTACCCTCCCCACTGGCGAACCAGCAATGATTTCCTTGGCGCTCGATCAGAATGGTGCTTCCAACACTTATTCGACTCTTGCTTTCGGAACGGATCGGCTCGGCATTCCAATGCAGCCAGGTGTGTATCTTGATGCCCGGCGTGCAGCATTCGCCCCGATAGGGCACCCCGGACTCGACGTCAGTTTCCGCAACTTGGGTTGCAACACTTTGACGGGCAGCTTTACGGTAACGGATGCGACGTTTGGGCCGGGGAACGAAGTTCTTTCGTTCGCGGTGACGTTTGAGCAGCATTGCAACGGGATTCCGCCGGCGCTGTTCGGGTCGTTCACGTATTACGCGGTGCCGGAGCCGGGTAGCGTTAGCTTGGCGATTGTTGGTTTTCTGCAGGTCATGTGCTTCCGGTTTCGGTGGCGCCGTGATTCGGGCAACCGAACCAAATCGAATGCGAGTTCCTAAGCCGTGCTTGTCTTGATCTCTGCGCACTTCCGAGGCGGCACGTCGCGAAGACTCCGTTTTTCGAACAGGTGTCACCACGATTCTGGTGCGTGGTCATAGTTCTGCGAACTCAAGCGAACTCTACTTTGCTGAACGGCGCAACGTGATGTCCCAGTGGGATTGGCGGAACGCATGCACGTCACCAAATTGGTCTAAGACGACGCGAACCGCGCGTCCCGTCTCATCGAAGTACACATTGAGAATTTCTCGACTCAGCAAGCGCTCGCGACCCGATCTCTCGCCTGGCGATCCGGGTGGCCCGTGCTCAAATTCGTATCGATTGAGATGGCCTTTCCAAGGAGGGTCCAGTTGTGTCATTCCCCTAACAATGCGGCGCGCGCTTGGCAGACGACGTTCAACATCCGCTTCCGAATCACCGCGACTGATTCCGAACGTGACAAACTCATACGTTCCCGGCCCCAATGAAGTCGCGGAACGACTTTGCTCAAATGCGCGTCTCGCTGCACGTAGAGCTCGCGCATCGGAAGTCAGCGCGACGCCAAAGTAGTAATTAACCTGCCACAGAAATCCGGCTGCGACGACTGAAATGCCCGACAGGACAACCACGCGAATCCAGTTGATCGACCGACGCCTCAACAGGTTTCTCTCAATCCCATCAATCGCGTCTGTGGCATTTCAATCACGAACCGTAGCGGACGGAACTTGAAAAAAGCGCGACTTCGTTCTCGTGACGTGCTCTCGACGCCCAACGACTGCATCGCAAGCGCGGGATTCGCGTCCATGGCCGACATGGTACCATGTCGGGCGCGGGATGCAGGGCGTCGGGCCTGTTGCCGGGCGTCGGTTGTCGCGCGAGATCGTCTTTTGATGGGGGGCTGGAAATCGGAGGGCGGTATGCCCGCGGGTGGCGTGAAGTCGACGGAAGAGAAGAATCGGGCGTGGGTCGCAGACCTGATGCCGGGGATGCGGATCGAGGACGAGGTGTTTCTCGTCTCGAAGAAGGACCTGCGGACGACGGCGAACGGGTCGATGTATATCCACCTGATCCTCGTCGATCGGACCGGGCAGCTCCTGACGCGAATCTGGCAGGCGACGCAGCAGCAGTTTGACTCGATACCCGAGGGCGGGTTCCTGCGGGTTCGCGGCCGGACCGAGAGCTATAAGGGGGCGCTGCAGTTCATTATCGAAGGAATGCGGCCGGTCTCGCCGAACGAGGTGAATCTCGGCGATTTCATTCCGCGGACCAAGTACGACGTCGAAGAGATGTGGGGGAAGATCGTCGCAATCCTGCGGACGATTCAGAACAAGGACCTGCTGCAGCTCATCAAGCGGTTTGTCGAGGACAAGCAGCTTATCGAGAAGTTCAAGACCGCACCGGCGGCGGTGAACCTGCATCATGCATACTTGGGCGGATTGATCGAGCACACGCTGAGCGTGCTTGAGCTGGCGGGCCTCGTCTTCGGCAAGACCGCCGAGGACAAGAGTCACTATCCGGAGGTGAGCCGCGACCTCGTGCTCGCGGGCGTGTTCCTGCACGACATCGGCAAGACGAGCGAGTTCAACTTCGAGACGAGCTTTAACTACACCGACAGCGGGCAGCTCATCGGGCACATCGTCCAGGCGGCCATCTGGATCGATCAAAAGGTCGCGGATGTCGAGGCGGAGACGAAGCAGCCGTTTCCGGCGGATATTCAGAATGTACTGACGCACATCGTGCTGGCGCATCACGGGACGTACGAGTTTGGGAGTCCGCGGCTGCCGGCGCTGCCGGAGGCGATCGCGGTGCACTATCTCGACAATCTGGACGCGAAGTTGCACATGTTCCAGCGGCAGATCGACAACGATCCGGACGCCGAAAGCCGCTGGACGCAGTACGTGCCGGCGCTGGGGGTGCGGGTGTTTAAGCCGGATGTGATGCGGGTGCGGAAGCAGGATGAGCAGGGCGACTGATCGTACGGACGGTTTGCGAACGCGGACGTTCAGCGATGCAGCTTGGTTCGCTTCTCCAGCTCAGACATCGCCCATGCGGCGTTGACGACCTGTTGTGGCGGGACGCAGCCGGTGGGGAGTTTCTGGCCTGAATCTATCGCTGCTTTCGCGATCCAGAGGGCGGGGATTGTTACGCCCCAGCTTGTGGTCAGCTCCATTGCCGAGAATTGCGGCGTGCCGTGGACCGTGATGGCGACGGCGTGTTTCTTGCCGGCGGGGTTTGTGCCTTCGACGCGGAGATAGGTTTCGTCGATGTCGCAGCGGCGGTCGAAGCGGAGCCATTCCTGTTTCGCGATGCCGTCGGCAAGGGCCTGGTCGAGCGTGCGGTCGCCGCGGAGGAAGCCGAGGGCCTTGAGCACCAGCACTTTTTCGAGATGGCCGGTCCAGCGGACGGTCTTGTATTCGTAGTCGCGGACGCCGATCGACTTCAGATGCTCGAACGAGAGCGGGGCGTTGTTGCTGGTGTAGAAGGCCTCGCGCTCGTTGGGCAATTCTTCGCGGCCGGTGAGGGCTTCGACCGATTCGACGCGGCCGTTTCGCAGGACGGCACACTGGCCGGAGTATTCGCTGATGAGACCCCACGGGCTGAAGAGCAACTTGTATTGGAGCGGATTGGATGGGTCGCGCTTGGCGGGAATGCCGCCGCAGAAGGCCTTGATCGCGACGGCGTCGTGATTTTGCCGCAGATAGACGGCCATCATGTTATTGAGGCCGGGGGCGAGGCCGCAGTCGGGCAGCACGAGGGTTGAGCCGTCGCAGAGGCGGGCCTGCTCGGCGACGACGTCGGGGTTGCCGCCGAGATCGGCGAGCGGGACTTTGGCGCGGATGCAGAGCCGCGTGGCCGCGGGGTTGAGCGCGTACGGAAGGGCTGAGATCGCGCAGGCCGAACCGCGGATTTTTTCGACGATGTTGTCGGCGGAGGATGCGTCGGCCGGGCTGACGAGGTGAAGCTTGACCTTGTCGGCGGATTTGCCGAGGGCTTCGCGGAGGCGGGTGGCGACGTCGGGGGAGACGTCGAAGGCGACGATGTGGGTGCCCCCGCAACGCTCGAGCAGATCGTAGATGACGGCGACGCCCTGGCGGCCGACGCCGAAGACTGTGTATTTCATGCGCGATGCTCCTGTTCGAAGGCGATTGTAACCTCGGCGGGCAGTTACTTGTGCGGATCGATGTAGTAACTGCCGGCGGGTTCGGCAGGTGGGACCATCTCGGGGGGATAGGGTGGCGGCTCGGTGTCGGGCACGGGGGTCGCGACGACTTTCTCGAACGCGATCAGATCGGGCGGCGTTCCGTCGGCGAGGCGGAACTCGCGCAGCTTGCGGTAGGCGCGCGGGTCGAGCGATTCGAGCGGCAGGCGGTGATAGTCAGACGGGGCGTAGATTCGATCCCAGATCACGATTGTGCCGGCGGGCATCGAGGCGAGAAGACGCTGCGACTTGCGGATGCGCGGGTACTCGATCAGTCCGCGGTCGTACGTGACCCATGGAGTCGCCGCGAAAACGGGGCGGCCGGCGAGACCGGCGTCGTTGATCCACTGTTCGGCGTCGGCGACTAGGCGCGGCATCGGGGCGCGGCGGAGCGGGCGGACAATCGCAAAGAACTGAATGGCGACCGCCAATCCGAGGATGGCGGCTGTCGCAATTGCGGCCCTGCGCCGCCAGCGCTCGATGGGAAGAGCAGCGGCGATCAGCGAGAGGGCGACGATTGCGCCGCCCGCGTAGAGAATGGTCGGCAATGCACGCGGGCCGCTGAAGGCGATGCGGCCGGCGCGGCATTCGGACCAGACTGCGAACATGCCGACGAGGAAGACGGCGGCCGTGGCGTACCAGAAGGAGCGGCGTCGGCCGGGCTTGAAGCCGGAGGTCGTCGGGGCGGGGACGCCGGCGGCGGCGAGGATTCCGATGAGCGGGGCGATGGCTACCAGGAAACGGGCGAAGCCGCCGCTGGCGTAGAGACCACGGGCGCGGAGGACGATGTGCGCGAGGAGAAACACGCCGGCGAGCGCGGGAACGAGCGGTCGCCCGGCGGCGAGGAGGCGGGCGGCGCCGACGATTGCGAGCGCGAGCATCACGGCGGGAATGGCGATGAGGACTTGCGGAATGTAAACGAGCAATCCGGCGGCGGTGTACTGGCTCGAGCCGCTTGGGCTGGCGAAGAGTACCCAGGGCTTGGCTTTGAGGACGATTATGAGCAGGAGCATGTGCACTGTCGGTGCCGCGACTGACGCGGCCATCGCGGTGAGCTTGTCGATCGTTCGCGGCCGGCGATGAATCGGTCCGCGCTGCGAGCCCCAGAGCGCAAACCACCAGATCGGCAGCATGACGAGCGTGTCATAGCGCGTGACGAACGCGAACGAGAAGACGAGCGAGGCGACGATTGGCCGGCCGGAAATCAAGATCGCGAGTGCGGCGATGATGTAGAGTGAGGCGAAGTTTTCCACCAGCGTCGTGAAAGAGAGCAGCGTCGCCATTGGTTGCAGGACGCAGGCGAGGGCGACGAGCCAGAGCGGGCGAACGGCGATGCGATCGGCGACGTGAATGGCGAGGAGCGTCGCTGCAAGCGTGACCACCGCTGAGAGAAATCGAGCGAAATGCCACGCGACTGCCGGACCGCCGATCCAGGCGACGGCGGCTGTTGGCAGCGTGAAGCCCGGCCGGGCCCAGAAGTTGAGCAGGTATTCGGGGAAGTGCCACGACCAGCGAGCCATAAGGAAGTGCGTCAGGTCGTCGTCGTGATGGACGCCGTTGGAAAAGAGACCGAACACGACGGCCAGCGCGAAGGCGGCGAGCGCGATGAGTTGGGCGCGCTGGCGGTCGTCGGAAGCGTTCAAGGCGTACTCGCAATCCACGGCCCGCGAGGGGGCGGTCATTTCGCAGGCGCGACGTTCATTTTCGGCGGCGTGCTTCGCGGGCGACGGGCGCCGGTGATTCGGCCGCGGAAAGCGCGGCGGCGATGCGGCACCACCAGATGAGCGGAAGCAGTCGCCCCGCGATCATGGCGAGGATGATTAGACACCGCGCTGCCCAGGTCAAATGCGGGGCGAGTCCGGTGGACCAGCCGACGCCGTTGGCGGCGGCGATTCCGTCGATCAGCTTTTCCCACGGAGTCGCCATCTGGATCGCCGGGATCATCAGCAACAAAACCGTGGCGATCGTCAGCGTCGCCATCAGCACGATCAGCCCGGTCAACAGGCGCAGGACGCGTTGTCGGGTTGCATCGCTCATCTCGCTGCCGGATCGAAAGAACAGGAGGACGAACATTCCCATCAGGGTCGTTGTTCGTACGCCGCCGGCGTAAGAACCGGCCGCGCCGCCGATCATCATCCAAACGCAAAGGACGAGCATGGCGACCCAGTTGACGCCGCCTTCGACGATCGGAACGCCCGCGAAGCCCGATGAGCGGGCGGAAACGGCGAGGAAGACGGCCGATCGCCAGCGCGCGGTGATGGAGAGATCGCGCATGGGTGTCTGATTGGCACTGATCTCGACCGGGCGGTCGGGGCGGAGCCAAGCTGGAATAATGTCGCCGGTCTCACAGAGAAACAGGACACCGGCGCCGACGACCAGCAGCCAGAAGGCGGCGGCGAATTCCCAGTTAGCCAGTCGCTGGAGCGGGGCGGGCGGTGATTCGGGTGGCGAGGGGTTGCCGCGGCGAATACCTGAGGTCGCGACGAGGAAGGTGGGCAGGCCGATCGAGCCGGCGATGGCGAGCGCGGTCGTGGTGACGAAGATGATTCGGGAGGCGAAGTAGGTCGCGAGGCCGTCGGATCGCATGAAGAATCCGCAGTTGAAGAGCGATGCGGCTGAGTGGAACAGACTCCAGCCGGCGCGAGAGGCGATGTCCGGTGCGTCGGTTGCGTTCCAGGCGGCGGCTAAGAGGATGGCGCCGGCGAGCTGGAGAATCATCGAAGCGGCGAGAACCACGCCGAGGCGAATGGGGCGCGGGGACATCGGCCGCAACGCGATGACGGCGAGTGCGGCGACGCCGATCGAACCAAGCTGCATGAGGGCGTAGATGACGCCTCGACCGAAGCGGGAGAAGTCTTCACCGATGTCGTAGCCGCTGCTGCCGACGAGGCAGGCGGCGCTGGCGGCCGTCTGAGCGCAGTAGGAGACGTGTCGCCAGAAGTTGTGGCGATAGTCGGGCACGGCGGTATCGGTCGAGAGCGGGGCGGCGAGGATGGCGGTACCGATGAGAATGATGACGACCCAGCCGGCTACGGCGGTCTTGGTGATCTGCCAGCCGTTCGTCGCTGTAGCTTCTATTTGGGCGAGCCAGGCGGTGACGGCGTCGAAGGCGACCATGGCGGCGACGTAGAGCGTGAGGATTGCCGGGGCGACTTCGAAGCTGCGGGTCAGGGCGGCGATCGCACCGGCCGCGAGGAAGACGATAGCCGTGAGGTAGAGATTGGAAGATGATGAAGAATCGGCGGTGGCGGCCGACGTGCGGAGGCCGCAGCGGAGCAGGAGCCAGGCCGCGATGGCCGGGACCTGGAGGATGAGGGCGAGGAAGGCGGGCACGAGTGGTGCGCCGGAGGCATCGCGGGCGAGTGTTGCGGCGACGCCCAGCAGAGTGGATGCGATGAGGACCCGCGGCGGCCAGTTCGTTTTGTCGGGAGTTGCTTGAGCGGAGCCGGTGGGCATGGTTGGCGAGATTTAACAGAGGCCCGCGCGCGACGCAATCAGGAGGGCCGCTGGGAGGCCGGTTGCGTTGTGGTGGCCGGCGTGATTGGATTCAGACGGAGGCCGGGTTGGGTCGTGGGTCGCCGCGGCGGGGCGGATGGAGGGGAATAGGGTCGCGATGTCGTGTTGGGCGGGCGGGCCGGCTGGGTTGGAGTCGGCGGGCGGACGACGATCGGCTTGATGGGGGCAGTCTTCGAGAATGTCGCGGTCGATTTTCGCGACTCGGACATCTGGAACGAGAAGGAGAGGACCTTGGGGGCCGGCTGGGTGGCGGGTTGCGACGCCGGCGGCGCGGCTGGCAGTGGCGCCGGCTTGGACGTGCGGTTTGGCGGCGGTTTTGTCGTGGGACGAGACGTGGCTCCTGCAGCCGGGCCCGTCGTGGGGCCGGTCGTGGGGCGAGTGGTTGGTGGGGGCGGCGGCTTAGCCGCGGGCTGGACCGAGGTCATGATCATGTTGAGGTCGACCAGCTCGCGGACTTCGACGCGGAGCGGCTCGCCGTTCGTCAGGTCGTAGTCTGCGGCGCCCTCGAAGAGGGACTTGCGAACTTCGTATTTCTTGGTGTCGGCGTTGGGCTTGGTGGTCGCGGGATCGGGGGTGAGCTGGAGGTCGCCGGCGAAGTCGATGCGGGCGATCCGCTTGCCGGAGACATCGTCGACGGCGCGGAGTGTGCACTTGACCGGGCCGTGCAGCGTGCCGTAGGGGGTGCGATGAATGACGTAGTTGCGCGTCCAGGATTCGCCGACCTTGACGGGCTTGGTCGGCAGATATTCGCCGTAGAACTCGGCGGCGAGCTGGCGGACGTCGAGGAGCGTGGGGATCTCGATCGTGGAGCCGTAGCTGACGCTCGGCAGGGCAGGGCGCGACGTGGGGGCGTCGACCGCATCGGTGACGCGGCCAGCCGGGTTGAGGCGGAGCATGACGGCGCGATCGGTCCAGCCGTTGAGGCCGCCGGCCTGGGGCGGGTTCGAGGGGCGAAGTGAATCGAAGAGGATGTCGGGCTTCTGCTCGCGGCCGATGCGGTCGCGATGCAGGGCCTGGAGGCGGTCGACCTTCCACGTGAGGGGGATGACGCCGGTGGTCTGGGGCTTGGCGCTGGTGGCGACGAACCACCATTCGCGCTGATCGAGGGCGGAGATCGGATCGGGGAAGAAGGAGACGATGGTGGTTTTGTCGAGCTCGCTCTTGATGTTGACGTAGCGGACCTGCTTGTCGGGGAACTTCGGCGCGAATGTGATCGGGGCGTCGGCGGCCGGACCGTTGGCGGGAGGATCGTCGGCGAAGAGCGCGGGGCAGCCGGCGGCGGCGACCGCGAGGAGGGCAAAGGCCAAGCGTCTCGCCACGTCGGGACTCCGTCGTCGGGTCGGGCGGCGCGTCAGCCGGCGATCGATTCGATGGTGACCTTGAGATGCTTCTGGCGATGGCCGCGGCGGAGGTGGTAGCCCTTGCGGCGGCGATATTTCTCGATGAAGAGCTTGGGGCCCTTGATCTCGGCGTGGACCCTGGCGTGGACCTTTGCGCCGGCGATGAAGGGTGCGCCGATCTTGCAGCCGGCGCCTTCGCCGAGCATGAGGACGCGGTCGAGGTCGATCGAGGCGGTTCCTTCGGGGAGGTCGCGGCGCTCGAGGAAGACGGTGTCTCCCTGCTTGACCATATATTGCTTGCCCCCGTCTTCGAAGATGGCGTACATGGATGCTCCTTACGGCCTGTTTTGAGTCGGGAGAGTATGGGGCAGAACGGCGGTTTTGGCAAGGCGGGGGTGTGAAACGCAGAAGCCCTGAGACACCAAAACGCTGAAACGGGAGGCCCGTCAAGCGGCTCAGGACAGCGCTGTTCGAGGCGGGTTGGAAAGACGGACGCCCTCATTTTGCTGAGAATACGTGAGAATTCCTGATAACGGGGATGGCTGGAGCGACGGGCCTGCCAGAAAGTTGGAACGGTGAGAATTTCGGATTGGCGGGGGATTGGGGAGTGTCGCCGGGCGGAGGGGCGACTGGTTTTGAGGGCGCTACTCGGCGTTACTTGGCAGACTTGCTTGATCGTTGCAGTCGTCATAGACGGACTCTCTCCGCTGCACGCGTAAGCGCTGGCGAGCGTCGCGGGGTCGGGTTGGTGGGACGGGATTGCATGATTGTTTTTTCGGTGGGATTGGACGGGATTTGATGGGACGCGTCCCACGTCGGCTTAGAAAGTCCTCGCCGTTTTTTCCCTGCGCGCAGCTGCTCCGTGGCCGCGGGAGACGCTGTCAGCGCAGCATTTCCGTGCGGCTTGGGTAAGCGTTTCTTGCGAGTGCGGATTCACTCGCAGTTTTCAACTTGTAGACGCGCCCGGTGTTCCACATCGCTACGCGAGGGAACGGGGAATGGGGAACGGGGAACAGCGGGGCCGGCGCGGCGGGACGGGCGGGTGGGGCGAGTTGGGGCAAGCGGGGTTCGATTGTCGATTGGGCGTATTACGGAGGCGCGTTTTACGATCTTAGGGGGGTCGTGGACCCGAAATGTCATGCAATGACATAGGCCCCCCCCTTCTGCACGGCGAGGGAACAGGGAACAGAGACGGGGGCAGTCAGCCGTTCGTTTGGGCGGCGGACCCGGGTGGTTCGATGGGCTCGGCGAGCGCCGGACCCCGCCGCGCCTCCCCCTGGCAAGGGGAGGATTTTTATCCTAAGCGCGGGATCACGGGGTTGGGTCGTCGAGCTCGGAGGAGGTGGTCTGTTCGAACTCGGAGTGGCTTATTTTGGACTTGGCCGGGCAATCCTCGGGCTTGCGGCATTGGAATCTGACGCAACATTCGCCGCCGGAACAGCCGAACGGGCCGAAGCAGTAGCCGCAGCCGGATGAGGAGAGGAGAACGGCGGCCGCGATGAGGCCGGCCAGGGTAGAAATCGCACGAGTCGGTCGAAGGCGTGTCATACGTTTATTCTCCGTTTGAAGGCACCCGGCAGCTTACTGGGGCGCGGGCGGGCGGATCAAGGAAAATCGCGGGTAGAGTGGTTGGGGAGTGAGGATTGCGGATGACGGCGGCGGAGTTTCGGAAGATGGCGCTGGCGCTGCCTGAGGCGGTGGAGAGCGCGCACATGGGGCATCCGGATTTTCGGGTGTGCAAGAAGATCTTTGCGACGCTGTGGCCGGCGGATGGGTGGGGGATGGTGAAGCTGACGCGCGAGCAGCAGGCGGAACTGGCGAAGGAGTGGCCGGTGGTGTTTGCGGCGGTACCGGGAGGATGGGGCGAGCGCGGGGCGACTCGGGTGACACTGGCGGGCGCGCGGAATGCGTCGCAGAAGGCGGCGGTTCGCGGGGCGCTGTTGCTGGCGTGGCGGAATACGGCGCCGCGGCGGCTGGTGGAGGAGTAGGAGGCGGGGAATGTGGTACGGGGAGTCGTCAGCGGGGATCGCGTGGTCAAAACGCGGACGATTCACGACTGCGTACGGCACCCGGCGCTATTGACAAGGCGACGGATTGTTCGGTATCCATTAGGGAAGAATATGGCACAAAACTCGACGATCGAATGGACTCAGACGACGTGGAACCCCGTCGTCGGCTGCACCAAGGTCTCCGAGGGCTGCCGTCATTGCTACGCCGAGCGCATGGCGAAACGGCTCGCAGCCATGGCTCGCGCCGCAGAGGATCGCGGTGCGAATCCCGGCCGCACTGCCAACTACGCCCACGTCACAAATCGCAACGGCTGGAACAATCGCGTTTATCTCGACGACGCTGCCGTCGACGATCCGCTGAGCTGGCGTCTTCCGCGCACCATCTTTGTCAACTCCATGAGCGACCTGTTCCACGACGAAGTCCCGCTCGACTTCATCGAGCGCGTCTTCGCCGTGATGAACCGCTCGCCTCAGCACACGTTTCAGGTCCTGACCAAGCGCCCGCACAACGCCGCCAGGCACGCCGCGCGGTTGTCCTGGACGCCCAACATCTGGTTGGGCACGAGCGTTGAAGACGCCACCGTCGTCGACCGAATCGCGCATTTGTGCCGTGTTCCCGCCCACGTCCGCTTCCTCTCCGTCGAACCACTGCTCGGCCCAATCCCGAAGCTCCCTCTATCCGGGATCCACTGGGTCATCGTCGGCGGCGAATCCGGCCCCGGCGCGCGGACGATGCAGCGCGAATGGGCCACCCAGATTCGTGACAGCTGTCTCGCCAGCGATGTCCCGCTCTTCTTCAAGCAATGGGGTGGCGTGAACAAGAAGGCCAATGGTCGAACACTGGAGGGGCGGCAGTGGAACCAGTGGCCAAAGCGGCTGCGCCGCGCAGCGAGTCGATTTGAGGTCTCGAATGGCAAAGGACAGAGCGCACTTTGATGAGTATCGCGAACAGACGCATCTCAAACACGAAATTCTGGCGGCATATCTGCCCGCATACTTCCATATTCTAAAGGGTTCGAGCAAAAACCTAGTTTTTATCGACGGATTCGCTGGTCCCGGCACGTATACCACTGCCGAGACAGGTGAAAAACGTGACGGATCGCCCATTCGCATGCTCACGTTGATCGCAGAAAACAAAGATTTCAGGAGCCGGGTGAGCACAATATTTATCGAGCACGACAAGGCCTTGTTCAACCAGCTAGAAAGGCGGGAAGACGAGTTTTGCGCGAATCATCCGGGAGTACGAAAGCCCGTGTGTTTGTTGGGCACGTTTTCCGATCAAGTAATCCATGTAATCGATCGCCTCAAGCGGAATCTCGCGCCGACGTTTCTATTTGTTGATCCCTGCGGCATCAGTGGCGCGAGTCTTGACACGATTCGAGCCGTGATGGACTGTGAAAAATGCGAAGCATTCATTTTCTTCAACATTGACGGCGTCCGAAGGACTGCGGGCCTCGAAATGACTAGCAACGCCCTTGTAGAACTCCTTGGAACAAGAGAGCGCGCGCATGCGCTGCACGACGAATTTCGAAAGGCTACGGATGCGCGGGGGCGCGAGGAGATGATCCTGTCGCACTATTGCGCGGCGATCAAAGAGGTCATCGGTGCCAAGTACATCGTCCCGTTTCGCGTTGAGCACGAGGACAGACAGACGACCAGCCATTACTTGATCCATGCGACTAAGCATCCCCTCGGCTTCCGAATCATGAAGGATGTCATGTGGCGGCGCGGTCACGCCGAGGATATGCCCGGTGGTCTCATGCTCGCGCAGAAGAGCCGAAGCAAATTCTTCCCGCTCTTTGATGAGCGCGCTGATGAGATTAAGCAGTCGATCTTGGACGCACTTAGAACCGGACCCAAACAGGTGTCCGTGTTCTATGAACAATGGCCGGAGCGGCCCGATGATCGGTATTGTGAACCCGCATACCGGAATGCGCTTTTGGAGCTCGAAGCGGATGGTCGAGTGGAGGTGTTAAGCAAGGACGGAATGGGCGTTGCCGGAGTGGCGACGAGGCCGAGGCGGAGCGGCAAGCCTACCCTTGCGAAGGACTATTTCGTGCGGATAAGAAAGTCATAGTCGTATGCTGCGACGGTAGGAGAACGGCGATGATTCGAGAGCGGAGTCGGGTAGTCGGGGAGACGTTTGCGGTGGTGGCGTTGATGCTCGTCGGGCCCACCCTCGCGGCCGATGCGCCTGCGAGTGGGCCAACGATTCAGATCCCTCCGGCCGATCGGGCGGTGATTGAGGAGCATTTGGGCCAGGGGGTGGTCGGCAAGGCCGTTGCGGCCGAGGTGATCGAGAGCCCGATGGAGTGGGTGCAACTGCAGCGGGAGGGGGTCTATCCGGCGCACATCACGCACGGCGACGAAAAGGGCAAAGTCGTCGGCCACGAGATCAAAAAGGAGAAGGGGCCGGGCGGGCGCGAGCAGTGGCGGATGTCGGCCGGGGCGGCGGACATCCTCGTGTTCGGGCTCAACGAGCGGGGCGAGCTGGTGTTTTTGAGCCACGCGGAGCCGGCGAAGAAGCTGAACGGGATTTACAACCCGCCGCCGCCGCTGCTGCTGAAGGGGATGAAGCCGGGCTCGACGACGGAGTTCGACTTCGACGTGAAGATCGTGAAGATGGACGACCCGAACGACGTGGAGCACGAGGGGAAGCTGAAACTGAAGCTGGGCTACCTGGGGATGCACGAGATCCGGACGCCGGCGGGGAAGTTCAACGCGGCGCTGATCAAGTCGGAGTACATCGGGAAGATCGGGCCGGCGAAGATCGATGATTCGCAGTACCGGTTCGTGGTGAAGGACGTGGGCGTGGTGGCGATGGTGGAGTTCAAGGATATTTCGGCGTTCCTGGTTTACAACGAGACGTTGAAGGTGGGGAAGTTGCTGGGGAAGAAGTAGCCCTCACCCTGTCCCTCTCCCGGCGGGGAGAGGGTATCTACGAGCGGTTCGACGGGCTCACCGACCAACGGCCCTCACCCTGCGCCCTCTCCCGCCGGGAGAGGGGACTGGCCCTCACCCTCACCCTCTCCCACCGGGAGAAGGGACTGGCCCTCACCCTGCGCCCTCTCCCACCGGGAGAGGGGATTAGCGGCGGCGGGCGCGGAGGAGGAAGGTCAGCATGAGCGGGAGGAGCGGGGCTGCGCCCGTGCCGCAGGTGCCGGCACCGCAGTCGACGGAGACGGGGCAGGGCTCTTCACCGGGTTGGCGGTCGCAGAGGTTGATCGAATCGACCTGCCAGTAGATCACGACGTCGGAGGGCTGGGAGTCGGCCGCGCGCCAGCGGAATTGGCAGACCAGGCCGGCGGCCGCGGCGGGGAGCCGGACGAATGTGGTGGAGTAGCTGCTTTTTTCGCCGACCCAGGCTTCGGACTGGAACGGCGCACCGACGGGGCCGGCGCTCGTGTAGGCACCGGCGGTGAATTGGCCGCCGGCGGCGATGATCTCGGTGTAGTCGCCGCCGTCGATCGAGATTTCGAGGCGGGCGGCGGCATTGCCGAGACGGTACTTGTGTCGGAAGCTGAGGACGGCGTCGGGATTGGCGATCGCGATCGGGGGCGAGGTCAGCGTTTGATTCCCAAAGAAGGGCGGGCCGCCTCCGGCTGAGAGCGCGCCGCAAAAGGCACAGTTGGGGGACGTGTCAGGCGTGTCGGTGCTGGTGTTCCAGGAGTTCAGGTCGGCCGAGCCGGACCAGCCGGCCGGCAGGGCGGGCGGCGTCACGGCGTCGAAGTTTTCTTGAAATGAGGCGGCCCGCGCCGCGGCGGGGCTGAGTGTCAGGGCGGCGAGTGCGAGAGCGAGGTTGGGGGTCAATCGTCGTTTCATCGGTTCATGCTCCCGTGGACGGTGCCGGGCGCGTACGGATCGCAGTGGTTGGGACGCCGCGGTCACGAAGTGGATCATACTCGCACGCGACCTCATGTGGGTCCGGGCCCGAGTGGGCGGCGCTTGCGGCGCATGGTCCGAAGCAGGAGGCATGTCAGCGGCATCAACGGGGCGGCGGCCGCTCCGCACATTCCGCCGCCGCAGCCGGAGCAACTGCGAGCGCCGATCGCCGTCGATTCGGTCACGGTGACGTTGAAGGAGCACGTCGGGCCGGTTGAGGCGGTGCAGGTGACAACGGTGGTTCCGACCGGGAATTTTGTACCGGATGGCGGATTGCACGTGCCGGCGCAGCCGTCCGACAACGGCGATGCGTAGTCGACGAACTTTCCGCAGCCGTCCGGCTCGCCTTCGACGGAGATGTCGCCCGGGCAACCGGGATCGCAGAGGGCGACCGAGTCGATCTGCCAGTGCATGGATCCGGGTGAGTTTTGAGTGTCCTTCAGGTGCCAGAGGAATTGGCAGACTTTGCCCTGGGCGGCGGCCGGGAGCTGGACAATCGTTGTGAAGTAGTCGGACTTGAAACCGTTCCAGGCATTCGCCCCGAACGGGTTGATGAGGCCACCGCCGGCGGCATCGTAGCCGCCCTGGGTGATTTGCCCGCCGGCGGCGACGATCTCGGTGAAGGTGGCGCCGCCGTCGAACGAGATTTCGAGTCGGGCGCCCACGACGCCACCGAGGTCGTACTTGTGGCGGAACGTCAGGGATGCGGTGCTGTTCTGGATGCCGACGAGCCGTGAGGCCAGATTGACATCACCAAAGCTGCATCCGGCGACACCGCACATGGCAGTGGCACGCGCGCAGTTCGGCGTCGTGTCGGGGCTTTCGGTGCTGGTTTTGAACGAGGGCGAGGCGGTCCAGTTCGTCGGCACGAATGGCGGCGCCACGCCGTCGAAGTTTTCCTGAAACGACTCGGCCATGGCCGGCGCGCCCATGAGGGTTGCGATTAACGGGGCGAGGGGCAGTCGACGTGTCCACCGTGATTTCATGATTGTGCACTCCCTTTTTTCGTTGCAGTCGTGAGCGAGTTACGGACTTCGGACTGACACTGTGAGCGTCGCCCGCTGCGGGAGCGGTTGCGACGGCGTCTGGCGCTGAGCAGGAAGATCGTCAGTGGTAGCGATGGAACGGCGCCCGCGCCGCACATGCCGCCGCCGCAGCCGGTGGCGGGGTCGGGGTCGGGGCCGCACGGCTGGGCGTTCGGGGCGGTGGACTCGGTGATGGTGATGTTGAAGGTGCAGGTGAGGCCGGCGGAGGATGTGCAGGTGACGACGGTGGCGCCGACGGGGAAGGTGGAACCGGGCGGCGGATTGCAATTGCAGTCGCAGGCGGGGGATGAGGGCGGGGCGTAGTCGACGACTTTGCCGCAGGTGTCGGGGTCGCGCTCGACAGTGATGTCGGCGGGGCAGGCCGGGTCGCAGAGCTTGACGGTGTCGACGTTCCAGAAAATCTGCTGGCCAGGGGAGGCGGCGGTGTCGGTGACGTGCCAGCGGACCTGGACGACGAGACCGGCAGCGGAGTCGGGGAGCTTGACGCGCGTGGTGAAGTAAGCGGCGGCGCCGTTCCAGAGGTTGGGCAGGAAGGGGTGGGCGGTCGCGCTGTAGTAGGCGTAGCCGCCTTCTAGGAACTGGCCGCTGGCCGTGATGATTTCGACAAAGTCGCCGCCGTCAATCGAGATTTCGAGTCGGGCGCCGCAATAGGCGCTGAGATAGAGCTGCTGGCGGAATGAGAGAATGGCGCCGGGGTGCGTGATGGGGATCGGTGGCGAGGTGAGCCGCTGATCGCCGAGGGCGTAGGCGTTCTGGCCGGACGGAGCGCCGAACGCGCGGGCGTGATAAGGACCGGCTTCGGGACTCGCGGCGCTGGTAAACCAGAGACTGGTGGCCGTCCAGCCGGAGGGCGTGGCCGGCGGCATGACGGCGTCGAAGTTTTCGCTGAAGGAGGCGGCGAGGGTGGCCGTGGCGCTGAGTGCGGCCGGGATGAATGCGAAAGTCGCGTGCGGCGATTTGCGCGTTTTCATGGTTGGCACCTGTCGGATTGCGAGATGCGGAGTTGATGGCGGCGGCGTCGGCGATTGCGGGCGAGCACCAGCAGCGAGAGCGGCATGAGCGGGGCGGCGCCGGCGCCGCACATGCCGCCGTCGCAGCCGGAGCACTTGCGCGCACCGGCGGCGGTGGATTCGGTGACGGTGATATCGAAGCGGCAGGAGGGGGCGGTATCGCCGACGCAGGTGACGGTGGTGGTGCCGACGGGGAAGGCCGAACCGGAGGGCGGATTGCATGCGTCCGCGCAGGAGGGTGCGGCGTACTCGACGACTCGCTCGCAGGCGTCCGGAGCGGCTTCGACGGTGATGTTGTCGGGGCAGCCGGGGTCGCAGAGTGCGACGGTGTCGATCTGCCAGAAATCGGGCGAGGGCGTGCCGGTGGAATCGGCGACGCGCCAGCGGAACTGACAGACGAGGCCGGTTGCAGCAGCGGGGAGCCGGACCGTGGTGCGGATGTAGTTCGATTCCTGGCCGTTCCAGCCGAAGGGGCCGAATGGGTTGGAGGCGGCGTTGCCGGAGTAGGCGCCCTCGGAGAATTGTCCGCCGGCCTGGGTGATCTGGGTGAATCCGCCGCCGTCGATCGAGATTTCCAGGGTCGCGCCCGACTCGGGGCTGAGCTTGAACTTGTGCCGGAAACTGAGGATCGCGTTGGGGTAGGAGACGGGCACCGGGGGCGAGGTCAGATTTTGATCGAGGAAGCGAAAGCCGAGGTTTTGCATTTCCTGTGCCTGCGCGCGGGCGCAGTTCGGCGTTGTGTCGGGGGTATTTGTGCTGGTTTGCCAGAGGAGCGAGGAGGTCCAGCCGTTGGGGAGGGCGGGTGGCGAGGCGGCGTCGAAGTATTCTGAGAATGGCGCGGCGGAGGCGGCTGCGCCGGCGAGCGATGCGATCGTGAGAGCGACGATTGTAATCAAGGGAGTTTTCATCGTTGATTGCTCCAGGTCGTTTTTTCGTTATGGCCGACGCGAGAATGCCGCCGCCGGATTAGACCTTGCGGCGCATGTTGCGGATCAGCAGAAGCGTGAGCGGCAAGAGCGGGGCTGCGCCGACGCCGCACATGCCGCCGCCGCAGCCGGCCGGGGCGCAGTTTCGTTTTGTGGCCGCCGTGGATTCGGTCACCGTGACGTTAAAGCCGCAAATGGCGCCGGTGGTGGCGGTGCAGTTCACGCGCGTGGTGCCGAGCGGGAAGACCGAGCCGGGCGGCGGATCGCAGGTGCAATCGCAGGCGGCCGAAGAGGGCGGCGCGTATTCGACGACTTTGTCGCAAGTCCCGGGATCGCGCTCGACGGTGATGTCGTTGGGGCAGACGGGGTCGCAGAGTGTGATCGAGTCGATCTGCCAGGTGTTATACGCATTGAGGGTCGAGTCGGAGTCTGACACTCGCCAGCGGAAATTGCAGGTTAGTCCGCCGAGCGTCGGGGCGAGTCGGATCGACGTGGTGATGTAATCGGACTGGCCGTTCCAGACGTTTTCGCCGAAGGGGTTGTCGCCGGGGGAGAAGACGTTGGAGTAACTACCGGCGGTGAAGAGGCCGCCGTTGGCGATGATTTCGGAGAAGACGTTTCCGCCGTCGACCGAGACTTCGACGCGGGCGCCGCAATGGTTGTTGAGTTTGTATTTGTGGCGGAAGGTGAGGACGGTGGCCCCGCTGCGGATCTGGATGGGCGGGGAGGTGAGCGTCTGATCGCCGAGGCGGGTCCGATTGCCTTTGACGTCATATCCTTCGACGTAGGCGCAGTTGGGCGGCGAGTCGGGGTTGACGGCGATGGTCCTCCACTGACCGGTGGCGTTCCAGCCGGAGGGGAGGAACGGCGCGGCGACGCTGTCGAAGTTCTGAATGAACGAGACGGCGCGGGCGGTGGTCGCGGGGGATGTTGCGATCAGGAGGGTGACGATGATGCGCGCGGAACGACTATTCATTGCGTTGAACTCCAAGCCCGCGAGGGTGCGCGGCATGCGGCGCACGTGATAGGTGCGGAGGAAGCCGGGGTGTCTTCACGCGCTTTTTTCCGAGTTGTAAGCGCGGTCAGAGCGTGGGGTTACAGACGGCGATCAGCGCGGGTCCGCGGGAGGCGTTCAGGATTTGACAAGCATCCAATAGGCGACGGGGGCGGTGAGGATCGGCGAGTCGATGATGTCGAGGATGCCGCCGAAGGCGGGGACGACGGCGCCGGAGTCCTTGGCCTGGGCGTCGCGCTTGAAGAGAGATTCGGCGAGGTCGCCGGCCTGGCCGACGAGGGCCATGGCGAGGCCGAACCAGGCGGCGGCTTGCGGCGCTGGGAAGAGCGGGGCGATGCGCGGCGGGGCGTGATCTCGGACGAGGGTGGCGACCCACCAAGCAACGAGGACGGAGGCGGCGACTCCGCCGGCGAGGCCTTCCCAGGTCTTCTTGGGGCTGAGCCATTCGATGAGCTTGTGGCGGCCGAGGAAGCGGCCGGTGAAGTAGGCGCCGATGTCGCAGATTTTGACGACGAGGAGGTAGTAGGCGACGAGCCAGGCGGAGTCGCTGCGCATGCGGAGGCGGACGACGAATGCAGCGAGCAGGCCGGCGTAGAGGATGATGAGGAGGGTGGCGGCGATCGCGCCGATCGCGCCATCGGTGCGGCGGCGGGCGGCGACGATGACGAGTGTGGCGGCGAAGGTGAGCAGGAGCCAGTTGACGAACTGGACCGTGTCAGTGGCGGGGTCGGCCGAGACGTCGGAGGTGAGGCCGTTGCGGGCGAGCCAGGGAATGAAGACGAAGACGACGCAGGCGGTGGCCGCGCCGAAGGTGGCGGGCTGGAAGCCGGCGGCGGTGAACAACCGGCCAAGCTCGCGGACGGCGAAGATGCTGACGACAGCGACGAAGCAGGTGAAGAGCAGGCCCTGGTGGAGGTATTCGTTGATGTTGATGAGGAGCTTGGGGGTGGTGTCGGAGACGACCTGCTGGCTGAGCCAGTCGTCGAGCCAGATGAGGCCGAGCATGGCGGCGATCATCAGGGCGCCGAAGGTGATGCGTTGCCAGAGCATGGGCGAGTTATCGGGGAAACGGGGGCTGCGGGCAACGCCGGCCAATGTCGGGGGAAGGTCTGCCGGGCGGGCCTGGGAGGGCTACGATCTTATGGAACAACGCGCGGTCCTGACGGGTCATTTCGCGGAGGTGCGACATGAACACGATGCGCGGCCTTTCGTTGCGGACCTTTCACCTGGTATTCATCCTGATCGCGATTGCCGGGGCCGATCTGTTCGGCGGCTGGGCGGTCCACACCTACCAATCGACGCGCGACCCGATGACACTGGCGCTCGGCATTGTCAGCTTTGTCGGCGGGCTCGGGCTGATCGCCTATGGCCTGTGGGTCGTGGCCAAGTTTGACCGGGCGCACATCGAGTAGCCGGGGGGTGGGTTTCGCCGTATTGCCGCCGAGCCGGGGGCGGGTCTAGACTCTGTCCAACGGGTCGCACATCGAATGTCACAACTAGCGGACGAAGTCAGCGATCGGCTGCGGCAGGCCGTGCGGACGCACGAGCACCTGCGGCGGATCGTGCGCGAGCTGGAGAAGCTGCACCGGCTGGTGTTCCACGGGCTGGCGGCCGATGGGGCGCGGCTTCGGGCGTCGGCCGAGGAGATCCTGATCGCGGACATCGTCATGCGGCATCGGGGGAACGTAGACGGCGTGTACTTCGGGCTGCGGACGGCCGAGGAGACCGGCCGGACGTGGGACCAGGCGGTGGCCGAGTATGCGGCGTCGATCCATGCGTATTACACGACGCCGCTGGGGATGCTGATTCGGCGGGATTTGTTCGGCGAGTCGGCGCAGTTCATCACGCCGGATGCGCAGCGGTTTCTGGGGGCGGTTTCGACTCGGCCGTCGGGGACGGCACCGCAACAATAATATTAGCGCTGCTTGGCCGCTAATGGCTTCCTCACGCCAATCGTGGCTTTACTCGGCCGCGGGCGCGACGGCCCGCGGCGAATGCAAGTCCGAGCAGGAGCAGCGATGCGGTCACCGGTTCGGAAACTACCAGCTGGAAGGCGAGGTCGGACGTGGGCGTATCACCGCTCCAGTCGGGAACCAAGTTATTGATGTATGCAAAGCCATTAATATCCGTGCGAGAGTACTCCCATCGGAATCCGGATTGACTGTCACCGATTTGCGAGATCGCAAGCCAATTGGCGCTACCGGGACTGAGAGTCACAGGAATCCCGAAGTTTGCGTGATACAGGTATTCAATCGGCCGTCCGCCCAAATTGATCGTTCGACCTGTATCAATGCGCTCGGGATTCTCGAATGTCTCTTCGAACACTATTCGTCCGGGCAGTCCGTCTACGGGACGCTCGGAATAGATCCTGACCCGCATGGTTTCGTTCGCAGGCGCAACGTTTTCAAAGTGGAATCCCCACCAGTTTATCTGTTTGGCCACAACGGACGATGACACAGCGAAATCATCAGCGACCTCTCCCCAAAGAAAAGGTAGCTGTGAGTTTGGGAAAACTGTATCTGATCCTGGACCGCCGAAAGGATAAGGCTGGTGGTCCACGACGAACTGTGCCCTGGCCGGCGAGAGGCCGGCCAGGGTAATAATCACGAGCAGGGAAATTGATCGCATGGTTACAACCCTCCATTGGGGACGGTTTGGCGGAGATCAAAACCGAGTTCATTGAACTTCAACTTGATCTCATATCCGAGTTGCCAGACCTTGAGCTCGCTGTAGTCGAAGCTCGCCAGCCATTGATTCATCGCATCGGCTATTGCGGTGCGATCGGCGTCGGTCAGGTCCTGCGACGGCGCGGCGGCCTGCGCTGCGAATTGCGGTTCGCACTCATCGGGAACGAGATTCCGATTGAAGTCTGTGGTGCGTGGATCAAGTCCGACGTCACACTCATCCGGCCAGCCGTTCTGGTTGCAGCGGCGCATCGTGTCACTCGCTGTTGGGCCGGCCGCGGGCGCGAAGGCCCGCGGCGAAGACAAGTCCGAGCAGGAGCATTGACGCGGTGATCGGCTCGGGGACGACGAGTTGGAAGGCGAGGTCTGACGTGGGGCTGTCAGCCGTCCAATCCGGCAAGAGGTTGTTTCGGTACGCGAAGCCGTCGGTATCGACTCTCGAATACTCGAATCTGAACCCCGAGAGGATTTCCCCAATCTGCGTAACCTCAAACCAGTAATCCTGGTCCGGAATCAGGACCATAGGTGTCCCGAGCGCGACGTGGTAACGGTATTCGTGAGGCAAGCCATCCAACAGAATACTTCGGCCGGTGTCGATTCGCTCGGGATTCTCGAATGTTTCCTCGAACAGGATCTCGCCGGGCAAGCCATCGGAAGGACGAGCGCCGTAAAGCCGAACCCGCATCGTCTCCTCGGGCGGGGCGACATTCTCGAAATGGAAGCCCCACCAATTCACGTGATTGACCGTCGCGGGCCCCGCGACCCGGAAATTGTCTGCCGCCAACTGCCATGTCCACGGCAACTGTGACTCAGGAACCGCCGTATCAGATCCCGGCCCACCGTAGGGAAAAGGCGCGTGATCGACAATAAACTGAGCTCCGGCTGGCTTGATGCCGGCCAGGGCCACAAGTGCAATGGATATGCAGACCCGCTTCATGGCTGGTTCCCCCCATCGGCAAGCGTCGTTCGGAGATCAAAACCAAGTTCGGCAAACTTCGTTTTGAGCTCGTAGCCAACCTGCCAAGCTTTGAGACCCTGGTAGTCGAAACTGTCCCACCACTGGTTTATCGCTGCGGCGACGGCCGACGGGTCGAGGCTAGTTGCGCCGGCAGCCGCGGGCGGGACGACGACGTTCGGCTCGCACTCGTCCGGGATCAAGTTGCGATTGACGTCGGTGACTCTCGGGTCAAAGCCGACATCGCATTCGTCGGGACGGGCGTTGTGGTTGTAGCGGCGTATGGCGTCACCCGCTGTTGAGACGGCCGCGGGCGCGAAGGCCCGCGGCGAATGCAAGTCCCAGCAGGAGCAGCGACGCAGTTATTGGCTCGGGGACCACCAACTGAAATGCGAGGTCTGAGCTCGCCGTTGTTCGTCGCCACTCCGGGAACAGATTGTTCTGGAACGCGTAGCTATTTGTTTCCACGCGTGAGAGCTCCCATTGAAACCCGGATGTGCCGTCGCCAAGCTGCGCGATTTCGAGCCAATACGCCACGTCCGGGCCGAGATTCGCCGGCGTGCCAAGCGCGACGTGAAAGCGATACTCATGCGGGCGCCCCCCGATTGCGATGGTGCGGCCCGTGTCGACTCGTTCTGGGTTTTGAAAAACCTCTTCAAACATGGCTTCTCCGGGAAGGCCATTCCCCGGACTTGCGGAAAATAGTCTGATACGGAACGTCTCAGCAAGCGGGCCCGTACCTTCGATATAAAAGCCCCACCAATTTACATGAGTGACCGTCGCGGCAGCAGTCAATGCGAAGTCATCCGCTGATGCTTGCCACGTAAAAGGTAACACGATGCTTGGTAAGGCCGTGTCAGAGCCCGAGCCACCAAACGGATAGGGTTCGTGGTTAACGACGAACTGAGCGTTGGCCGGCACGACGCCGACAAACGCGAGAATGACTACTACGTATCGCATCATACACATGGCTAGTTCCCCCCTTGTGGCACAGTCGCGCGGAGATCAAAACCGAGGTCATTGAACTTCAGCTTGATCTCGTATCCGAGTTGCCACACTTTCAATTCGTGATAGTCGAAACCCGCCAGCCACTGATTCATCGCCTCAGCGATGGCGGTGCGATCTGCGTCACTGAGGTCTTGCGGCGGCGCGGCGGCCTGGGCTGCAAACTGCGGCTCGCATTCATCGGGGACGAGATTCCGATTGAAGTCTGTGATCCGCGGATCAAGTCCGACGTCGCACTCGTCTGGCCAGCCGTTCTGGTTGCAGTCCGAGGATGCGCCGCTGGCGACGTCTACCGAGTCCTCTACCCCATTCCCGTTGCAGTCGGGCAGGCGGACCATTTCGGCCATTCCGTTCGATGTAATTCCGGCGGGGATTCCCGGCGGCTCCGCGCAGCAGTTCATCTCGCCGAGCATGGTGCAATTCCAGCAATACGGGAACCACAGGAGCAGGCAGACATAGGCGTCCGAGTCGCTGCCGGCGACGTAGTGGCTCGGTATCCAACGACAATCGCCGTTGAGGTCCAGCTTGCAGGGCACCGTTTCAATGTTTCTGCACGGCGCGATCGGCGTGCCGGGCGGATTGATCAGGTAGTAGACCCAATACTGCTCATCCGCTCCGTACACGATGCCGTTTCCGTCGAAATCGCCGCGGCAGCAGGGTTCGGAGTGACAGATCGTCTCCGGAAAACCGGACGGCAATATGGTCACGTTGACCGTCTGCGGAGCGCCGACTTCGGTCCACGTGGCCGTAATGTTTCCCTGCGGCGTCCAGGCGCAGCTGTGCTGGGCGCTCTGCCCCAGGCGACGGGGCGTACCGCTCGCGGCCGAATGGATGCTGAATTCGTTTCCGTGAGTCAGCGTCCGCCAGTCGAAGATGCGGGCATGCACCTCGGCGGCACCTGCCGGGTCGCGCCGGGCCGTGTTCCACATGACGACGTATCGCCCTTCCTGTCCGGCGACGGGCGAGAAGGCCACCGTTGGATTGGGGCCGGCTCCGTCCAGATTAAAGTGCTGGTAGTCGCTCTCGGCGACGAATTCGGGACAGACCCGCGCCGGATCGTGGCCGGGCGACCAGCTGAATTGTCGAACAAAGATTCGAGCTTCGTTTGCATTTCCGCACTCGGGTAGATTCGGACCGAACCAAACGACGACGAGTCGCCCCGCTGAATCGAACGCGACGGCGGGTGACTCTTGGGAAGTTTCCGCCTGCTCGAGTGGGGGATTATTGGGGTCCTGGCTCTCCGCCGGTTGATTGACGACGATTTCATTGCTGGCGGGACTTCCCGCGGAATCGAAGATGCGCAGCATGATGTTCATATCGGAGCCGGGAATCGAAGGGAATTCCGCGTCGGCCCAGACCACCGCGATGTATCCGTCGGGTCGGGCGGCAAGACAGACCTTGCGCCGGTTCAGGAAGCAGAGATTCTGCCCGCTATCGCAGGCACGAATGGGCTGTGTGGTTGTCGAGCAGGGCAGCAGAACCAGGCCTTTGTCCGGGATTGGCCTGTTGTCGTTTGACCACGCTACGGACCAACAGCTGACAGCGTCAATCGCGGCGGAAGGCTCTGAGTCGGCCGGGCCGGAGGTGCAGAGCGCAACCGGCGGCGTGGTAGGAGGCGTGAAGGGGTCCAATGGATTCCCAAACAGAAAACGTAGTGATCGGAGTTCGCTGGTCGTTATTTGCGCGCAGGTGCCGCCTTCCCACTTGGTCGTGAATGCCACGTGGGCGTTACCATCAGCATTCATCGCCACCGAAAGGCGTTCACTGAACCTGTTGCCGAGGTTATGCGGATCGACGAGGTAAGCGGGACTGCCCAGGCACGCACCGCCACTGCTCAGCCGAACGGCCTTGACTTCGGCATGGGAGGAAAACCCAGTGGTTGGGTTCGTTTCATAAACGAGGAGGAAGGCGCCGTCGCCATTGCTCGCGATGGCGGGATTTCGCCCCTCGGCCACCGTGACTTCGACGGTACCGGTTTGCGGGTCGGGGACGGGAGTCGGGCAGTCGGCGCGTGCGTTTGCGGTCATACAGCAATGCAGCTTATCTGCACGCTCAGGACGAGGCGTAGGCGGGAGAGGAGAAACGAAGAATTCTATGTCGATGTAACATGGTGTCAACCTCGTGGTGAAGTATTCGACGGGCCGCTCGCGAAGGGGGCGAGATGTACACCTCCTTTCCGGTCGGTTCGCGCGCGAGCGGGGTGCGCGCGGCGACCCTTCGGGCGTGGCAGGGCGGAATGGGCGCTGGGCGGGTCGAGTTTGATCTTGCGGAGCGGCGTGGAGCGTGCGCCCCGGCGAATCGGTCCCGTTCAGGCGTCCGGCCGTTGCTGCGACCGCGCCATGGTGCGAATGCACTATGCAGGATGCGTGCCGTGGGAAATGCGTGCGTTGGCCTGATCAAAGTGGCGTTTTGCGGCCGCGGAGGGGTTGAGGGACGTTGGGATGGGTCGACCGGGCCGATTAAGACGATTTTGACAAGGTGTGTAAGTTTACGCGCTCAGCGGAAAAGTCCACGAGTACCCGCCGGCAACGGCGCGACGATCTATCTCAGGACTTCGGGAAGGTTGTTGTGGTCGTCGGTCCAGAATTGGGCGGCTGGAGCGATCGTTGACAAGACACCTGATCGCAGCGACGTGCGGATTTGCGAACTTGATAAGGTTTGGACGTTGCGGGCAGTGCGGAGAACTCCGCGTCACGCTTCAGCAGCACCCGCGGCTGCTTCTCGCCGGGTATGAGCTACTTCTCGCCGGGGGCCGGGGGCTTGGCGTCGACCACGTCGTAGATCTTCGCGTCGGCCGGGGGGGTGAAGGTGAAGCGCTCGGGGGCGATCGGGGCGTTGACCTTGATGTCGTGATAGCTCCTGGCGAGGGCGATGGCGCCGTCGCCGCTGTAGAACTCGGACTTGGCGAGGACGCCGTCGGACTTGCGGTACCAGTGGCGCGAGCGGTTGCCGGCCTTCATGGCGGGGAGGTCTTTGCGGGGTTGGGCCTCGATCACCCAGCAGGGCTGGCCGTCAATCGATTCGTCGGGGAGCAGGACGATGGCGAACTTTTCGCGAAGGGATTGGAGCGGGTTGGCTGGCCGGAGTGTGACGGGCGTCTTGGTGACGAACTTGTCGCCGGGGATTTCCTCGAGGACGAAGGTGGCGTTGCCGTCGGAGACTTCGAGCTTGGCGCTTTCGATGGTGGCATTCTTGCCAGGGGCGACGATGGTGCGTGTGGTGCGGGTATCCGTGCGGGTGTACTGGGTGTTGTTGAAGATGGCGAACTCGTAAGTGCCCCTGGTAGCTGAGACGTTTTTCTTGCCGCCATCGCTGATTTCGTAGCCACTGGTGATGCGGGCGGAAAGGGTTTTGATTTTGGCGTTCAGCTCGATGAGCTTTTTCTCGACGTCTTCGAGCGTTTCGCCGGCGCGGGCGGTGGAAGCGAGGAAGACCAGCGCGACTGCGAGGGCGGGGGCGAAGCGGGGGAGATTGCGGAACATCGTGAGGTCCTACGGGTTCATGGCGGCGGGCGCGGCCGATCGTACGGCCCTCCAGCGGCGCCGCGAGTCATCAATCATTCTAGCCCGGGATCGGCTCGTCTACGTGCCGGATGCGTAGCCGCGCTGGATGATGAGCGGGGCGACGTACTGCTTGACGAAGCGCACTGCCGTGACGCCGTCCGTGTGGCCGCCGCCGTTGCCGTACCACCAGAACTCGGACCGCCAGGGGATGGTTTCGATCTTCTGGCGGTAGAGCGTTCGCGTCTCGGCGGTGGCCTTGGGCGGCATGCTGAAGCCGGTGAGGCCGGCCGGTCGTGCGCCGCTGAGCTCGCGGTCGGCGGTTCCGGCGGCGGGGATGGCGAGTGTGAGGACGGCGTCCTTTTCGGAAGTGAAGATGTAGAGCTTGTTGCTAATGTGGCCGAGGGCGGCGGTCATGTTGTAGTCGGCGCCGATCGACGCCCCGAAGAAGATGACGGTGTCGACGTTTTCGCCGGCCGGCAGTGCTTCGAGGGCGAAGGCGGCGACAGCGGTTCCGGCGGAGAGTGCGATGATATGAACCGGCGCGCCGGGGTTCTGCTTCTTGTATTCGACGATCTTTCGTGCCACTTCGCGGCCCTTGCCGCGCTTGTATTGCACGCTGGAGGTCTGGTCGGCGCCGATGCCGGCGCCCGTCTCCCAACTGAACATCTCGCCGGAGCCCTGGAAGCCGGCGTCAAGCATGCCCTGCCGGAGTCCTCCGGCCCAGTTGCGGAGGGCGCTGCCGCCGCCTGCGCCATCGAGATAGAAGATGAAGGCGCGTTTGACGCGCTCGGCGTGATCGGGGAGCGGGCCGGGGAGGGCGCAGCCGGCGAGTGGAGCCGCGGCCGAGACAAGGACGAGCAATGCAACGCGTCGAAGATGGGCAGATGTCATTTGGACTCTCCAGAACGGCCGGCCAACCGTATGCCGGCGTCGGGGCGGGATGTTCGTCGATTTTCGATGACACGACAACCCGTCCCCGGGAGCGATATGCGTGGGATTGGTGGATTCCCAGAAACGGGAGTGCGTCAGCGATCAAGCAGCGGCGGACCGAAGAACCACCAGCCTCGTTTGCGCTGATACCAGTTCCCCTGGAGGTGCTTCCAATCCAGTGAGGGAACACAATCCGGTGGAAAGTAGCGTAGCTCTCCGTACACTCTGAACCATCCAGTCCCTGCCACACCGAAGCCCACCCCGTTCTCTTTCCCGTCGATTTGTCGGGCCGGGAACAGGCCAATCCACCGATCGGACTGCGAAGCGATTTTGCGACTTAATGCGTCGCTGGCAAATCGATCCATCGACGGACGAGATAACAGAACGCGAAACTGGAGCGGAGCGTCGCTCGCAAGAAGCAGCATAACGGCAAGCGCCAGCAGCGGAACGGTGGACCAACGTCGATCAAACGGCTCTAGTTCCACTCCCTTCCCTTTGAAGTAGAAGCGCGATGACAGGTGCTGGATGAGCCGAAACAGCCAGCACACTCCGCTGAATGCACCGACGACGCAGGCCCAGAACGCGCTAAACTGGTCCATCCCGGGGACGCTGGCCGCCATCAACAACGCGTACGCAGCGATCGCCGCCCAACCGTTCAGCCAGGAACTCGGTGGACGAAGCCACGGTCGGTACAGGTCATCATTGTCGATACCCGTGCGGTACGAGGTCGGATCAGCCGGATTGAACGGTCGGCCGCACTCCGGGCAGCGATGCTCGGTCAATCCGACCAGCCAGTAGTCGCAGTCGAGGCATTGCGGCGGCGAATTGGTGAGTGCGGGCGGCGTGTGCAATTTTTGCGCTCCCCGATTCAACGAAGAAGTCTACTCATCACCGTGCTGTCGGCTCGCGCATTTCTGGGTAACGGA
>CAZJVS010000027.1:0-60662 GCA_964549445.1 uncultured Planctomycetaceae bacterium
TCGCGATAATTCAGCGATGCCTGCGCATGACTCAGTTTTCAGACAGGGCCTAGTCACTCCGCGCGTTTCCGCGAAAGGGCTTGTTTTCGAACGCACTACGAAGGAGTCCGGGCGGCCGCCACGGATTGAACTGGTAACCCAGCGATTCGCATTCGTTCCATTTTGCTTTCCATTTCTGATCGTTGCGATCCCCACGGCGCTGGTTTGGTACCGCGATCGCCGGCAGATTCCAGCGGGGCATTGTGTGCGGTGCGGGTATGACTTGACGAAGAATGAGAGCGGGCGGTGTCCGGAGTGCGGAATCGTCATCGCGAGCGCGAAGCGGGTGAGCGCGTGAGTCGAAGATCGCGTGGGCGAGTTTGGCGGGTGGGGAAGTGGGCGGGAAATAGGTCGTATAGGACAAATAGGACCGGTAGGACGAATTGACGCGAGATAGACGAGATTGTGCGAGCCATGTTGTACGACGTCTGCGGGTATCACTCGACGAAGAATGAGAGCAGGTGGTGGCCGGAGTGCGGGATGCAGTTTGGGGGCGTCGTTGGGGGTGTGGGGAGCGTCGGGAAGACGCAGAGTTGAGCGGGCGATGGGATGGGATTTTGTCTGGCCAAACATTGCTAAGGAGGCGAACCACCGGGCTTGCGCCGGTTGCTCTGATGGGGCTACGAGCGTGGGTTTGCAGCGACGATGGCGGCGTTTCGATGCCACATGTTCAGGGTGGCGCGGTCGGTGGCTTTGCCTTGGGTTTGCTTGGCGTGGTCGGCGGGGGTCCATGCGAGGATTTCGCTGAGTGTTGGGGTTGGGGCGGGGGAACGTGCGGCGTAGCGCGGTTCTTTTGTTAGCGGGGCGTCTTTGTTGTAGGGGCAGACTTGCTGGCAGATGTCGCAGCCGAAGAGCCAGTTGTCCATCGGCCTGTGGAACTCGGCGGGGATTTCGGCGCGGTGTTCGATGGTGAGATATGAGATGCAGCGGGTCGCGTTCATCTGGTATGGGGCGGGGAAGGCGTCGGTTGGGCAGGCGTCGAGGCAGCGGGTGCAGGTGCCGCAATGGTCGGTCGCGGGGGCGTCGGGGGCGAGGTCGAGGGTGGTGAGGATGACGCCGAGGAAGAAGTACGAGCCGAGGTGCTGGTGGAGGACGAGGGTGTTCTTGCCGATCCAGCCGAGGCCGGCGGCGGCGGCGAGTTCGCGTTCGATGATGGCGGAGGTGTCGACGCAGGGCCTGGCGTCGAAGGGTTCGGGGATTTCGCGGCGGAGCTGGGCGATGAGGGCGTCGAGCTTTTCGCGGATGACGAGGTGGTAGTCGTCGCCCCAGGCGTACATGGCGATGCGGCCGCGGGGAGCGGAGTCGGGCGGCGGGGGCGGCGGCTGCTGGTTGTAGACGTGAGCGACGACGATGACGCTGCGCGCGGCGGGCATGAGGGCGCGTGGGTCGAGGCGGCTTTCGATGCGGCGATGGAGATAGCCCATCGAGCCGGCGCGGCCGGCGGCGAGCCATTCGCGGAGGTAGTCGGCGTGGGCGATGGGAGCGGCGGGTGCGATGCCGCAGCGCTCGAAGCCGAGCGAGGCGGCGACGCGCTTGACGAGAACTGAGCGGTCGGCGGGCGTCATGCGGGCGGTTGACTGGGTTGGGGTGTTTTCGTAATCTGATTCACATCAGCACACGGCGGCAATTCTACCTTGGACGACGCATTGATGATTTTCGACTACGACTGGTGGCACGGCGACGGACTGAACCGACAGCTTAACGAGGCGAAGCGGCGGGCGGCGCTTTCGCGATTTCCGATGACTGATACGACGTCGGTCACGCCGACGAGCGAGTACGCGCGGTTTCATGCCGATCTTGAAACGCGGATGATCATCTATCTGAAGGACAACACGGTTTACGAGATCAAGGAGATCGCGGAAGTCGGACGGGCGGGATACCTGACGTTTGAGTGCCAGCCGGCGGACGAGTCGTACCGGGTGGGTGCGTTCGTGGTGGCGGTACCGTTTGAGGAGATCGCGCGGGTGGAGGTGTTCGCGGTTCATCCGAGCGAGAAGCCGGAGGAGAACACGTTCATCAAGGGGTTCAGCGGTCAGCGGCCGGCGAAGGGTGACGATCGCGGCGGGTGATCCCTGTCAAAATCCGTCGGGAACGGGCGTTAGGCGGGGAGGGCGAGTGCGTTAAGCACGATGAAAGGCCGGGGCAGAGGCCTTATCATTCTGTCGATCAAGTCCTTGAAGGAGGCAGTCCGATGCGTCGAATCGTGAGTCTCGCAGTCGCGGTGTTGTGCGGGTCGGTGATGGCGTCGCCGCAGTCGGTCCGGGCCGATGATACGGACGGGAAGATCGTGCAGATTCATCTGCGCGGGTCACTGGCGGAGGCACCGCCGAAGATGGACATCGGCAGCCTGCTGGGGGAAGAGCAGCAGCCCAACTTGTTCAACCTGCTGGAGACGTTACGCAAGGCGCGGACGGATGAGTCGGTCCGCGCGATCGTGTTCGACCTTGACGAGGCGTCGATCGATCTGGCGCAGATCCAGGAATTGCGGTCGCAGTTTGAGCAGCTGCGGGCGGCGGAGAAGGATGTCTACGTCTATTCGGAGTTTGCGTCGCTCGGATTGCTGGACCTGGCGTCGGCGGCGAAGTTCGTGATGATGCCGCGGGGCGAGATCTTCGTCACGGGCATCTATTCGTCTCCGATGTATTTCAAGGGAACGCTCGACAAGATCGGCGTGGCCGCGGACGTCATTCACTGCGGGGCGTTCAAGTCGGCGGGCGAGCCATTCACGCGGACGGGGCCTAGCAAGGAGGCCGAGTCGGACGTCAACAAGATTCTCGACGGCATCTATGACTCGATCGTCAACGATATCGGCAAGTCGCGGAAGATGACGGCGGAGCAGGTGAAGGGGATCCTGGACAAGGGCCCGATGAGCGCGAAGCAGGCGCTGGATGCGGGGCTGGTCGATCAGCTGAAGTATCGCGAGGACTTCAACAAGTCGCTCAAGAAGAAGTACGGCGGCGACGTCAAGATGGTCCGGGATTATGGCAAGAAGAAGGGGCCGGAGATCGACTTTGAGAATCCGTTTGCGGTGTTCAAGCTGCTGGGCGAGATGATGCAGGGGCCGAAGAAGTCGCGCGAGGATGCGATTGCGGTGATCTACGTCGAGTCGATGATCACGTCGGGCAAGAGCGAAGAGGGGTTCGCCGGCAAGACGAGCGGATCCGACACGGTGCGGAAGGCGATCGACAAGGCGGCGAAGGATGACACGGTGAAGGCGGTCGTCCTGCGGGTGGACTCGCCGGGCGGGTCGGCCATTGCGAGCGAGGTGATTGCCGAGTCGGTGAAGCGATGCAAGGCGCGGAAGCCGTTCGTCGTGTCGATGGGGAGCGTGGCGGGCAGCGGCGGGTATTACGTGTCGTGCCTGGCGGACTGCATTTTCGCGGAGGGCAGCACGATTACCGGCTCGATCGGCGTGATCGGCATGAAGCTCGTGACCAAGGACATGTGGGAGCACATCGGCATTTCGATGCATGCCTATGAACGGGGGAAGCAGGCAAACCTGATGTCGGGGCAGCAGCCGTGGAGCGACGACCAGCGCAAGCTGATGCTCGACATGATGGTTCGGGTATATGACGAGTTCAAGGCCCGCGTGGTCGAGGGTCGCGGCAAGAAGATCAAGGGCGACCTCGAGAGTCTGGCGGGCGGACGGATTTACACCGGCCAGCAGGCCCTCGAGGTCGGGCTGATCGACAAGATCGGCGGGATGTCGGACGCGGTGAGGTTTGCGGCGGACCAGGCGAACATCAGCAAGTATGACCTGCGCGTCATTCCCGCGCCGAAGACGATCTTCGATCTGTTTTCGGAGGGTATGGGTGTGAAGGACAAGGACGACGACGATGCGACAACCGGCGAGAGCAAGGCGTCGCTGTTCCTGCGGACGCCGGAGCTGATGTCGGCGTTGCAGGCCATTGAGACGATCGATCCGCGCGGGGCGGCGAACTTCCGGGCGGCAATGCAGCAGCTTCAAATGTTCTCGCGCGAGAATGTGCTGATGCTCGACCCCATGGCGGGGATGCTGAACTAGGCGGCGGGCGGGAACAACGGAAATCGGTTTCCTTCGCGGGCGGTCCGATGCGAGTCGGGCCGCCCGTTTTTGTTTTCACCAGCCGAGGGTGTCGACATCGATCGCGCCGCCGGGGCGACTGACGGCGACTTCGACGTGATAGCGGCCGGGTTCGAGCGCGGGGAGGGGAACAATCAGCCAGCGCCAAGTGGAGCGATTGGTTGTTCGGGGGGCGGCGATGTCCTTCTTTTCGAAGACGAGCTTTGGGCCGCGGCGGACTGCGACGCGGAGGGAGGCGGGTTTCGCGTCGTCGCAAGTGTATCGGATCCGCAGTTTGCGAGGTCCGGCGGTGACGGCGCGGAGCGTGACTTCGAACATGTGGGAGGCGTCGGTTCCCCAGCCGCGATCAATGCACTGGCCGGCGAAGGCGCCGGGGTTGTTGCCGAAGAAGCCGCCGACGACGGGATCGACGCCGTAGACACGCTCGGCTTCGACGTAGTCGCGGCGGGAGAAGTCGTCGCGGTTTCGCGACCACCATTTCGCTGCGGCGGGGGCGTCGGAGAAACTCTGGAATGTCAGCTCGGAAAGTGCGTCGCGGATGGCGGTGGCGGCGGTGGTGTCGGTCTCGTGCGACCACTGCTCGACCAGGGCGTTGACGACATCGGGGTCGTTGCGGCGGCCTCCGAGGGCTTTTGCGGCGGCGGCCCGGACAGAGGCCTCGGTGTCGGTGAGGCCTTGCATGAGGAAGGGCAGCACGAGGATGCGCGGGACTCGTCGGGATCCGAGGAACTCGATGTAACTGACGCGGTTCGCGATGCCGCCGGCTTCGTATGCGTCGCCGTAGGCGCGCCGCGTGGCGTCGTCGGAGGCGTGGCGGAGGAAGAAGCCGCCAAAGCCGCCGTGGTTCGCGACTTTGACGAGGATCGTCGCGCCGCCGGTCCCGCCGTCGGCGAAGGCGTAGTCGGTCTGGTCGACGTCGACGCCGCGTTCGGCCCAGCAGGTGTGGAAGCGTTCGTTGTTGATCCAACAGCGGCAGTCGTCGTCGCTGTTGATCCAGAATCGAAGGGGGCCTTTTGCCGTCTCCGGGAGCCGGGCGTAGAGATAGAAGATGCACGATGCGTTGCCGCCGGGGAGGTCTCCGAGATAGATCGTGCCGCAAGGGTCGACCTTTGCGTCGGTGCGCCAGGCGTAGTTTCGGCCGCCGATCGTGTAGGAGTTCTTGAAGACAAAATTGTCGTCGTCGATCGGGTCGAGGCGGAGACGCTCGCCGCGAGGGTCGGGGATGGGGCCGAGGACCTTCCAAGCGGTGATGACCGTGCTGCCGGTCTCGCTCCAGCGGGTTCTCCGAGCGGCGCAGTCGAGCGGCTCGGTCGGCATTGAGCTTCGCAGGCGCGGCACGTCGGCGATGAAGGGTTCGGGAGGAAAACGATATCTCCGCAGGATCGGGCGGACCCGACCGGGATCGAAGTAGGTCATGGCGTCGTAGGCGAGGACACTCGGCCAGTCGTTGATGGGCGTGCGTGGAGGCGGCGACTTTGCCGCGCTTCGGAAGAGGTGCTTGAAGGGCGCCCATTCGACGGAATCGGCGCTGTCGCCGGCCGTGAGCAGCAGTGCCATGAGCAGTGAGCTCGACGGGCCGTACGAGATGATTTCCTCGATCGGCAGGCGGGTATGGAGGTATTCGGCGAGGCCGCACTTGCGGAACTCTTTGACGTACCAGTCGAATCGCCCATTGTATGGCGGGCCGAGGCACTCGAGGCGTTGCGGGACGTAGGCCTGGCAGAACTCGGCCCAACCCTCGCCGATTCCGCTGCAGCGCCAGTGTTCGAGGGGCTGGAGATTGATGAAGGGATGCGAGAGTTCGTGGAAGAAGCGTTCGAACCAGTCGGCGTTGTCCCAGTCGGATTCGCCGATCATGAGCTTGAGCGTTTGGGTCTGGGTTGTGTGGCCGCCGGGCTTGCCCTGCTGCGGGAAGATGATGTAGCGGTGGCCGATGATTTTGACGGGGTCGACGGCGAACAGATCGCGGAGGACGACGTAGGCGAGATCCATGGCGGTGAGGAAGCCGTTTTCGCGCGCTCGGGCGGCGAACTTGGGCGTTGCGAGGACGATGGTGTAGCGGCCGAGAAGGCGTTCGCGGCCGGCGGGGTTGTCTTTGGCGATGGCGTCGACCCATTCGCGTTCGGCGGGCGTGAGCGGCGGAGCGGCCTTCGGCAGCAGGACTTGAAGTTTCTTGAGGGCGGCCTGCCGGGTCGGCTCGCCGGGATCGTTGAGGATGATCGACTCGAGTTCGTCGCAGGCCTCGGAGTACTTGCCCTGCTTTTCGAGGGATTCGGCGCGGTCGAAATCAGTCGCGGCCGCTGCGATGTTGGTGCACACGACGATTGCGAAAAAAAACAAGGACTTCCGATCCTCTATGGTGTTGAAGCTGAGGGGGCTGTGGTTGGATGAGCCCTCGCGAGAGCTTCGCGCGCGTCAACGTGAAGCTTCTTCAGGCCGGCGATTTCCTCAGGGCCTAGAAAGCTGGACAGGTTTCGTATGGCCAGGGCTTCGGCACAGCGTTCGGCCGCTTCACTCGATCGTCCGAGGGTATGCAGGAGCCGTGCATGGGTCTCCAACGCACGGGGACGGTAAGGTCCCCCGACGGAGCGCAACGCGACGACGGCTTCGCATAGAAACGCCTCGGCCTCGGCATTTTTCTTGCGAGCGATCAATGACTCTGCAAGGCGCAGCTGCGCCAAGGCCACACGCGGGTCTACTTCGCCGTAAAGCAGCTTATAGGTGGCGAGCGAATGCAGCGCAAGTTGCTCCGCCGCCTCCGGAAAGCCCATGAGTCGAAATGCGTGCGCGAAATTGACTTTGATGAGGGCGACGTCCGCGTGGTGCTGGCCGTGTAACTTGAGTGCCAGGCCGTGCGCCTCAGACAGGAGTGGCACTGCTTCGGCGACGCGTCCCAGGTCGATATAGATCAGGGCGAGGTTATTCAGCACGATCGGGACGCTCTCATACTCGGGTCCGAGACTGCGGCGGTACATATCAAGCGATTCGAGCGTTAGCTGCTCAGCTTCCACGTACTTGCGCTGCGAGCGTTTGAGCGAGCCGAGACTGCTGAGATTGACGGCGAAATAGCCATCCACGAGATGAGGTATGTTCTCGCGCCGCAATCGAAGGGCCTCGTCGAGCATCCGCTCGGCGTCGTCGAGCATTCCTTCGCGGCGATAGAGGCGACCGAGTTTCTCACAGGTCTCGGCCAGCGCGATCGGTTCGGCAGGCGAGGCCGCGCGCCTCAATTCCAAAGCCCGAAGATAGTGACGATTCGCATCGCTCACACCGAGTTCGCTGTAGGCGTTGGCGACCATCATGCGGACGTAGGCCTCGACGGCGGGTTCATATCCGCGGCGGCCGGCATCCAATTCCTCGGCGACGAGATTGAGTACCTCGCGCATGGTGACTTCGGAGTGCCCGGTGTGTGCGCCGCGATTGGCCTTGACCAGCATGTCGTTCATCAGAGATTCGGCCGCTGTCGACATCGCCGTCGCACGGGCACTCGCCGCGAAGCTCATTTGCTCGTGCGCAGCCACCGCTTCCGCTTTCTCTCGCTCACGCTCGGCTCGGAAGTAAAGCAGTGTACTGCTGGCCGTGGCGGCGATGAGCACAACGACAAGTGAGACCAGGGTCAAAACGGCCGCTCGATGCTGGCGAACGAACTTCCGGATGCGATACACACGGCTGGGTGGATGGGCCAGCACCGGCTGACCGGCGAGGTGCCGGCGGACGTCGGCCGCGAGGGCATCGACCGAGGCATAGCGCTCGTCTTTCTCCTTACGCAAGGCCTTGAGGGTGATGGCATCCAGCTCGGCGTCGAGTGATTTGTCGATCGCGGAGGGCGCCGGCGGATCGCGGTTTTTGACGGATCCGACAAACGCCGCCAGGTCGCCATCCCACGCGAATGGCAGTCGTCCGGTCAGGAGTTGAAAGAGAACAGCTCCGAGCGAATAGACGTCGGAGCGCACGTCGATGTCGTGCAGGTGCCCGCTCAACTGCTCGGGCGCGGCATACGCCGGTGTTCCCATGAGATGGCCGGTGTGGCTCAGGGTGGCCAGCTCGGTCGTCGCGTGGGAGCTGATCTTGGCAAGTCCGAAGTCCAGCACGTGCGGCTTGCCGGTTTGGTCGATCAGGATGTTCGACGGTTTGAGGTCGCGATGGATCACGCCGCGCTGATGGGCGTGGTGGACCGCGTCGCAAATCTCAGCGAAAACGCCCAGCTTCGCGCGGACCGACGGGGCCGTCTTGTGCCGCGGCGCGGCCCAGCGGTCGACGGGCTCGCCCTCCACCCACTGCATGGCGATGACCGGCTCGCCGTCGACCATGTCGCTGCCATATAGCGTGACGATGTTGGGGTGGTCGAGGGCGGCTGCGGCTTCGATCTCACGCTCAAAGCGTGCCCGCATCTGCGACGTGGCGAATGATCCGGCCGACAGACGCTTGAGCGCGACCACGCGATCAGTCCGCGGCTGGCGGGCCTTGAAGACGACTCCCTGTCCGCCCCGGCCGATCTCACCGAGCAGATCGTAGTCCCCGAGCCTGCCGAGCGCGACATCGGAGCGATGAGTGCGCAGCCGGGCCGCCCAGGCCTCGTCATCGAGATCGAAGCCGAAGGCCCCCCAGTGCGACGACCCTTCCTTCAGCGGCGAATCTTCAACCGGACGCGGTTCCATCGAACTGGTCCTCTTCGCGCACCTGCTCGTCGATCAACTCCTGAAGTCGCAGGCGAATTCGGCGGCGCGTGGCGTAGATGGCCGGCTCGTTGAGGCCGAAGTCCCGAGCGAGGTCGGCGACGCTCTCGCCCTGGATGATTCGCTCGAAGATCTCGAGGTTTCGCGGCTCGAACTCGCCGCGAATGCGCTCCATGGCGATACGATAGTGATGAGCGACCCATTCCTCCTGCCAAAGGGCGAGGTCGGCCCCATTGCCGGCAGCATCCGGGGTTTCGGCGCAGGGCTCCACACTAGTGTCTAGTGCTTCAAAGCGGCCCATTGAACGCCGGCGGTGTGTTCCGATCGCATTTTTTACGCTGCGGTAGAGGTAATCGCGGAAACGGCCGCGCTGGGGGTCGTAGGTGAAGGCCGGCAGCGATTGGGAGAGGCGGATGAACACGGTCTGGACGATGTCGTCGGCGTCGGCGTACTGCATTCCGCGCCGGCGGCAGAATCGGAGCAGCAGCTCGCGATAACGGACCTCAAACTCTCGCCACGCCTGGTGATCGTCGGCGTTGCGGATGCGAGACAGCAAGGAAGTGCTGGTTGAACTCGGAGGCACGTTTGAGGAGCCCACGACCCAAAGTCTCCCGCGGAAAATATCCATTATACCACTTTCATCTCCGTGCCGTAAAGCCATCTGAAATTTGAACTTGCGCGAGAACTTGGCGTACGACAGGGACGCAGGTGAGATTCTTTCGGTCGCAGGCGTTCAATAGCTCGCTTCGGCGGTGTACTTCCTTTTGGACGATGTCGAGACTCGCGCGCTTGGAATCTGGTGCCACGTCCCAGCGAAGGAGACACACTCAATGCCGCGTCGAATCCCGGTCTGCATAGGGTTCCGGCCTTTTCCTCGTGAAATTGGCTTTCGTTTGTCCGGCGGCGCTTGGCCAGAGCCTGGTGGAGGTGAGTTCAGTGCCTCTGACGGAGTCGACGGTTGGATCCGACGACATTCCTGCACCTCGCGGCGCGGGCTGCAGCTACACCGTGGACGACGGCACCTCAACCACTTCTGTCGGATTGGGCTCCGCCGGCGAATTTGCATGGTTCAATCGATTCAACGCAACTGGCGGCTGCGAAACGATCGAGGCCGTCAATATCGCATGGGGTATTGTCGCGAATGGCTTGCCTGGGACACAACCGTGAAGACCCGCACCCTTGCAATGGGAATCTGTTTGATTTTGTTACTGGGTAGCCGCACTTTGGCCGGAACTTATCACGTTGACATCGCGCCTCAAGGCGACACTTGCAACTGTCCCCCAAACAGCGGTGTTTGTTATTCAAGCCTTTCAGATTCCGCGCCGGTCCAAATTAACCATGTTCCCGCTTGTGCAAGTGGATTCGGCGGCACTGGCACGGTTTTTACCTATAGCCATTCCTGGTCCGCCCGGGGTGCCTTGGGCGGTTTCAGCCAAGGTCGCGCAGTTTGTGGCTGCTGTTCTTTTTGCACTACATCCGGAGTATGCGTGGCCTCTTATGACGGCAATATTGTCATCAGCGGCCCTGCAGGCCAGGTAGACGTTTCCGCCAATCTTGTGCTCCAAGCGTATTTCGAAAACTCAGGCTTCTACTCGGGCAGTTTAGGGCGGCGTGTATTCGTCGCCGGGACTTTTGGATCTGCGTGGTCCGGGCAGTTGATCAGAGATGACTGCGATTCGTGGTGTACGCCGGCCGGAACTACGTACACTGCGAACGGCATCCTCAGCGGCTCCAACCCCAATGGCACGACGTTCACAACACCGACGGTTAACGTAGCCACCAATACACCAATTCCATTTAGTTTTCAGATCCGCGTTCAAGGTTTCTACAACTTCGTCAGTTCAATCACGAGCTCCCACACTGCCACACTTTCTTTCCAGGAGGGCGTGGCCTTCAATCTCCCGCCGGGCTACACCGTAGACAGCAATGAACTCAACATCTTCGACAATCACTGGAACAACCCATATATGTTCGACGTGGATGCTGATGGAAAGGTTGATTTTTTTGACAATTGCCCCAGCGTATCCAATCCCGATCAGGCTGACGCGGACAGCGATGGCGTCGGCGACATCTGCGACATTTGTCCCAGTGCCTCTGACCCATCCCAGGCTGACACGGACAACGACGGTCACGGAGATGCATGCGACAATTGTCCCGCGAACACGAACGCCAACCAGGCGGACACGGACACGGATGGTGTCGGAGATGTTTGCGACAACTGCCCAAACACGCCCAATCCGGGGCAGGAAGATGCGGACAGTAATGGCATTGGCGATGCATGCGAGGGATTAACCGGGGCGTGCTGTCAGTCCGGCGGGGTGTGCTCAGACCTAGGCGCTGCGGCGTGTGCGGCCATTCCACTGGCGACCTTTCGAGGCGACGGAACGACCTGTCCGCCGACGCCGGGGTGCCCGATGCCGGGTGACCCGAGCGGCGAAGGCACGTCGAACGGCGAGGATGCGCAGTGCTTCGTGGCGTGCTATGTCGGTCAGCCAAGTACGTGCGCGTGCGCCGGGGCCGACATGGATGCGGATGGCGACATCGACATCAATGATCTGCGGCTGTTCGTATGCCACCTGTTGGGCATTTCGCCGGGATCGTGTCCGTGAATCCACGGGACGCGGGCGGGATGCGCGCTCCCCGCCCCGTTCTACTCGAGGTAGCCGAGGTCGTTGAGGCGGCTGGTGAGGACTTCGGTCTGGGCGGCGGTGAGGACGGGCTTTTCGGCCTCGTCAACTTCGCGGCGCTTGGGCGGTTCGTACTCGACGGTGACGGGCGGGTCGAAGATGTCGTGCAGGACGCGGCCTTCCATGTCGGCCGGGACCGGGACACCGAGGCCGGCGAGGATGGTCGGCGTGACATCGGCGATGCCCGCGCGCAGGGTTCGTTTGTCGCGGATGGCGGGACCGGCGGCGACGAAGATGCCGTCGACGCGATGGGTGCCCTCCATCCTTCGCAAAGGTAACCAGCGGACCGGAGACATGCCGCGGATTTTCTTGACGACCGCCAACCCGGCGGCTGGCACGAGCAGCAGGTCGGGCAGCCAGGGGTGGTCTTCGCGGTTGCAGCCGTACAGCTCTTCGCTGCGGTGGACCTCGGGGAATATGGCGATGGTCTTGCCGGATGGGTCGCGGGCCGTGGCGGCCAGCAGTCGCTCGCGGATTTCATCGCGGAGGCGCTCGTAATCTTCTCTCTCGACGACACCGCGGGTCTGGCGGCCTTTGAGGTTGAGATAGAGGAAGCCGTAGATGCCGGCGTGAAGAACGCAGGCCCTGGTCGCGTCCCAGTCGATCGCGAGTTCGTTCTCGACGGCGTGATTGACGGCTGAGGCGAAGCCGTTCTTGCGGCCGAGCAGCCGGGCCATCATTTGAGATGCACGTGTCTTGAAGCGAGCCGACTGACTTCGGAGCGCGAGATAGCCCCACTGGCGCAGGAGCAGGTTGGGCTGGGCTTTGCCTTCGAGACTGCCGTGGCCGTGGTCGGACATGATGAACACGGTGGCGTTGTTCTCGCGGGCCAATTCGTTCAGCTCGCCAATCGAGCGGTCGAGGCGGGCGAAGCACTGGGCGGTCCACTCGGCGCGCTTGGGGTATTTGCCGGCCGTGCGCGGGTCGAGATAGCGCCAGGTCTTGTGCTGGAGATTGTCGACCAGCTTGAACAGGACCATCATGACGTCCCAGCCGTAACGCTGGCCGCAATGACGGGCGAGTTCGCAACCGCGATCAAAGCTCTGGCAGATGTACTCGAGGTTCTCGCGGAAGAGGGTGTCGCCGCCGAGAGGCCGGCGCTCCCACTTTTTCTCGTGGGTGTAGTCGGGCCAGCGGCGGAGGATCTCGTCTTTCAAGTCGCGCGGGTAGGTGAAGTCGAGGTCGACGCTGGGGGTGTCGAAACCGCTGATCATGAAGCCGTTGACTTCACGCGGCGGGAAGGTCATGGGCACGTTGATCGAGCCGACGCGGAGGCCCTTCTCGCTGAGGATTTCCCAGATGGTCTTTTCGCGGATTTCGATGTGGTTGTTGAAGGAAAGCTTGTCGGTGGCCGGGTCGTAGCGGAGAAAATCGACGATGCCGTGACGGCCGGGCCCCTTGCCGGTCATGAAGGTTGTCCAGGCCGCGGGGGTGATGGGGGGTTTTGTTGATTCGAGGGGACCGTGGATTCCCTCGCCGATGAGGCGGCGGAGATTGGGCATGAGTCCGCGGTCCATCATCGGGTTGAGGACGTCGAAGGTGGCGCCGTCAAGCCCGATAATCAGGACGCGAGCGAAGCGCCGCTGGGACTGCGGGCCGCGGTACGAACCGCTATGAAACGTTCCACGGCCATCCAGAAAGGATCGCGGCACTACCGTAATCTCTCGTGATTCCTTGCGACCCCCGGCGCCCGCGCAAGCGCCTTCGTAACCGCCCAACAGGGATCGCACAGTATTCGGTTGGTAGTCTAAGCTAAGATCGGGTCGGCCGCAAACTCGCCTGGAACCTCGATCCCGTGTCAGATCGACGCGGCGATGCGCCGGAAGTGCAGGCCCGTAATTGCCAGCGTGACCGCTTCGCCGAAGGCCTTGCGGTGCCGTAAGAGCACGCGAGTCAAGAACTTCCAGTATTCCCGGCGGCCGGATGTCCAGACTCCCATGACCCAAAGCGAACGCAGGAATGCCTGGATGTCGCCGCGGTGCAAGACGGCCCGCGGACCCGATGGCCGGTACTCCTCCAGGAACGCCAGGATTCGCTGGTAGTAGACGCGCGGTGCGTAAAGGTGCTTGACCAGTCGCCGATAGCCGCTGATCAGTGCCTCTCGATCCAGCGCGGGCACGAAGTTAAGTACGGCATCGAGATTGTTGCCCGTGCTGTGCCCGAGCATTCGCCCCTCGCGCGTGAGACGCGCGAAGAGTTGCGTCTGCGGCAGCGCGGTGAGCAACCCCACCATGGCCGTCACGACGCCAGACTCCTGAATGAAACGCCACTGTCGCGCGAAGATGTTTGCCCGGTCACTGTCAAAGCCGACAATGAAGCCGCCCATCACCTCGATACCCGCCCGATGGAGTTTCTGAATCGACGTCACCAGGTCGCGGCGGCGGTTCTGAACCTTTGCGCACTCCTTGAGACTGTCGTCTTCGGGGCTCTCGATTCCTACGAACAGCCGCTTGAATCCCGCCTCGACCATCAGCGGCAGCAACTCCGGATCGTCGACGATGTTCAGGGATGCCTCCGTTGTAAACCGGATTCTGCGCCGCTTGCGCTTCTGCCATGCCGCCAGTTCGCGGAGGAACAGCTTCACCTTGACCTTGTTGCCGATGAAATTGTCGTCGACGATGAAGACCGGGCCGTGCCAGCCGGCCGCAACTAGCGAATCCAATTCGGCGATCATCTGCGCGGGCGTCTTGACCCGCGGCAGCCGGCCATACATGACGATGATGTCGCAAAACTCGCAGTTAAAGGGGCAGCCGCGCGAGAATTGAAGCGGCATGGTTGCGTAGTCGTTCAGTCGGATGAGATTCCAGCGCGGAATAGGGGTCTTTGTTACATCGGGCTTGCGCGGGGCTTCGTAGGTGGGCTTGAGAGTTCCCGCGATCATGTCAGCGACAACCTGCGACATGATTTCCTCGGCCTCGCCCAGCACGAAGTGTTTGATTTCTGGAAAGCGCTCGTGGCCGGTGGTGAAAAGCGGTCCGCCGGCGATGACCGTTCGGCCGCGCTCGGCGCAGCGGACGGCGATCTGCCGGGCCGACTCGGCATGCACGATCATGCCGGAGATCATGACGTAGTCGGCCCAGTCGATATCGGTGTTTGCGAGTCGAGAGACGTTGAGGTCCACCAGGCGCAGGTTCCAGTCATGCGGGAGCATCGCGCCGATCGTGAGCAATCCGAGCGGAGGGTAGGCCGCCTTTCTCGAGATAAACGGCAGGACGTGGTTGAAGCTCCAGAAGGTGTCAGGAGTTGTGGGATAGACCATCAGGACGTTCATCGACCGGCCCTCCTGGCTATGTCGTTCGGGATCGTAATCTGTGATCGGGTGTTGGTATAGAGTCGCGGCGCTCCCATTTAAGACACGCGATGGTACAGTCCCGGATGCCGCATTCGCGGCGGGAGTTAAGCGTGTCCGATCGAGCATCGCCAGAATCGACGGCGTTGTCCGCGCTTTCGCGCAGCGGGAGTGAGCCGCGCTGGAAGGTCTACCTGGGATGCTTCCTGACTTTTGGGGTCATGGGCGTCCTGCTCGATATCTGCATGGTTCAGCAGCGGCCGTGGTACGGCGTGATGATCATGTCGTGCATGATGGGGCTGATAGCGGTCGGCTGGGCGTACTCGTGCAACGGTCACGAGAAGCTGCTGTTTGTCGTGATTCCGGCGAGCATTATTGTGCCGGTGATCGTGGACTATCTGCTGCCATCGCAGGCGATCTCGGTCGCGATTCGGCGTGGATTGAATCCGCGCCTATTTCTGGAAGTGATCATTTGCACCGCGATGTTTGCGGCCGGCTATGCGCTGACGGGGTTATACATCCGCGGCGAGGCAAGCCGGCATCAGCGGCTGCGGACGGAACTGGCGCTCGCGCAGCGGATTCATGAGACGCTTGTTCCGCCGATCGTTCAGACGATGCGGCAGGTCGAGCTGTATGGGCGGTCGGACGCTGGGAGCGAGATGGGCGGCGATCTGCTCGATGTTCACGAAGCGGATGGGGCGGTGACGCTGTTCCTTGCGGACGTGTCCGGCCACGGCGTCGCGGCGGGAGTGATGATGGGGATGGTCAAGAGCGCGATTCGGATGCGGCTGCGCTCGGGGGCCGATCTATCGGCCCTGCTGAATGACTTGAACGAGGTCGTCTGCGAACTTACGCGGCCGGGCATGTTCGTCACTTTCTCGTGTTTGCGGTTTGATGGAACGAACCGCGTGCAATATTCACTCGCAGGACATCTGCCGATCTTGTGCGTGCGGCGCGGCGCGCGGGCGGTGCAGAAGCTTCCGAATGACTCGCTGCCACTGGGTGTCATGCCGGAGGAGAAGTTCGCGGCGAACACGGCTGAATGCGGGCCGGGCGACCTGTTCGTCTTGTTGACGGACGGCCTGACCGAAACGATGAACAAATCGGGGCAGTTGTTCGGGGACGATCGGATTGACTCGATCCTGGTCGCGAATGCGGACCGCCCGCTTGCCGAGATTCACTCGGCGCTGCTGAACGCCGTCCGCGGACACGGCCCGCAGGGTGACGATCAGACGATCTTCCTCGCCCGCGTTCGCACGTAGGGCCGAATGCTAGTCGCAGTCGCGATATCGGCCGTTGTTCCAGTTGTTGCGGTAGGCCCTGCGATCTCCGTAATCGCGCCGGGCATAGCGAGCCGGGTAGTAGCCGCCGCCATAGGCCGGACCGTTTGAGTAGACCGGGGCTGAATACTCGCGGCATCCGTTGCGGCACCGATCGCAACCGGCAACGGCCAGCGTCACGACGGTGATACCCATTACCGCCAGTCCTCGTGCGAACCATCCCCGCAACGTCCGATTAAGACGCATCTTCGCACCCCTTTCGGTGAGGAGATACTCTGCTACGTAGACCCCGATCGAGCCGCGATGTTAGTACCGCTTCGTATTCGTGCGTCCGACTTGCAATAATGAAGGACGTGACTTATTCGCCCGCACGACTCTGAATCGGCCCTTCGGGCTGGAGCTACGACGACTGGTTCGGCGTGTTGTACCCCGCGCGGCGGACCCGCGGGTTCAAGCCGCTTGCATTCCTGTCGCGATACTTCAATGCAGTGGAGGTCAACACCAGTTTCTACCGAATCCCGTCGCCGCATCTCACAGAGCCGTGGGCCGAGCAGGTCCCGGCGGACTTTCGATTCACGTTCAAGCTGACGAACATTTTCACTCACCATCGCGCGGCGTTTCCGACGGCCGCGCAGGTCGGCGAGTTTTCGGCGGCGCTCGAGCCCATCCGCCAAGCCGGTCGGCTTGGACCGGTGCTGATCCAGTTTCCGTGGTCGTTTCGGTTTGCGCCGCGAAGCGTGGAGTGGTTGAATCGCGTGGCCGATGCATTTCCGAGTCTGGATCGAGTCGTCGAGGTCCGGCACACGTCGTGGCTGTTTCCCGAGGCGCAGGCGGCGATCCGCGCCGTCGGCGGGTGGTGCAATATTGATCAGCCGACACTCCAGGACTGCATCGGGCCGACCGAGATTATTTTCGGGGAGACGGCGTATGTCCGACTGCATGGGCGGAACTCGGCGAACTGGTTTGCGACGAACATCGAACCGTGGCAGCGCTACAACTGGCTGTACGACCCTGAGACGCTGCGAGAGTGGTCGGCACGGATCGAGGCGATGCGGCGAAATGCCGAGGCGCAGGACGTGTATGTGTTCGCGAACAACCATTACAATGCGCAAGGACCGGCGAATGCGCTGGAGCTGCGGGCACTCATCGAGCGGAACCGAGTGGATGTTCCGGAAGCGATGCTGACGAAGTTTCCGCAACTGGCGGCCGTTGCGGCGACGCCCATTCAGCCGGGACTGTTTGACAGGTAGAACCGCGTGTCTGTAAAAGCGGCGCGGCCGGCGAGGGGCGTCTTGAGCTACGCCCTTCGTCGGCCGCGCCGGCGGTGACCACGCGGTCACCAGCGGTTGTGGAAGGAACAATCGGCTTGTGGGCAGCGATCGGCTGCGCCGTGCAACCGATCGGGTTTACTCGTCGTCGTCGGGATTGGCCTCGTTAAGCTTGCGATAGCGTTCGTACAACTTGGGCCGCTGGGCCTTGAGGTCGTCGGCGTTCTTGAAGGTCTGGACCAGCTCCTGATCGCCGTCGCGGGTGACAACCTTAATACGGCCGTCTTCGTCGACGGTGATGCGGATGTCAGGCCGGCCGGGGTGGGCGAACTGGAATGACTGTGACTGGCGATTGGCCTGCTGCGCGGCGGCGAGGGCGCGCTCGATCTCCTTACGGGCGCGTTCCATCTCCTGCTGAACGGCGGCGTTGTTGGGAGCGGGGACCGACCAGTTCCAGGCCTGGGCCTGCGGCGAACGGTCGCGGAGGCGGCGATACATGGCGTAGGCGTCGGGGTCGCCCTTCTGCAGTTCGTCGGCCGACTTGAACGAGCGGACCTTTGACTTTTCTTTCGCGCCGTCGGCGGAGCGCGAGACGCGGAACTCGCCGTTGGCGTCGCGGCGGATCTCGGTGGTCTGGCCATCGCGGGATTCGACGATGACGAAAGAGGAATCACCGCCGGGGAAGCCGCCGCCGAAGAGGTCGAAGCGCATCATGGGAGGCGTCGGCGGGATGGCGGGCATGCCGGGGGTCGGCGGGACGGGCGGCACAGGCGTTCCGGGCGGCGCCGGCGGGGCGAAGGGCAGCATTTGCCACTGGCCGTCAGGGGCGCGGCGGAGCATCATGCCGCGCGACTCCTGGGTGTCGACGACCTCGTCCTGGGGTTCGACCTTGTACTTGTACTTGATGGTGTCGAGATTCGGGCGACGGACCGGAACGATCGAAAGAGTCTTCTTCGCACCGCCGCGAACGATGACGAGTTCGGCTTTATCGCCGAGGGCCAGCTTGCGTATGCGGCCGGAGAACTCGTCGGCCTTACCGCCGACGGACTTGCCGTTGAAGGCGACGATGACGTCGTACTGTTCGATGCCGGCCTTATCGGCGGGAGAATCCTCGGCGACGTTAAAGATCATGAGGTGTTCGCCATCGAGGTTCAGGTGCGAACCGAGGACAGCGGGAACGGGGGCGAGGGTGACGCCGATCCAGGGCGTGTTCTGGTCGGCGAACTTGAGCGGCTTGCGCTTCGGCGGCGGCGGTGTGTCGTCGTCGTCAGCATCCTGATCGTCGTCGTCGCCGGCGACAGCAACTGGGGCGAAGGCAGCGACGGCCGTGGGCGCGCCCGGTGCGACGGCAAACGCGTTGCCGGAGGCGGCGCATTGCAGGATGAGGGGCTGCGCGGCGGCCTGGTATGCGGCGTAGGCGGCCTGCGACGGGTTGCAGAATACGAATTGCGTGTCGCAGGCGCGAACGGGTTGATCGCGCGGCGGCGCCTCGGTGCGGGATTGCGCGGGCTGGGGTGAGTGAACCAGGCCAGCGAGCAACGCGACGAGCTTGAGCCAGAACATTTCAGTACCTCCGACTTGGCAGCGATCCGCGGGCAGGCGGATCAAGCATCCAACATTCGACTAGAAATCACCCCGGACGGGGACGATCCGCGTTCGACGGTGATTGTTCTGCATGAGGTAGATGTTTTGTCCGCTGTCATCGACGACGCCGATCCAGTCGCGGGTCGTGTGGCGGTTGAGACGTCGCGGCTGGAGCGACGGCCGATCGACGTAGTCGACAAACTGAGCGCCCGGGACCGACTGGCCGGAGAGGGCCGGATTGTCGGGCACGTGCGGGACGAGATTCTTCAATGGGGGCTTCTGGTTAGAGACGAGAAGCGGCGTGTCGAGTTGCGGTTGCTGAGGCAGCCGGGGCTCGGGCTGAGCGCCGCGCGGAGCGACGAAGAAGACCACCGCGGCGGCGGCCGCGAGCACGCCCGGCACGGCGTAATACCAGGGGCGGAATCGCACGGAGCGCGACGGCTGCAGCGGGAGCTTGATGGTCCGCGGGGCGTCAATGATGCTTTGGAGAGCGGTGTGGGCCTCGGCGTCGATACCGCGATACTCGTTGAACAAAGTGCGAGCTTGCGGGTCGGCGGCCAGCTCCGCGTCGAGGATGGCCCGGTCGGCGGCGGAGATTTCGCCGTCGATGGCGCGGGTGATCAGAAGTTCGAGATGTTCGGTGTTCATGCTCATGCGTCGGCCCTGACGGATCGCAGGGCATCCTTCAGTAATCTTCTGGCGCGGACGAGCCGCGTCTCAACCGTGTCGACCGGGAGGTTCAAGGCCTCGCCGATCTTTGCGTAGGACCAATCTTCCATGTGTCGAAGTACGAACGGCTCGCGGTAGATCGCCGGAAGACCTTTGATGGCCTGGAGCACCTGCTGATGCTCCTCGGTGGCGATCACTTCGCTGCCGGGATGCTGATCGTCGCCCTGAACGGCCCCCTCGTCGGCCAGCGGGGTATAGGCCCGCTTCATGCGCGTCTGTTTCTGGCCGGCGTCGATCGCTGCATTGCGAGCCAGCCGGAAGAGCCAGCTTCGCCAGCGAGCGGTGTCGCTGAGGGTGTTGATTTGTTGGCAAACGGTTGTCCATATGTGCTGGACCACGTCGTCGAGCTGGGCTGGACCGCCCAGGGTTGAATACACGACTCCGCGAATCCACCGGTCATGACGCCGGATCAGCGCATCGAGCGCGTGTCGATCGCCCTTCTGGGCGGAAACGATCAGTTGCTCGTCGCCGAGGTCGACGTCCTCATCCGCTGCCACAACCACCTCCAGTCCAGACGGGGCCGGGGAGTGCATCCTGTCAGGAATTGGAAAATACCCGCGAAGAATCGCTTTGGCATGTTGCGGGGTGCACTTGGGCGGCTGGGAAGACGTAACTATCGGACGGGCAGGGAGCTACGAATGGCTGGGGAGGGGGCTGAATTGGCGCGAAACGGGTTGATTGGGCGAAAAAAGTTTGCGGGAAGAAGGGGCTTGCCGATATGTACGGTTTATGTTAGGATTCGCCGGCGTTCGCGGCCGGGTGAAATTGAGCGGCCCGGCGGGCGGTTCTATAGTGCCGACGGGCACACGGCAAGACAGACTCTGAAGGAGTAGAGCGATGGCACCTGAGGTTGATTCGAAGCGTCAGCAGGCGTTGGGGCGGGCGTTGCAGCAGATCGAGCGGGCGTACGGCAAGGGGTCGATCATGCAGCTCGATCCGAGCAAGCCGGCGAACTTTGACGGCATCAGCACGGGGGCACTGTCGCTGGACCTGGCGCTGGGCGGGCGCGGGCTGCCGCGGGGGCGTATCGTGGAGATTTTTGGGCCGGAGTCGAGCGGCAAGACGACGCTGGCGCTGAACGTGGTGGCGTCGGCGCAGAAGGCGGGCGGTGTGGCGGCGTTTGTGGATGCGGAACATGCGCTGGACCCGGTGTGGATCAAGCGGTGCGGGGTGAACCTTGAGAATCTGCTGGTGAGCCAGCCGGACTCGGGAGAGCAGGCGCTGGAGATCACGGAGATGCTGATCCGGTCGAACGCGGTCGACGTGATCGTGGTCGATTCAGTGGCGGCGCTGATTCCGAAGAGCGAGATCGAGAGCGAGATGGGGCAGGTACAGCCGGGGGCGCAGGCGCGGCTGATGAGCCAGGCGATGCGGAAGCTGACGTCGGCGGTGGCGAAGAGCCGGTGCGTGGTGATCTTCATCAACCAGATTCGCGAGAAGATCGGCGTGATGTTCGGCAATCCGGAGACAACGCCGGGCGGGCGGGCGCTGAAGTTTTACTCGTCGGTGCGGATCGACATTCGGCGGGTGACGTCGATCAAGGAAGGCGAGCGGGCGATCGGCAACCAGGTGAAGGCGCGGGTGGTGAAGAACAAGGTCGCGCCGCCGTTCCGCGAGGCGCATTTCGACATCATGTTTGACAGCGGGATCAGTCGCACGGGCGACCTGCTCGACCTGGCGACGAAGGACAATATCGTCGAGAAACAGGGTGCGTGGCTGCGGTACGGCGAGGTCCAGCTTGGTCAGGGGCGGGAGAATGCGAAGCAGTTCCTGGCGGATAACGGCGACCTGTTTGAAGAAATCCGCGTGAAGATTCTCGAGCACGAGGGGATTCCGATGAACGGGAAGGCGAAGGCGGCGGCCGCCGACGACGCGGGCGCGGCGGCCATCGCGGCAGCGGCCGGGAAGAAGAAGCTGAAACCGACGGCCGTGGCGGCGAAGAACTAGATGAGACGAACGCGGAGACTTGCGTGGGCGGTTGCGGCGGCGCTCGCGGCGCTGCCGGTGGTTGGAGTTCGCGCGGAGGACGGGCGCCCGGCGGAGGTCGGGCCAGGCGAGCCACGGTCAGGGGAGCCGCTGTGCGGGGAACTGACGAAGGTCGGCGAGATTCGCGTGCTGCGGGTGTGGGGCACGTCGAAGCAGCGCGGGTACGCGCATGGGTATTTGCTGGCCGAGGATCTGAAGCGGCTGTTTGAGGCGTTCCTCGCCGACAAGCGTTTCAGCGGCGGGGCGAAGACCTACAACACGATCGCAATGCCGATGGCGGCGGCGATGATGTCGCCGAAGCCGATCTACCAGAAAGAGATGGAGGGGATCGTTGAAGGGATGCGGGCGCGGCTGGGCGAGGAGGGCATCTTCATCGGGGCGCTGGGGCGGCCGCTCGAGTATCGCGACGTGCTGGCGGTGAACTGCCTTTCGGATCGGGTGGGGCCGATGTGCTCCTCGTTTGCGGTGTGGGGGCCGATGACGAAGGACGGGGCGACGCTGACGGCGCGAAACCTCGACTGGCCGCGGCATGACTGGATGCTTGGGAATGAGGTGCTGCTGGTCGAGCTACCTTCGGAAAAACCGAATCGAGCGGGCTGGGCGTCGATGACGTGGCCGGGGTTTGTCGGCTGTCTGAGCGGGATGAACGAGCACGGCGTGACGGCGGCAATGCACGATGTACACTGCGGCGCGCCGGACGGGCTGATGGGGTTTGTGCCGCGCGGGCTGGTGCTTCGCGAAGCGATGGAGACGGCACATAACCCGGATGCGATCGGGATGATCGCCGCCGCGCTGATCAAGCGGCACATTGCGGTGGCAACCAATATTTTTGTGAGCGAGCCGTGGCGAAAGGGCGCGGATCCACCGGCCGCGGTGCTGGAATATGACACGCATCAATCGGATGAGGGCGGCGTCACTCTTCGCGGACCGGGCAAATCGCCGGCGGCGGCTGAGTCGTTCACGGCCTGCACGAATCACTTTCGGAAGCGCGGTCCCGAGGGTGGATATCGATGTTCGCGCTACGCGACGCTCCTTGACAAGCTGACTGCCGACTCTGAGGAGGGACTCAGACTGTCGGTTGATGACGTCTGGCGGATTGCGGCTTCGGTGAATGTGCCGGGGGATGATGAGAACCCGATCCTGACGTATCACACGATCGTATTTGAGCCGAATGTGCGGCGGATGCATGTCGCGGTTGCGAGCGGGACGGAGCCGGCCGGGAAGCGGAGGCCGACGGCGATCGAGTTGAAGTCGCTGCTTGTCAAACCGGAAGCGAAGGCCGCGGTCGGAAGCGCGGGGCACTTAGCGGCGCGTCGGCGCGGTCACGGTACAATCCCGCCACAACGATGGCTCAGATCAACGTCAACACGTTGTGCAAGACATTTCGCGTTGCCGAGCGCGAGGGTGGGTTGCGCGCGGCGCTGGGGAGCGTGTTTCGGCGGAAGTACAAGAACGTCGTTGCGGTCGATCAAGTCAGCTTTCGGGTGGAGGCGGGGGAGATTGTCGGGTTTCTCGGGCCGAACGGGGCGGGCAAGACGACGACGCTGAAGATGCTGTCGGGACTGCTTCATCCGACGAGTGGGACGGCCGACGTGATGGGGTTCACGCCGTGGCGGCGCGACGCGGACTATCTCAGCCGGATCAGCATGCTGATGGGTCAGCGGACGCAGCTCAACTGGGACCTGCCGGCGATGGATTCGTTCCTCGTGCATGCGGCGGTGTATCGCATCGAGAAGGGGCAATTCAAACAGACGCTGGACGAGCTGATCGCGCTGCTCGACCTCGAACCGCTGCTCAAGAAGCAGGTGCGGCAACTTTCGCTCGGCGAGCGGATGAAGTGCGAGCTGTGCTTGTCGCTGCTGCACCGGCCGGCCGTGCTGTTTCTGGATGAGCCGACGATCGGCGTTGATATCACGATGCAGGCGCGCATCCGGCAGTTTGTGGCGGAGTACAACCGGAAGTTCGGGGCGACGATCATCCTGACGAGCCACTACATGGCGGACGTGACGGCGCTGTGCAAGCGGATCATCCTGATCGACCACGGGAAGACTCTCTTTGACGGGTCGCTGCCGGAGCTGTCGGCGCGGCTGGCGCCGTACAAGGTGATTTCGATCGACCTGACGCGTGACGTGGATGGGTTTGACTTCGCGGCGCTGGGGCACGTGTTGTCGCGCGACGAGCGAAAGGCGACGCTGCGGGTGCCGAAGGAAACGGCGGCCGCGGTGACCGGTCGCTTGCTGGCGGACCTACCGGTATTGGACCTGACGATCTCCGATCCTCCGATCGAGGACGTGATCGAGCGGATGTACGAGTCGTCGCGGAAGGCGGCGGGCGAAGCGAAGCCGGCCACGGTGGGTGCGGCCTCGTGAAGCATGTCGTCTCGGCGGTGCCGACGTTTTTTCGCGTGTCGATCGCGCACATGTTGCAGTATCGAGCGGAGATCGCGCTGTGGGCGCTGTGGGGGATCGTGTCGCCGTCGGTGCTGATGGCAGTGTGGAAGGCGGCGGCCGCCGCGTCGTCGAATCCGGGGCAGATCGCCGGCATGACAACCGGCGAGATGATGGCGTATTTCCTGATGACGATGATCGTTGGGCACCTGTGCACGGCGTGGGACGTTTATGAGATGGGGTGGAAGGTGCGGACGGGGCGGATGTCGCCCGAGCTGCTGCGACCGATCCTGCCGATCTGGGAGTCGCTGTCGGACAACACGGCTTACAAGGTGGTGACGCTGGTCATCCTCATCCCCATCTGGGTGGGGATCGGATTGGTGGTGCGGCCGACGTTTCATGCGACGAGCGGCGACTTGGCGCTGGGCATTGTCTCAGTCGTGCTGGCGAGTCTGCTGAGCTTTGTCTGGGGGTATGCATGCGGGTGCATTGCGTTCTTTGTGACGAAGATGGACGCGGTGGCGGAGATTTTCTTCGGGGCGAGCATGTTCTTCGGCGGGCGGCTCGCGCCGATTTCATTTCTGCCGCGGCCGTTGCAGTGGGTCGCTGACGTGCTGCCGTTCAAGTGGATCGTGGCGTTTCCGTCGCAGATGCTGGCGGGGCAGGTGACGGGACGGGCGGCGTGGATGGGGATCGGCGCTCAGCTGATCTGGCTTGTCGTGGCGGTGGTGGTCTTTCGGGTGGTGTGGTCGCAGGGGGTGAAGCGGTACTCGGCGGTCGGGGCGTAAGCACTGGCCGAGTCAGTCGGTTGTTATGATGTTCGGCTTTCGGTGACGGGCAGGTTCGCGGCGGGCGGCCGTCGCAAAGCAACGACGCGAGGGTGGGCCATGGCGTCGGCATCCGGATCGGCGGGGAAGACGTGTCGGCGCTGCGGCGTCGACTGCTCGAAGCTGCCGCGCGTGAAGGACGACCGGGGGCGGTATTACTGCAAGCCCTGTTATGAGGCGGCGCGGCGAGAGAAGATGCAGCGGAACGCGGCGCGGGCGGCGCTGGCGGATGAAGCGGAGCCGGCGGCGATCGACGACGGGCCGGTCGAGACGGGGCCGGTCGAGACGGCGGATGAGGACCTGCGGACGACGGAGATCGCGCTCGAAGCGGACTCCTTCATTATCGACGACTTGAGCGACGCACCGCTGCCGCTGGAGGCGGCGGAGGAGACCTGTCCGGGATGCGCGGCGCCGATGCCGGCGTCGGCGATTGTTTGCATGGGGTGCGGATTCAACCGAAAGACGGGGCGGCGGATGGCGGTCGCGGGTGCTGCGGCGGCGCCGCCGACGACGCGCGGGGAAATGTCGCGCGGGGCGGCGCGTGGAGACGCGGGTACGGCCGCGACGCCGGGGTTTGTGGCGCAGCCGTGGTTTTTCGGGTTGGCGTCGACGCTGTTTTTCGTCGGCTTGTACGTCGTTGCGTCGCGAAGCGTGGCGTTGGCGTCGGTTTACCAGGGCTTGCAACTGCTGTTCTCCTTGGTCATCGGATTGTGGATTCTGGTCGTGGCGTTCCAGGAAGGGGCGGCGCACGGAATTCTCTGTGTGCTGTGCGGCCCGTATGCGCTCTATTACGGGCTGGTTCGTCAGGAGAACCGGCATCTGAAGTTCGGGATGGGGGCGTCGCTCGTTGCGGCGGTGCTGGCGGCGTTTCTCGGCGGCAATCTGCTTCTGGAAGTCCTGGCGAAGCGAGCGGGGACTTGAGCATGTGGCAAAGCATCTGCAATCGGTTGGGGCGGCGGCGAGCGTGGGGCGTTGCAGCGGCCGGGATGCTGGCGGCCGCGGTGCTGCTCCCGCCGGATGGGGCGGGCGTACCGATGTGCGTATATCGCGCCGTGTTTGGCGTGCACTGTCCGAGTTGTGGAATGACGCGGAGCGTGAGCTGCGCGGTGCGCGGGATGTGGTCGGAGTCGCTCGCGTATCACCCGCTCGGCGTGGCTTTCGCGGGATTGCTCGTCGGTGTCGCAGTGTTTGGAGCGCTACCGGACGGGGCGGTCCGACGAATCGGATCGCAGATTTCGGCGATCGTCCGCATGGCGCGGACGTCGTGGATGCGGACGATGTGCGCACCGGCGAGGCAGCAGGCGGCGACGGTTGCGGCCGTACCGAAGAGGACGTCCTCGGGCTGATCACCGACGATGGCTCGCACGAAGCGCTTTCGCGATGGGCCGACGAGAAACGGGCGGCCGAGATCGTGGAATTCGGCGAGGCGACGCAGAATCTCCCAGTTGTGAGCGGCGGATTTTCCGAAGCCGATGCCGGGGTCGAGGATGACTTGGTCGGGAGTGATGCCGGCAGACTTGGCCGCGACGAGGCGCTCGCGGAAGAATGCGATCAAGTCTGCGACGACGTCGGTGTAATCGGGGGCTTGCTGCATCGACTTGGGCGAGCCCTGCATGTGCATGAGCACGATGGGGACTCGGCGGGCGGCGACGAGGGCGGGCATGGCGGGGTCGTCGCGCATCGCGGATACGTCGTTGACGATGTCAGCGCCGCGATCGAGCGCCGCGGCCGCGACGTGAGCTGAGCGGGTGTCGATCGAGATGGGGAGTGACAATCCTTCGCTACGCAGGCGATCGATGACCGGCAGGACGCGGCGGCATTGTTCGTCGGGCGTGACGGGGTCGCTGCCGGGGCGGGTGGATTCGCCGCCGATGTCGAGGAGGTCGGCGCCTTCGGCGGCGAGTTCGAGGCCGCGAGCAACGGCGGCGTCGGTTGAGAAATACTTGCCGCCGTCGCTGAAGCTGTCGGGGGTGACGTTGAGGATGGCCATGATGAGGGCGCGCCCGGTTAGATCGAGCGGGCCGTGAGCGGTTTCGATTATGCCGGCGAAGCGAGACATCGCCGAACAGTCAACAGTCAAAACGTCAACACGTCAAAAAATTGGCGCGAGGATATCAGTTGCGGATCAGTGCGGCGTCGAGGAGGTCGACGCGGTCCTGTACGTCGGCGTTTTCGCCGTAGTCGACTTCGAAGAGGAGAGAGTCGGCGTTTGACAGATCGAGGCCGATGCGGCGCGGGCGCTGGCGGTGGCGGAGATGGTCGAAGCGAGCGACTTCGCGGCCGTCGAGCAAGATGCGGAGGGTCGCGTCGGCGAGCGGACCGGCGGAGTCGTCGATGGCAACGGCGGCTACGAGGCGCTTGAAGCGGCGGTCGAGTTTCCATTCGACACGGCAGGCCGAGTGAAGTCCGAGTCCGCGATCGTACGGTCTACCGTCGGCGCGGAGCGGGCGGCCATCGCAGGCCGTATCGCGACCGAGCTCGAATGTCGGGCCGAGCTTCGGAAGGTGCTCGAAGGCGATGGGGTCGAGTTCGCTCAGCCAAACGCGGCGTTTGCCGGGGAGCTCGATTGAGCGGAGCGACGCGGCAGGGACGCGGAGGGTTTGATCGCCCGGGAGGACGGCCACGACCCCATCGGGCTTCCAATCGATGCGGGCGGCACGCAGGCACGAGCCATCGATGAGACGCAGCAACGCCGCGGATACTTCGGGTGGGGCCGTCTGCGGATTCGCGAAGTCGACCGATTCGATGACGTTCCACTCGAGGGTGCGGCTTTCGCCGCCGTCGGTTGCCTGGATGACGAGGCCCTCGGGGGTGGTCTGCTCGATGATGCCTTCGGCGACGTCGCCATTCGCGAGACGGATTCGATCGGACTCCGGCGCGGCGCGCGGCAGCGAGCGTGAGTCGGTCGCGAGCTCGATGCGGCGGATCGAGTCGAGCGACCACTCCAGCGGGCCGAGCAGGGTGTTACGGACGACGATGCGATCATCGGCGGCACGCTCGATGTCGCCGTAGCATTGCTGGCCGTCGATGGTGATGACGCGCCAGTGGACGGTGCGTTCGGCTGGTTGCGGTTTGAGGATCGCGATGCGGCTGATCTCGTCAGCGGCGACGGGTTGAGAGGTCGCGCCGGGCCCGATGAGTCGCAGCGGCTTGTCGGAGGTCCACTCGGCGAGCTGACCCGATTGGGTGCGGCCGTCGATGGTCTCAACGCAGACTGCCGGAGGATCGGCACGTGCGATGCAGCAGGATGCCGCAACGAAGGCGAGCGTGCGGGCGGTCGATCGGCGAATCACAGCGGGAACCATACCTCAGCGCTGAAAGATCGGCATCAGGTTGTTTGGGAGCTGGAGAATGATGAGGGCCATTGCCGTGCCGTACTCGGTGCCGCCCTCACCGCTCCAGGAGCCGTCGGCGGCCTGCTTGGCGATGAGGTCGTCGCGGATGGCGGGCCACCAGGTTCGCCAGTGGGAGCCGCCGGCGAAGTGCATGGCCTGCACGGCATAGTAGTGGCCGTAGTAGAAGTGGGTCTGCTCCTGCGATTTCCCGGGCGTGAACTTTTCGAGGTAGGCGAGGGCGCGTTCGATGTCGCGTCCTTCGTAGATGCCGGCATAGAAGACGGCGGCGACTCCGGCGGCGGAGCGGGCGAACATCGAGCCGGTCGAGTCGAGCATGTAGCGGAAGCCGCCGTCGGGGTTCTGGCTGTTGCGGACGTAGCGGATGGCCTTGTCAATCGTTGACTTGGGGACGTCGATGCCGACGTTTCGGGCGGCGCGGAGTGCCATGATCTGACAGATGGTGACGGAGAGGTCGGCGTCGGCCTTTACGGGGTGGTAGCGCCAGCCGCCCTGGTCGTTTTGTGTGCGGACGATGAGGAGGATCGCTTTGCGAAGTTTTTCGCGGAGGTCGGGGTTGGGGGCGGCGCCGTAGACCTCGGCGAGAAAGAGAGTCGCGAAGCCGTGGCCGTACATGGGACCGTAGGAGGTTTCGGCGGCGATGAGACCGGACTGGGGGGCGGTGGAGCGGAGAACAAAGTCGAGCGAGCGCTGGACGTTTTTCGCGTAACGGCCCCGGCCGGGGAGATCGCCGTCGGCGATGAAGGCGAGGCCGGCGAGGCCGGTGATCCCGACGTGGCGGCCGTACTGTGAGCCGGCGCCGTAGGAGCCGTCATCGGCCTGGTGGGTTGAGAGCCAGGCGAGGCCGCGATCGATGGCGGCGAGGGCTTCGGGGGTGAGTTCGTCGCCGTCGACAGGCCGCGTGGTCTGGGCGGCGGCGGTGGAGACGACCAGGGCGAGCGCTAGGAGCAGCACGCGATGTGTCGAGGATGCGAGCATCATGGCGGCGGCTCCTCGGCGAGCGATCGGTAGTAGCGTTCGATGTGGGTGCGGTACTTGACGGGCATCTGCTCATCCAGCCCCTGAAGGAGTTCGGCGCGATCGCGGGCGGGGAGATTGCCCCAGCGTCGCGCGGTTTCGCCGACGGCGGCGCTAACGCCGGAGCGGTCGCTCTTTCCGCCCGGGGCGGGCTGCGAAGTCGCGACGTTGGTGTCGCCGGGTTTGCGCTCGGGCGGTTTGCGCGGCGGCTGCGGCTGGACGGAGCCGGCGCTGCGGCGTTCGCGCGACTTGGTGTTTTGACGCTTGGCGTCGTCCTGCGAGCGGCGGGCGGTTTCGATGAGCTCGTCGATAGCCTCGAGGGCGACGCGCTGCGTGCGCTGGGTTTCGGCGCCCGCATCGTGGCGCACGGTGAGGGCCGTGCTCGATTCTTTCATTGCGGCGAGCAAGCGCGTGAGGGCGTCGGCCTGCGTGGATTCGCCGCGGAGCAGCCGGCGGGCGAAGTCGTTTGCGGGTTGGGACGTGGGCGGCGTTTCGTCGGCGGCGCTTGCGGTGACGAAAGCGAACGTCACGAGCAAGCCGGTCGTCGTGCGCATCAAACTGGATGACGGTCGGATCATTTCTCGTTCTCCGCGCGTTTCATCATCTTTTGGGCCAGTTCGAGCAACGCGGCCTGCTGATCGCCGAGGTCGCCGGCGGACTTCGAGTCGGGCGGTTCGGGCCGCGCGGCGACGGCGGCGGTGGCGTCGTTCAGATCGGCCTGGAGAAGTCGCAGCATTTTCAGTTCGGCGAGCGGCGGCACCGGCCGGTCGCGGGTCGGGGAGCCGGGATCGCCGCCGGAGCCGGCAGCTTCAGCGAAGCGGGCAGCGTCCTTTCGCTCCGGGGGCTGGGCGAGGAGTTCGATGAGGCGATTGAGGTCGGCGACGATGCGAGATTGCTGGGTGATGGCCGGGGCCAGCTCGGCATTCTTCAGAGTCTCAGCGGCTGTCTTCATGCGGGCGATGACGGAATCGCAGACATAGGTGAAGACGATCGCGCCGGTCATCGATTTTCGGGCGGCGGCGACCTTGTCGGCGAGGGCGGACTGATCCTTGGCGAGGCCGGCGGTGCGGAGTCGGGCCGCGCGGGATCGTCCCGCGGCCACGGGCTGCTCCTGCGTCTTCTTTTGAAGTGTGAGCTGGGCGTCACGGATCTTCACAAGAGACTCGCGGATGGCTTCGAGCGAGCGGCGCGCCAGTTCGTCGTCGGTCTTTTCCTGACTTTCGAGGAGGCGCTCGCGGGCGAGCTTCAGATCGTTGAGTGCCTGATTCTGGGCGGCGAGGGCATCGAGTTCTTCTCCGTCGCCGAGCGACTTTGCCGCGGCGTCCATCCGGCCGGCGGCGGAGAGGAGCGGCGGCGCGACATCGGCCGTTTGCGGTGTCGGGGCGGATTTGCCGCTGGTTTCGATCTGGCGGACGAGACTGCGCGTGGTCGAGGCGACGCTCGACTGGCGCTGGGCGGTCTTTCGGGTGCGTTCGGCCGATGCATCCGCGGGATCGGCGTCCGGGCGGCGCTCGGTGTCGCCGGCGCGGTTGTCGGCGATGAGGCGCTGCTGCGAGGCGATGAGCCGTTCGAGGCGGCGAGCGACATCGGCGAGTTGTTTCGAGAGGGCTTCGAGTTGGCGGAGCGGGACGCCTTCGAGGGCGGCGAGGACGTTTCGCAGGCCGGACTCGGCCTGTCGTTGAAGATCGGCGGATTGGCTGGTGCGGTTGTCTGCGAGGCGGCGGGCGGCCTCGGCCATCTTGTCGGAAATGCCGACGGCCTCGGCGGCGCCGAAGGCGCGTTGGAAGGCGGCGGCGGCGGTCCGGTCCGAGCCGCGATCGGCCAATTCGGCCATGCGCTGGACGAGCTGGCGGGCGTCGTCGGCGAGGCGCGTTTGTTCGTGCGAGAGTTGGGCCAGGGCGGCGCGGCGCGCACGCGGGAGCGACTGGAGGGCGGCACCGGCGGTGAGGCGGGCGAGTTCTGACGCGCGGCGAGTCAGGGATTCCTGGCGGTCGAGGAGTTCGCGCGTGCGACGGATTGCGCCCGCGACGTCAGAGATATCGCCGGCGAGTGAAAGAAGCTCGCGCAGGGCGGCGATCGCGGCGGCCTGATCGGCCGTGCCCCGCGAGACGGCATCACGTCGGGCGACAGCGACGTCAGTTTGAGCTGCCTGAACGAGGTGGCCGGCAGCGGTAGTCATGGGGCCGTTCGCTGTGGAGCGAAGGCCGGACGCGAGAGAGGCGGAACGCGCGGCGAGATCGTCGAGCGAGAGGGCGTTGAGCTTCGCGCGGGCGATGAGGTCGTCGCAAAGCTCGGCGAGCTGGCGGGCGCGGCCGACCAGAGCACGTTGCTGGCCGGCGAGCGATTGGACGGCAGCGAGATCGCCGCGGCCGTCGCCGGATGAATCGTCTCGAGTGGCGGGTGGCGGTTCGGGGGTGGTGTCGTTGTTGTCAACGACGTCGGAGACAATCGCAGCCAGTTCGCCGGTGGTCTGGTCGTGGATTGTTTCCTGCGCTGACAGGATCGAACGCAGTTGCGATTGAAGTGCGAGAAACTCGCCGCGAACGCGATCGGCCATTTCAGCCGGGCCAACGACGCGGATGCGCATGATCGGGGTCTGGGCGGCGATGCGCGGAGCACCGGCATGCTCAAACTCATCGTTTGCCTCGGCGCGGTATTCGACCATGTCGCCGGCCCGGACGCCGAGCGATGCGAGCTTGAGTTCGTAAGTGGCGAGGAGGCGATTGGCATTCGCCGAGTCCGAGGTTGCGATGGGCAGCAGATCGACGCGCGGCGGCGGTGGACGGTCGGCAATGGCGAACGCGAGGGCGAAAGACTTCAGATGAGAATCATCTTCGGCGGCGGCACGAATAAGGACTGTTGCTGAGGGTGTGGCGTCGATAGCTGCGGCCGGCTGCAGAACCTGGACGGTCGGCGGTTCGTCGGGGCGGACATCGATTTCGTAGGAGCGGTCGGGGCGGGATTCCAGGCCATCGCGATCAACGACGACGATTTCGAACCGGCGGGACTCCTCGGCGACGAAATCGGAGCGGAGGCGGGTGTTGGAGGCGTCGGCAGGGTCGAGCGGCAATCGCTCGGCATCGTCGAAGCGAACAGCGCTTTTGTTCGAGCCCGAGGCCGCGGCCTTCGAGACGGTGACCATCAGCGTCACATGGCTGCCCTGTAGGACGGCGAGGCGCTGGTTGTCGAGTGAGTCTTCGTGCGGCTGGGTGGTGGGGATGTACGCCGGGGGCGTAACGAATGCGGTCACGGCGTGGACGACCGGGCGATCGACGACGTGCAGTCGGAAGGGGGTGTTCGCGGTGGTGGCGTCGCCGGCCTCGAACCAGCAGGTCTGGTCGGCGGAGACGCTGTCGAGCGTGCGACGGTAGATGCCGTCGGGATCGAGCCGCATCATCAGGCGTTGGACTTCGCGGCCCGGTTCGAGCGTGACAAGGAAGGCGCGCAACGACTCGCTATGGCCGCGCGTGAGGCGCATCTCGGCGGTGAAGGGCTCGCCGCGCGCGACCTTGAGTGAGCGCGCGAGCGGGTCGATGCCGACACGGCTTGGCCATGCGGCGGACCCGAACGGCCAGACCGTGCGGTACCAGGCGGTCTCGAGCCAGCCGGGCGAGCCGATGCGAATCGCGAGCAGCACGAACAAGATGCCGACGGCGCCGGCGGCGCGATGGATCGCGGGCCTCGTGCGAACGGCGACATCGGGCGACAACTGAGCGAGGGCCTGGCGGGCCTCGGACTCGACGCGCTGCCAGAGCGGCGATGCGCCGTCGGCGCGGTGGTCGACACGATCGACGAGGTTGCTGAGACGATCGTCATCGTCGGTGGCACGGCGATCGAGGCGGGCGGCGATTTCGCGGAGCGGGATCGGCCGGAGAAGGGCACGGAGCACGTGACGGTCGAGGGAGACGATGGCATAGAGGGCGAGTGCGACCGCGCCAGCGGCTCGAAGAACCGGCGGGAAAGTGAGCCAGCAATCGAGGGCCGTCATTGCGAGAAACGCGGCGACGCAGCGGATGATGACGCGCGATCCACCGTCGACCGCGAGCCAGGTGCGCAGGCGGCGGCGGATGGCCGTCAGCCGGGCGATGATGTCGCCTGCATCGGCCGGGGCGTCGGGTTGTGAAGGCGCCGTTGCCATACTAAAGCTTAGGCCTAAGCCAAGCCCCTCAGCTTGCGGACAATCCATTCGAGCGTGATCGGGATCGCGAACATCAGCAACGTCATCGGCGTGTCCCAGATCGGTTCGACGATGTCGTCCGGCACGGGAACGCTCCGATCGGGGATCTCGGCGGCAAGGTCGGCGGCCTCGCGAGGCGAAACGCAACGGCCGCCCGTGCGGAACGCCAGCATGCGAAGCAGGTCGTGATCGGTCGAGGTCTGGCGGCGCTCCTCGGCGGAAGCGGCGACGTCGAATTCGGCCGTGACCGGCGGGTGGCCGGGCGACTCGGCGGAGACGTCGGCGGTGGCGAGATAGCGATCGCTGCGCGCGGGCGAGAATGCGCCGGCATAGGTCGTTCCGGCAGCGTCGAGTCGCTGGGCGGTGACGGTGTCGACCAAGTCGCCGCGGCTGTCGGTGATTCGGACGGAAATCTCGGCGAGGCCGCTCGTTGTCGCGGCTTCCGTGGCGCTAAGTAGCAGTCGAACCGGCTCGCCGGGGCGATTGTCGCGGTGCTCGGGCTCGAGTCGCCAGCGCTGCTGCGGGCCGAGCCGGGCGCGGCCGCCGAGAAGGCGGACGACCTTGACCCACCATGCGTCGTAGTAGCCCTCGCCGCTGCGCTGCCGCCAGCGCCAGGTGTCGTCGCTGCCCTGGTAGTAGGTTCGGCCTGCGCCGAAGCGTCCCAGGACGACGAGCGGCATCGCGCCGTCGGCGGTGGATGCACTCGGATGCTCCATCAGGACTTCGCCGCCGGGCATCGGGCCGGCAACGCGGGCGTACCAGTACCAGCCGGGGAGCGAGGCAAACAGATCGTCGGGCTGGCCGACGGCGGCGACGGATTCGGAATCAATGGCGAGTCGCGAAAGCGGGTGACGTCGACCGAGAGCCGTCAGGCGCGGGGAGAAGGCGTCGCTGAGGATTTCGGGCGCGCGGCCTGTGGAGCTCGGGTCGATGCGGATTGGGAGCAGCTTTTCGAGCGGCGTATTGCGGAGCCGCGAGGGCATGGCGAGTTCGCCGGCGAGAAAACCGATTCCGCCGCCGCGGGTCGAGACGAAATCGATCAGGAGTTGAACCTGGGCCGGACTGATCCAATCGCCGCGCGGATCGACGTCGCCGAGCAGGACGACGTGATAGGCGGCGAGTTCTTCGGCGGTTGCCGGGAAGCGGCGGATGGGATGGGTGCCGTCCTGCGGGAAGTCCCTTGCGGCGGAGAGCAGCAGGATGCTGCTTTCGAACGTCGGTTCGCGGACGAGTGAGTTCTTGAGAAAACGGTACTCAAACCGGGGTTCTGATTCGACGTAAAGCACGCGAATCTTCTCATCGTGCACATTCAGGGAGGTGATCGCAGTGTTGTTGTCGGCGTCGTCTTCGTCGTCGCGCGGAAGGACGGACACGCGGAGTCGCTGACGGCCGGGGCGCGACGGGCGGTAGCCGATGTCGACATCGCCGGTCGATGAGGTGTTGATCTCGGCGCGTCGCAGCGCGAGCAGCGTTCCCGAGTCGGCGTCGCGAAGTTCGAGCGTAACGGGGACGGATTCGCCGTAGCCCTCGGCAGCGAGCCGGACGTGGACGACCGCGAAGTCGTTGACGAAGACGTCACCATCGGTCCAGACAGAAGAGACTTGCAGATCGCGGCGGGTTCGCGGTGCGCCGACGGCGATACTGCTGAGGGCGACCTGGCGGTTCTGGGCTTCGGCGATGGCGGGCTCGAGGGCGGCCGGTACGGTCTGACGGCCATCGGTGACGAGCACGACGGCAGCGAGACGGTTGCCGCGCGTCGTCTCAAGAACATCGTCGACGGAATCGGCAAGGTCGGTGGCGGAACCGTCCGGCGAGATAGCGCGGACGGATTCCAGAGCTCGATCGACGTCGGCCGGTGACGCAATGATCGCGAGGAGGCGGGGCTTGTCGGCGAATGCGTAGAGGGCTACCTGCTGGCGGGCAGCGAGCTTGGCGAGCAGGCCGTCGGGACCTCGGAGGGATTGCACGGCGACGTCCCAGCGTTTCTCGCGATGGGAGGGATCGACGGTGGAGCGTTCGCTGAGCGACATGCTGGCCGAGCGATCGAGCGCGACGGCGACGACCGAGGGATAGATGCGATTGCGGCTGACGACGAGGGCGGGCTTGGAGAAGAGCCACATGACGACGAGCACGGCGCCGAGGCGACAGAGGCCGAGGAAGACGCGCGTCCAGCCACGGACCGACTCGCGGGCGTAGCAGAGCGCGACGACGGCAATGGCCATGATGAGGCCGGAGGCGAGGATCCAGGGTTCGGGTGGCGTGGTGAGGCGCAGCGAGACTGGATCGACTCCGAGCCGGATTTGCTTGAGGTTCAGAAGCCAGGCGAGCAGCGCATTCACGATCGGTTTCCGAAGCTCAGGGCGACAAAGGTCTCGATCAGCAAGACGGCGAAGAGGAGCATGAGAAGCGTCTCGGCAAAGTCGCCGCCGGCAACGGTGTTTCGCTGGGCCAGCAGAGGTTCGACGCCGTCGTAGAGTGCGATCGAGCCACCCGTCGCGCCACGGAGATCGACGGCGGACCAAGGGTGCAGATCGCTGATGGATGGGGCGAGATTGAATGCCAGCTTCTGGGTGTTTGCGGCGATCGTCAGTTCATACGAGCCGGGCAGCCATTCGCCCGGTGAGTCGGCGCTGGTGTCGATGCGGACCACGGTGCGGCCGTCGGATTCGCTTATTGGAAGGGTCTGATCGTCGCCATCGGGCCCGCGAAGTGTGGCGGTCTGGCCGATGGCAGCGCCGGCCACGGGGACGTCAACTCGCTCACCGATCAGTGCGTTGCGGCCGGCGTCGGCGGGGGGGACGAGGCAGCCGATGACATTCAGGAAGAGCGTGACGTAGTCGGGCTTGGCGGCGAAGTTGTTCCAGGCCATGTTCGCGCTGGTGGTCCACAACATCACGCGGCCACGGCCGACGTTACGTTCGAGCAGGGCGGGCGAGCCGTCGGCGTATTTCAGGATTTCGCGTGCATCGGGTTCGGGTTCGGCTTCCCAGAATCGCGTGAACGATGCGGTAAGCAGGCCGCCGGTGGACTGACCGGCGAAGTCGCGGAGGACGGGATGGGTCCAGTCGTCCAGTTTGAGGGAGGCCGGCGGAGCAGAGTCGGCGGCGTCGGCGCCGTGGATTCTTCGGAGCGCCGCGGGGATGAGATATCGCGGCCCGCGGTTGAAGGCATCGGCGGTGGTCTGCTCGGCCGCGATGATCAGCAGGCCGCCTCCGTCGCGGACGAAGTGAGCGAGGCGGGTCCATTGTTCGTCCGAGAGACGGCGGACGTCTGCCAGGACAATCGCAGCGACATCGCGGAAGGGCTGGTTGCGCAGGTCGAAGTCCGTGATGGTCGTGACGGCGAAGTGATTGGCGCTGGGGTCCGGGAGGGGGGCGAGGGCGCGCGCCAGGTAGTGGGATTGGGCTGGGCCCGACGCCCGGGCGGCGCTCTCGACGACGAGAATTTTCTGGGCGCGGGCGGCTTCTACGGCGAGGGAGCGAGCGTCGTCGGCCGGCAGGGCGTCGGGCTCGTGGACAAGCCGTGCGGTGACGATGCGGGGGCCCGGCCGCTCGAACTGGACGGCCTGCGGAATCGTGCGCGTGTCGCCGGGATCGAGTGGCTTGAGATCGGCGGTGCGAACGACGCGGCCGTCGACACGGAATTCGACCCGGGCCTTGTCGAGGCGTCGATCGAGGAAATTGGCGATCGTGGCGGTGAAGTTGACGGGCCACTCGCAGCCGACGAGGCGATCGTCGCAGGCGAAGGCGGTGACGGCGGCGTTGGGCTGCGGCCTCGGTTCGACGGTTACGAGCAGCACCTGTGCCGAATCGCGCAGGCGGCGGAGGGCGTCAATCGCGGGCGACTGCTGAGATTGGGTCGCACCGCGCGAGGTCGCGAGCCAGGAAGTCTGCGCGAGGTTTGAGATCAGATAGACGACGCGACGATCGGCGGGCAAGGGATTGCGATCGAAGAAGACGCGGGCCTGGTCCAAAGCGGCTGCGAAGTTGGGCTGGGCGAAGCTGCACGACAGTCCGGTCAGCGTTCGACGGAGGGTGCCTTCATCCTGCGGAACGCTGATGAGGTCGGTCTGGGCGGGGCTGGCCGTGGTGACGATGGCGACGCCGTCGTTGGGGCCGAAGGTCGGCAGAAGTTGCATTGCGGCGTCGCGCGCGGCGGCGAAATCGATCCGGCCGTCACCGCGGCGAGCATTCATCGACCCGCTGTCGTCGATAAGGAGGACGCGGTCGATTCGCTGGCCGCGGACGGCAGAGAACGCGGACCAGCGCTGGGTCAGCGGGCGGGCCAGGGCGAGGGCGATCAGGAGCATGATGGCGGTGCGAAGGGCGAGCAGCAGCCACTGCTCCAGTCTCGTGCGGCGGCGCGTGCGACGGTGCGCACGCTGGAGAAATCGCATGGCGGCCCAAGTCACGCGGTGATAACGGCGGCGGCTGAGGAGGTGGATTGCGATGGGGATGGCGGCCAGCGCGAGTGATGCGAAGGCCAGACCGGGATGCACGAATGGCCACACGCGTGTGTCTCACCTCAAACGGGATTCGCGGCCGGCGAGGAAGCCCGACAGGGCCTTGTCCAGCGGCTCGCGCGTGCTGAAGAGCTGATAGTCGACGCGGTTTTCCACGCAGCCGCGGCGGAGTTCGTCGAGGTGGTCCTGAAGCTCTTTCAGGTAACGCTGACGGATGATGCGGGGCTGCGTGACGAGCTGCCCGGTGCGTTCGAGGCCTTCAAACCGCGTGGGTTCGCTGAACGGGAAATCGAGCTCGGCCGGGTCCATGACGTGGAGCACGATCGGCTCGTGGCGATGATGGCGGAGGTGTTTCAAGCCGGTGAGGATTTCGCGCGGATCGTCGAAGAAATCGCTGATGATGACGACCAGATGGCGGTGCCGAAGCTTCTCGGCGATCTCGTCGAGGGCGCGGCGGATATTGGTTGCCGGTGTTGGGATGGCGGCTTCGAGTTCGCGCACGACCGTTTTCCACTGGCCGGGATTGTTGGAGGCGCGAACGACGCGGGCGACATGGGCGTCGAAGGCGGCGAGGCCGACCGCGTCGGTCTGCCGCAGGGCAAGGTAGGCGATGGCGGCGGCCACGCAGGTGGCGTACTCGCGCTTCGTCAGCGGGGCGTCTGGGGAGCGATAGCTCATCGACTCGGATGAATCGACGACGAGCATGAGCTGGAGATTGGTTTCCTGCTCGTATTGCTTGACGTAGTGCTTGTCGGTGCGGCCGAGGACGCGCCAGTCGAGGTGGCGAAGATCGTCGCCCTGGCTGTATTTGCGATGCTCGGAGAATTCGACGGAAAAGCCGCGAAACGGCGAGTGGTGCATGCCGCTGATGAAGCCCTCGACGACCATGCGGGCCCGCATCTCAAGTCCGCTGATGCGAGCGAGGACCTGCGGGTCGAGGTAGCGGCGGTAGTCCTGTTCGGTCTGCACTTGATCGGCTCAATGTCGTGCGGGTCCGCCGCACAGCTTCGCGGGCGCGGCCGGCTCGGCGAGGTCGCCGGCGTGCCCTTCAGGTAGCAAGGACGCGATCGGCGCCAAGTGCGTCGAGGGCCGGCGTCTGAATGCGCGGGGCATCGGCGAGCAGGCGATCGATCAACTGATCCGCGCCGACGCCGTCCGCCTCGGCGCTGAAATTGGCGACGATGCGATGCCGCAGCACGGGATGGGCGAGGGACGCAATGTCCTCGGTCGAGACGTGGTAGCGGCCGTGGAGCAGGGCGCGGGCTTTTGCGGCCGACACGAGGTACTGCGACGCACGCGGACCTGCGCCCCAGGCGATGTAGTCGCGGACGTACTTGGGGGCGTCCTTTTCGGTTGGTCGCGTCAGGCGCGTGAGCCGGAGGGCGTAACGCATGACCTGCTCGCCGCACGGGACTTTTCGTACGAGGTCCTGAAGCGTCTGCACCTGCGTGCCGTCCAGAACGCGCTGCACCGCGTGATCAGCGGCGGCGGTGGTCAGGCGGACGATGGCCAGCTCCTCCTCCTCGCTCGGGTAGCCCACGAGAATCTTGAGCATGAAGCGATCGAGCTGGGCCTCCGGGAGCGGATACGTGCCTTCCTGTTCGATCGGGTTCTGAGTCGCTAGGACGAAAAAGGGACGCGGAAGTTTGTGCGTGAAGCCGGCGGCGGTCACCTGATTTTCCTGCATGGCTTCGAGCAGGGCGGCCTGGGTCTTGGGCGGCGTGCGATTTATTTCGTCGGCAAGGACGACGTTGGCAAAGACCGGGCCTTTGACGAAGCGAAGCTGGCGGGCGCCGGTGCTCTTGTCTTCCTCGATGATCTCGGTGCCGGTGATATCGCTGGGCATGAGGTCTGGCGTGAACTGGACGCGACTGAAGGAGAGCGAGAGCGTGCGCGAGAGGGCGCTGACCATCATCGTCTTGGCGAGGCCGGGGACGCCTTCTAGCATGCAGTGGCCGCGGGCGAGGAGGCAAATCATCATCTCCTCAATGGCGGCCTGCTGTCCGACGATGAGCTTGGCGAGTTCGTCGCGGACGCGGCGATAGCTGGAGGCGAGGGTTTCGACGGCGCTCTGTTCGTCGGCCGTGAGTTGAGATTCGTGGGCTTGTTGCACGTGAAGATCCCCGTGCGGTGTTTGCCGCTGATCGAGTATACGCCGGCTCGGTGGCCTCGCCGAATTATCGGGCCTGAAGTATATCGACGCGCTGGGCAGGGAGATTAGACTGAAAGCTTGGATCGCCGCGGTCGGTCAGCCGGCGGCATCGACGAAGCATAGGTTTTCCGTCCTTGAGCAGGGATATGCCGGAACTACCAGAGGTCGAGACCATCGCACGATCGCTGCGGCCGGAGTTGGTTGGGCGGACGGTCGTCAATATCAATTGTTCGTGGATGAGAACGCTTGCGCCGCGGGCCTCACTGGCTCGGTCGCTGCTGGTTGGGAAGCGTTTTGTTGAGGTGACGCGACGGGGCAAGTACGTCGTGTTTCGACTGGCGAAGGCCGGCGTGAGGACCGACGTGACGATGCTTGTTCACTTACGCATGTCCGGCCGGCTGGCGATCGCTCGCGCTGAATCGCAGCGGGAGAAGCACGAGAGGTTCCGGGTTGGATTGGACGGAGGAGACGAACTCAGATTCGTCGATGCGCGGAAATTTGGCCGGGTTGTCGTGACGGAACGGCCGGACGACGTGCTGAATTCGCTCGGTGTAGAGCCACTGGATCGCACTTTTACGCCGCAGCTCCTGGGGAGTCTTCTGCGAAGTCGGTCGCGGATCTTGAAGCCGTTGTTGCTGGATCAGTCGGTGATCAGCGGCATTGGAAACATCTACTCCGACGAAGCACTCCATCGGGCTGGGATTCATCCCTGCCGGTCCGCGCGGACGTTGAAACAGGCCGAGGTTGAACGACTGTATGCCGGGATACGAAAGGCGCTGCGTGTGGGAATCGCGGCCAACGGCGCGTCGATTGATTGGGTTTACCCGGGTGGGAGCATGCAGAACCGCTTTCGAGCGTATGGAAGGACGGGCGAGCCATGCTGCGTTTGCGGGGCGGCAATTCGGAGGTGTGTCGTGGGACAACGAGCCACACATTATTGCCCCAACTGCCAGCGGGTGCCGCGAGGGTCGAACCGGGCTGATGCTTAGTACTTAGCCAGGTCGGGTTGGGTGTGTGCTTGCGTATTAGGGAATTTACTTAGAGAGTCGGGTCGGGCCGTACAAGTTTGCACAAGTATTTCGCAGGGCTGTTTCTGGTCGCACAGGAGGGGCGATTCCGGAGCTATTTTCAGATGTAAGACGCTATTTTTAATGGTTTTAGGTTGACTATGGTTGACTTGATTCCGAAAGATAGGACATGGGAAACCGTGGCGGACATTCACACGCGTTAAGGCGGCGAGAATTAATGCGGAATGGGTTGACTCGGTGCCGCGGTTTCTGGTACTATGCCGCTATCGCCTCAGAGGGCGGAGTGGAGAAGCAACGGCGAGTCCATCGGGATTCCTAATAGGTGGAGGAGAGATATGCGTATCAAGACCCTTGCAACGATCGCGGTTTTCGCTCTGGCGACCAGCGCCTATGCAGGCTTTGCTGAGTCAGAGCCGAATGACACGGCCCCATTGGCTGATCCGATCGCCTTAACCTGCAATCCGCCGAGCGCGGACATCGGGTTCGGCGTTCTGGTCAATCCGGCTGGCGGCGGTGGCGATGTCGATTTGTACTCGGTGTTCGTGCCGTCGGGATGCATCCTGACTGCGATCACGACGCCGTACGGCGGGATTCCGGGAAATCTCAACGTTCCTGACACGCTGCTGGCGGTGTTGACGCCGGGCGGCGGTGGCGTCATCGTCGAGAACGACGACGCTGGAAGCGACAGCCCAGCCGCTGGTATCGCTCGCGGTTCGGCCGTCCGGTTCTACAACGCAGGTGCGTCGGATACGTTCCTGCTCCGGGTCAGGGGATTCGGCACGATTCCTTCGGAAGGCCCTTATGCACTGACCGTCAGCTTGTTCCCCGAGCCGGCGACGATCGGTCTGCTGCTCGGTGGTTTGGCGATGGCAGCTCGTCGCCGCAAGTAAGCAAATCTCTCCATACTACTGCGAGGAAGGACGCCCGTTCGGGCGTCCTTTCTTTTTTGGAGACTGAGATCAAAGTGCGGTCTCGTTTCTAGCCGCGCGGGAGAAGCGCTTTTCGTCGCTACGGCGTGCTCCAGAGCGTTTCACCTTGCGGATCGTAGAGATTGAACGCAGGGAGCCCGTCCGGCCATACTCCGATCTGAATGCGACTCTTGCCCAAGGCGTCATAGAACATCAGGTTGCTCGAATCGGCGAATACGTTAAGGCCGGTTCGCACTCGGCCATCGCTGTCGCTGAGTGACAGTCCGGGTGAGCCGTCGCTGCCTATCGCGAATCGGGCTCGATTCTTGCGACCGCCGTCGGCAAGTGCGACTCCCCACGTCTTGTCCGGGAATTGGCCGACGCTTGCTCGTGCGAGGCCGTCCTGATCGAGCATGAAGAGACCTGGAGCCCCGTCACGGGTGTCACAAACGAGCCGTGTGCGGGTCTTGCCGTCGACGTCGGCGAGGGCGAGGTGGGGCGAGCCGTCGGGCAAGATGGACAGATCACCGCGGGGCTTTCCCTGGGCGTCGATCATGAAGACATGGGCTGATCCGTCCGGCTGGGCCTCCAGCGTGGTTCGAAAGCGGCCCTTGCCATCGCCGAGGCCGATCGTCGCGACACCGTCGGCCCGAACGCTTAGTTCCATTCGAGTGGTGCGGCCATCGGCGTCGCCGAAGACGAGAATCGGGGCTCCATCGGCGGCGATGCCAATGGCGACGCGCGAGCGCTCGGATTTGTCGAGCAGCGTGAGACTGGCACGACCCTGGGCATCGGCGGAGAGCTTCGCCCGGATGACGCCGGTCGAGTCGCGAAGGACAAAGCGCTCGGCCTCGACGACGTTGCCGCCTGCAGCGAGGCGGCGGTCGGACTGGCCCATGGAGCAGATCAGCACGAGCGTAGCGACGGCCGCCGCGATGGCGGTGGTTCGAATTCGCCGGTTCTGGCGTTCAAGGCGATCGAGTCGGCTTTCGAGCGATTCGGTTAATGGAGCCATGTTTTGAGTCCTCGGCCGTGGTGCGCGCGGAGACGCCGCATGGGGTTTATCGGCACCGGGATCGCGAAAAGCTGATCGGGCCGCGGGGGGCGGGGTTGTCGAGATGGGGTATTTGGGCTATAGGTTAGGATCGAAACCGCATAGCGGCGTAGCTCAGTTGGCAGAGCAAGGGATTCATAAGCCCTGGGTCGTCGGTTCAAGTCCGACCGCCGCTAGTTCATTCCTGGGCTGTTGCGCGGGGCACTCCGTTTCCAGGATTCTCGAAAAGTACACGCCCAATAGCCGATTTCGTTGAATCGGCCGCTGGTTAGCCGGATAATGAGAGGGCGGGGATTCAAGCGCACGAGGCACGAGCGGAGGTTGAGAGATGCTATCGAGAATTGCCGTGATGCGTCGGGTGCCCCGGCCGGGCTTAGCTCTGGTCTTTTTCATGTTTGGGGCGATTCAAGTTCGCGGTGCGGAAGTTGTCGTGCAGGTCGACTCGCTGATGCCCGGGCAACAAGGTGCGATTCAGGCGGGCTTTGTGGCCGGTGAGAGTGCGGCGGTGTGGCTGAATTCGCCGTGCGACGGATCGATTGTCGCGATTCAGGTTTTTTGGCGTTCGTGGTTCGGGGGCGAGCCGCAGACCGCAGAGGACAGCATCACAATATTCGATGGTGGTACGTTTCCGGTCCCCGGCGGGCAACTCGAACTGCTTGAAGCGCCTCTTCTGACAGACGGAGTACTCAATGAGTACCGCTACCTTGATAAGTCGCAGACGGTTCCGATCAATGTTCCGGTGGCCCGCGATCAGGTCTTCGTTGTGTCATTCAGATTTTTCAATGACCCGGGCATTTTTGGGCCGAGCATTGTGACGGATACCAATGGTTGCCAGGCAGGCAAGAACTCGGCGAACGTGATCGGCGGCGGCTGGGTGAACGCGTGCGGCCTGGGAATCAGCGGCGATTTTGTCATCCGGGCGGTGGTTAACTGTCCCGAGGTGCAGGGGGCATGCTGCTTGCCTAACGGTACCTGCCAATTCATCACGCAAACGCAGTGCGCGAATCAGAGTGGCGTCTATCGAGGCGATAACACGTCGTGCCTGACGCCGGGAATCTGCAACGGGGCGTGCTGCTTAGGGGATGGGAATTGTCTTCAGCTCAGCCCCGGTCAGTGTGCCTCCAACGGCGGAACATTTCAGGGTGCTGCCGTTGCGTGCACTCCGAACCTGTGCAAGGGTGCGTGCTGTCTGCCGAACGGCACCTGCGCTGACGCCCAAACGTCCAATCAGTGCGCGGCTGCCGGAGGGGCATACAAGGGGAATGGGACGACTTGTGCGGGCAGCCCCTGCACGGGTGCTTGTTGCTACAACAATGGGAGCTGCCAGCAGCAGACGTCGGCGCAGTGCGGCGGCGTGTGGAACGGTCCGGCGTCCACGTGCGGAGTCGTGACTTGTCCGGTGCGCGGGGCCTGCTGCCTGCCGGATGGCAGCTGCCTGGACAATCAACTTGCATCCGAGTGCGCGTCCGCCGGCGGATTCTACAAAGGCGACAACACGACTTGCGCCGCGAACCCGTGCGTCGGGGCGTGTTGCTTTGCCGGTTCGTGCCTCAACCTGACCAAGGCCGACTGCAATCAGATCGGCGGAAGCGTGTGGCAGGGACCGGCATTCCCCTGTGCGGGCGGGAATTCCTGTCCCACGGGTGCGTGCTGCCTGCCGCTGGGCGAGTGCCTTACGGGTACGACGCCGGCTTCGTGCGCGTCGCAGTCCGGCGTTTATCACAATGGGCAGTCCTGTGCGCAGGCAAATTGCCCCATTCCGACGGGGGCATGTTGTTTCAACAACGGCGGCAGTTGCATCAACGGACTGCAGCCGTCGCAGTGCGGCCTGATCGCCGGAAGCGTCTGGAAGGGCGAGAACACGGTATGCGCACTGGCCTGTTGTCCGCCGCCGAAGGGCGACGTCAACGGTGACGGATTGCTGAACGGCGTCGATATTCAGCGGTTCGTGGCGGCCCTGCTGGGGACGCCGACAAACCTGGAGATCTGCAAGGGCGATTTCAACGCGTCCGCCACGGTGGATGTCGGCGACATTCCCGGAATGGTTGCCGCCGTCCTGACCGTGCCGTAAGCGAGCTTCGCACGGCGGTCAGAATAGTTTGCGGGAATCCAGCAGGATGTGGATCGGCCCGTCGTTGATCGATGCGACCTGCATCATAGCGGCAAAGCGGCCCTTCTGGACCGGAATCTGCGTGGAGAGCACATCGCAAAGTTGCTCATAGAGCCGGTTGGCGAGTTCCGGCGGGGCGGCGCCATCGAACGCCGGTCGGCGACCCTTGCGGGCGTCAGCGAGAAGCGAGAACGCGCTGACGACCAGAACGCTCCCTCCCGCCTGCGCGATGTCGAGATTCATCTTGCCGTCTGCATCCTGAAAAACCCGGAGATGCCGGATCTTGTCGGCGAGGTAGCGAACATCATCGTCTCCATCGCCCGGCGCTACCCCAACATAGACAAGTAATCCACGACCGATCTCGGCGATTTTCACGCCGTCGACCTGCACGGATGAACTGGCAACACGCTGGATCGCGGCTCGCATCGGAATACCTGCATCGAATCGGACGGTTCAGACCTGGACGACGGATGCGCGGTAAAGGCGCATGAGATTGAACGCCGCGGCAAGTAAGAGGACGGCGGAAAGGGCGAGGAATGCGCGACGGCCCTCACGCGTTCCGGCGATCGCATACACCACGCCGACGAGAGCGAGCGTCGTCGGCATGACCCACTCGGCGGGGAGGCGATGGGCAGACAAAAGCGTCAACAAAGCACCAGCCGGCAAAACGAGCAGCGCGAGAAACCAAAGCGGGTGGGCGAAGCTGCGCCATTTGCCTTCAGGGGAAATTCGCTCGGCTGCGGCGAGAAGCGGCAAGGCTACCATCGCCGCGAACATCGGCAGGTATTGCAGAAAGCGGCCGCGCTGAACCGGGTTGGGCCAGCGGGCGTATGCGAAGACAAGCGCGGCGCCGATGGCCGCGAGACTCAGGCCCGCGACCGTGGCGGACGGGCGGCGGCGAGCGTCGCCCGCCGTGACGACGGCAAGCAGCAGCATGACAAAAATCCCGCTGATCCAGCGGGCGGGCGTGTTGTCCGGAGCGACTACATTGGGCGACAACGGCCAAAGCGCGATCTGATAGGCAATGAGCACGGCCAGCGCGGCGACGAGGAAGCCGGTGTGGCGGACGTACGGAATGCCGCGGCCTGCGATGGTCCAGGGTTGGTCGTTGAGGAGTTGCTGCCGCCAGAATCGCGATAGCCAGAACCACAGGAAGGAGGCAAAGACGAGAGCGGCCAAGACCGCGGTATGGAGGATCGGCATTCGGACTCCTGCGGACCACGTCATCGGCGGAAGGATGACGAAGACTGCGAAGTCGGCGATCGCGAGAGTCATCAGGGCGGCGCCGAGACCGAACAGGTTGGCGTTCCAGGTTCGGTGGCAAAGCAGAAAGCAACCGGCGCCGGCGGCGATGGCCGAGGCGAAGTTGGCGAGCGCGATGAGGCGGTTGGGCGCACCGCCGCGGACGAGTTGGATGGTGCCGAGAAGCAGGGTGGCGGCGGCGACCACGGCGACGGCTTCGATGTAGCCGTCCCATGCCGGAGGAGGCGCGATAACGAGCTCCAGGCGGTCGGGCCAGCCCTCGTCGCGCCGTCGGCGCAGGACTCGGTCGAAGAGCAGGAATGCGCCGAACACGACCGCGGCGTGCGCGGCGTGGAGTGCAGCGATCCACGACCACCATTCCCGCAGCGGACCCGTGGGCGGCGACCGCGTGAGAATGCCCGTCGTGGCGAGGGCGGGGACCGGAATTCGAAAGCTCAGCCACGTCAGTAGCATGATCAACAACAGCAGAAGCATCGCGGGCTGATGCGGTTCGCGGCGGATCAGCCGCCAAAGCAGGACGGCTGAGAGCACGGCGAGAATGGCGAAAGCACCGTAGTCGATACGCCGGAAGTCGTCGGCGGTCATGACCCGAAGCATGTCGGGCGGGCTGAAGAGACGGCTCATGACGGTAAACGTGAGCGCGTACGCGACCAGCACCGCGGCCAGTACGCCGAGCACGAGGGAGCCGGAGAGCGCGGATGCCGCGAAACTTGGTATGGGCTGCCTGCGATCGCTGCGCGAACACGAAGCAACGACCGCGACCATGGTCCACACCAGGCAGAGCCCGGCGGAGAGGTAGAGGGCCAGTTGGACCAGAGGCAGCCGATCCGATCGGTGTTCGAAGACGGCGACCGCGGCTGCGGCGGAGAGTCCGAAGACAAACAAGGCCCCGCCAAGACCGGTCGGCAGCGAACGTGCGAGCAGAAGCGCAGCGACACCTGCGACGGCGAGCACCGAGACGAGAAGATGCCAGCGTTCGACGATGAGGGCGGCAAGCACGGCGGGCATTGTACGGATTACGAGCCGGCTCGCACCCTTTGCGCCGGGAGATTCTCGCGGTCCAGAACGGGGGACGTTGTCCCGGCGAAGCGTCGGCCATCGCCGTCAACAAATTGGCGGAACCAGAGTTCGAGCATGAAGGCCTGAAACATCTGCACGGAGAAATCGCGCTTTTGGACAAAGAAGGCGTTCTTCAGCCACTCGATGAAATCGACCCGGAAGATTCCGCGCTGACGGACGCGAGCGGGCGAGAGGGCATCTTCGAGCCGGTCACGCAGGGGGCCGCGGAACCACGCAGCGATCGGGGCGACGAATCCCTTTTTTTCGCGATAGATACACTGGTGGGGCAGATACTTCTCGGCCACGCGCTTCAGAATGGGTTTCAGTTCGCGGCCGGGCAATCGCTGTCGCGTCGGGATCGTGGCGGCGAGTTCGACGAAACGGTAATCGAGAAGGGGCTCGCGGGCTTCGAGGGACGCGGCCATGGTCATCTTGTCCTGCAGGAAGAGCAACTGGTCCGGCAGGTAGGTCTTGATATCTAGGTAGGCGGCCTGGTCGACCGGATCGGGCCACTGATCAACGCGTTCCCAGAGGGCATCGAATGTTTCGCTGCGATATGAGCGGGCGGTTACGTCGATCATTGCGCCGGCGAACATCGGGCCTTCATAGTCCGGCAGGTACGAAACCGTGTTGGACCAGGAATCGCGCGGCGTATCATCAAGATCGCGGACGAACTTCCGGGCGATTCGCGACAGGTTTCCAAGGCGGGACGCGCGGCCTTCCGGCAGCAGGCCGAGGGCGGGGCCGATCAGGCCGTTACGGATGACCTTCGGAATGCGCATAAAACGGCCGTGCCACTTGAGGGCAAGGTAGCGCCGGTAACCGGCGAAAAGCTCGTCGCCTCCAACGCCGGAGAGCGCGACCGTGACGTGCTGGCGCGTGAACTCGGAGAGGGCGAGCGTCAGAAAAGCGGCGGCGTCGCCACACGGTTCGTCGAGGAACCAGACAACGCGTTCGATGTCGCGTATGAGATCATCGGGATTGAGCGTGAGCTTGTGGTGGTGGGCTCCGTAGCGCTTGGCAACGGCTTCGGAATACTCGAGTTCATTCATGTAGGCGCCTTCGGCGCCAAATCCGATGGAGAAGGCTTCGACGGGGTGAGAACTCATACCGGCCATCATGGCGACGATCAGACTCGAATCGACGCCTCCCGAGAGAAATCCTCCGAGCGGGACGTCGCTGATCAATCGCAGCCGAACCGAGTCGCGAAGCAGTTCATCGACCGCATCGAGCAGTTCCGGTTCGCGCCAATCGCGCTTGCGCGAGAAATCGACATCCCAATAGGAGTCGATCCGCAGTCCTCCGCGATCAAAGACCGCGAGGTGGCCGGGCGGAAGCCTGCAGATTTCGTTGAACATCGTGTTGGGATTTGGAAGCGAGTTGAAATTCAGGAAGCCGATGATGGCGGCGACATCGATCGTTCGCGGAAGCGATTCGTCCTGGAGGATCGCCTTGGACTCAGAGGCGAAGCGCAGGCGCCCGTCGTGTAGCGAGTAGTAGAGTGGCTTGATGCCCAGCCGGTCGCGGGCGAGGACGACGCGGCCGCGGCGAGCATCCCAGATTGCCAGCCCGAACATTCCGTTGAGATGATCAACGAACTTCAGGTCGAATTCCTCATACAAGCGGAGGATGACCTCGGTGTCGCCGTGGGTGTTAAAGCGACGGCCGTGCGACTCCAGGAGTTTTCGCTTCTCCATGAAGTTGTAGATCTCGCCGTTGAACACGATCCAAACGGAGCCGTCGTCGTTGGACATCGGCTGATGGCTGCCGGCGAGATCGATGATGCTGAGGCGGCGCATGGCGATGACCGCGTCGGCCTCGGAATGCAAGCCGCCTTCGTCCGGGCCGCGGTGGACCAGGACGCTGTTCATGCGGGCGACGACCGCCGGGTCTACCGGTCGGTTGAAGTCGACGATTCCACAAATGCCGCACATGGTGCGCGCTCAAGCCCCCGAAATGTGAACCGCCGTCGGTTGGGCGGGACTCCGACCGGATGCTGTCGTGCGATTACTGATCGCCCTGGTAGAGGGCGCGGTCACGAAACTCCGCGCCGCGACTCAGCAGCCCGTCGCGCGTCGGGAGCTGCTCCGGCTGCATCTCGATCTGAACCGCCCGATGGTCGCGGAAGGTCACGGGCGTGAGATTCTCGGTCACGAGATCAACGATCGGGATCTGATACCAGGGGGTCGAGATGTGCAGCTTGCGCTCGTCGGTCGCGAACCCTTGCTTCCGGCAAATGAGATCGTAGTCGCCATACCACGTGAACGGCACCGTCACGGGGGACGTGCCGACTTCCTGATCGTTCAGAATCACCGTCGCGCCGTCCGGGACCGTCGTGATCGTCACGGTCCGTTCGACACAGCCGGTGACGACGATGAGAGATATAGCAAGCGCGAGGCCGAAGTGGGAACCGACTGACCGCCTGACCATTGGCTCTCCGCAGCGCACTCGGGCACGGCCGATGGAAGACCGAGCCCGTATGCATAGTCTAACGGGTGTATCGGTCGTGACAATGGCGCAGTCCACAACTGCGTGTGTACCGGAAAGGGCCGCACGAATGGACAGTTTTGACGCCGTCTGTCGATCGAATTACTTGCCGTTGCCGCTCAGCACGTCGGTCAGACTGGTGCGTCTCAGAATGTCCCTCAGTTTCTGAGCCGCGTCGTTGTAGGTGCGATTGAGGGTGTTTTGAACGGGGTTGGGAAGCCCGGGAACGGCAGCGACGCCGGCCTCGGGCAGCAGTCCGCCCACGCCGTCAAAAATGTCATAAATGGTGATCTTGTCGGCTGGTCGATTGAGCCGAAAGCCGCCGTGCGGCCCACGGTCGGAGCGAAGGACGCCGGCCCGGGCCAGCTGACTCAGGACTTTCGCGCAATAAGCCGTCGGCAACTTGTACTTTTGGGCGATTTCGCCGGCCTGAACACCGGTCGCGATGTTAGCGCCTTTTTGACGTCTGCCGATTTCATACATTGCCAGCAAAGCGTAGCTGGCAGCCTTGGTTCGCATCATGGTGACACACCTCGACGGTCCATTGATAGATTAAAGCGTCGTTCGCGGCAGCGTGGTGTGCCAGATCGCACCGCCGGAAAGGACTGAAACAACCTCGCGAGCGACCGACGAGTATCAACGTTCGACCGGACCGTCCGGATCGATACGGCGACGAATCGCGTGTCGCAGCTCGGGCGAGGATTATAGCGGAAGTAATTGATTTGCTAGCCTTGGTCCATGACAAATCCATCATAAATCACGAGTGCATGTGTCCCGGATAGGACACGGGAATCCGAGCACTTTACCCTACAATATACGATATTAATTGCAGATGCCCGCAGTCGGAATTCCCGGCTTGGGACGGGAGAAAGCTCATTCGCTGAAATTTGCGGCGAATAGGATGAAAAGAGAGGCGTTGTACACAAAGGGTTGCAAAGCGTTTTCCCCCATGGGGATCGGGGATTGTCCTATGCGGACCTATGCGTGTCGGACTGCGATTATCGGCGTCGGATTGCTCGGGTTCTTGAGAGCCGGTCCGGCAGTCGGGGCTGAGCCGATGCTGCCTCCGGGGGGCTGGTCGCAGGCCCACGCGGCCCATCTCTTGCGGCGAGCGGGCTTCGGCGGCACACCGGAGCAAGTCGACTACCTCACCAAGCTGGGGCGGCAACGCGCGGTCGACTACCTGTTGAACTACGAAAAAGTCGCTCCGCTTGCGGGTAAGCCGGCGGTCGAGGCGAGCGGCATGCCGGATCGCGACGATGTCCGCGGACTTTCGGAGCAGGAACGGCAGCGCGTTCGGATGGAGCGAATGCAGCGCGAGCAGGTGCAGCTTCATCTGCTGCGCCGTTGGTGGCTGGAGCGGATGATCACCACTCCGCGGCCGCTGGAGGAGAAAATGACGCTCTTCTGGCACGGCCATTTCACCAGCGGGGCGCGAGAAGTGCGATCGACCTACCTTCTCTGGAAACAGAACGAATTATTCCGCGCGAACGCAGCAGGCAACTTCCGGACGATGCTGTTCGAAGTCAGCCGCGATCCGGCGATGCTGCTCTATTTGAATAATGCGCAGAACGTGAATCGAAAACCGAATGAGAACTACGCCCGCGAGTTAATGGAACTCTTCACAATGGGGATCGGGCATTACGGCGAGAAGGATATTCAGGAGGCGGCCCGCGCGTTCACGGGCTGGTCCGTCGACCGTGACAGCGGCGAGTTTGTCTTCCGAACGCGTCAACACGACTACGGCGTGAAGACGGTGCTCGGCGTGCGCGGGAATCTGAACGGCGGCGACGTGGTTGACATCATTTTGAACCGGCCGGAGACCGCCGAGTACATGGTTCGAAAACTGTGGACATTTTTCGCTGGTGATGAGCCGCCGAAAAGCGTGTTGAAGTCGCTCGCGACGGTGTTCCGTAAGAACAACTACGAGATCAAGCCGCTGCTGCGGGCGATGTTCTTGAACAACGCGTTCTACTCGGACTCGGTCATCTCCGCGCACATCAAGAGCCCGGTCGAACTGCTCGTCGGCGAATTGCGCTGCCTCGAAATCGTACCGATCGATCTGGATGGCATGGTGATGGGGCTGCGGCAGATGGGACAGGACATTTTCCAGCCGCCGAATGTGAAGGGATGGGATGGGGGGCTGACGTGGATAAATACGGCGACGCTCTACAATCGCTACAACGTCTGCGGACGGGTGGTGTCGGGGACGGGCGGGCCGGGTCGTCGAGGCGGTGGGCGGATGATGATGCGCGCTGCCGGAGACGATCCGGTTCTTGCGGATCAGGCCCAGCCGACGGCAGAGCAGCCGGTGTTTGACCCGACGCCGATCATCGAGCGAAACGGGCTCGCGACGCCCGAGGCCGTCGTGGATCACTTTGTCGATCGGCTGATCGGCCAACCGCTGTCAGACGAACGGCGAAGCGTGTTGATCGATGCCCTACGGCAGCGGCTGTCCGATCGCGACAAGATGTCATCGCCGCGCAACGCCGAAGCGGTGCGCGAGCTGATTCTGCTGATCGTGGCGACGCCTGAGTTTCAGCTTTCGTAGTGAGGGTGAACGATGAGTGAAGACCTGGCGTCAACGCGGCGAGATTTCCTGCGAAGCGGGCTGACGCTTGTCAGCGCGGCGGCGACCGTGCCGGTATTCCTTGATCGCACCGCGACGGCGCTGGCCGGTCCGGCGAGCGGAGCCAAGAAAGCGGGGTCTGGTGCGGCGAACGACCGAATACTCGTGGTCGTTCAGCTTGCGGGTGGAAACGACGGGCTTAACACGGTCATCCCGTATCGGAGCGATATCTACTATCGAGCAAGGCCGCAGTTAGCGATTGCAAAAGGGCAGGCGCTAACCCTGACGGACGAACTCGGGCTTCATCCGGCGGCGACGGGATTGAAGAAGCTCTTTGACGACGGCGATCTTGCGATCGTGCAGGGCGTCGGATACCCGAACCCGGATCGTTCTCACTTCAAGAGCACCGAAATCTGGGAGACGGGCGATCCGCAGCAGCGGAATCACGATGGCTGGCTCGGCCGGTACTTTGATTGCGCGTGCAAAGGCAACGACGCACCCGATCCGAAGTCCGCCATCGCGTTGACGGCGGAGGCGCCGCTGGCGTTGCAGGGTGACCGGTTTTCGCCGGTGGCGTTCAGCACGCCGGAACAGCTCTCATGGCAGCCGGGACGCGTCTCGCCGGGAGCGCGGGCGGCGTTTGAGCGACTGAATAACCCCGACGAGGGACACAACCCGGATGGAACCTTGAAGGCGGTCACAACGCTGGAGTATTTGCAGCGGACGGCGCTCGATGCACGGATTTCGGCGCGAGATATTCAGAGTGCAGCCGGCGGCGGCGGAGCGCGGATCCGCGAGCGGATGATGGGGGGTGGTGGGCGGCGCGGGGGCGGCGGTGAGTTATTGCGACAGCTTCAGATGGTATCGCGGATGATCGCGGCGGACCTGCCGACGCGCGTGTATTACGTGTCGCTCGGCGGCTTCGACACGCACGCCGGTCAGACGGGTCGTCACCAGCAGTTGATGCAGCAGCTTGGAACGGCATTGCAGGAGTTTGTCGATGGACTGCGCAAGAACGGTCAGCTTGATCGCGTGCTGATCATGACATTCTCCGAGTTCGGTCGGCGCGTCGAGCAGAATGCGTCGCAGGGAACAGACCACGGGCAGGGCGCGCCAATGTTCCTGATCGGTACGAAGGTGCGGGCCGGGTTGCGGAACTCGCATCCGGACCTACGGCTGCTCAACCAAGGCGACATTCCGTGGCAGGTCGACTTTCGCTCGGTCTATCAGGCGGTATTGACGGACTGGCTGCGGGCGGACTCGCGACGGATCCTGGGTGCGGCCTATCCGGCGCTCGATCTGATCGCAACACGATAATTCGCCCGGCTGATATTCAGCGGCGCGTCGGCGGACTACAATCGCGGCTCACATGACCGCTGTCGCGGCCGGCGCCGTTTCCATCATCGTTCCGACATATCGAGAGGCGGAAAACCTGCGCCTGCTGGCCGGGCGCATCTTCTCTGCGCTGGAGTCGGCGGGCCTGACGGGCGAGCTGATCGTCGTCGATGACGACAGCGGGGATGGGACGGAGGCGCTCGTCGAGGAGTTGACCCGCAGTTATCCGATACGGCTTGTCGTTCGGAAGAGAGAGCGCGGGTTGTCGGGGGCCGTGCTCCGCGGGTTTGAAGAGGCGCGATACGACCTGCTGGTGGTCATGGACGCCGACTTGAGCCACCCGCCCGAGCGGATCGCGGCGGTCGTGCAACCCATTCGAGACGGAACGGCGGATTTCGTGATTGGCAGCCGGTATGTGGCCGGGGGCAAAACGATCGATTGGACCTGGTTCCGGCGGCTCAACTCGTGGGTCGCGACGATTCTGGCGCGACCGCTGGCCAAGGTGGCCGATCCGATGGCGGGGTTCTTCTGCCTGCATCGCACGACTTGGAAGAAAGCATCCGAGCTGAATCCCATCGGATACAAGATCGGCCTCGAGTTGCTGGTGAAGGGGCGATGCCGGCGGGTGGTCGAGGTGCCGATTGAGTTTTCCGATCGGCTGCACGGGCGGAGCAAGCTGACGCTGAGGCAGCAGTTGCTCTACCTCATTCACCTCGCGCGGCTTTATCGGTTCAAGTATCCGGTGTTGAGCTGGCTGCTACCGCTGTTGTTTCTGGGCGGGGTCGTGGGGCTTGGGGTCTACCTGATCGCGCGATGAGGGGTCGTCAGAGGCCGGGCGTTGCGGGACGACGGGTTGTGGCGGGGGGATTGTCGTCAGGACGGGCTCGGGCAGGGCGTCGACGACGCGCTTCTCCGGGGGATTGCAGGCGAGCGTCAGGGCCATGGCCGCCGTCAGTGAGCATTGAAGCCGCACTCGACATCGGCGGAGGCGCCACATGCTTGTCACTCAGAGGAGGCGTTGACCGGGCCGGTGCGCGCGACGCGCTGGCGGACGGTCGAGAGCGAGAAGTAGCGGCCGGGGCATTCGGTTTTGTGAGTGATGCCGCCGTGGGTGTAGATGCGATTGACGGGGATGTTGCACTGCTGTGAGAGGAAGGCGACGAGCCGCGTCAGGGCTTCCAACTGGCGGGCGGTCGGCGGGTGGTTGTCGAGATTACCGATCAGGCAGATGCCGATGCCGTGTTCGTTGTAATAGTTGTCCGGCACCTTGCAGTGGGCGCCGGTCTTCTGCTTGGGCCAGCGGGAACCGACGAAGACCTCGCCGTCCGGGAAGCGGACACCATTGCCAATTACGAAGTGATAGCCCAATTCATCCCAGCCGCGCTGGACGTGCCAGTCGGCCATGCCCTGCGGCGTGTCGCGATCGTTGGCGGAGTGATGGATGACGATGCAGTTCCAGCGGTTGACGATGCCGCCGGCGGGGACCCAGGCGTTGCCGGTGCGGGGTTCGGCGGCCGGGGGCGTCGTGCGGCGGTTGTAGGTGTCGACGCGGGCCTGGGCCGGCTGCCTGGATTGCCATTTGCTGGGCGGCGGATTGCGCGGGGGTTTGCCGGGCTGCAGGGCGGAAGACCCGATCAGGGGGTCGGGAATGTTCTGAACGACGCGCGAGCCGGTCTGCTGCTGCGGTTCGCAGCCGACGACAAACAGCAGTAGGGCGGCCGTGGCGGCGCGCCGAATCTGTGTGCAGGCCGGGCCTGAAAACCGATGAATCTTATCGCGAATCGGGAACATTTCGTTCCAAGCTACATCGGCGAACGTGGCCGGGCAAGTTAGCGATTCCAGCCCTTGCCGGGCGGGGCTGACGGCTACGGCACTGCGACGAGCGACTCGAGATAGGCGAAGCCATCTTCCTGCTTGGCGGCCTCGCGGATGTCATCCCACCAGGCCCGGAAATCACCGCCATACTGATCCAATACGCGGCGATAGACGAGCAGGTTCCCGCGATAGCGCGAGGATCCGAGTATTCGGGCGTTGTTGAGCGTGAGCGTGGTGTTGGCGGAATAGCGATTGGGATCGCTCATACGGGGGCGGAAGTCGGTGTCGAAGAGGCCGAGCAATTCGTCGAAGCGCTGCTCGCGGCCGGCGATCTTGGCTTCGCTGGGGATGTCCTGGGCGTAGAAGGCGGTGAGGCCGTCGAAGATCGCGGTGATGAACTCGTCGATGACGTCTTCGTCCGAATACCAGGCGAGGGCGACGAGGGTTTCGGGGGCGTTCTCGCCACGGCGCTCGATGTAAAACCGGCGGGCGGCGTTGCGGCCGACGAACGACGCGAGGGACTCGCTGAAGAAGGTGTCGCCGGTCTTGAAGACGGTGTTGTGTGTCAGCTCGTGGAGGATGACCTCGACGAGGGCCGGCTCGGGCAGGGCGAGCTGGGAGGCGCGGAGGGGGTCGGGGAGGAAGCCGAGGGTGGACAGGCCGCTGATGCGGGCGAGCATGGTGTCGTAGCCCTGGGCGTCGAGCTCGTCGCGGGCGGCCTCGGCCTCTTCGCGGGTGAAGTAGTCGCGATACTCGGTTTCGCCGACGAAGGGCTCGTTCCAGGTCTTGGGGGAGAAACTGTCCTTGGCGCAGGCGGCGAGGGCAAAGCCGAGCGTGCCGACGTCGGCGACTTCGGAGTCGTTGTCGAAGAGCAGGAAGGCGGGACCGGCGTTCTGGCCGATGGCGTCGATCCCGAACTGGCGGACCTCGGTGGCGAAGCGGAGCTTGGCCTTGGTGTTTTCGTCGACGTTGGGGTCGTCGAGCATGGCGGCGATGGGGCGGGAGCGGGCGAAACTGTCGAGGGTGCCGGTAACAAGCTGGGCGTAGTAGTCGAGGCCGCAGCCGGCGTGGGCGAGGAACAGGAAAAAAGAGAGGAACGATAGGGGGCGCTTCATCCGTGGCGTCCGATCGTCGGCCGGGGGAGCCCGGCCGGTGGGGTCGCGAGGCAGTCCGTTGGCAATCGATCGTATCGCGTCGGGGCGGGGAAGTGAAGCATCGGGGGTTGGGGGACGTCTTGAGGGAATCGAGGCGGGGGCGGAGGAGGTCGAACGCAGAAACGCTGAAACTCCAAAACTAAGGGTCCAGGGAGTGAACTCGCCTGGCAACTGCCGTCCGCCCTGACGGGCGAGAGGAACCCGGGCCGCGTGGGGGTTGGAATGGGGCGGCGAGCAAAAAAGTTGGAATTGTGAGAATCTCGGATTGGCGGGGGTTGTCGGCGGGTCGGGCAGTGGGTGGGTGGGTCGTGGCTCATTGTGTGATCTCCTGCCTTCTTTTTTTGACGGGATTGGACGGGATTTGACGGGACGGGGGTCCTGGTTGTCCGGCGGTCCGATCTCGGTCATTCGTCGTCTGTCCTCCCGCCTTGAAACGTGGCGCGCACTTTTTTTTGACGATAGAAGACGATAGAAGACGAAAGAGAGCCGGACACGGATTGTCGCGATTTCGACGTCCCGGTCGTCGCCATTTTCTCCATGCGCGCAGTTTCTCCGGGGCCGCACGGGCGCTGCGTGCCCCATGACACGGCGGGAACGCTTGGCGTTCAAGAACGGCCTGGCCGTCCGTCGTGTCAAGGGCCGGGCGCAGCTTCGCCGGGCGGCCTGGTTGAGCTTTTCGGGCGGAGACACGGCGTCGCCGCGATGTTCAACACGTATACGCGCCCACCGTTCCGCAGAGCCGGGGGACGCGACTACGGGAGAGCCCGGCCCAAGACATGATTGCCGAGGGTATTGGCCGCGATCCACACTCCCACGGCGACCAGCGGGAGTCCGACCATGTATCGGCGAAAATGCGATTCCGTTGCGGGCGCGCCGGTCACGGTTGTCGCGGCCCCGGATCGGAATTCGACCCAGCGGCCCAGCAGCATCAGTCCGACGACGATTCCGTAGAACCCGTCAAGCGCGGTCAGCCAGCCGGTGCCTCCGGCGACGATCGCGAACGTTGCGAAGATGAGGGCGATGGGACCGAGTCCCATCCAGGTCAATCGAGCTCCGAGAACGAAAGCGGAGGAAATCTGTCTGGTGGCGTTGTCGCCGGTTAACTCGGTCCTGGGTTTCATGGCAGCACCCGCGAACGCTCAGAGTTCTGAGCGAGGCGGATGGCGGCCCGACCATCCGAGAAACCTGCGAGCGCACGCGCGTCCCGCACCCGTGGCGTCGAGTTGTCGTGGGGATTGTAAGGGCGAGTCCGGCGGCGGGCGACTCGCGGCGGGGATTGGTGCGGGAAGATTGCCGCCCGCTGCCGACGCATATCGTGCGGGATTAGACTGGGGGCGCAGCGGGCGAGGCGTCCGGGCTGCGTGGCTGCGGGTTGACGGCCGTGGACACGGTGGACGAGGTGGACAGCGCCACGCGTTGGAGCGGGGGTCGGGCGGCTGGGCAAACGTCGGGCGGGCGCACACAACACGCGGCGGCCTGTTGCGGCACTGCGAAGTCTAACGCGACAGCGAGGTAGAATCAATGAAGCGCCGAATCTGTCCCTTTAGTGGCTTCAACGCTGGACAGTCGTGGATTGGGCAGCGTCCACGGCCTTGCTCGCAAAGAGTCTCCCAACTCACCACAAGCAGAATCGGCGATGGAACAGCTAAAGACACCAAGCGGCTTGTTATAATTGTTCGAAGCAAACCTGGGCGGGAAAATGAATGGGATTCGCTAGATTCGGATATCCAAGTGGCGGGCGCATTTCCGGAAGCGATGTGGTGGCGGCGCGATTTGCATTTACTGCTTTTGCACTTGCGGTGTCGGGCTCGATCGCGCTTGCCGACCAGCCATTCTTTATGGGCTTGGGAACCCTTCCCGGCGCAGCTTTCTATAGTGGTGCTCAGGCGGTCTCGGCGGATGGGTCGGTCGTCGTCGGCTATTCCGGGTCGGGTATGGGACTTCAAGCGTTTCGATGGACAAAGTCGGAGGGAATGGTTGGCTTGGGGGACCTTCCGGGCGGCGCGTTTAATAGTATGGCAAACGGAGTGTCGGGTGACGGATCGGTCATCGTTGGCATGGGCGATTCAGAGTTGGGCCAATCCGGGTTTCGGTGGACCACCGCTACTGGCATGATCAACTTGGGCTACCTTCCAGGGGGCGGCAACTCGACGATTGGATTTGGAGCTTCCGCTGACGGGTCGGTCGTGGTCGGTTACAGCAACTCAGCAAACGGCGGGGAGCCCTTTCGCTGGACCGAAGCCGACGGCATCGTCGGACTTGGCGATCTTCCGGGCGGGGGAAGTTGTCAGGGCGCGCAGGCCGTCTCGGCAGACGGGACTGTTATCGTTGGAAGGTGCGGGTCGGCCAACGGCCTGGAGGCCTTCCGCTGGACGAAAGAGACCGGGATGGTCGGATTGGGCGACCTACCCGGAGGCGGTTTTGAGAGTGAGGCTTTCGGTATCTCGGCAAACGGAGCGGTGATCGTTGGCGACAGTGATAGTCAAGCTGTTCGATGGACGCAGGCAGACGGAATGGTTGCCCTTGGTTTCTTACCCGGAGCGACCATGAGTTATGGCCTTGCGGCGTCCGCCGATGGATCCGTCATCGTTGGTACGAGCGGGGCGTCCGTCATTCCGTCGGATGCGTTTCTCTGGAATTCGATTGACGGCATGCGATCGATTCGCGACATTCTTGTTCAAGACTTCGGAATGGACTTGTCAGGATGGGAACTTTACAACGCGACAGGCGTCTCCGCGGATGGCTCAACTATTGTTGGGGTTGGGATCAATCCCTCCGGACACACCGAAGCTTGGATCGTCGTAATTCCAGAACCACCATTACTCGTACCTCTGATTCTCGCTTGCGCTATCACTCGGCAACGCTTGCGCACCTAGCGGCCCGCCGGACGGTAGGGGGCGTACCAGCCGGTGGCGTTAGAATCTCGGCAGGGCTGCACGCTCACCAATCGAAGTAAGCCAAAACGAGCGACGCAGTCGCCGCTATCTGCAGCCCCAAACTCCGTGGTGATGTCGTGCTGGCTAAGTTACGGGTGCGCCCGTCCAAGAGGGGCGCTGGATTGACCCGCCGAAGCCCGTTCTGGTAAGGTGAGGTTGTCCTCGCTTGGAGGCGCACTCATGCGACGGGTAATTCTGGCGATTCTCCTGCTGGCCGGCCTCGGTGGCTGCGGGACTCAGGCCGATCCGCGACTGCAGATAACAAATGAAATACGCGAAGCGTGCCCGGACGCATCCGACTTTCAACTCGCAATCCTGATCAATTATTTCGAAAGGAAGCGGCTGGCCGGGGATAGCTACACCGAACAGCTCGTCGACGTATTCGATATTTGCAAACAGAACGAAGATCCGCAGCAATATGAGCCGTGTAAGACCTGCGCCATCGCCATCCTGTACCAACTTTATCCGTTTTAATTACAATCGCCCAGTGGCTCATCGTGGGCTGGGCACGCATTGTCCGGCGCGCTGCCGATTGGGAGAACGGACCCGCCGTTCATTCCGCTTAAACAGGGGGAAGTACGACGGCGCGGGCAGCGGTTGGATGGACTCACCGGACGGGGTTCGCCTGCTTGCGCGCGGTTCAGATGTGCGATTCGGCGAGGCGGCCCGCCGCGTAAGCGCCGACGGCCGGCGAGGGCGCCGGCCGCTACAGGGCTTGCGTGCGGTTCAGATGTGCGATTCGGCGAGGCGGCCCGCCGCGTAACCGCCGACGGCCGGCGAGGGCGCCGGCCGCTACAGGGCTTGCGTGCGGCTCGTGCGTGCGGTTGGACTAGCTGACTCGCCGCGTAAGCGCCGACGGCCGGCGAGGGCGCCGGCCGCTACAGGGCTTGCGCTCGACTCCTGCGGGGGGGGGCGCGGTTGCGATTCCTGGGATGTGGTAAACTGCCGCAAACTTGAAAGGGACCCCA
>CAZJVS010000028.1:0-60660 GCA_964549445.1 uncultured Planctomycetaceae bacterium
AACCCGGCGAAGACTGACCTTGTCGTCAAGGGAAAGGTGTCCATTGGCACCGCGACCGCAAACTATCCGTTGACCATTCGGACCAGCGCCCTTTTCGGAAGTTATGGCCTGATTCATACCGATGGGACGCGGGAGATGGGATCGTACGTCAGTTCGACCGGCGGATGGCTGGGAACCAGAAGCAATCACCCGCTGAATTTCTTCACGAATGACTCCAATGCGAGGGTCACATTGAGCGCAGACGGCGCTCTCGGCGTCGGGACGACGAATCCGTCGGCGTTTGCGCAATTTGCAGTCTTCGGAAGCGGAACCAACCGGGCCGGGTACTTCGAAAGCAGCCGGGGCGGTCTCACGGGGTGGAGCACATCCAACGGCTTCACCGGCATCACCGGCGGGAATGGTGCGGGCGGCGTCGGCGTGTTCAGCGTCGGCGAATTGGCGGCGACGGGCACGAAGAGTTTCCGGATCGACCATCCGTTGGACCCGGAGAATAAGTACCTGACTCACTTCTGTGCGGAGGGGCCGGAGCCGCTCAACGTTTATCGCGGGAATGTCACGCTGGACGCCGCAGGTCAGGCCTGGGTAACACTGCCCGACTACTTCGCCGAGATCAATCGCGATCCGTCGTACCAGCTGACGCCCATCGGCGAGTCGGCGCCGGTTTTTGTGAAGCAGAAGATCGTCAATAACCGCTTCCTGGTGGCGGGCGGCAAGGCCGGCATGGAAGTCTCGTGGCGCGTGGAAGCCGTTCGAAACGACCGCTTCGTGAAGACGTACGGGGCGGCTGTGGAATCGGCAAAGCCGGCGGACAAGATCGGCACTTACCTGCAACCCGAGCTCTATGGACAGCCGGCGGAAAAGGGTCAGTTCTACCAGGCGAGACCGGCTGAGTTGTCCGCGTCTCGCGAACCCGCCGCGGCGAACAACTGACGATTGGGCTGCGAAAGCTAAGGAGACTCTACGATGACACGCACTCGAATGACCACGCTCGCGGCTCTGGTCGTTATAGCGACAGCCCCCATCGCGCTGAGTCAGTACGCCGTTCCCTGGTCGACCGTCGATGGCGGCGGAGCCATGTCGAGCACGGGCGGGAACTATGCGGTGGCCGGCACGATCGGCCAGCCCGACGCGAGTTCACTCTCGGCGCCGATCAGCGGAGGGAACTACTCGCTCGTCGGCGGGTTCTGGACCGTGGCGATTCCGACGTGCGCACTGATCGGTGATATGGACCTCAATACGCTTCGCAACGGCGTCGACATCCAGGACTTTGTGAATTGCCTGCTCGGCGTGAACGGCAGCAATTGCACGTGTGCTGACATCAGCGGAAACGGGAGCGTCGGAACCGAGGACGTCGCCGGATTCGTCACCATTCTGCTCGGATTGTAAGACCGGAACGAACGGAAATGCAGCTCACACCTGCCCGACCCAGTTGCGATCGGACGCCTTGAACGACGACATGATCTCGTGCTGGACGCCGCTTGGAAGCGGTCCTTTCCCAAGGATCGCGATATTTCGCCGGAGGTGTTTGATGTCGGCCGTACCGGCGATGCAGGTGTGAACGCCCGGCAAGAAAGCGACGAACCGCAGGGCGAGCTCGTCCCATGCGACCCGGCCGGGGGAAAGACCCATTTCCTTCGCCCGCGCCCAGTAGGGTTCGCAGTATTCGCCCTTCGGACGGCGCTTGAAGCGCCAGAAGGCGTTCGCCAGCGGCCGCTTGGCAATCACGCCGAGGCCGCGCTTCCGGGCGATCGGCAAGGCCTCGCGAATCGCCCGTTGATCGCAAATGCTGATCGACGTCTGAATACTCCCAAAGCGCCCGGACGCAATGGCGTGTTGGCGCGCGTCGTTTTCGCCTGAGTAGGCCGCGACGCGCACCTTGCCCGCCTGCACCATCCGATTCAGCGCCTCGACCACGACGCCGCGCTTCAACGTGTCAATCGGGCAGGAGTGCAGGTGCATGATGTCGATGCAATCGGTGCGCAACTCGCGCAGGGCGGTCTCAACGCCGCGTGTGATGCAGCGGCCGGTCCAGTCTTTGCAACCCGGAATGGAGTAACCGCATTTCGTCGACAGCACGAACTCGTCGCGGCGGTGGGCGATGTGGCGGCCGATCCGTTTTTCCGACAGCTTGTAGCCACGGGCCGTGTCGATCAGGTTGACGCCTGCATCGAGAACCCGGTTGAGCATGCGGGCGGCGTCATCATCGGAGACGGTCGGGTCTCCAACTTGCATAGCGCCGAAACCGAGAATCGAAACCTTGAGTCCCGTTCGGCCGAAGCGACGATATCGCATGGGAAGCTACTTTGCGAAGAATAAGAGGAGCAACTTGTCGAAGCGCTTGGCCCACGCGCCTTCGTTGTGGACCGCGCCGACATCCTCGAAGTAGTAGTAGTCGCGGCCGGGCACGAGGCCGCAGCGATCGAAGACCGCCACGAGTTCGCGCGTCCAGCCGATGGCCTGGCTGAAATCGCCGAGCGAATCGCCCTCGCGCGAGCCCATGTCGAGCCAGATGCGGCACTGCTTCAGCGCTCCGCAGGCGTCGGCCGATTCGCGGATGATGCGCTTGTCGGCCCACATCAGGGCGGGCGAAAGAACGCCGCACATCGAGAACGTGTCGGGGTACTTCTCACAAATGTAGAGCGAAATCAGGCCGCCGAGCGATGATCCGGCCACGGCCGTATGCTTGCGGTCGGTCTGCGTTCGATAAGTCGAGTCGATGAACGGTTTGACTTCCTCGACGAGAAACTTCGCATAGCGTTCGCCGCGTCCGCCGGCGTGCCGCCTCTCATCCGGCCAGGGCGTGTATTCGTTCATTCGTTCGCCGGTGTTGTAAATGCCGACGATGATGATCGGCTCGATCCGGCCGGCGTCGATCAGCCGCTCGGCCGTTTCATCGGCCTCCCATTCGACGCCAAGGAACGACGTGGCAGCGTCGAAAAGGTTCTGGCCGTCGTGCATGTAGAGGACGGGGTAGCGGCGCGGGGCGTTCTTTTCATAGCCGCGCGGCAGATAGACGATCAGTGTGCGATCGCCGTCGAGAATCCGTGAGTCGAAACCGGCGTGGGTGCGGATGTCTCCAGTCCGGGTGTTCTTTCGCGCGGGCCCGGCAGCGCCAGCCCATGACGCCACGGCGATCTCGACCGTCATGTCTTCCATCGGCGCCAAGCGGCGGTTGCCGATGTCACCGCCCTGCGCGGATTTCTCAACGGTCTCCCAACTGCCGCCGGTGAGTTTGTATTCGATCGAACTGCCGCGCGGCACTCGGATCGTGGCGTGGTAACGGCCGTCGTCCTGGCGAGTGAGCGCCAGTCCGTCCGCACGCCACGAGCCAAGGGGCGCAACGTTTCCCGCGATGAATATCCGCTGCGCGGGCTGACTGGTCGGCGGAACCGTGACGACGAAGTCAACCGCTACGTCCGAAGCGGGGCTTGACGCCGGAACCTGCGCGACGGCGGCGACAAACAGAGCGGCGACGAAGATTGTCATGCGCGAATCCAACGGCGACGGCCGCTGCGGAGTGTCGTGAATCAGCCGGCAACCGTCAACGCCGCGCGCGGCGCCGCAGGAGCGGAATGGCCGCACTCAGCAGCAGCGCGCACGACGTGGGTTCCGGGAAGATGGCGTGGTCGTTGATGCAGACCATGATGTCGTTGCAGTAGAGCAGCTCGAGTGAGTCGAGTTCGTCGCTTGGCAGCAGGCCGATGTCCTCGGCGGAGGCGTAGCGAGCGAAGCTACCGAGACCGGTTGATATCATTACGTCGGCCGGGCTGAGCCCGAGGCCGAATAGACTGGGCGAGTTGCGCCGCAGTGAGAAGAGGAGGATGTCAACGCCGGGCTCAAAGATGTTGTTGCCGTTATCAAAGAGCAGCAACGCGTCGATGTCGTCCGCCTCGAAAAACAGGCCGAGCTGAGTTCCCTTGACGTACGGAATCTCGTTCGACGGGATGGAAGTGTTCTGATCGAAGAAGATCGTCGCACCGTTATTCGGGGCCAGGGGAAGAAAGTTCAGCGAGGGGCTGCTGCGACTCAGACTGAAGAAGAGACTCGTGGGCTCGCGAAGCGGACCGCCTGGGAAATAACCGGCATCCTTCACATCATCGATCGGGTCGATGGCCGGATCGACGGGCGAAATGTCCGGCTCGAGTTGAAAGTCGACACCGCCAGCATCGCCCTGATTGATCACCTGCGTATTGTTGAAGATCGTGCGGCCGGGCGACGGCAGAGGGCCACTGAGATTGAAGAGCCGCGTGGCCATGAAGAGATCGCCGGCAGCCTGATTGAGGGCCGCCTGTTGCTGCACGTTGTACGGAAAGCCGGCCCCTACGACGGTCGGGTCGGGCGGCGCACCGCCCGTACTGGTTCGATCGACGGAAAACAGCAGCGCAAAGGTCGCACCGTGAGTCAGGGGATAGCTGCCGGAAAGTGAGTCGAGCTCGTCACCGGGCCGGCCGAGTCCCATATTGATATTCTGAACGGCGGGGGTTGGCCCGGGCACCTGGAGCACGTCGTCGGCGTGGATGTTGTTCGGGCCGCCGATGGAGGGCGAAGCGAGATCGATCGAGAAAAACGGCGTCGGCAGTGGGTTGTTCGCCTGCGGCGGAAGGGCAAACGTGAGATTGCCGCCCGCGACGATCGCCGCTGCGACAACGATACAAAGACGCAGATTGAGGCAGTGAATTGTTGTTGGCATGGCTTCCCTCCGCGGCGCTGCCGACAAGAACAGACGCCATCAGACCCAAATGGGTGCTTCTAACCCCCTCAATGCTAACAAAACACCCCCTGATTCCCAAGCTCAATCGGCGGGATGAATCCAGTGGGGCCACGCCGGATCGGCGGCCATTCGTCGCACAAACACCCGCGCGAGGTAGCAGAACCCCTCGTCGTCGTAGCAGGCGTCGGCCTGTCGAAAACGGGCCTGGGCCGTCTCGCGATTTCCCTGGCCGAGTTCGCGGCAACCGTCGAAAAATGCAGCGATCGACAACAGCCATGTGGGGTCAGCGTTTCCCGTCGACGCCGGGTCGCGCCGGGCGAGCGCGTCCAACTGCGCCCAGGTCCGCTGTCCGCGACAAAACTCGTACACCTCCTGAAGCTGGGCCGCGGGGACGTTGGGAAGCTCCACGGATCGGAAGTCAATGCGGTCGCGATACTCGTCGAGCAGCCGATCGGCTTCGGCCGAGCGACCCAGCACGCGGAGTTGAGCCGCGGCCCCCATGACCGCAATTGGGTTTGCCGTCTGACTCGTCGGAAGAGCGGTTGTCAAACGCACGGCCTCGGCCAAATGGTCCTGCTCGGCGAGCACGAGTGCTTGAAAGTAATGGGAGAACCACGGCCGACGCGGGGCGCTCAACGGCGTGATCTCGGTCAGGGCTCGCAAGTCGGCGAGCGCGTCGTCGAATCGCTTCTGCCAATAGAGCAGTCGCCAGCGATACTCATAGAACTCCGTCTTGTCGTTTTTGGATTTGAGATGGGGCAAGCCCCGATTACGTGCCTCGACGGCCTTCCCGAAATCGCCGCGACTCTCCCAGTACTCCGCCTCGGCGGCATAACCGCGCGGATTCTCGGGTTCGAGCCGCTGGGCTTCGGTTGCGTACTCGCGGGCCGTCTCGAAATAAGCGTCCGCGCCACCCGTCCGCCCGCTCTCAACATAGATTTCCGCCATGAGCCGGTTTGCAATCGACCACAGATAGCGCGGGTAGGCCTTCTTCTCGAGCATCTGGCATGCAATCGGGAGGTAGCGTTGCTGTTCGTCCCAGCGCCCCGGCTCGCGGGTATGGTACATCCACTGGTTGTTCGCACGGCCAAGGTGCATCATCGCCTGTGCGTAGTTCTTTCGCTTTCCGATCGCGCGGCGAAACTCCTCGGGGGCTTCGTCGGGAAACTGACGAAGCCGCGACTGGCCGCGGAAGAAATGAGCCGCGGCCGATTTGGAGTCGCCCAGGGCATCCGCCCGATCGGTTATCTCGCGCTGCTCGACGAACTGATCGTTGCGGAACAGCGCCCACGCGAGCAGGTACATCGTCTCCTGATCGTCCGGTCGAATCGCGAGGGACTGCTGGAGGAGTCGGATCGCCTCCTCCTTGTCCTCCAGCATCACGGACAGGGCACGGGCCGCGAGGTAAGTTGCATGGTCCGACGGCCCGAGCCGGCCCGCCTGTTCAAGCAGTCCGCGTGCCTCGGCCGGTTCGCGATAATCCTCGTACGCCAGAAGGTTCCACGCCTGGGCCACCAGCCGGTCCGCCTGTTCGCGTTGATGGCGGCGGTACTGCACGCCCCACACGACGCCGCCGGCCAACATTGCGACGCTGAGCGCCATGACGGCCGTGGGGCCCGGATTCCGCTTCGACCACTTGATCGCCTTTTCGATCGGCCCGACGCGCCGGGCTCGGATCGGCTGGTTCTCGGAGAAGCGGCGCAGGTCGGCGGCCAGCTCGTCGGCCGACTGGTAGCGCCGGGCGGGATCCTTCTCGAGTGCGCGAAGGCAGATCGTCTCCAGGTCAATCGGGATCGTGTTGTCGAGCTTTCGCGGCGAGACCGGCTCGGTCGTGCAGATGCGGGCGACGACCTGGTCGCGCGTCACGCCGTCGAACGGCCGCGCGCCGGTGAGCATCTCATAGAATGTGACGCCGAGCGAGAAGAGGTCGGTGCGGTGATCGATTTTTCGCCGGTCGGCGCCGACTTGTTCGGGCGACATGTAGGCCGGCGTGCCGAGCATTTCGCCGGAGATGGTCACGCCGGGCTCGTCGAGCAGGCGGGCCAGTCCGAAGTCGGTTACGTGCAGGCGGCCGTCGCGGCCGAGGAGAATGTTTTGCGGCTTGATATCGCGATGAATGACGCCCTGCGCGTGGGCGTGTTGAAGAGCGTCGGCTGCTTCGGAAATCAGCCGGGCGAGCCGGCGATAATCGCGTGAGGGTTGGCGCGGGGCCAGGCCGCTCTCCGGGCGGCGCATGGCGCGCTCGAGGCCCTCGCCGTCGATCAATTCCATGGCATAGAAGAGGTGAGCGTCGTGCTCGCCCTGGGCATAAACCGCGACGATGTTGGTGTGATGGAGCTTGGCCGCGGCGTGGGCCTCAGTCACGAAGCGCTTGATGAGGCCCGGCGTCTGGGCCATGGCAGCCGAGAGGACCTTGAGCGCGACAATGCGATTCAGAGAGAGCTGCCGCGCGCGGTAGACGGTGCCCATGCCGCCGCGACCAAGTTCGGCGATGATTTCGAAGTCTCCAAGTCGTGTCCCCGGCGGCCAGGAGGCAACCGTGACTTCCGACTTTTCCGTGGCGCACGACGACCCGGCAAGCGAGGCCTGGCGGGCTTGGGCCAGGTCGCCGACAAGTTCACGGGTCTCGCCGAGGCGGCGTTGGCATGCGGCGCAGCGCGACAAGTGTGTATCGACGGCCCGGCGGTCGGCGTCGTCGAGGGCGTTTTCGACATATTCAAGCAACAGGTCGTCGACGCGGGCGCAGTTCATACCGAGGAATCGTCGAGCGATTTGAGCCGGTCGCGCAGCAGGCGGGTCGCCCGCGAGAGGCGGGCCTTGGCGCCGGAGACGCTGAGGTCGAGGGCCTCGGCGACCTCCGCGTTCGTCAATCCCTGGAAGAAGTGCATGATGACGACTTCGCGCAGGTCATCGTCCATCCCGTCAACGACCATCTGGACGCGGTCGGCGCGGTCCTGTTTGGCGGCCCGACCGGCCGGCGTCGTGCCCTTGTCGATGGCGATGACACCGCGCGGCAAATTTGTGCGCGCGGTCTGGGCAGCCGTGAGGCGCACCTGCGGGTGCATTCGCCGCAGCTCGTCGATGCAGCGATTGCGGGCGACGCGGTAAAGCCAGCCGCGCAAGCTGCCCGTGGGAAGCTGGGTCGCGTCGGCCTTGCAGCAGCGCATCATGACGTCCTGGACGATGTCCTCGGACAGTGCGGCGTCGAAAACCATGCGCTGGCAGAAGACGTTCAGCTCGCCGGCGTAGCGCTTGCTGATGTCGCCGAGAACGACCGGATCGGCCGCCCGCAGACGCTCGATGAATTGGTCGTCGCCTTCCATCGTTTGCTCGATTCCGGGGCCGACCGCCTGGAAGGGGCTGTCACTCTACCGGCCGCCGGGAGGCTGTTCAAACACGGCCTGAAACCGGGGTGCCTCAAGAAAATGTTGAATTTCGTGTCCGGATCGGGCTGGAAAAACGTCTTATCTGGTAGAGACGCCGGCCCGGAAATGATTCGAACCGCAATGCGGTCCCCGGCGTAGATGTAATAGACGGCTTCATTCCCTCCTCCTTCTGAAGAGTCACGCGAGCGCCAAGGGCGCTTGCGTGCTTTTCAGTTTTTACACATCAAACCCGGATTTCCGGGATGACACGCAAGGCAGCGTAAGATGATTGGCGCAATGGGGCGGCGGGCGCTGTTACCATGGTGCAGCACGGCCGAGCGGCTCGGCCGCGTCGAGGTTTTCTGGGGGATGTCGGCTTAGGCATCGATAAGGAGTTGGCGTTGCTTAACAAAGAGATGATCGGGTTGGTCGCTTTGCTGTTCATTCGTGCGATGACGGCTCGAGCTGCGACGGTGCTCCAGGACAACTTCGATCGCGTCGGCCCGCTCAACGGAAGCACGCCGTCGACCACGCCCGGTGGCACGTGGACGGCTCAATCCGGATTCGCCACCGATGGAACCAAGGTGAACGCCGGGCCCGCGTTCCTCCAGGTGGCCTACCTGCCCATGCCCGTGGCCATCACCAGCGGAAACGTCTACACGCTCTCCGCCACGACCTATCGCGGGCTTTCGACCGACAACTTTGCCATCATGATCTTTGGCTTCTTCGATGCGTCGCCTTCCTGGAATGGGGGCGCCGCCGTGGATGAAGGCCACGCCATCGCCATTGCTCCGCGCAACAACGTGGCGGCGGTGAATCGCATCCTCAATGGTTTTGTAGGGTCCGACATCCCGGTGGCGGATGGAACCAACGGGGTCACGTACGGCGTCCGCCTGTACGAAACGTCCCCCAATGTATGGGTTGCCGTCGCCGTCGAATTGTCGCCCACCAACCAGGTGATCTCGTCTCCGCCGACGCCGATCTCGCTGGCCAACATCTTCACCATCGGGATGATTTCAGGATCGACGTTGCCGCCCTATGTCGACAACTTCACGCTCGACGTGACGCCGGTGGTTTGTGCCTGCCCGGGAGATATGAACGTCGACGGACTCAGAGACGGCCGTGACATCCAGCAGTTCACAAATTGCATGATCTCTGGCGGGAGCTGCACGTGTGCGGAGATGGACGGCAATCCGGGGCTCACTTCCGCAGACGTTAGCGCCTTCGTCAGCGACTTGCTGAACGATGCGACATGTCCATAGTGGAGCGTCACCGCGGGAGCATCGGGGACTTGACCTGTCCGTCGTTTGGGACGTGGGGGTAGTACGAGGTGGCCGTCGTGGCAGATTATTTCAACGGTCAAACGAATTGCAGTGGCCGGCAAGCGGTGACGTGCGTCTTCATTGAAAGAGGCGCTATTGCGTACTGCCAAGTTTCGACGACGGGAGAGTCGTTCGAAGAGCCGCACCCGGTCGATGTCAGGATCGATCGGGTGCGGTCGTTTTCCGTCCAATTCGACTTATGAGCGTTTGACGTTGTAAGTTTGCAGGAGCGATTTGAACTGGTCGGTGAAGACGAAGTTCTCTTCGGGGAACTCGAGCCCGCTCATGTTCTGATCGATGTGCGAGAAAACGATATCGACGTCGCCGAGCGGCTGGCCATTGCAAAGCACTTTTCCGGCCGTATAGGCAGCGGCATCATCGATCCGTTCGATGATTGCGTCGTAAGTGAGCTGGTCGCCGGGGCGGACTTCGTGCTCGAACCGCGCCCGCTTCACCTTCGCGAGGATTACCTTCTCGGCGAAATGGCGGGCCTCGCCGACGAGGATGCCGGCCGTCTGGGCCATGCCCTCAATCATTAGCGATGCCGGCATGACCGGGTAACCCGGAAAGTGATCGTGCAAGTGCTCTTCAGCGAGTGATACGTTCTTGACGGCCACCGCGCGTTTGCCGGACTCGAACTCAACGAACTTGTCGATCCAAATCCAGCGCATGTCCGTTCAGGCGGCAACCTTCGTGGCGACGTAGTTGACGATCGTCTTGACGGTGAACAGGTTGGTCATCTTGTTCACGTCGGGGTCCTTCTGAAAATCTGTGAAGTCGGCGTGGGGCATGGTCTTCTTGAGCTGGGCCAGGCCGTTCGCCGTGAGCTTGCCGTTTTCGACGTATTCGGGGTTGTTCAGGACGTCTTCGGGGAACAGCTCGCCGCGCGGGATCTTGATTCCGAACGTCTTCTCGAGCCGAAACACGATGTCCAGAAAGTCGATCGACTCGGCCCCGAGATCGCCGGTGAGCGTGGCCTTTTCGGTGACGGCGTCGTCATCGACGCCCAAGGCATCGACCAGGACATCCTTGACCTTCGTAAATACCTCGTCTCGCGTCATCGTGGGCATCGTCTGCTAACTCCTCAAACAAGCCGGACGAGCGGTTTCGTCCGCGGGTTCCATTCACGGTGCGACCGCGGTAGTCGCGGCCGACAAGAGGGCCTTTCCGCCCAGCAGCCCGAACAACTCGCGGGCCTGCCGGATCAACGATCGATCAAGTTCGGCCAGTGCCGGATCGCGGTCGGCCAAGTTGCGATGCCTCAGCCGAAGCTGGGCCTTGACCATTTCGCGATCGCCGCAGATGCCGACGCCGCGAAGTTCACTTGAGTGCGGCTCGATCTTGACCGCCTCGATTCGAAGCTCCAACACTCGACCGGGCGACACGAAGCTCTTGTAGGTGACGTTCTTGGCCTCTTCGAGCGTCACGAGACTCGCTGCAAAATCGGTCGAGGCCCGCACCAGCCAGGCCGCCGACTGGACCATCGCCTCGAGCATCAGGACGCCCGGCATGACCGGGAACGTCGGAAAGTGGTCTGCCAGATACTCCTCGGCCAGCGAAAGCGCCTTCCGCGTTACGATCGAACGCTCGGGCTCCAAGGCGATAATCCGGTCGAGCAATACGAACTTCATGGGCGTCGGTTCCGACCGCGCCGCCGAACGGACGCGCTGATCGTCCTGATAACAAGGCGGGCAGTCTAGTGCAGGGGCGTCAGAGCCGCAAGCGCGATGGCCGTCGGGCGTTGTGACGGCTGTAAGCACGCACAATCGCACGAGTTGTGCGTGCGGTCAGGCCGGATCGAGCGAACTCTTGCCGCCGTACTTGGCCCTGATGATTCGAGGCGGACCGACGTCGCGAATGGTCATGATGAACAGGTCCTCGTAGCGGATCGGAGCGCTGCCAGTGCCGCCGAGGCGAATGAAAATCTCCTGATTGATGCCCGGTTCGTTAGGAAACTGAGACGATCCGATATTCCCCACCCACAGGACGACGCCGCCGGCGTGCTGCGAAAGCCATTTCTGGACGAGTTCTTCGGCCGTTGCCGCTGTGTGCTCGTACTTGCTTTCCGAGACGAGGTGAAGCTCGAGGCCGAACTTGTCGGCCAGGGGCTGGGCTGTTGTGCGATTGCGGATAAGGTCGGTGCAGTAGATCTCGGTGATGCCGGCGTCCGACAGCGCCGCAAGCAGGGCCTGGGCGCGGACCTGTCCTTCGGCATTGAGCGGCGGGTCCGCGCCGGGGTCGCGCTCAGCGTGCCGAACGAGGATAATCGTCGTCTTCGTCCCGAATGGAGACTGGGCCGGCAGGAGACTGCAGCCGGACGTCAGCATGGTCGCCGCGGCAACAACCGCAATCGTGGCGAGCAACTTCTTTAGCAGTGATGAATCCATTCATGTACTCCGACGCACGATCACAAGATATCGCGGTCGTTGCTTGCTCGCCAATCGGCCGGCGAGCAGGATAGCCGCGTGCAAAGACGCGGAGTCATTGTCATTCTCATCGCGGCGGCGGCGTTTGCGCTGGTCGCGACGTCGCCGTGGCATGGCGACGGGTCGGTGCGGCAGGCGACGGCCATCGTCGTCGCGACCCTGATCCTGTGGATCAGCGAGATCGCCCCACTCGGCGTCATAGCGCTTTGGATCCCCATTGCGGCGACGATGACGGGATTGCTGACGTGGCCGCAGGCCGTCACGGTCTGGGGCGATCCGATCATCTTTCTGAATCTCGGCGCATTTCTGCTGGCCCGCGCGCTCGACAAGCACGGGGCGTTCGATTGGCTGATCCGCTCGCGCTGGCTCAACGCGCCCGAGCCCGAGAGCCGAGGCGGCGCCGGCCGAACGTTGGCAATCCTCGCCACATCGGGTTCGATCTCTACCGTTCAGAACAACACCGCAGTGACGGCCATGCTGCTGCCGGCCGTCGCATCGGTAGCGCGGCGATCAGCCCGACCGGCGGCGGTGCTCATGGCGCTCTCGCTGGGCGCAACGCTGGGAGGGATGGCGACGCCGATTGGCACCGCCCCAAATTTCCTGGGCTACGCAGCGATGAAGAATCTCAGCGACGACGTCAGCTTCCTGACGTGGTCGCGCGTAGGCGTCGCAGTCTGGGGAGGCGCAACGTTGGCGGCGTGGGGAATCCTGACGTTTGCCGGACGGTTTGCCCCGCGCGGATTGGCGGGGGACTTCAGCGAGTCGCTCGCGAGCCGAAAGATCGCGCCGCAGATTGAGCGGATCGAGGAAAGCGACGCCGAGCGCCGGATGGGGCGGAGATGGTCGCTGGCGGCGCTCGGGTTGGCGGCGGCTGTGTGGATCGGCTCGGGGATTGTGATCGGCGTCTATCCGCCGGATGGCTCCATTCGAGTCGCGATTGAGAAGTTCCTTCCCGAGTCACTCGTCCCTGTCGCGGCTGCCCTTCTGCTGTTCCTGGTTCGCACCGGCCCCGGTGGCCGCTCGGTGCTCGACCGGCGCGACTTCCAGACTATCGACTGGGATACCCTTTTCCTGTTCGGCGGCGGACTCTGCCTTGGGCGACTTCTCGATAAGAGCGGCACGGCCGCCGCACTTGCCGCGTCCGTCGGCCACCTCCACTGGCCGCCCATGATATCGCTACTCGTGGTGGCGGGTGCTACCGTTCTGCTGAGCGAAGTGACCAGCAACACGGCAACCGCGGCGCTGATGGTACCGATCGCGGCCTCCATTGCGACGACGATTGGCGTGCCTCCAATCAAGGTGATCCAAGTCGTGGCGCTGGCGGCCAGTCTTGGGTTTGCATTGCCGGTATCGACACCACCCAATGCGCTGGTCTATGGCACCGGCATGATTCCACTGCGGTGGATGGTTTGCGTCGGCTTGGCGATCGACGCCGTGTGTATTGTCTGGGTCGTTGGCTGCGTGCTCGCACTGGGATAGTCGCGTCGGCCGTGGCTACGGTGCAACGGGACTTCGACCGCTGCCGGTGCGGGTGACAGCGCTCGTCGATTCGCTCGAAGCGGATTCGCCATCGGCCGCCGGCCGGATGTCGCAGACGTCCTCGACGATGGCGCGCAACGGCTCTGCAACGGACCATGCCTGGAACGGGCAGCCGTCGGGGCGGTGCGGCGGTTGGCCTTCCGCAACTTCGGAAACGCTCTCCAACCCGGCGACGGCGAGGTGAGCTTCAAGGCCGATGAGGAGTTCGCGCGCGGACTGCCGCGCAGCGGGTGTCTCACCGTTGGCCCTGACGTAGGCCGTGATAAAGCCGCCGAGCAGCCACGGCCAGACGGTGCCCTGGTGGTAGGCGCCGTCGCGACTGCGCATGTCACCGGTGTAGTGCGGCTTGTAGTCCGGATGGGCGGGGTCGAGCGTGCGCAGTCCGATCGGCGTGAATAGTTTCTGCTGCACGACGCGAACCATCGACTGCCAGCGCGAACGTTCGAGGATCGGATGGGTGAGCGCGGCCGCGAAGACCTGGTTCGGCCGGATGCTCGGGTCAAACCGCCCGGCAACGTGATCGCAGTCAATCACGTCGTAGCAGCAGCCCACCGCCGTATTCCAGAAGCGCGCATTGAAACTGGCGAACGCGCGCTCGGCGAGGGCGCGCCACCGCTGGGCCTGTGTTCGCTGTTCGAGGCGGTCGGCATAGTCGGCGGCGATCCGCAACGCGTTGTACCACAGGGCGTTGATCTCGACCGGCTTGCCGATTCGCGGCGTGACGACCCAATCGCCGAACTTGGCGTCCATCCAGGTCAGTTGGACGCCGGGCTCGCCGGCCGCGAGCAGGCCGTCGGAATCGACCTTGATTCGATGTCGCGTCCCCCGCTCGTGCGCTTCGAGAATGGACGAAATGATCGGGAAGAGTCTCTCGGCGACAAACGACCAATCGCCGGAGTAGGCGAGGTAGCGGTCGATCGCGTGGATGAACCAGAGCGTCGCATCGACCGTGTTGTATTCCGGCTTTTCGCTGTCATCGGGGAAGCGATTGGGGATGAGCCCGCCGTCCACGAAGTCGCTGAACGCATCGATGATTCGCCGGGCGGTGTCGTAGCGACCGGTGACGAGGCACAGGCCGGGCAGCGAGATAAACGTGTCGCGACCCCAGTCGCCAAACCACGGATAGCCGGCGATAACCGTCAACTTGTCGCCGCGATCGACGATGAAGGCGTCGGTGGCACGAGATAGCGCGACGGCAAGCTTGTCGTCGACACCGCGCGGCAGAGGCGCGAGCATCCGGTGCTTGGCCGCGCGATCGCGGACTTGCGACCAGCCAGTCCACGCGACCGGCGCGGTGGATGCGACGATGACGAGGCCGGCGGAATCGCCGCGCTGCAGCGTCGCGCAGATCGGGCCGGGCATGAACAAGTCTTGTCGATCGGGCTGGCCGCGGGCCGCTTCCGCGTGAAGGACGAACTGGTAATACCAGTCGGGGAGGGCGGAGAACCGGCCGTTGCTGTCGAGGTGAAGCGCAGGCCGGCCGTTCCAGCGCAGGGCAAAGCCGCCCCGCGTGGCGTCGAGTTGCGGCTCGCCGAGGTCGGGCCGTTCGGTCATATCGTGCATGAAGCGGCTCGTGCAGAGCGGCCGAACTTCGAAATCGATAGCGGCCGGGCCTTCGAGGAGCCGGAACTGTACGTATGTCGTGTCCTGGCCGGCGGGCATGAAAAGCGTTTGCTCGATCAGCACGTCCGGGGCCGGGCGGAACCGCCACGTCGGGTTGGGTGACGGAGCAAATGATTCGAGCGCCTGGTAGCCAGCCGGGTGGACGATGGACGGATAGTCGTTGCTGGAAAGCTCGTAGCGCTGTTCGCCCACGATCGCAGTTGCTTCGAGCTTGGCCAGTAGCACCCAGCGATCAAGCGGCGGCTTGATGGCGGCGACGAGTAACCCGTGGTATCGGCGAGTCAGGATGTTCGGCGCCGAGCACATGGCGAAGCCGCCGCGTCCGTTCCCGGCGATCCATTCCAGATTTCGCGCGGCATCGAGATTCTTCAGGCGATTCGCGTCGACCGTGACGGGGCCCATGTCGGCCTCCTGGGGTTTGCTCAGATCCGGCAACTACGCGTCAATCGACGCTCGCAACGCGATGATCGCGTTGCGCATTATCGGGACGTTTGGGGGGATTGTCCGGTTCCCGACGCGCGTTGTAAAGCGAGTCGGCCTTGGCGCATGGCGGCTGATCCGCGACCATAGGGACGGTTCTCGTGCGGACATGCGTCCGCATCCTCTGACATTGCGGCGTGTGGATGCAACAGCTACCGATTCGAATACTGCTGGCCAAGGTCGGTCTCGACGGTCACGATCGCGGGGTGCGGGTGCTGGCCCGCGCGTTCCGTGACGCCGGCATGGAGGTCATCTACACCGGTTTGTGGCAGACTCCGGCAGCGGCGGTGAAGGCTGCGGCGGAAGAAGACGTCGATGTGCTCGGCGTCAGTTTCCACAGCGCTGCGCACCGTACGCTCGTGCCGATCATCCGGAAAGAGTTGGAGAAGGTTGGCCGCACCGACATTCCGCTGGTCCTGGGCGGCATCATCCCCCAGCAGGACTTTGACGAAATGAAGGCGGCCGGCGTCGCGGCGGTATTTGAACCTGAAACGTCGCTCGCGAGCGTCATTCAGACGTGCCGCGAACTGGGTTCGCGGACGCACGCGGCGCGGCAGAAGCTGAACGCGGAAAACGCGATCGCGAAGTGGACGGCGGCGAGCGACAAGGGTGACCCGGTCGCCCTCGGTCGCGTCCTGACGTGGGTGGAGTCGCAGCCGGCGAACACGGCGAACGGTCCGGCGGGCGGCGCGATGTGCGTCGGCTTCACCGGTTCGCCGGGCGTCGGAAAAAGCACGCTGATCGGCCAGCTTCTGAAGGAATTGCGCAAGCGCGTGAAAAGCGTCGGCGTGATTGCGGTCGATCCGGCCAGCCCGATCACCGGCGGGGCGTTGCTCGGCGATCGCGCGCGGATGACGGCCTCGGCCGAGGATGCCGGCGTGTTCATTCGCTCGGCCGCCAGTCGCGGCGCGATGGGCGGCGTGGCCGACTCGACCGGTCCGATGACCGCTGCCATGCGGCGCGCGGGCTTTGAGCTGCTGGTCGTCGAGACGGTTGGCGCCGGCCAGAACGACGTGATGGTGCGAAAGTTCGCGTCGCCGGTCGTGCTGGTGATGATGCCCGGCGCGGGCGATGACCTGCAACTCGACAAGGCGGGTATTACCGAGATTGCCGACGTCTTCGTGATCAACAAATCGGACTTGCCGGGCGCGGACCGGCTCGATTCGCAAATTCGACAGACGATCGGCACGAACAAGCCGATTGTTCACACCGTCGCGTCGCACGGCAAAGGCATCGCCGAACTGGCCGATGTGTTGCTGGGAATGAAGAAGAAGTAGGAATGCAGCGATGAAGATCCTTGCGTTAGCCAAGCATGTCCCGGAATCCACCACCGCTATCAAGGTGAAGGCCGACGGCTCCGGCATCGAGACCACCGGCGTCAAGTTCGTCATGAATCCGTTCTGCGAGTTCGCCGTCGAAGAGGCGCTGCGGATACGCGAGAAGAACGCGTCGGCCGGGATCGAAGTGACGGTGCTGACGCTCGGTCCGGCGGCGTCGGCCGACGTGATCCGCACGGCGTACGCGATGGGGGCCGACCAGGGCATCCACCTGAGCGACGACGCCTTCGCCGGAATCGACGAGCTGACTACCGCCCGCGTCATTGCGGCGGCGATCAAGTCGCGCGGGTTTGATCTCATCATCGCCGGCAAGCATGCGATCGATTACGACTGTGGACAGGTCGGCCCCGCTCTCGCCGAATGCCTCGGCTGGCCCCACGTTGGCGCAGTCGTGGCGATCGAATGGGCGGCGGATATGAAGTCGATAACCGTGCGACGTCGCATCGAGGGCGCGGAAGAGATCGTCCACCTCAAGCTCCCGTGCCTGATCACGGCCGAAAAAGGGTTGAACGAAGCCCGCTACCCGTCGTTGCCCGGATTGATGAAAGCCAAGAAAAAGCCGTTCGAGACGCTGAATCTTGCAGCGGTCGGGTTGCCGGCCCCCGAGGTCGCTGCCAGCGCCACGCGCATGGGCGAGTTTTCGCCGCCGCCGCCGCGCCCGCCCGGTCGCAAGCTTTCCGGCACGCCCGAGGAGATGGCGAGAGAGCTGGCGCGCATCCTTCGCGAAGAGGAAAAGCTGATCTAGCGTTCGGGGCATGCTCGACACGCCAATCGAAGTCCTATGCCCGAATTCTCGACGACGACTCGTGCCGCTCCCGTTCGCGAGCGCGGGCGGATATTGGCGCCGGTACTCGTCTTTCTCATCACATTTCTCACGTTCGCCCGCTCACTGAACAACGACTTCGTCGATTGGGACGACGAACTGCTGCTCGTCAACAACGCGGCATATCGAGGGCTCGGATGGCCACATATCAAGTACGCATTCACGACGTTTCTGTCCGGCCCGTATCAGCCGCTGAGTTGGATCAGCTATTCGGTTGATTGGTCGTTCTGGGGTTTGAAGCCGTTTGGATTCCACCTGACAAACATCCTTCGTCATTCAGCCGCAGCGACGGTGTTCTACTTTCTCTCACGCCGACTCATCGGGCTGGCGTCGCCTGCTCTGTCGGCGGGATGGATTCGCTTCGGGGCCGTCGTCGCCGCGCTGGCTTTTGCGGTGCATCCGCTACGGGTCGAGTCGGTCGTGTGGGCAGCCGAACGCCGCGACGTGCTCTCGGGGTTGATGTTCGCGCTCACGTTGCTGGCCTACTTGCACTATGTCGCCGCCGCGCCCGGCCGGCGGGCCCAGTGGTATCTCGCGGCGGTGTTTCTCTACCTCACGTGCCTGCTCTGCAAGGCCATGGCCATGACGCTGCCGATCGTCCTGCTGATTCTCGACGTCTATCCGATCCGGCGACTCGGCGGAGAAGCCGGCTGGTGGCGCGGGCGGAGAACGGTCTGGCTCGAGAAGCTGCCGTTCCTGCTCCTCGCGATCGCGACCGCCGTCGTTGCGCTGATCGGGCAGCGGAAAGGCGCTCTGTTGCAGACGCTCGACACATTCGGACCGATGCAGCGGATCGCGACAGCGTCTTACGCAACCTGTTTCTATCTCTGGAAGACGCTCATCCCCAGTGGGCTCATGGCGATGTACGAGCGGCCGCTCCAGCTCAATCCATACTCCCTCAAGTACGTGGCTTGCATTGCATTGGTGATCGTCGCAACGATTCTGATCGTCGGCCGGCGCCGACGCCAGCCGGGCTTGTGTGCCGCTTGGGCGTTCTTCCTCGTCACGCTGGCGCCGGTGTCGGGGCTCGTACAATCCGGCGCGCAGATCGCGGCCGATCGTTACACCTACATGCCGATGATGGGGTTCGCGGTACTCGCCGGCGGGCTCGTCGCGTCCGCGATGCAACGTCATCACGTGTGGCTTACCGACAGAGGTCGATGGATCGCATCCGGTGTCGTTGCCATCCTCGTCGTGTGGGTTGGAGTTTCCGTTCGACAGACAGGGTTCTGGGAGAACAGCATCGCACTCTGGAAACGCGCCCTCGATGTTGATCCGAATTGCGCGCACGCCTATTCAAACCTGGCGCTGCAGTACGATCGCCGCGGCGACCTGCCCAACGCGCTCTCCCACGCGGAGAAGTCCGTGCAGCTCTGGCCGGCGGACGGACTCTATTGGCAAAACTACGGCGTATTCCTGCAGAAGAGCGGCCGTACAGCGGAGGCGCTGATTGCGCACCGCAAGGGCGTTGAGGCCTCGCCCAAATCAGCCGAAGTCGTGACCGAGTACGCGGCCGCGCTTTTCCGTGCCGGTCAATTCGCGGAGGCCGAGCCGGTTTTTGAGCAGGCGCTGACGGTCGATCCAAACTTCCCGAAGGCGTTGATCGGCCTCGGTGTGCTCACGGCTCGCCGAGGCGACATCAGCGGCGCCGAGACAATGCTGCAACGGGCCCTGCAATCCATGGAGCTGCCCGCCGAGGCATTCCTGAATGTCGCGTCGGCGTGGTTCGCGATCGGCCAGTCACCGCGCGCCGTCGATGCCCTTCGGGCCGGCCTGCGGCGTTATCCTGACGACGAGGCCATCTCGCTGCGTCTGGCGTGGGTCTTGTCGACTCATCCTCAGCCCGAGTATCGCAACGGCCCCGAGGCGGTCGGGCTCGCACGACCAATCGCCCTGCGATCGGGACCGCGTCAGGCGATCGCGATGACGACCCTGGCCGCGGCGCATGCCGAAGAGGGTGATTTTGAGCATGCCCGGCGTGCAATCGCGCAGGTCATCGAGTGGACGACCGACGGCGGGCGACAGCCCGTTGCGCCGGAACTGGCCGCGCACCAGGCCGAGATCGAGGCGGGACGGCCGATTCGGAAAGCTCCCTAGTCACGAACCGGTTACGAGTCCGCGCTTGCGGCGATAGGTCTCGGCGCCCGCGAGGTCGCCGGTCGCGGTCAGCAGATCTACCAGTTGCGCACACGCATCCGAGTACATGCCGGCCTCGACAAAGACCCGTGCGTCCGACTGCCCCGCGCGGATGGCGGGCTCGAATAGCTCGACCGCCCGTGCGAAGTGTCGAATGGCGCCCGGCGTGTCACCGCTTCGACCGACCAGATGTGCCAGGCGAAAGTGCGTAAAGGCCGCCGTGCCGTCGTCCGGATCGGATTGAAGCAGCCGCTCGTACAGCTTTCGCGAATCGTCGTCGTAGCCCAGTTTGTTCAGCGAGTTGGCGATTGCGAGCAGCCACGCATTGGACAGACCCGGTATTGCCGCCGCGCGCCGTAGGTATTCGGCGCTCTCGGCCGTGCGATCGAGATAGGAGAGACACGCCGCCAGGTTGATCACAACGCCCGGATAATCCGGCACCGCGGCGTACGCCTGCTCCAGGTGTTTCAACGCCTCCGGATAGTTCTTCTGGTCGAAGTAGATCCCAGCCATCCCGTTGTGACCGTTCCACGAATTCGGGTTGTATGCCAGCGACGCCCGCCACAGCGACTCCGAGTCGCGCCAAATCCGCGTCTGTCTCCACGTCAGCACGCCGAGCCCGATGACCGCGACGCCCGCAATCGCCGGCGCGAGCAACGCCCAGCGACGATCTGCCTGCAGAATTCCCAGCAGTCCCGCCCCAGCGAGTATCGCCCACGGCGCCGCAGCCAGGTACGTGTACCGATCGGCGGCGATCTGCGGCCCGACCTGCACAAACCCGAGTACCGGCGACAACACTACGAGGTAGATCGCCCAGCAAGCGATCCCGGCCGGCCACGTACGCCGCACGAACCACAGTCCGAGAGAAATCAGCAGACACGATGCCGCTGCTACCGCAAACTGCATCGCAAACGGGTTGTAAGGTGCCGGATGCTCGTAGATCGGCGACAACGGAATGGGCCAGAGCATCTTGCCAAGGTAGAAAACGATGCCCCACGCGGCCTGCGCGAATCGCCCGGCGATGCTCGCCTTGGCAACCGAGCCCACGTTCGTCGTTTGTGCGAACAATGCGCCGATGGCGGCTGCGGCGGCCAGCAGGAAGAAGGGCCATTTCTCCGCCAACAGCCGCCGCGCCGTCGAGCGACTGAGCCGTCCGAGCGGATAGGCATCGAGTATCAGCAGGATGATCGGCAGCGTGATGCCCCAGACCTTGGTCAGCAGCGAGAGCGCGAACAATGCCAACGCGAGCACTCGCCAGAGCAGCGGCCGAGCTCGCCCGGCGTCAATACTTCGCAACCACGCCAGCAGGCACCCGAACAGGAAGAACGCGGAGAGCACGTCCTTGCGTTCGGTGATCCACGCGACCGATTCGACGCGGAGCGGGTGGACGGAATAGAGCAGCGCCGCCGCTGCCGCCGCGATGTCGATCGACGCACCTCTGGCCGATGAATTGCACGCCCGCAGCATCCGCCTCGCGATGAAATAGAACATCGCCGCGTCAACGGCGTGAAGTATCACATTCGTCAGGTGGAAGCCGAACGGACGGAGTTCCCAAATGGAATAATCGAACGCGAACGACAGCCAGGTAACCGGCTGGTAGTTCCCCAGCAGCGTCGTGCTGAACATCCAGCGGAGATACCACGGGCCAAAACCTCGAAAATCCGGGTTGTTTAGCAGCAGCGTGTCGTCGTCCCAATTCACAAACCCGTTTCGAAGCGCCGGAATGAACGCCACAAAAGTCGTCGCCGCCACGATCAGCGCAACGGCCGTCGCCCGCCGTGCGGACCCCTGACTGTTCGATTTGACCGTGAGGTACGGCTCCGACCGACTCTGCATCCGGACATTCTACTGGCTCCTGCGCGTTGCGACGTCTCGTGGCGTTGACGGCGGTCTCATGCGATTCGAGAATCGGCCGAATGAAGTCAGACATGCCGCTCTGGAAACCTTCCGACGCGCGCGTCCGCGATTCGCAGATGCACGCCTTTATGCAGCAGATGGCTGAGAAGCACGGCTTTGAGCCCTCCTGGCCGGCATTGCATGCGTGGTCAGTGTCGCATCGCGACCGGTTCTGGCGTGCGATGTTCGATGCAGCCGGCATCGAGGCAACGAGGCCGGCGTCGGCGACCTGCTCCGGCAACGGAATGCTGGAGACGAAGTGGTTTCCGGGAATGCTGCTGAACTTCGCGGCCCACCTGCTCAGGCATGACGACAATCGGCTCGCCATCGCCGCCGAGGATGAGCGCGGGCGGCAGCGGACGCTGACCCATCGCAAGCTGCGACGCGAAGTCGCGCGGCTGGCGGCGGCCATTCGGGCCATGGGCCTGCGCCGCGGCGACCGCGTCGGCGGCTTCATGCCGAACATTCCCGAGGCAGTGATCGCCATGCTCGCAACCGCCAGCATCGGGGCGATCTGGTCGTCCTGCTCACCGGATTTCGGCGTGAGCGGTGTGTTCGACCGATTCGGGCAAATCGAGACAAAGCTGTTGTTCGCCGTCGATGGATATACCTACAACGGCAAGCCGATCGACCTGCGCGATCGTGTGCGGGAGATAGTCGGGCGGATTCCGGCGATCGAACGTGTCGTCGTTGTGCCATTCATGGACGACACGCCGGTGCTCTCGGCAATCCCGAAGGCCGTGGCGTTGCACGAGTTTGTGCATAGCACCGCGCTACCGGATGTTCGCAACTCGGAATTGACGTTTGAGCCGCTTCCGTTCGATCATCCGCTCTACATCATGTATTCGTCGGGCACGACCGGCGTACCCAAGTGCATCGTCCACGGCCATGGCGGCACGCTGCTCCAGCACATGAAGGAGCACATGCTGCACGGCGACCTGCGCCGCGACGACGTGCTGTTCTATTTCACGACCTGCGGCTGGATGATGTGGAACTGGCTCGTCAGCGGGCTGGGCGTCGGAGCGGCGATCGTGCTCTACGAAGGCAGCCCGTCGCACCCCGGCATCGATCATCTCTGGCGGATGGCCGAGCGACTCGGAATCACCCATTTCGGCACCAGCCCGCGCTTCATCGCCGCCTGCGAAAAGGCCGGCTTCAAGCCGGCCGAATCGTGCAAACTGCCGAAGCTGCGGACCGTGTTGTCGACCGGCTCGCCGCTGACGGTCGACCAATTCCGCTGGGTCTACGATCACATCAAGCCCGACGTTCAGCTTGCGAGCATCTCGGGCGGCACGGACATCATCAGTTGCTTCATGCTCGGCAACCCGCTGCTGCCGGTCTACGCAGGCGAAATTCAATCACTCGGGCTAGGCATGGACGTCCGCGTCTTCGATGAGACAGCCCGGCCGGTCTTCGGACACAAGGGAGAACTGGTCTGCTGCTCGCCGTTTCCCTCGCAGCCCGTCGGATTTTGGAAGGACACGGACGGATCGAAGTATCGGCGTGCGTACTTCGACGTCTATCCCGGCATTTGGCGGCACGGCGACTTTGCCGAGATCACGACGCATGGCGGCGTCATCGTCTACGGCCGCTCCGACGCCACGCTCAATCCCGGCGGAGTCCGCATCGGCACAGCCGAGATTTACCGCCAGATCGAGACATTGCCGGAAATCCTCGACAGCGTGGTGGTCGGCAAGGACACCGCCGACGCCGACGTGGAGGTCTGCTTGTTCGTCGTGTTGCGCGACGGCATGAAGCTCGACGACGCACTGACGGCGAAGATCCGCAAGCGCATCGCCGAGGGCACCACGCCCCGCCACGTACCCAAACACGTCCGCCAGGTCACGGGCATTCCGTACACGATCAGCGGCAAGAAGGTTGAGATCGCCGTCACGCGGATGATCAACGGACAGGATGTCCCGAATCGCGACGCCCTCGCGAACCCCGAGATGCTGAATCAATACCTGCGGATCGTCTGAGACTACTGCTTCGGGGCAGTGCTCTTAAAGCGCTCGGCCATGGCCGAAAAACGCGACATGGCCTCGTCGCTCGGCGGAAGCGTGGAGTGGTCCTTGCCGGGCACCAGCACGACTTCGGCATCGCTGCCGAGTTCCTTCAGTGTCTCGGCCAGTAATCGAACCGCGCCGTCGAGATAGAAGGTATCCTCGGCACCGCAGAGGATATGCAGTTTCCCCTGCAGCTTGGGCCCCAATTCCTTCCATCGCTTGCGGAGCACAAGATTGATGTCGTAGGCCTGCCACGCCTTCGCTACTTCCGCATCGATTGCTCCAGACTTGCGGTCGAACAGGGGCTTCGGCTTGCCGTCGGGGCCGCGCGGGCTGAAGACCGCCTCGAAGGAGTGGATTTGCCCGCCCGGTCCAAGCACATCCTCCATTCGCGCAAAGTCCATGAACCGCAAAGTCGGCGTGTCGCCCGAGCGCGCGACGAATACCGGGCGGCCGGCCGAGTCCGCGTAGGCACTGGCGCCGGGCTTGTAAAGGTCGATGTTGGTGAAGTTCCGGAAGTCGACAGGATCGGGCGCCAGCGACCAGACCCCGTTGAAATAGTCCGGATAGTTGATCTGCAGCCAGAGCGCCGACCAGCCGCCGGATGAATGGCCGGTCAGGAATCGCGCCGACGAATCCGGAATGAGCGGGAAGGTTTTTTCGAGGTAGGGGATCAGCTCTTCGACCAGCGCGTCGCCGCGCGGGCCGTTGTTCGCCGAGTTGGCGAAGACGTGATGCCCCAGAGAGCAGGTGGGATCCAGCGCGACGTAAACGAACGGCGGCTCGGTCGCGGGAACCTGCGCGCGATACCAGTGAATGAAGCGATGATCGCCGCCGAATCCGGGAATGTCATAAACAGTCGGGTACTTCGTGCGCACCTTGGGGTCGAAGCCCTTGGGGAAGAGCACGGCCGCGCGCATCTTGACCGGCCGCCCGTAGAAGTTGGACAGCAGCTTGCTTTCGATCTCGACGTGTTTCAGTCGCTCGTCGTCGACGAACCTCAGCGGCGGCTCCGCGCGTTGAATCTTCAATTCGATCGGGCCCGTCGCTTGCGGATCGATCTTTCGCGACACCACGGCGCTGCGACCGTTGCCCGGTGCGGCGGGACAGCGGCGTTCGTCGCCGGCCAGGTCCATGACGGCCTGGATGCGATAGCGCTTCGCCGGCCATGCGGCGATCGACGTCGGATAAGCCCGCGCGTCGGCCGCGATTCGAAGCGGCTCGCCGGGCTTCCAGTCTTTGACTTCGACGGATGCGAATGGCTCGGGATTGAACCATTCCGGTCCGTGTCGTGGCTCGCCCCGGGCGCGCGTGGTGCACAGCACCCAGACTCGCCCGGTGTACGGCGTTTTTTGAACGGCTTCGCTGAATGTGACCACAAACTCAAGCGGTGCGGGTTTAGTCGTCGCGCTGGTCGTCGTCGTCTGCGACGCCGGAGCGGCGCCGGCCGGCCCCGCCAACGTCGCCATGATGCTCATCAGCGCGAAGTATTTCGGAAGCCTGGCATTGAAAATACGGCAAGTAATTGCTTGCAAGTTGACGCTCCTTGAGGCCGGCACCGGCGCGATTTATACTTCATTCCGGCAGTCTTTTCTCGAACGTCGGAGGTCCTCCCATGCCGAAATTGCGACTCTTCACTCCGGGGCCGACCATGGTTCCGGACGAAGTCCTGCTCGAAATGGCCCGCCCGATCGAGCACCACCGCACGCAGACCTATCGCGACTGGCTCAAGGAAGCGACCGAAAACCTGCAATACCTGTTTCAGACGAAGGGGACTTGTCTCACGATCACCGGCAGCGGCACCGCAGCGGCCGAAGGCGCGATCGTCAGCATCGTTCCGCCCGGCAAGAAAGCCCTCGTTTGCCACGGCGGCAAATTCGCCGAGCGCTGGCGCGACGTGTGCAAGCGATACAAGATCGACCACGTTGAGTACGAATATGAATACGGCCGCGGAGCCGATCCGGCCCGCGTCGCGGAAATGCTGAAGAAAGAGTCGAATGTCTCCGCGGTCATCACCGTGCACTCCGAGACGAGCACCTGCGCGCTGACGGACGTGGCCGCCATCGCAAAGCTGACGCGCGAGCGCGACTGTCTGCTGATGACCGACTGCATCACGTCCGTCGGCTGCCTGCCATTCAAGATGGACGAGTGGGGCATTGATGTCGCCATCACCGGCTCACAGAAGGCCCTGATGCTCCCTCCCGGGCTGGGTTTCGTTGCGGTCAACGATCGTGCGTGGAAGGTGATCGACTCGTTCGAGGCCCCGATCTTTTACAACAATCTCAAGGCCTTCCGGAAGAGTCTGGCCGACTGGGATGCTCCGTGGACACCGGCCAACACGCTGGTCCGGGCACTTCGGGTGTCGCTGGCGATGATCCGCAAGGAAGGGCTCGAAAACATCTGGGCCCGCACCGCCAAACTCGCCCGAGCGACGCGCGCGGCCGCCGCGGCCATGGGCCTGACCGTCTTCGCGAAAGATCCAGCCGACAGCGTGACCGGCATCAACACTCCCGCCGGCGTCGACAACGACAAATGGCGGAAAGAGATGAAGAGCAAGTACGGCGTCCAGGTTGCCGACGGACAGGGCCAACTGGCCGGCAAGATGGTCCGCATCAGCCACATGGGCTGGGTCGACGAGATCGACACCCTCGGTGCGATCGCCGCGATGGAGATGGCGCTGCGGGCACAGGGCTACAAGTGCGAGCCGGGTGTGGGTGCGGCGGCGTACATTCGAGCGATATCCGGCTGACCGTTTCGTGCCGGCTCGATCGCGCGGTAAAATCCGGGGATGCCCGCGCACCTCGATTCATCGTCCCTGTTTCGCGGCTCCGTCGTGACAATCTACGACGTCTGCTGTCGGCCGCACGACTCGCGCTGCGGCGGTGAAGAGCGGGCCGGCGGATTCGAGCTTGCGTTCCCGCGCCGCGGCCTATTCGTGAAACACGTCGGCAGACACGAGATCACGGCCGACGTCAACAGCGTCCTCTTCTTCAACGCAGACGAACCCTACCGAATCAGCCATCCGGTCGACGGCGGCGATGATTGCACCGTCTATTCATTCCGTCGCCCCGCGCTTCTCGATGCCCTGAGCCGTTTTGAACCGGCAGCCGCCGATCGACCCAGCCGGCCGTTCTCCATCTCACACGGACCGTGCGATCCCGGCCTGTGCCTGGCTCAGCAGCGCCTTCGCGGCCGGCTGCGAAGTGGGCTGAACGATCCGCTGGCGACGGAGGAAGACGCCGCGGAGCTATTGGACGCTGCCATTGCTTCGGCGTTCCGAATCCGCGGGATGCTCCGCCGCCCGGTGGCCGTCCGCGCCGACACCGTCCGGGCACACGGCGACTGGGCCGACGCGGCGCGGCAGTTCGCCGCCGGGCACTTCACGCGGCGGCTCTCACTCGACGACTTCGCCGCTGCCGTCCATTGCTCGCCTTTCCACCTCGCGCGTCTCTTCCGCCGCGTGACCGGCCTGACGCTTCATGGCTACGTCGACCGCCTGCGGCTTCGGGCGGCCCTCGATCGCCTGGCCAATGACGAGCCGAACCTCACCACGCTCGCCCTCGACCTTGGCTACGGCAGCCATAGCCACTTCACCACCGCGTTTCGCAGCGAATTCGGCCTGTCGCCGTCCGAGTTCCGGCGATCGGCCTCGCGCCGCGGCATCCGCGAAATGAGCAGGAAACTGAAAGTCTAGCGGGACCACCTCGGCGTATTCTCCACGTGAACCCGGCAGTCGCGATAGCTACGACCGGAGCGGAGTCGAATCGACGCGAACGGTGCGCCATCTCTGGGGAAAGCGATGAAGTATCTTCGCAAGTCGGCCCTGATCATTGGCGTCGCGACCATCCTGATCCTGGCACAAGGAGGAAATACCGTCATGAGCAACCCCAAGACGCAGAACGATCGTGCTGCGATCCTCGCTCACATCGATGGCTTGTTTCATGCCTACTTTCGAAAGGACCGTCAAGCCATTCGCCGCGGCCATACCGCCGACTGGTGCGGTTTCCAGATCGGCAGCCGCACGCTCGTCCGCGGCATCGACGAATACATGAAGGCGGCCGATCGCGTTCTGGAAACGATCGAGGGTCGGCGCTATCAGCTGCTCGACAGTGACGTGCAAGTCCACGGCGACGTGGCCGTCGTGTTTTACCTTGCACGCGAGTGGATTCGAACATCCGACGGCGAGGAGAAGACCATTGTCTTGCGATCGTGCGATATCTATCGCCGCGAAGCGGACGGCTGGAATCAATGTGGCTCGCACATCACGCTCGCGCCGCCGGACGACGGCGCCGCGCCGCCAAAGCCGTAGGCACCCATCGTGTGCGTCACCGACCGATTTCTGCTAGAATGCGGAAATCATGTCTGAAACACACTCGGATCGGGTGATCTTCCGCTGCCAGTGCGGCGCCAAGCTCGGCGTGCCTGCGAATTCGGCTGACCGGCTCGTTCGTTGTCCGAAGTGTGGTGGCTCATTCCCGGGCCCGGGGGCCGTCACTGCATTTGCGAAACCGATCCGACGGGCGGGACTTCAGGCCGCCGGTTCGAGCGGCGCGCCGATCCGAGATCACATCGTCGTTGGCTGTCCATGCGGAGCGAGATTACGCGCTCCCGCATCCGCCATCGGAAAGGTCGTAAAATGCCCCAAGTGCGAGTCGCGATTGGCGGTTCACGGGAAGGGTGAATCCGATCCCGGCCGGCAGACGGAAATTGCCGAACGACTGTCGTCATCGGCGATCGAAGTACTGATATCCGATCCGGCCGCCGGAGCGGCGCCGGGCGACGACGCGAACTGATACTCCCGTCATGGTTTCGACTCAGCCCACCACGCGAGAGACCCCCCACGGGTTCCCGTCGGTTTCAGCTCAGGCCGGCTTCATCTTAATCGGATTCATTCGCGGCCACTCCCCGAAGAACGGCATGGGGTCCGCCATGCCGAAGGGCCGCGGAAGTGCGTACATCTCGCCGTAATCGTATCCGCACAACCCGCCTTCGTATCCAGCGGTTGAGCTGATCCAGTGTCTCAGGCCGGCAAACCGCTCGGACGGAAACTGCGACTTGTAGCAGCCGATCGCCGCGATCTTCTGCTCCAGCGTGTCTTTGATGTCGACGACAAACGTCGCCGGCCACATCAGATTCTCGGGAGTCCGCGAGATGGGACGGTAAATGAGATGATCGACTCGGTGCGGAGCCGTGTGGCCGAAACGGTCATCCCACTTGGTAAGCTGCGAGTAGAAGCGGGCCGCCTCGGTGATGAGCTGGCTCTGGTAATGGTCGGGGGATGCGGCGACCGTGCGACCCGCGATGCCCACAAGAATACGAGCTTTGAATCGCCGGACGACCGTCGCCAGTGCGTAGCGTGCGGTCGGGCCATCCATCAGTTCGCGGTTCGTCAGCGGCAGCGTCTCGACGTGGTGAGCCCCGAGTATCTTCGCGGCTTCGGCCGATTCCTTCGCCCGAATTTCCGGCGTTCCCAGCGGCGTCGGCTCACCGCTGGTCAGGTGCACCATGCCGACGCGGTAACCCTGCTTGACGAGCTTGGCGATCCAACCGCCCGATCCGATCTCAAGGTCGTCCGGGTGCGGCGCGGTAAAGATGATGTCGAGGGACTCGGACATGCGCGGCTGATCTCCTATGGTGCGACGCCCGACCGGCCACCATGCGATCGAACTGGGTCGATGATAGGAGAGCGCCACGGTGCCGACAACCGCCGGCATCGGCGGCCCTAGTCCGGCAGCGCGAAGATCTCGCCGATGATCCGTTGGTGAATTCGCCGGCTGGCATCAATGTTGAAATGATCAACGCAGGCCAGCCCCGGGTCCGGATTGTTCGGACTGATCACTTCGTTTCGAATGATCGTGTGCGTGTTGCCCGCGGCCGGCGTCACCGGGTTGCCCGAGAACACATCCGGCGCGACCTCGCCGGGCGGCCACAGGTTGTAGAGGTGCAGGCAGATGTCGATATTGGCGGGCACCGGAATCGGCGACGTCGCATCGAGCAGGATTGTCATCCTGACAGGAACGCCGCGGTCGCGGAAGTACGCGGCCATCCGCAACGCATCGTCGGCGCCGTAACTGTGGCCGATCAGGATGATCTTAAACGGATTTGTCTTTTGTGCCCGTGCCGAAACAATCTGCGGCCCGACCGTTTGCCAATCCGGCCCACTGTGAACCTCCGCTTCGATTCCGACTGCGCTCAGTTCGTCCCGGAGCGCGTTGAGTCCGACGGAGAAGACGTCGTCCAATCCCCGCAACAGGCAAACGTGCACATTGGGCGACACGGCTGGACGCGCGCCCGTGTAAACAAATCCGCCCTGGTCCCAGTCGTTGCAACCGCCGAGTTTGGCATCCGTGCTATATGCCATTCCGGCGAGCGGCACGTCGCAGCCGATCAAGAGAATCCCTGCAAGCGCACTCAACGCCAGTCCGGTCGATCGCACGAGAACGCGATTTCGGCAATGAAACTCCATCTCCAATTCCCCCTCTCCCGAGCCCCGTTGGGCCCAATGGATTCTATGGCGCGAGTCAACCACAGCGTCCATCCGGCTTACCAGCCGAAAACGTGAAAAACCACGTTTCAACGGGAGATTTGGGTCCTAGAACCAGAGAATGAGTCGAAGGACTCGGCGCACATTGCGAGTGCAGCCGCGTGAACTTATTCCGCGATCGAGAAGATCTCTTCCAGTATTCGTCGATGAATGAGCGCGCTGGCATCAATGTTGAAGTGATTAACGCACCCGACCCCGGTGTTGCTCGGGTTGGGTGTCACGACTTCGTTTGTGATTGAGGTTCGCGCGTTGCCCGGCGCTGCGACCACCGGATTGCCGGAGAACACGCCCGGTGCAAGATAGCCCGGAAGCCAGAGGTTGTAGAGATGCAGGCACTTCTCGACATTGTCGGGAATCGGCGGCGGCGACGTCGCGTCGAGCAGGATCAGAAGCCGAACGGGAATCGTCCGCGTGCGAAAGTATGTCGCGAGTCGGATGCCGTCGTCCGCGCCGTAACTGTGTCCGATGATGACCAGGTCCGGCGGATCGGTTTCCAGCGCGCGGGCCGCGGCGATTTGTGCTCCGACATTCGACCACGCATCGCCGCTGTAGACCGATGCGTCGAGTCCGATGTTGACCATCACCTGCTGGAGCGTATCGAGCCCGAGCGAGAACACGTCATCCAGGCCGCGCAGAAGCACGATCTTGACATTGGGAGCGGCGGCGGGTCGAGAGAATCCGGCAGCCGTGTTGTTGTTGTCGAGATCGGTGCAGGCGGAGAGACCTTGGTCGAAACTCCGGGCCACGCCGGCCACTTGTGTTTCACAGGCAGTCGTCAGTGCCGAGAGTGCAACCGAAGCAACGGTCAATACGATGAACTTTCGATCGGAGCGCAGGGACATTTCACACGCTTCCATCCTTGGTCCAACAGCAGCTCAAATGTCGAGTTCCGCCCTGGGAACGGGCGACGGCGAATCGAACGCGTTGGGCGGATTCTATGTCGGAAATAACGGATTGGGGAGAGAGAAATAGGTGTGAATTTTGCGCGCGGGACCAGGTCCGAGAACCTGCGTCCCGTTCGCTCAACGCGGCGAAGTTATTGTCAGTCAGGGGATAAGAGCGTCCGCGAGCTCTTAGAGCCCGTAAACCTCGTCCAGAATCTTGCTGTGAATCCGCTTGCTCGCGTCAATCCCGAGATGACTGATGCACCAGTCTGCGGGGTTGGATCCTTCCAAGCCAAGACTGTCATTCACGATCTTGGTGTGGTTGTTGCCATCCGCCGGTGAAACCGGGTGTCCCGGAAGTACGCCGGGCGCCGCATCGCCGGCCGGCCACGGAATGTAGAAGTGAACGCAGCGATCGACGTTCGACGGAATCCCGGGTGGATTCGTCGCGTCGAGCAGGATGAGAAGCCGAACCGGAATGCTCTGCTCCTTGAACGCCTCGCACAACCGAACGGCGTCGTCAGCGCCGTAACTGTGACCGAGAAGGACGATTCCCTTTGGATTGTTCGACGCCTTGTAATCGTTGGCGAGCTGAATGCCGAGCAACTGCCAGCCGGGATCGCTGTGTGCCGTTGCATCAATCCCAAGCGCCTTCATTTCATCTGCAAGGATATTGAGCCCTTGCGAGTAGATGTCGCCGAGGCCGCGAAGCATGTGGACTGTGACATACGGTGGTGTTGCCGGGCGGGAGCCACCCGGTGTGTTGTTGGCAGCGGGTCCGTCGCAGAGGGCGTTGAACTGGTCGTCCAATGCGCCATCGGCGCCGCAACCCGCGGCGAAGGGCACGATCGTAAGACAAGCGAATAGGATTACGCGCGTTGCCGGGAATAGTCGAGTCGTCATTTTCGAAACCCCTCTGTCAGTTCGCGGTCGCGCATTTCCGGCGCGAAACCGCATAGGTCCATATCGGCCCGAAGGCGGTTTTTGCCGCACCCGAATCGCCGATCCAATCTTGAAAAATGGATCGGCGAGCACTTCGCGGGATCGGCCCTGGCGAGGTTGGAATTCAGGATTCGGTCGGGTGTCGACCCAAACCGTCCTTGCAGCGGGAGTTGAATGCGGGGGGTGAGGCGATTATCGGGAGCGAACCATACCGGACCTGGCCGGCGTACTTTCGATGATACTCATGCAACGATCGCGAAGTTGCAGGTTGAACAATAAAATGCGGTCGAAATACATCTGCGGCGTACGGAGAGATAGATCTGCCGCCGTTCCGTATCGACGAATCGACGGCGTTGTAACTCGCGTATTAACAGAGCTTAATGATCACCAGAGGTGGCGATCTCCGGGTCAACTCGAACGCGCCCGTCAGCCCAGGCCTGTTGATGAGCATGGCAATCACATCATGAATACTCGCGCGGCGGGCACGATGACCGATGTGACGGCTCCAGCATTGGAGAGTCCCGTCGCGGCACGGCACGGAATCGCCGCCCTGCTCATCGGCCTTGGTCTGGTCGAGGCGATTGCATTTGCCGTCATTGCCTCGCGCGGCTCCGATTTCTTCATTCGTTTCATATCGGTACCAAGTTCAGGCAGCTATGTCTGTGTAGCGGAAGCGCTCGCGAGTACCGGGCGAATTATCGCGACTCCCCGCACCGTGGGACATCCGCTCTTCCTGACGGGAATCAGGGCATCGACATGAAAGGTATGGAACATCTCACCCTGAGATTCGATGCGGCCACGCATCACAAATCCTCCGAGACTCGGAGTCACGAAGATTACACGATGCGTCAAGAGACTTTCTTAGGGGCCTGCTAATGATGAAGTCGCCAGCGAGTGATTCGCACGTCGAACCGACTGCACCGCGCCGAGGCATCGCGCTCTTGTTGTTGAGCTTGGCAATCGTTGAGATTGTTTCGTTTTCCGCCATAACAATGCGCGGCACCGAGTTTTTCCATCGTTTTACCTGGGAAGCGGACACCGGATCCTACACACGCGTCGCCGAGGCGCTCGCGCAAGGCAATCGCTTGATTGCGTCACCGCGTACGCTCGGATATCCGTTGTTTCTCACTCCAATCTACCATCTGTTCGGCGGTGATCGCGCGCCGTTCGTTGCTGTCGCCGTTCAACTTGCATTGAATTTGGTGCTTGCCTATGGCGGGTGGCACCTGATGGCTCGCGTTGTCCCCCAAATCGGATCGGGATTGATTCTGACGATGACGGCCATATTGGGCTGGGCCGGAATGGGATTGGCATTTCGGATGCTCACCGACTTGTTGGGAGGGTTGGCATTCTTCGGATTCTTGTATGGGCTGTTGTATTGCCGTCGGCCTGTCGGTATTGCCGTCTGCGCGACGTCGCTGTTCGTCGCCACGTTACTGCGCCCAACTTTAACGTTTCTTCCACTGTTGATTCCGATCGTTGCTTATCTCATTGGACGCACGACAAGTCGCGTTCCGATGCGTGTCACTTGCGTCGTGATCGCGGGCGGCTTCGCCGCGACGTGTATTAACGTAGCATATCAGTATCGCAACTATGGTTACTGGGGGCCGTCGCCCGTGGTCTCGATGGGACTTCGGGCGACGCTCATGCAAGCGCTCGGACCTGGTGACGAACGCACCAAGGAAGCGTGGAAGAGTTCACTAGACTCGGAGGTCGAACGAAGAGCCGGTAGGTCGATTGACGCGATCTCGGTGAGCGAAGAAGAGCAAATCACCAAAGCTATATTTCGCGAGCACGTCCAACTGCACCCGTGGGCAATTGTTCGTGGCCTGCTCATCAGTGCGGTGAAATACACATTTGCACCGATTGAAGCCTTCGTACTTCATTGGATTCACACTGCCACACCCAATTCGGCGCACGCCGGACTCGTTCGAGCGATACTAATCGCGCTTTGGATTCCCTTGTGGGTGCTGGCGCTATTCCCACCTCTGGGAGCATCGAGAGGATTCCTATTCTATTGGCTGACTGTAATCGTGTTGCTCGCCTACATGGTCGGCCTGTCGGCGATGCACCCGTGGCAGGGCGAGCGATTCCGATTTCCACTGTTGGCCTTTATGCTGCCGATTGTCGCCCAGAATTTGATTGACCTGCACCGACGATTTCGAGCTTGGCGCACGCGTGACCGCGCGTGAGCGAGTTGCGTGTTCCTTCGCCGCCGAATTGCGCAGCGCCACGCAGTAACACCACGAATCAAACAGATTGAGGGGGATGAACCAACGCGAAACCGGCGTGGCTGCCAGCGCGCGGTGAACCAGCCGGTAGGGCGGCACGTAGTTGCCCATGCGCTGGCTGAGGTAGCCGATCGGAAAGTACCACTTGGTGCGCGTCCGCTTCACGGGCCGCAGCCCCGCCCGGTCGAACGCCTTTTCCAGACTGCCGCTGTTGAAGTAGCCGACGTGCGCGAGGCGGAAATGCCACCAGCGCGGTCCGAACCAGCGTGCGGCCATGCTGGCAATGTCGGGCGTGATGATGATGCAGACGCCACCGGGGGCAAGCTGCTTTCGGATGGCGGCCAGCAGGCCCACGGGCTCGTCGACGTGCTTGATGACGTCGACCAGCGTGATGATGTCAAACTGCCGGCCGTCGGTGGCGGGGTGCGGGAAGATCCCGGCATGCAGCGTGGCCTTGAAGCGCTCGCGGCCGACTTTGACGGCCCAATCGGAGGGCTCAATCCCTTCGGCCTTGAGATTTCGCTGGCCGGCCTCGTGAACGAGCAGGCCGATCCCCGCCCCAATATCGAGCAGCGTCTTCGAGTCGGGCTTGAGCCGCAGCGTCACGTCGAGGATGCGCTGCATCTGGATGCGGCGGGCGTCGGCCGTGGCTTCGTAATCGGGGTCCTGAAGTTGCTGGTAAAGCGAGACGAGCGCCTGCACCTGCTCCCGATCGGCAAAGATGAAGCCGCATTTCTCGCAACGATAGAGTCGGACCGTCGTACCGTAGCGGTCGTCGGTGATGCGCATGTCTTCGGGCGTCAGCGCGCGATCGATCGTCGATTCGCGGAAGACGGACGGGTTTTTCTCGCCGCAAACCCAGCACGCAACGGTGGGTCGCGGGCTGGCGGCGGTCGTGACTGTCGGCGTTTGTTCGCTCATCTCTTTCATTCGCCATCATCGCCGCCCCGCGAAGTTGGGGCAACGCCGACCGCGGTTCGACACTCGTTCGCAAGCCCCCTAAAATGCGGACGCAATCTCAATCCTTCGGGAGCGATCGATTCATGACACCGCGCCGCAAGACTCGCCAGGTTCACGTCGGCCCCGTTGCCATCGGGGGCGATGCGCCGGTTTCCATTCAGTCGATGACCTCGACCTACACCTATGAGATCGACAAGACCGTCGCTCAGATTAACCAGCTTGCCCGGGCCGGAGCCGATATCGTTCGCGTCGCAGTCCCCGAAAAGGCCGACACCGAGGCCCTGAAACACATCCTGCCGCAGGTGGCCGTCCCGATCGTCGCCGACGTCCACTTTCACTTTCAGCGCGCCCTCGAAGCCGTTGAGGCGGGCGTCCACAAGATTCGCCTGAACCCCGGCAACATTCAGGATCGCCAGCAGGTCGATCGCGTTATCCGGGCCTGCCGCGAGCGGCGGATTCCAATTCGCGTCGGCGTTAACGAGGGCGGCATCATCGAACGCAAGGACAAAGAACAGCGAGCCGTCGAAAAGGAGCGGCTCGCGAGCGATTACCGCGGCCACCTCATCAACATCATGATCGAGAAGGTCGAGGAGTACTTGCGAATCTTCGACGCCAACGACTTCCACGACGTCGTGCTCTCCGCCAAGTCGATCGACCCCACCATTGTGATCGACGCCTGCACCGCCATCAGCAAGCGATTCGACTACCCGCTGCACCTCGGCGTTACGCACGCCGGGCCCAAGGAGACCGGCTGCGTCCGCTCCGTTGTCGCGCTGGGCACGCTGCTGGCGAACGGCATCGGTGACACGGTGCGAATCAGTTACGCCAGCGACCCCGTGTTCGAAGTCGAAGACGCCAAGGAAATGCTCTGCTGCCTCGAGATGCGCGATCGCCACGAGCCCGAGCTGATCGCCTGCCCCACGTGCGGCCGGATCGAGGTCGACCTGATCACGCTTGTGCAGGATGTCCGCCGCAAGCTCTCGGAGATTCGCTGCCCGGTGAAGGTGGCCGTCATGGGCTGCGTCGTAAACGGCCCAGGCGAAGCCGAAGGCGCCGACGTCGCCGTCTTCGCCGGAAAGGGCAAGGGCATCATCTACGTCCAGGGCGAGCAGACGCGAACGGTCAGCGAAGGCGAGATGTTGCAAGCCCTGTTCGAAGAGTGCGTGAGCTTCGCCGCCCGCGTCGAACGCGGCGAGGCAAAACTCAACCGCGGCGGCGTGACCATCAAGCCCCCCGCACCGCTGCCGCGGGCCGATGGCAGCATTCCGCTGCCGGTGATGGCGAGATAAGGAAATTGTTTCGGGGCTATTGAGGGCACCGAAAAAAAATGACGAGGCAAGCTGAAAGACATCGTTTCGCCGTCGTCGTTGCTGGGGTCACGGTCGGCGTCGCGGTGGTGGTGTTCGTCACGGCTGAGTGGCCCAACGCTCGGAACAAATCCATCATTGAAACACTGGACAATCCTCGTCCAGTAGCGGCACGTGCAGGGTCATTACTGATTCTCGATGACGGCTCACAAATCTCATTACCCGGTATTGTTGAAATTCGAGAGCGAACACCTCTACTGGACGCCGCGTGCGCGCGGGGCATTGAGCTCGTCGATGGACGTCCGATCGGACTTATCAGCATTCATCATTGGTGCGGCAACGATCCCGTGGCTAGGCACATTGCGAGAGTCGACCTGGCCGACCTGGTTCGATTCGCCGGCGAGGGATCAGACTCGGCAGGCACGCTGTCGGAGGCGCACGAGGACCAACTGACGAAATGGGGTTGGAACGTATCCGACTACGTGGGATTCAGGGACTGGAAACGACACAACACGAATTGATAAACGAACGAGAGCAACCTCGAATATTCACGCTTGAATTATGGACGATCAATTGAAGCCCGACCCAACGGCGCAAATGCGATCTTGTTCTCGCCATACCACAGTACCAGTCGAAACGGCTTCATGAAATCCTGCCCGATGTTGCCGACCGTGTAGTCGTCGACGAGCGCACCCGACGACGCGGTTGAGAATGTCACCCGCGGCCGGTCGAACCGATGCCCCCCGAGTTCGAACCAATCCAGCCGGCCGGAGCGGGCCGTCTTCATCCCGCCCACGCCGCCTTCCAGCGCCATCCGCGTCTTACGGCCCTTCAGCAGATCGAGCTTCTTCACCGCCGGCGCGTGAAACGACAGCGTGCCCATCGCTCCCGTGTCGAGCCGGAAGACACCTTCGCGGTCGCCCTCGAAGCGGGCATTGCAACACGGGTGGTTGTTGTTCAGTAGGAGCGGTTCCCATTTCCCATCCGAGAGCTTGAACGACGTCGGATCGTGCAGCGACACGGCCGGAGTGGCAACTTCGATCTCCACGACGCTCGCCTGCAGGACGGGGTACCCGATGACGCCGGCGATGTCATCTCCCATGACCTTCGCGAACGGCCGCAGATCGAGTTCAACGTACAGGTTGTCGGTCGCCGTCAGCGGCCCGAGCTGCAGTGACTTATCCTGTCGCAGATGCGTCTTGACCGTGCCGCCCATGCCGACGGCCGGCACATCCCCGACGCGCTCGAGGCCGAGCTTGTCGGCGACCGCGCTGTCGATGGCCGTCAGGCCGGCCCCGCTGTCAAAGATGAACCACCCGACGTCCTGTCCATTGATGCGCGGGCGTACGAGTAAGTGACCGGTCTTCGCATGCTTCGTTTCGAGCTGAGCAGGCTTGGATGGATCGAACCGCACGTTGTCCGGGACGCGCGGTGTAAAACGGAACAGCCCTTCGTCCGCCGTCGGCAGTACCATCGCGGCCGTGATCTTAAGACGATCGCTCTGGCCTTCCGTCGTGCTCTTCACGTAGTGGGCAATCATGAGCCCGTCAACCGGGCGATAGTCGCTGTATTCGGCCGACTCGCTGTCGCCGCGGGCCTTCGTCTGGGTGCGCCGAGGCAGCCAGCTGGCGCGGTCAACGGTGACTTGCGTCGTAAACGCTTCGTCGCGAAAGCGGAGCTGCAGCACGACATCCTTGTCGGTTGTCTTATTCTCGACGATCGAGATGTCGAACGGGCCGTCGTGCGCGAGCCATCGACCGGACCGCAACCAGGCGGACGCCAGCGCAACCTCGCGATCGCGGAGGTCGAGCCGCCGCGTCGCCCGCGACCAGTCACTGATCCACGCCGTCGTTCCGTCGAAGCCGGTCGTTTCGCCGAGCTTGCCGTCTATCTGTTCGCGAAAGCGGCCGGCGGCGTCGAACAGGAGCCGATATTCGGCGTCGACTCCGAAGCGATTTGTGGTTCCGCGCAGCTCAAACGCCGGCGATTTCGCAAGCCGGTCGTAGTTAATCGCGCGGCGGATGTTCGTCAGGACTTCGTCGACGCTTGGCGGCGCAGCCAGCGCGATCGCCGACGCAAGCAGCGGCCATGCGTAAGTCAACAATCGGGCTGACAGTCTCAACTTCAATCCAACGATGCCGCCGCGCCGGAGTTCACGGCGTTTCGCCGACAGGCCATTGGAAGGGCGTCGCCGGCCGCGCGAGTACTTGATTCGACCAATCGCGGAGCCCTTTCGTCGCAACAACGCGATCGCTCGGAAGGCGCGAGAGCTGGTATTCGAGATTACCTGCGATATGCCGATCGTAGTAGGACAGGTCGCAAAGCCCGAATGTCCCGTCCGCCGCGCACGATGCCAGCAGCCGTCCATCCGGCGAAAACGCCGTCGCGAAGATCATGTTCGTGTGGCCACCGAGCGTTGCCAGGCATTTTCGCGTGCTCACATCCCACAACGTGACTTGCCGCCCGCGCCCGCCGCTCGCAAGCATCGTTCCATCGGGGCTGAACGCCAGGCTGAAAATCTCGTCGCGGTTGCCCTCCATCGCCCCGAGCGACTCGCCGCTGCGAGCGCCCCACAGCCGGATCGTCGCATCGTCGCCGGCCGATGCGAGGAGATCTCCGTCGGGCGAAAAGGCGACGCAACGAAGCTGGCCGCGATGCCCCTTCATCGTCGCACGCGGCGAACCTGACGCCCAGTCCCAGATGACGATGTCGGAGCGCGAATCAACCGTCGCAAGCGACTTTCCATCCGGGGCGAACGCAACCATCGGCCGGCGCGGGTATTCCTGCCCGCCGCGCAGCGACGCCACGAGTTGACCCGATGCGGCATCCCAGAGGCGCACGACGCCGTCGTCGCAGCCGGCCGCCACCAGCCGCCCGTCGGGATGAAACGCAACGCTGCTGACGGTCGCCAAGCCATCGCCGCAGACCTGGCGACAGAGTCCGGTTGATGCGTCCCAGATGCGCGTCGTGCCGTCGTAGCCCGCGCTGGCAAGCGTTCGCCCATCGGCACTGATCGCGACGGCCGACACCATACCCTTGTGGCCCGGCCACGCGCCGTCCGCGCCGGCCGTGATCGGGTTGATTCGGTGAACGAGCCCATCGGACGCTCCGCAAAACAAGTGTCGACCATCCGGGCTGATGCAGATGCTCGACACGGTCTCGTCGACCAGCTTTGTCCGATGCAGCGGTCCGCGCGGCCGCACATCCCAGAGGCGGGCCGTTCGATCGACCGCAATCGAGGCGATCATGTCGGCGCCAGGCACAAACCGGGCCTGCGCGATGTTGGCGGCATGCCCGCGAAACGTCGCGAGCGGCGTGGTGATTCCCGGATCCCACATGCGAACCGATCGGTCAAAGCTGCACGTCGCCAGGCGAAGGCCGTCGCCGCGGAATGATACAGAGTTGATGTGGCTGGTATGTCCGACAAGCGTCCGGATCAGCCGCCCCGTCTGCGTGTCCAGCAGTTTGACGTTTTCGTCGCCTTCGGCGCCGACGGCCGCGATCGTCGTGCCGTCCGGGCTGAAGCACATGTCCCGCACCCGCGCCTTGTGCGACTCGACCGACCACTGTCGGGTGGGTGCGGCGCCGGGACCGTCAAGTTCCCAGACCTCGATCCGACCGGCGTGCGACCCGCAGCCGAGCTTCGTGCCGTCTGTGCTGTACGCGAGTGCCGAGCCAACGTCCGTCACGTGCAACGCAGCCCGCTCCTCGCCCGTCAAGCGGTCTCGAATTGCAATCCGTCCCGGGGCATCGCTGATCGCAATGTTCCGCCCGATCGGGCACATGTCCATCCTGAACAAGTTCAGATTCAACGAGTCGATAACGGCGCCGAGTTCGGCCCGGTCCGAGCCAAGTTCCCACACCCGGACCTTCTCGTCCGCGCCGAAGCTCGCGAATGCGTCGCCGTTCGCGCTGGCGATCATGGACTGCGTCTCGCGCGGCTCTGTCAAGTAGGTCTTCAGCAATCGCGCGGTCGCCGTGTCCCACACCTTGATGATGCCATCCGCTCCGAACGCGATGATCGTGCGACCGTCGCCGCTGATGGCCGATCTCGCCGTCGCAGCATCGTGCGTCTGCCACGTGCGGAGGCAGGGCGAAGCCGAATACAGATCCCACAACGCCCAGTAAGCGCGTCGGCGCTGTGGATCCGACGAGGGCGCGGACGCGGGACCGTCCCGCACACCCTGCGCCGGATCGAGAAACTCTTCCCAGAGAAGCTGCTCGGCCATCGCGATGTCGCCGGTACTTTCGAGCGAGCGCGCCCGCTCGATGCGGCTTTCGGCCAGCGCTGCCGCCAGTTCGCGGGCGTTCTCGGCGGATCGGTGCTCGGCGACCAGCGCCCGATCGCGCTCACGGGCGGTCCGTCGCGCGCCAACCGCGGTCACGATTCCAAGGACCGCCACGAGCGCAAAGAAGCTGACGGAGATTGCCAGCGCCGCGCGATAGCGCCGGGCCGTCTTCTTCAGCATGTACCAGCGGCTGTCGCGCTTGGCGTCAATCGGCTCGCCCGCCAGGTAACTCACGATGTCACGGCGGAGCGCGCCGGCCGACTGGTAGCGCCGTTCGCGCGGCTTGGAAAGCGCCTTGATGACGATGGTGTTCAACTCATCGTCAACGGCCGGTGCGTACTCCGACGGTAATCGCGGCTCGACCTCGGTGATGTTCCGCAGAATCGCGGACAGCGAACCGTCGACCGAGTACGGAAAACGGCCGGTCAGCATCTGAAACAAGATGACGCCGAGCGCATAGACATCCGTTCTCGTGTCGATTTGATCGGGGTCGCCGCGAAGCTGTTCCGGCGCCGCGTAGCTGAACGTTCCCATGAACTCGCCGGTGCGGGTCATGCTCGCTTCGCTCGCCTTCATGTCGAGGCCGACCGCTTTGGCGAGCCCGAAATCGAGCACGTGCGGCTCGCCGGCTGCGTCGATGAGGATATTGGCGGGCTTGAGGTCTCGGTGAATGATGCCGCGTTGATGAGCGGAGCTGACGGCGTCGCAGATCTTGCAGAACAGCTCCAGCCGCTCCCGGGCCGAATGCAGCGGTGTCCCCGCGCCGCTGGTCGTCCCGGCCCACGCGTCGAGCGCGACGCCATCGACGTAGTTCATGACGAGGTAGTGCGATCCGTCGGCGTCGACGCCGCTCTCGAAAATGCTGACGATGTTCGGATGCCGCAGACTGGCGGCGATTTCAATCTCGCGCTCGAAGCGGTTTCGCTGGCGAGTCGTGGCGAATGCGCCGCGCAGAAGGACCTTGATCGCCACGGTGCGCTTTGTCGCCTTCTGAAAGGCGCGATAAACCACGCCCTGGCCGCCGCGATGAAGCTCACCCAGAATCTCGTATCCGCTTAAACCGCCGGCTGGTGCGAGCGACTGGGCCGAGTCGGGTTGGAGCGCGGCGGACCAATCGCGGCGGTCTCCGTGACTCGTGATTTGCAGGATGGATTGATTGGCGCGGATGCGGCGAGCGCGGGCGCGGCACCGCGGGCACGCCTCCAGGTGGCGCGCGACATCGTCTGTCGCCTGGGGAGCCGACAGTGCGTGCTCGAGCTCGTCAATCGCGGGGCAGCGGGACATTCCTTCGGACCGTGCTCACGACAGGTCGTAGACCTCCCCGAGCTGGTCCATCGCCTCTCTCAGGCGCGCGAGGCAACGATGTTTCGCAATGTAGACGGCGCGAATCGACATCGTCAGTGATTGCGCGACCTGTTCCGGAGGCGCGCCTTCGATGACGTGCATGCGGAACGCGTCGAGCGTTCGCGGACTGACCTTGTTCGCCGATGCGAGCTGCCGCATGGCGACTCCGAGCGCCGCCTGCCGGCACTCGGTGTCCCAAAGGGTGTTCAGCTCACAATCGTCCGGCAGGGACACGATGGCGGACTGGCCCCGATACTCGCGGCGACCGGCCCGCGACCGATTCAACTCGGCGATGCGGTGCTTGGCGATGCCGGTGATCCACGATCGCAGCCGCCCGCGCGTGCGGTCGTACTTGCCATCGCGGTAGTCCCGGAGGAACTGGGTCAGGGTCTCCTGGGCCACGTCCGCCGCATCCGCCGGTCCGAGGCCCAGTTTGCGGGCAAAAGACAGGATGACCGGCCGAAAGCGGTCGTCGAGTTGCCGCCAGGCCGAGTCGTTCTGAAGGTCGAACAAACCGTCCAATAGGGCGGTCGTCGTATGGGTGGCCAACGCTACGGGCATCCTTCCGCTCCGAGACTGAATTATACCCGCAAGAATCGCCACCCTATTAAGGACGATTGATCCACCCAATCGGCCATTTCGAAAATTTTCGCGTTTCATCTGAAACATCTGGCGAGCCGGGCCCGCATACCCGCTGAGGCCAAAAACCCCGGCAGCATCGAGTCGAGCGTGCTTCCGGTCGCGATTCTAGGACCTTCGCTCCGAACGAGGAACTTTGAAAAATGAACCGTAAATCATTTTGTGGTATGACATTAACTCTGCTTGCAGCTTGTCTCGCCGCTTCACAGACGACCGTGTTTGCCGCTCCTCCACCCAATGACAACTGTTCGACTCCGTCCGCGATCTCCGGAAGCGGGTCTTTTCCTTTTGACCTGACGCAGGCAACTTTCAGCGGCGAGGGTCAGGATTGGTGCTGGGGGCAGGGCGGTGGAATCTCCTTCAGTAACGACGTCTGGTTCTGTTGGACGCCCGACTGCACCGGCATGGCGACGATTCAGACCTGCGGACAAACGAATGTCGATACGCGTCTCTCTTGGTACCGAACCTGCACCTGTCCAACCCCGCCGCCAAGCCAGCCGCCGTTCTGCTGCGACGACGATGCCTGCGGCCTGCAAAGCATGATGGTCTGCGAAGTCGTTTGCGGCCAACCCATCCTCATCCGTCTCGGCTGCAAGCCCGGAACCTCGCCCGGCACCGGCAACCTGCTCATCTCCTGCTCAGGATCGACCTGCGCGCCGGCCTGTGACGACTGCTGCGGCAAGCGCCCCAACTTCCTCTCCGGCACCGTCGGCGGTGGCTTCACCGGCGGCGTGGCGGTCATGACCCAGGAATACGGCACCATGAGTCGGGTGGTTGACTTCATCGACATCTCCAGCCAGCCGGCACTCGGCTCGATGGTCAACTGGTATGCGCCGTTCTATTCGCCGACCGCCCTTCAGGATTGGACGCGGACGAATCTTGGAACCGTATTCGGCGTGACGATCGACGACCTCGGAAACGTGTACGTCGCACACACGTCGGCCTATGGCGATGTCTCCAACGGTCCAACCGACGCCATCGGCACGATCGCCGGAGGCGCTGCGGGAGCAATCTACAAAATCGACACCAACACCGGCATCCCCTCAACTTTCGCCGTGTTGCCCAACGCACTCATCACCGGATGCACCAATCCCCCCGACTGCTATCCGGGACTTGGAAACATCTGCTTCTCTTGTGCTCACAAAAACTTCTACGTCTCCAATCACGAAGATGGCCGGATCTACCGGCTCAGCACCACCGGGACCGTCTTGTCGACCTGGCGGCACGCCACCGGCACGGCGCTCGCCGGTTCACCGCCGCTCGATCCAAACGGGTTCTCACCCATCACGCCGCACGCGGCTACACAGCGCGGTCAGCGTGTCTGGGCCGTTCGCGCCAACGGTGGTCGCCTCTATTACAGCGTCTGGCGCGAAGACTACGGTCGCCCGGACCCAGCCCGCTCAAACGAAGTCTGGTCAGTCGCGTTGTTCCCCAGTGGCGATTTTGTCCCCGGCAGCGAGCAACTCGAAGTGCTCGTGCCCGCCTGGGCAAACCTCTACTCGAACCCGGTCGCGGATATCAGTTTCAAGCCCGGGAGCTGCTGCATGCTGCTCGCCGAGCGAACCATGCAGGATGACACCACCTCGTACGCGCACCAGAGTCGTCTGCTGGAGTACTGCAAGACCAACAACGTCTGGACGCCGTCCGGCGTCACGTTCCAGACCGGCGCTCCGGGCGCGCCGGATTCATCGGCCGGCGGATGCGACTACGACTTCGCAACCGGCGCCGGGATCAACGTCAACGTCTGGGGAACGAGCGACTATCTCAAGCTCTTCCACCCGCCGGCGACCGATCCGATCATCTATGGCCTCGGCGGCATGACCTACGCCGGCACGAACCCATACGCGAACGGCCTGATGATCGACGCGAACCAGCAAACCGCAACGGTCGACAAGTTCCTGCAGGGCGACGTCGAAATCACTTGTCCGATTCCCAATCCGCCCCCCTGCGGCCTCAATCCGGCCACCGGGCAATGCGAAAACTCCTGCCCGATCCCGGGAGTCGTTTGCGGGCCGGTCGAGGTCACGAAAACCATCGATGGCTTCTACCTGATCACCCGATGTGATTGCCTCCCGGACGGACATTGCCGAATCCAGTACAACGGCCCGGACCTTCCACCCACATGCATCGATCCCTGCCCGGTGCCGCCCGGAGGAGTCTGCGCTCCGCACACCCGGACAAACCTGGACGGGACCACCACGTTCACCTGCGGCTGCCAGGACGATCCTCCCCAGTGCCAGCCGATTTCCTACTGCAACCCGGATCATCCCGGAACCTGCCTGCCGGCCTGTGCGGGTCCGTGTCCGACCGGCCTGCCCTGCACCCCGGTCGAAATCCGCGAGTTCCCGGCCGGTTCGGGTAACTTCTCGATCACCCAATGCGACTGCAACGCCCCGCCCTGCCACCCCATTGTGGAGAACGGCCACGTCGTCTGCGCTGGATCTTGCCCCGATCCCAACGGAGGACTCTGCAAGGTCGTCGCAACGCTCGAACCGCCGAACCCGGTCGGCCAGGGCGTTCTCTATCGTTGCAATTGCGACTGCAAGTATCCGCCGCAGAACATGGTCGATTGGTGGCCCATGAACGGAACGACTCCGGTCAAGGATCGAGCCAATCTGCTCAATCACGGTAATCCGGCCGGCGGCGTTTCCGTCGGCGGCGGATGCGTCGGCCAGGGCCTGACGTTCAACGGAACCAATGGCGTCGTCACCGTTCCGAACGCGATCGCCACGGCCGACATCAACTTCGGCCTGGGCGATTTCACCCTCGAGGGCTGGGTCAAGACGACCGGGCAGGGCTACCAGCCGATGCTCGACAAGCGGGCCGGCGGCTTTCCCAACGTCGCGGGCTACGCGTTCTTCCTCTGGACCGGAGGAAACATCGGCTTCCAGATGGGCAGCCCGCCTTTCGCAAACTTCTTCACGAGCGGCTTCAACGTGCAGGACGGCCAGTGCCACCATGTCGCGGCCGTCGTGAAGCGAGGCAGCCCGAACCAGATCCGGCTCTACGTCGACGGCGTGTTCCAATCGTTCACGAATTCGACGGTGACTGGAAGCGTCAATAACACGGCAAACTTGTTGTTCGGCCGCGAATACGTCTTTTCCGGTGGCGGCACGCCACTGTACTTCAACGGCGTGCTCGACGAGTGGGAGTTCTTCCGCCGCGCGTTGACGAATCAGGAGATTCTCGATCTCTACAACGCGCGCAACTTCGGCAAGTGCTGCGACGTGTGCTACGCGCCTCCGGTCGTCTTCTGCAAGAACCAGAGTGTGAAGCAGATGTGCTTCCAGATCTGCAACAACTGCGACACCAACGCGAACTACTCGTGGAACCTGACCGGCCCGCTTGGCGGACCAGGTTGCGCAGCTACGGGTCCGATCACCTTCACGCCTTCCAGCGGCACCACCGGTATACTCAAGCCCGGGCAGTGCAAGACGGTCTGCGTGATGGTAAACCTGCCCACCGGAATGCCGGTACCGCCGCCAACCGTGACGGCGTGCTATCAGCTCGCGGTCACAAACAACAACTCCGGCAAGCAGTTCAGCTGCACCAACACGGTGAGTCGCAGCCGCGAGTATTGCTTCGAATGCTTCCCGCCATGTGCGGTGCCGGTTGTTCTGGCAGGCACGACGCGCGACTTTGTGCTCAACGTCACCAACGAGGCTAACCCCCTCGGCCAGGTCGACTATCGCTGGACCGTCACCTATCCAAACAGCGGGCACGCACCAGACGCTCAGGCGGTCAGTCTCAACGGTCTGCCGCCGGGCGAGCCGGTGATCGGCACGCTTTCAGTCGCTCCGGGCACGAGCGCGCCGCTACCCATTTCAGTGACCGTTCTGCAGAGCGAGCCGTTCCAGCCCATCGAGATTCGGCTCGAAGCCGATACCGACGGCGACGGGGTTCCTGATCCGGTCGACGTCATCCCGATACGAACCGCCGAGTGCGCCGCGGCGACCGGCGGCGACATGAACGAAGACGGCGTCACGACCAACGACGATATCACCGCATTCGTTCGGGCGGTGATTGGTATTCCGATCGAGGTGTACGACGTGTTGCTGGCGGACGTGAACTGCGACGGCCACACGAACGGCCTCGACGTTCAGCCCTTCGTCAACGTGCTGCTCTCGCCCTGACGGGAGGAGGTATTCAGGATTCGGCCCGCCTGGCGAGCGCGGGCCGAATCCAGGCCGAGTGGGCGCCGGCGCGTTCGCCGGTCGATCGCCGGGACAAGCGTATTCATGATCAATACGGCCCAGTACCCCGCACACTCAACCGGGCCGTAACGCCGCATGAAGATGGTGATCGCTCCGATGCCCGCGGCGAAGATCGCCTGGCCGCGAGCCGTCATCGGCCGGGCGAGAAAGTCGCCCGCAAGCAGGAACAGGCAAAGCAGCAACTCGCCGCTCGTCAGTTGAAACAGGACATATTGCACACCGACATGGTGTGCCTCCGGTCCGGCGCCACTGCTTTCCAGAAACGACACCGGCCACCAGATCGTCCGCATCCCGTGAGTTTGGGTGAGCGGGACCACGATCGGCAGCATCGCGGCCATCAGGGCCGCTGCCAGCAGTCCGCAGACGGGGATCTGCCAGCGCAGGTATCCGCGATAGATCAAATACAGGCCAACAACGATCAGCGCGATGCCGCTGGTCTCGCCGATTCCGCCAGGCACTGTTCCGAGGACAGTGTCCTCCCACGGCGGTAAGTAATCGCGAAGCGCGGTCGTCAGTGGCGTGTCCGAAGCTACCGGAAGCTGGCCGTCGGCCAGCCGTCGCAGCGTTTGAACCGGCCGCTCAATGAGGAATGCGTCGGCCCGGGGATCGCCCACCGTCTGGTTCCAGCCATGATAATGACCCGACGGAACTTCGGCGGCTGCCGAGATGTCACCGACGAGCAGGCGACCCGGAATCAGGATGGGTGACGTAATCAGCGCCTGGCCGAAGCTCAGGTGCTGAGCAAAGAGAAACTGCACCAAAACCCGCCCCACGACCGCCGGCTGCCACAGATAGTGACCGAATCCTCCGAGCATCCACGTGGCGGGGATGATGGCCGCGATGGCGGCGGTGCATGGAACGTACCAGGGCACGTTCGGCGGAAGCGTCAGCGCCAGTAGCAGCCCCGTCAGCAACGCGTGCCGCAGACCGGTCCGATCGCGAACCTCGACGAACGCGGCCATGATCGCTTCGCATGCGACGGCCGTCGTTACGCTCAGGACGACAACGACGAACGCCGAATAGCCGAAGAGCACCATGCCGCAGCAGGCGACGAGCGCGGCCGCAAGCGTCCAGGCGACGAGAATCTGTCGGTCGCCGTAGCCCGAGTGAATGTACGGTCCATGGAGCGTCGCGCCGTGCCACCGCTCCGCGGGAACAGGACTCGCGGCCGGTCCGCTCATGCAGACACTCCGCGTGCCGGGCGGCGTCGAACGGCGGCAATCGATTCGGTCAGCGGTAAGGCCGATGGGCAGACAAAGCTGCAAATGCCGCATTCGATGCAGGTGTCGAGCGCCGCACGATCTCGATCTTCGATCGGCTCGCGAAGTTCGAGCTGCGAAAGCGCGCGCGGGTCGATCCCGACCGGGCAATCATCGACGCACCAGCCGCAGCGGATGCACGGCGTTGCGTCGGCCCGGGCGGCATGCGACAGCAACGTCACGCCCGTCATGTCGCCGGTAACAACAGCCGAGTCATTCGGAAGGTGCAGACCGGTCATCGGTCCGCCGGCCAGGGCAACGGTCACCCGTCGTCGCAACCCGACGCGTTCGATGAGTTGGCGGATCGGTGTGCCGAACGGTACGACGAAATTGCCCGGCTCTTCGACCGCGTCGCCGCTCACCGTAACCACTCGCGAGGTGCAGGGCAGGCCCGTCGCGGCACAATTCCAAAGCGCGCGGATCGTCGTGAGCGGCAGAATGAGCGCCCCGGCGTCCAGCGGTGATTCTCCCGGCGCTAGCTCGCGACCGAACAGCGTCTTCGTCAGCAGTAGTGGGTGGCATTGTGGAAACTTGTCGTCGAGGGCGGCGATCCGCAGCGGCCGGCCCCGCGCCAGCAATCGAAGCTGGCGGACGACGCGTCGATGGCGAAGCGCCACGGCAACGACAACTTCGCGCCACGCGGCCTTCCCGCTGCCATCGCGCGTCAGTCGGGCCAGCCATGTCATGCAATCAACGAATCGAGCCGGCCGCTCGACCAGCGTGCGAAGGTCCGACGTAAGGTTCGGCTCCGTCTCAACCGCGTTGACCACGAGGGTGTAATCGCCGGATGCGACGCGCGCGAGCAGCCTGTGCAGCGGCTCGCGCGAGCCCGCGTCCATCAGGGAACAGCGTCGTGAGAACTCGATCAACTCGGGCAGTGTCGATGCCGGCGCCGCGGATGCCGATGCGGCATCACCGACCGCCGCACCCTCCGACACCGTAGACCCTTCCGGCGTGATCGTCGCGGAGGGTTGCCAGCCGTCCCGGGCCGTCCACGCCCGATCGAGGGCCGTAACCCGTCCATGGATCGGGCTGTGCACCGCAAGCGAGTCCCCTCCGAGTGGCTCCGCCAGCATCTGTCCGAGCCGTACAACATCCCCGCATTTCACGACCGCCTGCGTCGCGAGCTTCTCGGCGTGTCGAAGCGGCACATGAATCGGCTCGGAAGGATGAAACTCCCGGATCGGTACGCGGGCAGTGAGGGCCTTCTCGTCGGGGAGGTAGATTCCACCGCGAAAAGTCCGTCGAAGTCCGAGCAAGGCAGCGACCAAATACCGTCTCCCGAATCGGACTCGCCATCCTACTGGCTGGAGCGGTTCTTTTCGCCCGTGGCGCTGTCTGCCAACCTGACAGTCGGCACACTCAGCGGGTCCGCCGTCCCGCGAATTCCGCAACCAAGGCCGCCCGATCCGCCCTGCTCGCGACTGGCACGCAATTTGCATTTTGTGCTCGCGTTGTCGTGCGGACCGCAGCCGCGATTGCCGCGGCCGCCTCGCACGAGCCCGACTTAGAATTCAACAGGAGGTGTTTACTTATGTTTCAAAGACATTCGAACGGTGTTCACCCTCTCAACCGCCTGCGGGACGAAATGGACAGAATGTTCGGCCAGATCCTGGGCGACACGCTGCCGACCGCGTCCTTCGGGCCGACCGCGTTCCCGGCCCTGAACGTTCGCGAGGACGCGGAGGCGTTCCACGTCGAGGCGGAGCTTCCCGGGCTCAAGATGAGCGATCTTGAGATCTTCGTCCTCGGCCGCGAATTGACGATCAAGGGCCGGCGTACGCCGCCCGCTGTCGAGGGCGCGACTTACCACCGGCAGGAGCGCGGCAGCGGCGAATTCAGCCGGACCGTGCGGCTGCCGGTTCCGATCGACTCCGACAAGGTCGCGGCATCCCTGAAGGATGGCGTGTTAACCGTGACGCTGCCCAAGACTCCCGAGGCCAAGCCGCGCCGGATCGATGTCACGACAACCGAGAAGTAAGTATCTTGACTGGAGGACCCAAGAAATGAGTGCGACTGCAACCGTAGAAAAGCGGACGGCGCGCCCGATGCAGGCTGAGCCGACCCACAGCGGCCGGGTGTACATGCCCGCCGTCGACATCCTGGAACGAGCCACTGAGCTGGTAATCGTCGCCGACATGCCGGGCGCGAACGCCAAGGCGATCGACATTCAATTCGAAAACGGCATGCTGACCCTTCAGGGCCGCGTCGCCGAGCGCGAGTCACCGAACGCCCGGCCGCTCCTGCGTGAGTACGGCCTCGGCGACTTCCGGCGCGTGTTCGAGATCGGCGAACTGATCGACAGCCAGCGGATTTCGGCGGAGTACGCCGACGGCGTGCTGACGCTGCACCTTCCGAAGGTCGCGGCGGCTCTGCCGCGGAAGATCGAAGTGCGAACCGTCTGAGTTGGTTTTGAGCAGACAGGGGAGGTGCTTCTATGAACCTGGTTCCCTGGAAAGGCAAGCGACAAGACCGGGACGCAGATGACGCCTTTGGATTGGCAGCCCCGGTCGCGCAGATGCGAAACGAGATGGATCGGCTGTTCGAGCGTTTCCTCGGCGGCAGCCCGTTCGACTGGGCCGGATCGATGGAGGCCGGCCCGCCGGCCCTCGACATCTCCGAGACGGACGACCAGGTGGTCGTGCGTGCCGAGCTGCCGGGCATCGACCCGAAGGAACTCGACGTCTCGGTGACCGGCGACTTGCTGACGGTCTCCGGTGAGAAAAAGTCGCAGACCGAGCAGAAGCGCGAGAATTTCTACCTCAGCGAACGACGCTTTGGCTCGTTCCAGCGAAGTGTGCGGCTTCCGTCGCACGTCGACCGCGAGGCCGTCTCCGCGAACTACGCCAATGGCGTGCTGACCATCAAGCTGAAAAAGCAGGAATCGGCGAAGGCGAAGAAGGTCAAGATCAACGTCGCCGCCCCGTAAAACGACGCCGTGCCGGATCAAGGAAAAGGCCCGCGGAATCATCTCCGCGGGCCGCTTTTGTAGACAAGCTCGGTGCTCAACGCGTCGTCACCCGCCGACGCACTGCACCATTTCTTGCATGTCGCTGTCGTTGACCTCGCAGTCGCCGTTCAGATCGTTAGAGCAGACCAGATCGCAATGGGGATACTGCTCGGCGTACACGTCCGGATGGTGCAGCGCGAGGGTAAAGGCCGTCAGGTCGCTGCTGTCGGCCACGCCGTCGCAATTCGAATCGCCCAGGATGCAGACCACCGCCGCGGGAACCTCGACTCGCATTCCATTGGTTGGAGACTTGCGCGGGTTGGCAGGATGCGGATCGAGCAACGCCCAGACGAGCAGACACGCGGCCACCGTGGCCGCACCGTTCAACCACCGGCGAGAGGGCTGCGAGCGGGCGCCGCGGTCGACACTTCCGCCAAACGCGCGATAGCGATTGGCGCACAGCCGGCAACTGCGAAGATGGGCTTGCTCAACCTCTGTTGCCGCCGATTCGCTTCCCGCGAATGCCTCAATGCGGGAGATCGACAGGCACGCCGCCGTCCGCGGACTGAGAGCTTCCGGTCGATCCCAATCGTCGCTTTCGACGCTCATTCGGGTCAGGATTTCCAGCTCTCGATCGTCCATGGTTCGTTCGCGCCGCAGCGCGCCTCAAACTGTTATTCGCCCGACCGCTCTCCGCGCTCGGAATCGTCCGGCGACAACCCGCTCCGGCTCAGTTTTCGTCGTATTTTTGCAAATGCGGCCGTTTTTCGGGCGTGAATGGTGCTCGCGGCCACACCGAGTTTCGCCGCCAGTTCGCGCTCCGATTGCCCGGCGGCGGTCGCCCGAATGACGACGCGCTCCTCGTCGCTCAGGCCGTCGGCGCCCCCGTCGTCGCGCAAGCTCTCCCGGACCGCTTCTAGGACCTCTGCTGCAGCCATGATGCGGGCCGGATCGTCCTCGTTCGACTCGACCACGTGAAAAAGTCGTTCGGAATCCGTGCTAATCGAGGGCCCGGTCGCAGTGGACCGGCGATGCTGAAGCCAGACATGATGGCCGATCGCATACACAAAGGTCGAAATCGCGGCCCGCGCCGGGTCGTAGCGCCGGTCTCGCAGCGATTTCCAGGCCTGCATCCACGTTCGCTGCGCGAGTTCGTCCGAGACGTCTGCTTGTCCGCGCGTGCGTTTCAGAAAGAACCGATGAAGCCCGGCCCCGAGTCGACGGTGAATCTGCTCAAACGCCGGCTCGTTACCGGACATCGCGGCCCGGGCCAGCGCCGACAGATCATCACGATCCGGGATTTCGGGTCGCCTCGGCACTAACCGCACATCGTCCAAAATCGCTGGAGACACGGTATCTCGCATCGTCGATCATCTTGGATGGCTTCGCCGGCCACCGCTCGCTGGATACCTATTCTTCCACTTTTTTTGGCGAGCGCCAGCCGAAAAGTCATGAATAAACGAGAGCCATTCGCGGCACATCGCCGGGGCTGGTTGTGGCGATCGTCCGCCGGAAGCCACGCTCGGCGTATCACAAGTATACGTAGTAACAAGGACTTATCAAAAACCGGATTCAGTAATCCACCTTGGAGGTATCTCAAATGTCATCGCGGAATGTTGTCGTTCGTAGTTCAATCCTGATGCTGGCCGCGTTTACGGTCGCCAGCTTCGCACAGGCAGTTTTGGCGGACAATCCCCCGCCGGCGACCCCGGCCAAGCCGACCACGCCGCCTGCCGCCGCTCAACCTGCGGCCCAACCAGCTCAACCAGCTCAGCCCGCTGCACACGGTGCAACTCCGGCGGCCCCGGCATTCCCCGCAACTCCTACGTCTCAGGCGACCCCCGGACAGGGGCCGCAAATCGTCTTCGACACCCCGAGCTACGACTTCGGCAAGATCATGTCCGGCGATCCCATCCGGCACGACTTCTGGTTCACGAACCGCGGCAATCAGACGCTCGAAGTCACGGCCGTCCGGCCGGGCTGCGGTTGCACCGTCGCCGGCGACTGGGATCGCAAGGTCGAACCGGGCAAGACCGGCAAGATCCCCGTCATGCTCCGCACCGAGAAGATGAACAGCGCCGTTCAGAAGAATATCAGCGTCACCACGAACGTCCCCGGCCAGCCGGAAATCGTCCTCTGGCTCAAGGGAACCATCTGGGCGCCGATCGACATCCAGCCGGCCTACGTCAACTTCGCGTCGATCACCGAGACCGACAAGCCCAAGACGCAGCAGGTCAAGGTCGTCAACAAGCTCGACCAGCCGATCGACATCAAGAACGTCAAGAGCAACAACCCCATGTTCCGCGTTGACGTCAAGCCGATCACGCCCGGCAAGGAATACGAACTCACCGTGACGGCCCTGCCCCCGATGCCGACCGGCTCGCAGGTAGCGCAGATCACGGCCGACACGGGCAATCCCAAGTCTCCGCAGATCAATCTGACGGCCACGGCCTACATCCCCGCCCGCGTCGAGGTGCAGCCGGCGAAGATTCTGGTGCCGAGTACCCTGACCATGGAAATGGAGCGCGCGGTCTATGTCACCTTCAACGCCGGCACCGACCTCAAACTCACCGACGTCGTCTGCTCCGACTCGAAGCTGCCGGTGCGGCTCGTCGAAGATGCTCCCGGCAAGCGCTTCCGCATCGTCGTCAAGTTCCCGGCGAAGTACGAAGTCTCGCCGAGCAACCCCGTGAAGATCACGTTCAAGACGAGCGACAAGGGATTCGAGAATGTCACGGTCCCCATCGAGGTCGTGAAGACCGCTGCTCCGCAGGTCGCGACGACTCCGCAGCAGCCGATTCGCGTCCCGATCAATGCCGCCAATCCGGGTCAGGCGGCCAAGCCCGTTGCCCCCGCCGCGCCGGCCACTCCGGTGACGCCGGCCAGCGGCGGTCATTGATCGCCTGCGGCTGAGTCAAAGGAGCCAGATCATGGACCGTGTCGGTCTCCGCGTGATCGTTCTGCTCGTGGTTTCGTCCGGCGTGGGCGCGTTCGCCAACGCCGTCCGATCGAAGCCGCTCGACTGGGTTCTAGATCCAGGAAAGAGCCTGAACCCCGCGGACAATCCCGAACTCAAGAAGACAGCCGAGCTGAGCGCCGAAGAGTTTCTGGAACACGTCCAGAAGGGCGACGCGACATTCGTCGACGCCCGCAATCCCGAGGAATACGTCGAAGGTCACATCGTTGGCGCCATCAACATCCCGGCGACCAAGAAAGAGGAGCACGTCGCCGACATCATGACGCTCCTGCCGCCCGATCAGCGAATCATCATTTATTGCGGCGGCGGCAAGTGCGAGGCGAGCAACACGATCTACGAGTTCCTCATGGGCTTTCCGCAATTCAAGGACAACCAGCAGAACGTGCGTGTCTTCGAGGGCGGCTGGGAGTTCATCACCAAGCATCCCGAAGTCCCGACCATGAAGGGCTCGCAGCCATGAGTCGCGACCTGTGGGCCAAACTCGAGACGCTCGCCGCGTGGGTAGTCGGTATCTACTTCATCTACGCCGCTAAGGACAAGATTGAGGACCCCGCCAAGTTCGCGGCAAGCATCAAGCTCTACAAGCTCGCCCCGCTCTGGATCGTTCACGCCCAGGCATTGTTGATGCCGTGGTGGGAGTTGGCCGGTGGATTGGCTCTCCTGACGAAGAGCTGGCGGCGGCCGGGCGCCGTGATCGTTGCGGTCTTGCTGGTGATCTTCATCATCGCGATCGCTTCCGCGATGGCCCGGGGCCTGAATATCGAGTGCGGCTGCACGAAGGACGCAAGCAAGGTCGGAATGCCGAAGTTGATCGAGGACTTCGCCATGCTCGGCGCAATGTGGGCGATCCTGTGGTATCGCCCGCGCGCATCGCAGGCTACCGACGAGCGGATTCCGGCTTCCGAGCCAGCAGCCGGATGACGTGTGCCTTCGGTTCGCCGCCCCAGTCTGCGTCGAAGTCGCCGTCCTGGTACTCCAGGATCTGCCAGTCCTTGAACCGCTCGATCAGTTCGTTCGTGTCAAACTTGGAGTCGTCCGGCGGCCCGCCCTCCTTCCGCTGTCCAAACCCTTCAATCACGATGTATCCGCCCGGCTTCACCGCCTGCTTGTACTTCTCGAGGATCGACCGCGCCGGATTGAAATAGATAATGCTGACGAGGTCCCAGCGCTCCTTGCCGTAATCGTACGCAAACACGTCGGCGTTGACGGCCGTGAGCTTGACACCCGCGTCGGCGGCGAGTTTCTTCGCCTGTTCAATCGCCACATCGCTGATGTCGATGCCGGTCGTCTCGAAACCGTGCTTCGCCAGCAACACGGCATTCCTTCCCTGCCCCATCGCAATGTCGATCGCCTTCCCCTTCGCGACAACTCGGTCGAGGCATCGCGCAAGAAACGAGTTCGGCTTCGTGTTAAAGCTCACCTCCTCGCGCTCAAACACCTCGTTCCACCGCTTCCGAGCCGCGTCCCCATCAAACGGATGCGACACCGGCTGTGATGTGGGGGACTGCCCGAAAACACCAATCACTGAGGCGAAAACAAGCAGAATACGCAACATGAGTCGTTCTCCGTTCGCTTGCGATTACCCCGGCGTCCCGATCGCCTCCGCCGCGACCACATCCGCGCCCGTCGCCGCCTTCGGCTCAAACAGCCGGATTTTCTTCCATTGCCCGCGTGCAAACCGCCACCACAGCGTCAGCCCGAGCAGAACGATGTACAGTGTACACATCATCCACGGCCCGTTGATGCCCAGCCCAGGCCACAGCCGCCCGACCAGCCATCCGCCCGCAATGAACACGCCCCAGCAATAGACCAGGAACGCCCCGGCCGGCCAGCGCGTGTCGCCCGCCCCGCGCAGCGCGCTCGAGTACGTGATCCCCAGCCCGTCAAACGCCTGAAACACCGCCGCCCAGATCAGCACGATGCAACCCAGCTCGATGACGGCCGGATCGCTCGACAGCAACCGCATCAGCGGCTGTCGCGCCAGCCGGAACACCAGCCCGATCGCGCCCATGTAGGCGCAGATCATGATCGTCGCCGCCCGCGTGCGCCGCACCGCCAGCTCCGGCCGGCCCTGTCCGATCGCATGGCCGACCAGCGACGTCAGTGCAATGCCGATGCCCACGGCCGGCATGAACGAAACGTGCATGAACTGTACGCCAATGTTCGTCGCCGCCATCGCCGGCGTGCCGTAGTGGCCCATCATAATCGTCATGAACACCACCCACGCGGCGATGTCGAGCAGCCACTGCAGCGACGTTGGCCCGCCGACGCGGAACATGCCCGTGAGTTTGCCCCATGCCGGCCGCCACGCTTCGCGCGTGTGGAACTCGCGGGCAAACTCGCCCGAGAGAAACACGCCCATCAGAATGGCAGCCCGCAAACACCAGCCGATCACCGTGGCCAGCGCCGCGCCGCCCATCCCCATCGCGGGAAAGCCCCAGTGGCCGAAAATCAGCACGTAATTCAAGATCGCATTGCAGCAAAGCCCCGCCACCGCCGAGATCACGCTGACGCCCGGCCGCTGCACGCCGTTGAAAAAGCCGTCGAGCCCCCACACGATCACCGACGGCGCGGCGCTCCACAGCGCAATCGTGCTGTAGTCGATCTCGGCCTGCATCACCGGTGCGGGATGCCCGACCCAGCGATAGAACAGCGGCATGACCAGTATCGCCGGCCAGGTCAGCAGCCCGAAGCCGATCGCGAAATAGACCGTCTGCCACCCGAAGGCCCCGGCCTCGCGCCGCTCGCCGCGCCCGAGCGCCTGCGATGCAAACGTCGTCGTCGAGATCGCCACCCCGTTGCCGAGGCACAGCACGGCGAAGACCATCAGCGACGCCGGCGAAATCGCGGCCTGAGCATCCGTCCCCAGCCACGACACCATGACGAAGTCGACAAACCCCATGAGCATCCGCGTGACGCTCGTCCCGATGTTCGGCAGCGCCAGTGCGAAGATGCGCCGCATCTCGCCGTGCAGCGATCCATCGCCGGCTTCCGCCAGCATTGCGTCGTCCAGGATGGCTTGTTCCGTCTGTGACATGGCCCTTCAAGCACAAAAAAATCCCCCGGTCGCCCTCGTCAGGCGCCCGGGGGACATCATGTTAACGTCCAGTCGCCGCCTACTTCACACGCACAAGACTTCCCGTATTTCCGGCACGGCCTGTTTCACGCTGCGCTCCACGCCTTCCTTCATCGTCATCGCCGCCGACGGACACCCGACGCACGCCCCCATCAGCCGCACTTTCACCACGCCGTCCGCCGTCACATCGACGAGCTGAATGTCGCCGCCGTCATTCTGAACCGCCGGCCGCAGCGCCGCCAGCACCTCGGCCACGCGCTCGCGCGGCGATCGCTCGCTCGTCTGCATCGTCTTGGTTCGGGTCGCCGCCATGCCGTCTCCGCCCTATTGTAGCCGATGCTTCATCGTCCAACAACGACGGACCGGACCGCCCCGCTTCCGCCCGCCGCCGCGCCCCGATAATCTCCGCCGCGTGGCGAAACCCATCAGCTACAAGGATGCGGGGGTCGATATCGACGCCGGCGACGAAGCCGTCGATCGCATCAAGACCGTCGTTCGCCGCACCTTCGGCCCGCGCGTCTTCGGCGACCTCGGCGGCTTCGCGGCCTGCTTCCGGCTCGACTACAACGAAAAGCTCTTCGCCAAGAACTACCGCGAGCCGCTCCTCGTCGCCTGCACCGACGGCGTCGGCAGCAAGCTGCTCGTCGGCATCGAGGCCGCCCGCACGCGTGGACCCGCCGCCATCCGCTCGCTCGGCATCGACCTCGTCGCCATGAACGTCAACGACCTGCTCTGCACCGGCGCCGAGCCGCTCTTCTTCCTCGACTACATCGCCGTTCACAAACTTGAACCCGCCGTCGTCGCCGAAATCGTCTCCGGCATCGCCGACGGCTGCGTCGAGTCCGGCTGCGCCCTCGTCGGCGGCGAGACAGCCGAGCTGCCCGAGCTGTATTCGCCCGGCCACTTCGACCTCGCCGGCTTCGCCGTCGGCGTCGTCGATCGCCGCCGCCTGCTCGACCCCAAGCGCGTCGAGCCAGGCGACGTCGTCCTCGGCCTCGCCTCGAGCGGCGTCCACTCCAACGGCTACGCCCTCGCCCGGCACGTCCTGCTGCGCCAGAAAAAGTTCAAGCTCACCGACACACCCGACGGTCTCGACGCCCCGCTCGGCGAAACGCTGCTCCGCCCGACTCGCATCTACGTCGAACCGGTGCTTTCCGTGCTTCGCAAATATCGCCGCAAGCGCGTCGTTCGCGCCATGGCCCACATCACCGGCGGCGGCCTGCCCGGCAACCTGCCGCGGGCGATCCCGGCCAACTGCGACATCGTCATCAAAAAGGGATGCTGGCCGATCCCGCCGATCCTCGAGCTGATCCGCGACTGCGGCGTCGCTGAAGACGAAATGTACCGCGTCTTCAACATGGGCATCGGCCTCGCCCTCATCGTCGCGGCCCCCTTCGCCCGCTCGATCGCCGCCCTGTTGAAAAAGAAGGGCGAAAGGGTCTACAACATCGGCATCATCCGCAAAGGCACAGGGCAATTCGCATGGAAATGAGACTGAAATCGCTCCGCGCCCCGGTGTTCGGAATTGTGGTCGTCATCTCCCTGCTCGCCGCCACCGGCTGCACCAACAAGCCCGGCGCCCTCTCGCTCACGGTCAACCCGGCCCGCGACGTGTTCAGCCCGAATGAACCCATCGAGCTGCGGGCCGTCCTCACCGCCGAGTCCAATCGCGTCCTGCTCTCCGAAACCTGTTGGTGGCGCGTGGACATGGAGAACAAGTCCGGCAACATCGCCCTCCGCAGCGAACGCCCGACCCGCCCCGGCAAGTCGCACAGCACCGGCTCCCAAATCGCCGCTCCATTCCGCAAGATGGGCAACGTCTTCGACGTCGGCGACTCCGACGACCGCTTCGCCCGCATGAACGACGGCGACCGCCGCACCGTCAACATCACTCTCAAGCTTCTCGGCGGCGAGCTCTATGCCATCGCCGACGGCCGCGGCGAACCCATCGACGCCGGCAGCCCCCAAAGCTGGACACCCGGCACATACACCGTCACCGTCAGTCTCGAAAACCAGTCCGACAAACCCGCCCCACTCTTCTATCGCCCCTACAAACGCCGCGTTGAAGCCGAGTGCCAGGTACGGATCGCGCGATGAATTCCGACTCGCGCCGGCTTCTGACCGACTTCGTCTCGCTACCGACCGCGCCATTCTGCGAACGCGCCCCGCTCGATTTCATCCGCCGCTTCGTCGCCGCGCGTCCCGCCCTCTCGATCCGCGCCGACCGCTTCGGCAACCTGATCGTCCGCTACCGCCGTGGCCCGTCCCGCGCCCGGCCCGTCGTCTTCGCCGGCCACCTCGACCACCCCGGCTTCGTCGCCACTGCCACTGACAAATCCGGCCGCGTCTCCGCCGACTTCCGCGGCTGGGTCGACCGCAGTTACTTCCTCGGCCAGCGCGTCCGCTTCTTCACGCCCGCCGGCGAAGTCGTCGCCACCATCGACTCGGTCGACGGCAGCACGCGCCCCGGCCGTCCGCGCAACGCAGAGCCCCGCGTCCAATCGCTGCGAAATGAAAAGCCGCCCGAGCGCGTCACCCTCCGCGCCCGCCGCACCATCCCGGCCGGCTCGGTCGGAATGTGGGACTTCCCCGGCGCACGAATCCACGGCCACACGCTCCACGCCCGCGCCTGCGACGACGTCGCCGGCGTCTCCGCCATCCTCGCTGCCCTCGACCAACTCTGCCGCACCCGCGCCCGCGGCGACTGCATCGCGTTCTTCACGCGAGCAGAAGAAGTCGGCTTCGGCGGCGCGCTCGCGGCCGTCGCCGACAAGGTCCTGCCGGGCCGCGCCATCGTTGTCGCCGTCGAGTGCAGCCGTGCCATCACCGGCGTCGCCATGGGCGGCGGCCCGGTCCTCCGCGTCGGCGACAAGGCCACCATCTTCACGCCCGCCGCCACCGCCTGGTGCCAGGTCGTCGCCGAGAAGCTCGCCGCCGCCGACAAGCACTTCCGCTTCCAGCGCAAGCTCATGGACGGCGGCACCTGTGAAAGCACCGTCTACTGCCACTACGGCTACGAAGCCACCGGCCTCTGCCTCCCGCTCGGCAATTACCACAACATGGACCGCGACAAAAAGCGCATCGCCCCCGAGTTCATCGACCTCCGCGATTTCGACAACCTCGTGAAGTGGTTCGTCGCGCTCGCGACAACAAAGCTCCCCTACACCGGCGCTCACCCCGGCCTCGACCAGCGCCTCGAGTTGCTCCTCAAGCGCCACCGCCCGCGACTACTGCGATCCGCGCCCGCACTTCGCGTAAACGTTTTGCGGTAACGAGCGCTCCGTCCGCACGATGCGAGAAGTCGCAGCCCGTCTTGTGGTTACTTTTTCACTCGCCTGAGCTGCTCAATGACCGACTTGCACGCCTTGTCGGCGTCCGGG
>CAZJVS010000029.1:0-60153 GCA_964549445.1 uncultured Planctomycetaceae bacterium
TGCCGATCAGAAACAACCCTCCCACGAGCAGGATGAGCGACTGACCCGTGAATCCGGTCCCAAGAATCGTGAACAACGTCCGCTTCAGCCCCATGACCCATGTAATGCCGAGCAGTAGCAGCACACGCGTCCCCACCGCCGCCGCGATGCCGATCTGCCGCACTCGCGCCCGCCGCTCCGCCGGAAGCTTCCCCGTCAGGATCGCGATAAAGACAATGTTGTCGATCCCCAGCACGACCTCCATCGCCGTCAGCGTGACGAGGGCGATGACATTCTCGACGGTCAGTAGGGACAACATGCGGCAACTCCCGTCAATCGACACTCACCCGTCAATCGTACGTGCAAGGCCGGCTTTCTTACCAGATCGGCCGGCACCCGGCGAATACATTTCGTGACGATGGTTGAATGCGAGTCGGTGGAATGCGACTGCCGGATCAAATGTTGTCGCGTCGCGCACGCAAGTGCGAAGAGGCAAACATTCCGACTCCCAGAGCGAGGCATCCGGCACCGGCCGACCCGACATAGAGCGACTGATAGACCAAGCGGCTGTTTCGAAGATCATCGATCAGCTCGGTGGGCGATCGATCGTGGTGTCCGTCATTCATGATCAAGAATCTCGCTTCGCTTTTCTCCTGCTCGTTGATATAGAGCAGCCCCGCAGCGATCGTGCACAGAGTCGCCCCTAACCCCAACAGCAGAATCGCGAGGATTCGCATGCTCACTCCTTCGGTTGAATGGCCGCCAGCATCGAACGGATGGCGTCGCCAAGCGACGAAAGTTCCTAGTCCACAACGTCCCACACCGTGTCGAGCTTGATTCCGAAATAGTGATGAATCAGCACGTCCCGCATTCCGGCGATGCGCTTCCAGGGAACACTTGATTGGCTGTTCAACGTCTGTTCAGACAGGTTCTTTACTGCTTCGCCAATGACTTCGAGATTCCGGATCACCGCATCCTGGGTCCGTCGGTCGTTCAGAAACGCGCTGCGTCCCTCGCGCGTGTAATCGGTGATGCGGTCGAGACACTCCTGAATGTGCAACAGGTACGCCCGGTCGTCGTTCATAAGGGACGGGCTTCTTCGAGTATTCGCTTTTCAAAGTGCGGGCTGATTCCGCCTTCGATGACCACGTCGACCTTCCGCCCCAGCAGTGCTTCGCGGTCCTGCCAAAGTCCAACGTGGTCCAGCAGGGATCGGCCCGGTTCCAAATCCACGAGGAAATCGACGTCGCTATCCGCCCTCAGATCGCCGCGAACGCACGAACCAAAAACTCGCACATTACGCGCCCCGTGCCGCGCCGCGACAGCGAGGATCTGTGTACGGTGACCCTAGACGAGTGGATCGAGCATTTCAGACCATTCTATGCTCAAACAAGCGGGCCAGACATCAATCAAATCCGCTCCAGCGGCCCCGGCTTTTCAACGCGCTTGCCGCACTTCTTGCAGATCCGCCGCTTATCGTCCTTCCAGAACGCCTCCATCGTGTCGCGGAAATGCTCCACGATGTCTTTGCAGTCGAACTCGATGTCTTCAACCAGCGCCCCGCACCCCTCACAGTAGAAGACGATGTGCTCCAACTCCCCCGCCGGCCGCGTCCGCTCGACCACGACGCCGAGCGTGTTCGGCGGCCGCATCGGACAGTGTGGGACCTTGGGCGGAATGAAAAATGTTTCCCCCTCCCGCACGATATGATCGATAATCTTATCGCCGCCGCGAATGCGGACCTTGATATCCCCCTTGAGCTGGTAGAAATACTCCTCCGAATCGACGACGTGGAAGTCGTTCCGCGCATTCGGCCCCGCGATCACCATTACGAAGAAGTCGCGACCCTCATACAAATACCTATTCCCCACCGGTGGCTTGAACGAGTCGCGGTTTTTCTCGATCCACTCCTTCAGATTGATCGCGGGTTGCAGCGGCATGCGTCGTCCTCCGATTCCGGCCCGAACCGAATGTCCGGCGGGAGTTTCGACACTGTAGCGGCCGGCAAAAGCCCCCGTCAATTCGCCCGCCGTTGCCCGAGCACCGTCCGTCGCATAACATCCTCGGCCCGGCTCGACCCCGGAGAGGTGTCGGAGTGGCTGATCGAGCTGGTTTCGAAAACCAGTGTACCCGCGAGGGTACCGGGGGTTCGAATCCCCCCCTCTCCGTTTCTTTCCCTTCGTCCGACTAACAGGCCCGACCGGTTACGGCGGCGGTCGCGACGTTCTTACATCCGGCCGCGTGCCATACTGCGAAAGATCGACTGTCTCGACTGCCCGGCTCGGCGCCGCGCCCGATCGCGTGGCCCATGCCGCCTCGACCGCGCTCAAGATCACGTCCGTCGGCTTGCCCGAGCCCGTCGCGCCGATCGGCGCATCGACGGCCGGCGCATTCCCGGCGATCGCCCGGTCCACCGCCGCCAGCCGCGCGAGCAGCGCGCTGCGTTGCTGCTGAAGGTCGGCCAGTTCGCTCGACGCCCCACTCGCCCGGTTCCATGGACTGGCCGCGGCCGGAGTCGCCGATAGCGCCGGGTTCGTCGCCGGAGCACGGAGAAACGTCGGCCGCGTCAGCAGGAACAGCGCCCCCACTATCGCGAGACCGATCTTCCATCGCCTCGGTATGCGTGGAATCGCGTCGACCGGCTGAGCCGGCGGCTGCGGAATCGGGACAACATTACTCATGACCACTCCTTGTGCGCCCGCCGTGTACGGCATCGGCAGGCGCTGCATGGGATCGAGCGGAAGCGGAATCGTTCGTCGGCGTAGTAGCGCCCCAACTCCGATGGCGACAGCCCCCACCAGCACGACGGCCGCCAGCGCCGACCCGGCGATGGTTGCAATGCTCAGAAGTCCCGGCCACAGCCACTGCCATGAGTCGATGCACACGACCGCCGACAGCAGAGAAATTCCCCACCGGCCGGAAGGCGAAACCCGATCGAGCCAGCGCCGCTCCCCGCGCCGCGGTACGGCCACCGTCAGCGCGAGCGTCAAAAGCGTCGTCGCAACCACGCACAGGCCAAGCCGCACCCAGCCGGCGATCGAGACGTCATCCGGCCGCTGCAGCACGGCGAACGCGTTGATGCCGCTCGCCGCCAGTAGTGCCAGCAACGCGCCCGGCGCGGTCCGCGCCGCCGCACCATTCGAAGGCCAGCGCAGATGCCCGCCGGTCGCAAGCGCGACGGCAACCAGAAACAGGCCGGCCGATGTCAGCAACGTGCAGAGGGGCAACGCCACGTCGCGCGTCTCCCGCGTGAAAGCGGATCGTTCAGGATGCCGCCGCCCCGGTCAACGGCGCGACGTACTCCGCCGCCGCCGCAGCGCCGTTCGTCGGCACGTCCTGCACCGACGCCTGTCGCGGAAGCCCGAACGCCTCTTGTCCGTTGCCGGCCACGTGCGTGCCGGCCGCGGGTGGCAGCAGCGTCCGAGCCATCTGGAGTTCCGCCGGTTGCGGCAGGCCCGACTCCCAACGCTGGCACAACCCGATCACGATGCGACCGAAGACCAGCCCAAATAGCATGCCGATGCCTTGCAGGTCCGCCCCCGCGACCAGCCGAATGGCGCTGGCCGCGATGAGAAACTCCAGCCCGAGCGACAGATGCCGCGTAAATGGCGCGAGAACCCGGCCCCCGGGTTCGGTGGGACTGCTGCGATCGGGCACGAAGAACCGCAGGGCGGACTTGTACGCCCCAAGGACCATGATGATCACCCCGACCACACCGACGAGCGGCGAAATCATGCCAATCAGAGCCGAGAGCGAGATCTCAGGAATAACGACTTGCTGCTGTGCAACGATCAATGGGCAAGCCACGCGATGTCTCCAAGGTCCAGGGACTGCTGCGGGCCGCGGCGATCGCGCACCCGTGGTCGGAGCACAGAGCAATTCGAATGCCAGTAGATCAGTGTAGGAATTGACGCCAGAGTGCCGCTCGCCGCGCCGACCGCTGGTCGCCTGACGACCAGCCCCGGTCGTTCGACGACCATGCTCGCCGCCGCAATCACTCATTAGCGGCGCATTTCAACGAACGCGAGACGGCACACGACTTGCACTCCGCCGCTCTGATGCCAACAACCAGGCAAACTTCGCGCGCCCTTCGCTGGGTGACCTTAGCAATGACCGCAAGCTGGTGCGTCGTTGGCGCGTTCTTCTTCTTCGGACGGTCGGCCACCACCGCCGGCCCGGAAAAAGCCGGCGGCCGTTTCCGCTTCGCAGCCCGCGCGAAGCACTTCGTCACATTGCCGCAACTGGCGGAAACCGGCTCAATGACAACCTTTCGACTCGGGTCGTGGGCCGTCACCGACGCCAACGGCGAACGGCGCGACTGGACGACTCTCCTCCACGGCCGTCCCGCGCTCGTGGTCTTTATCAAGCAAAGCTGCCCCTGCAGCGTCGAGTTCGAGCCCTACTTCCAGGGCTTGCGAAAGCACTACCGCGATCGCGTCTCGTTCATCGGCGTTTTCGACGGCACGCCGGCCGAGGCCCGCGATTACGCCGTCGCGAATCGGGCGGACTACCCGATCATCGCCGACCGCAATCTCGAACTCGTCCGCGCCTTCAAAGTGAAAAACGGCGGCTACGTCGGCTTGCTGGGTCGCGACGGCGCGATCGAATCGCTCTGGCCCGGCTTCTCCAACTCCATGATGAACGAGTTGAACGACGCCGTCGCGCGCTCGGCCGGAACAACCCTCCAACCAATCGAAACGCAGGGCTTGCCGGCCGCGCTCACGACCGGCTGTCCCTACGAACTGGGTCATTGAGGTGAACATGTCAAAGCAGATCTCACGGCGAAATGCAATTCAGTCCCTGCTCGCGATGGCTGGCGGCGCGGCAATCTACGAAGGAGTCCGCTACGCGACCGGCGCGCGGGCCTTCGGCGGCCAGAACTTCAACGCCGGCACGCTCGGCCAGGCCCACGCCGCGCTCGGCAGCTGGGTCTATCTCACCCCGCAAAAGCTCGGCGGCGGAACGCACTGCTGCGACATGGGCACCGGAAAAACGCTGGCTTGGATTTCCTACTGGAACTACGGTGATACCTGTCCCATCTCGCATCACCTCGCCGCCTATCCCTCGCCCGATCCTTACAAGGGCTTCGAGTTCATCAACTCCACCCAGGGCGGCAAGAACGTGATGATCTACGGCCTGCCCACCCGGATTCAATCGCGCGGCATCCTCGATCGCTATGGCCAGGGCAACAACATCTACCGCGTCTACTTCGACGGCCAGCAAATGAACCTCATCGAGAACGTCGCCGAGACGACCGGCGTTGGCCTCGGCGTCCACACCGTCATCTTCCCGGACGGCAAGGGCTTTGCCGGCGCCGACGGCCAGAAGGACGTTTGCGCATTCTTCAACCGCCCGGGCCTCACGGAAAAGACCAAGGTCGAAATGGCGTTCCGCGGCGACTGGATCCCGAACAACAAGGGCGACCTCGACAAAACCTGGCTGCAAGGCGGAACGCTTCGGATCGTCCGCCTCTCCCCCGCCACCGAAACCGGCAAGTACGACCTCGAAGGCAGCCGTGGAAACAAGATCGACTGGGAAATGGTCCCGATGGCCGAACACCTCGTCTGGACCGGCCGCCTGCCCGGCGAAGACCCGACCGGCCTGACTGGCCTCGACGCCGTCGTTCATCATCCCGGCAATCGCTATTCGGCATTGATCCTGCGAATGCCGTCCGCGGCCCTCATCGTCGATCGCCAGACGTGGGAGCCGATCTGCTGCCTGCACAACCCCGAGGGCTCGCCCGGCAACCTGCCGCTCAAGAAAGTCTCGAACAGCCCCGACACCTGGGAAGTGCGCTTCGAAGACTGCAAATGCGTCGGCCACGAAGCCGGCTTCTCGCCCGACGGCAAGAACTTCACCATGATGAACAACATCCTCCAGAACAACATGGCCGTCTTCGACACCGCCGACGCCGACCCCCGCAAGTGGAAAAAGTTCACCTGGGTCAAAGACCCGACCTGGGTCGGCGATTACCCCAGCCCCTTTCATCTCTGCTTCTCGATGGACGGCAGCAAGATGTTCGTCTCCGTGTTGTCGCCCAAGCCGGCCAACAGCGCGACCGTCGTCGTCGACACCAAGTCCTGGCAGATCATCAAGAAGTTTGAAAACATCGGCCCCGACTGCCAGACGATGGCCGTCACCTACGACGGTAAATACGTGTTGCAGATCTTCAGCGGCTTCCAGCGTCTGTCGACCGGCGTCTTCATCTTCACGCAGGACACGCTCGAACCGGTAGGCTACCTGCCGAACTTCGGCGGCCATCACGACTGCGTCATCGTCCCGCGCGACACGCGCGAGCTGCTCAACAGCCGCTGCACGACGCTCTAGTGACGCCAAAGCGCGGAGCCGCGGCATGATCAGCAACAACTTCATCTCGTCGCCGATCACGCCCGGCCGCTCGCACGGCGGCTGGCGTCTGCTTGGACGACTCGCCCTGCAGAACATGGGCCGTCGTCCGACGCGCACCGCCCTGCTCGTCCTCTCGGTCGCCTTGGGAACCGGCGCGATCTTCTCCGGCCTGACCGTCGGCCGCGGCATGGCCGGCAGTATGGAAGCCGGCTTCGCCCGCATGGGCGCCGACCTGATCGTCTTGCCGAAAGACACACTCGTGAATCTGACCAGCGCCCTGCTGACCGTCGAGCCGAGCGACCACCTGCTCGACGCCCGCGCGGTCGACCAGGTGGCATACATTTCCGGTGTCGAAGCCGCCGCCCCGCAGCGGCTCTATCGCATCGCGTCCTCGAAAGACGGCCACGCCCACGAGAGCAACCTGATCGCCTTCGACCCCGCCCGCGACTTCACCGTTCAGCCGTGGATTCGCGAACGCCTCGATCGACCGATGGCCGTCGGCGATGTGCTGGTCGGCGGCCGTCGCGACGAATCCCTCGGCGACCGGATCAGCATCGGCGCACAGATCCTCACGGTCTACGCCCGACTCGAGCGGACCGGCGTCGGTCCGTTCGACTACTCCGCATTCACCACGTTTGACTCTGTCGACGCCCTCGCCAAAGGCGGCGCACCTCTCGCGGATCACGACCCATCTCAAGTCTCCGCATTACTCGTCCGCCTACGCGTCGGCGCGACGGCCGAACAGGTGCGCTTCGCGATCGCCAAGATTGCCGGCGTGAAAGTGGCCGTCGGCGGAACCGTCGTCACATCGACGCGCCAGGGGCTGTCCGCCCTGTTCGGCGGCATGGCCTTCTTCGCCGCGGGCATGCTGCTCGGCTTCGGCATCATGGTCTGCGTCCTGTTCTCGGCAATCGTGGCCGAGCGGCGGCGCGAGATCGGCCTTTTGCGAGCGATGGGCGCCCGATGTCGCCAGATCGTGCACGTCTTCGCAGCCGAAGCAGCCCTGACCACCGGCCTCGGCGGCGTGTGCGGAATCCTCCTCGGCGCCGGCGTCCTGCTGACCTTCCAACGCTCGCTCGTCTACTACTTCAAAACGGTCAACGTTGCATTCGCGTGGCCGTCGTGGACGTTCATCGCCGTGCTGGCTGCTGCCTGCGCTGCCTGGTCAGCGCTCGTCGGCCTGATCGGAGCATTCGTGCCCGCATCGCGCGCGGGCCGCTGCGATCCGTACGACCTGATTCAGAGCGAGGGCAAGTAGGTGATCGCGGCGACGTCGCTCTTCAAGACCTACAAAGGCGAGCGCCTCGGCGAACCGTGGCGCGTCGACGCGGTCTGCGACGTCGATCTGAACATTCGCCCCGGCGAGTTCGTCGCGATCGTCGGCCGCTCCGGGTCGGGCAAGTCGAGCCTGCTCGGCATGCTCAGCGGACTGAGCCGCCCGTCCAGCGGCGCCGTCCGCTTCGACGACGCCGACCTCTGGTCGCGAAGCGCTGACGAACTGGCCGACTTCCGCGGCCGTCGCATCGGTGTCGTCTTTCAGTTCGCCAGTCTGCTGCCGACGCTGCGTGCCATCGACAACGTCGCGTTGCCGGCCCTGATGGGCGGCGCCGCCCATTGGGACGCCGCCTACGCGCGCACAGCCGAGCTGCTGTCGCGCGTCGGCCTCGAATCGCGAGCCGGGGCGTTCCCCGGAGAGTTATCCGGCGGCGAGCAGCGGCGCGTTGCCCTCGCGCGGGCGCTCATGCGCTCCCCGGAAATCGTCTTCGCCGACGAACCCACCGCCGACCTCGACGAAGCCACCGAAGATGAAGTCCTGAACCTCCTGCTCGACCTGCAACGAAGCGACGGCTTCGCGCTCCTGGTCGTCACGCACAGCACGCACGTCGCCGAGCGGGCCGACCGCGTCCTCGAAATGCGCGGTGGACGCCTCTTCGACGCCCGCGAACGCTTCTCAACCGATCACGTTTGCGCGCGGCAAGCACGCACCCGCAACGAACGCTCGATCTCCGGCAACACCGCCGTCGCCGAAGTCGAAACCTCGACCGAATCGCCCGCTGACTGGCATCCAACCCGCCTCGCAACCCTCGAAGCGTCGCCCAAACTCGGTCACGGCGTCCGCCGTTTTTCAAAGCGATTCGCCGCGTGGACCCTCGCGCTCGCCCTGCTCGCCTTGGCCGCCAACGCCGGCGCATCGCTCTATCAGCGGCGTCAGATCGACGCCCGCCGCGCCGCCCGCGAAGCGCTCGAATCGACCGCCATGTCCGGACTTCGGGCCGACGTCGAAGACATCAAGCCCGGCTCGGGCAAATCGTTCGAGTTGTCGCTTTATCTGTGGAACGTCACCGGCGGCGACAACCTCTTCGTCATGTCGCCCGAGGTCCGCGCCTACGTCCAGGTCGGCACAACGTGGCAGGAAGTCCCGCTCCGCCCGGCCGACAACACCGCACAACAAGTGCTGCGAATCACCGGCCGCCAATCGTTCCGGTACATCTTCGAGCCCGAGCTCGACCAATTCGAGGAGTTGATCCCCGGCTACATGCATATCCGATTCTCAAATGCCATGCTGGTGAGCCGCGAAGCCGAGCCCAAAGACGACCTCATCGACCGCACCGACAATTACTACGTCTACCTCAAGCCGCACAACGCCGACGACCAGCGAATCCTCAAGGCCTCGCGATTCCCGGGTAAGCCGCCGGTTTGGATTCCGATGCCGCCGCATTGAACCGATCGCGGCCGTGAATTCCACGAGCATCCTCCCGCAGCGCGCTCGCAACTCGTGTCCTCCGTCACAATTGCCGCGCCATCGCTGCCTTCGACTCGCATAACTCACAGGATGCTGTTCGAAATGGCGCGCGGAGTTTTCGCCGCGAGCCCGATTTCGCAAACGACTCTGCGCGCGCGTCGTATATAGTCCGAGCCGGCTATGAGGCGAACCGCACGATGAGTCACATCCTCATCATCGACGACGCACCCGACGCTGAAGCGACCTATCGCGGCCTGTTCCCCGACAATCCACACTGGCTCACATTCGTTCCAAATCCCGCGCAAGCCGTCGAACGCTTCTCATCGCGCCGGCCAGATCTCGCCATCGTAAACGTGCCGCCCGAAAGCGAAGCCGGCCTGGAAGTCTTCGACAAGCTCCGCGCCATCGACGCGACCGTACCGCTGATCGTCACCGCCTCCGCTCGTTCGAGTCTCGCCGCCATCGAGGCCACCAAGCGTGGCGCATTCGACTACATGGTCAAGCCATTCGCCGAACCCGAGTTTCGCGCGGTCGTCAACCGCGCCCTCGAAGTCCGCCGCCTGATGATCGAACCGGTCGACTTCGGCGAGCCGGACGAACTGAACGAAACCGAAGTCCTCGTCGGACACTCGCTCGCCATGCAGGAGGTCTACAAGTCCATCGGCCGAGTGGCCCAGACCGACGTCACCGTCCTGATAGAGGGCGAAACCGGCACCGGCAAGGAACTGGTCGCCCGCGCCATCTATCACCACAGCAAGCGCGCAACCAGGCCATTCATGGCCATCAACTGCGCCGCCATCCCCGAAACACTGCTCGAAAGCGAGATGTTCGGCTATGAAAAAGGCGCCTTCACCGGCGCCGACCGCCGCCGCATCGGCAAGTTCGAGCAGTGCTCCGGCGGCACGCTCTTCCTCGACGAAATCGCAGAGATGTCGCCACCGCTGCAGGCCAAGATGCTCCGCGTGCTTCAGGACGGACAGGTCCAGCGCATCGGCGGCAACGAGACCATCCCCGTCGACGTCCGCGTCATCGCCGCGACGAATCGCGACCTCCGCGCCGCCGCCGCCGAATCGCGCTTCCGATCCGATCTCTACTACCGCCTCAACGTCTTCAACATCTCGCTGCCCGCCCTGCGCCGCCGCCGCGAAGACATCGGCCTGCTCGTGCACTACATGCTCGGCCGCCTGTCGCGCGAGCTGTTGCAGCCCGTCCGCTATATCGCGCCGCGAATGATGCAGCTTCTGACTCACTATTCGTGGCCGGGAAACGTCCGCGAGCTTCAGAGTGTCCTCAAGCAGGCCATGATCGCCGCCGGCGGACCGGTCCTGACCATCGAACATCTGCCCGCTCACCTGCGCGACGCCGCCGAGGTCCCGACAGGCGATGCCGCTGATTGCGAAACCTGGGTCGATCGTCAGTGGGCCGACGCTCGGCCCGACCTCTATCGAAAAGCCCTTGCCCGGATGGAGCGCGAGCTGATCGTCGCAACAATGCGCCGCGCCGCCGGAAACCTGTCGCTCGCCGCCCGGGCACTGGGTATTACGCGCAGCAGCTTGCGCTTCAAGATGCGATCGCTTGGATTGTTACCCGGGCACTCCGCGGAGCCGGCGCGGTTGCCCGAGGGCCCGGTCCGGCTTTCACCACCCGAGCCCGAGCGTCTGCCGTATTGGATCCGCGGTTGACAGACCCGCCGCTGTGGCGCCAAGCGACCCAATCCCCCGCGAACAAGACAATCCGTCGTCGCGAACGCCCCGCACGTCGACGCCGCACACCTTGAATCGCCGCCGGATCGTGCGATACTGGTCCTCCCGGGTCGCAGGCCGCTTCGGGCTGTTCATTCGCGCCTTCGACCCGGACGGCCGATTTCCGAGTCCGACCAGAGCACGCAGCCTGCCGGCCGGACGTTCGCTCAACAGCTGGCTTCCCCGATGCGGGGTTTTTTTGCAGCCGCGCCCGACGCGGCGCGGGCTTGTTTTCGCCATACGAAAACGGATGGGACGATCATGGGACTCGAAGAACTGACCGCACTGGCAAAGACCGCTCGCTGGAACGAACTTGAGCAGCAATGGCTCGCCCACATCGAAGAGGCCGATCCCGCCCATCTCTCAACCGACTTTCTTGCACCGCTCGAAGTCGCCGTGAAATCCGATCGCGCCGCCCTCGCCGAGACGATGGCCTGGGCCCTGCTCTCAACGGTTAAGGCAAAATCATCGCCCGCTGCCGCCCTGCACATGGCTCGCGAGCTGCTCATCCGCTTGCCCAGCGGCGAAGACATCCGCACCGAGGTCCTAACCCTTTACCGGCAAACGCACACCGACGAGCCGCATCTCGAAAGCTGGATCGAACGTTCCGGCCTGGGTGGCGGAAAGTCGGTCAAGCGCGCCCTGAGATTTGTCGACGTCGGCCTCAAGCTCAAGAAAGGCGCCTATCTGCTTCACCGCACCGAGGACGAGCCCGCCGAACTCCTCGATGCCGACCCCGCCGCCGACAACTTCGTCATCAAGACCGGCGGCCGTCGCCAGACCCTCACCGCCGAGCAGCTGATCGACGCCTACGACGTTGTCGACGGCGACGACTTCCGCATCCTCCAGGCCATGCGGCCGGACCGCATCAAGGAACTGATTGCCGACGAACCCGAAAAGCTCCTCATCGGCATCGCCCGCAGCCATCGCAATCGCATTGACCGCGACGAACTCCGGCTCATGCTCACCCCGCGCTACATGACGCCCGAGCAATGGACCCCGTGGTGGAACAAGGCCCGCGACGCCATCAAGAAATCAAAGCACCTCCGCATCGAAGGCCGCTCCCCCATGCTCATCATGTACGAACCCAAGGGTATGTCGCTCGAAGAGGAGACTTGGGGCGTATTCGAAAAGGCCGACGGCCCCCGCGCCTGGCTCGAAGTCGTCGAGGGCTACCTCCGCGAAACCGGCGGCCGCAACGCCAAGCGCGACGAGAAGTTCCTCGAGAAAATCCAGACGACGCTGTCCGGCCTCGCCCGCAAGTTCTCAAAGCACGAGCCCCGGAAGGCCTTTGCCACCGCCCTCGTCATCGAGCGCCTCGCCGACGAGGGCCTGCCGGTCCATCCCGAAGCCCACGGCATCGCGATCGAAATGCTGAAGACCGCCAAGGCCCCGGCCACCCTGCTGCTCGATCTCCCCGACGCGGCCTTGTGGTCGCTTGCCCTTCCGGAGGTCAAGCAGGCCCTGCCGGACAAGTGGCCCGAAGTCTATGCAACCGCCATGCGCGTTGCACCGCTGTCGCAGCTCGACGCGCTCGGCAAGGCCGTTGAGGAAGCCGGCCGCGGCGAGTTGCTTCCGCCGCTCATCGACGCCGCCCTGCAGAATCCGGCCGACCTCGCCGACGTCTTCCTCTGGATCTGGCGAGGCCCGGGAATTAAGACCGCCATCACGACGCCGCCCCGACTCGAACACCTCACCCGCATCCTCGCCCTCGTCGGAACCGCCCGCCAGCGAACCGGCCAGGCCGATCGCGGCGCCGACGTCAACGCCTTGCGCGCCAAGGTGCGAAACGCCCTCTCCGCCCGCAGCTATGCCGGATATCGCGAGTTGCTCACCCAGATCGACCAGTCCATGGCCCTCGCATTCCGCCGCCAGATCGAACGCGCCGACGGCCTCGGCCCCGTCGTTCAGGACGAGATGATCACCCTCCTTCGCGAGCAGTTCCCCAGTCTCTACGCCAAAACCAAGCTCCCGCCGTGGGACGAAGAGGGCGTGCTTTACGTCACCCGCCCCGGCATGAAGCTCCGCCAGGCCGAGTTGGACGAACTCGTCAACGTGAAGATGCGCGAAAACGCCAAGGCCATCGGCGCCGCCGCCGAACTCGGCGACCTCTCCGAAAACTCCGAGTACAAATTCGCCCTCGAGGAGCGCGACCTGCTCCGCGCCCGCGTCGCCCAGATCAACTCCGAAATCTCCATCGCCCGAATCCTCGAGCCCGACGAGTTGCCCGACGATCACGTCAGCATCGGCCACCGCATCCACCTCACCCGCGACGATGGCGTCGAACTCGCCATCACCCTGCTCGGTCCGTGGGAGTCAAATCTCGCCAAACATATCTATTCCTACCAGACACCCCTCGCCCGCCGGCTCCTCGGTAAGCGCGTCGGCGAAAAGACCGCCATCCCCATCGACGGCGCCGAGCACACCTACACCATCAACGCCATCGAGACCGCCATCGACGCGACGCTCGTGAAGACCAGCTAAGTTCCCGCACGCCGGGACCGGCTCGCCGTTGCGTCGCAGCCGGCTCCCGCCTACAACACGCTTTGCACGAAATCGGCAATGGGCTCGCTGCATCGGAGTGTCGGACGAACCACTGACGTGAGCGATTTTCCGAACATCGAGCAACGTTCTGACGTTACCCCTTCATCGCGCCGTCGCTCAATCGCCATTGTCTTCAGCGCCAGCTTCCTGATCCTCTTCCTCGAACTCGCGCTCATCCGTTGGATTCCCGGCCACGTCCGAGTCGTCTCTTACTTCACAAACCTCGTTCTGCTTGCCTGCTTTCTCGGCATGGGCGTCGGCTGCCTGCTCGTACGCATCCGCTGGCCGATCGTGCGGCTCGCCTCCTTCCTGTTGCTCGCCATACTGCTCCTGACGCGATACTTCGCTGATCGCGTCGTTGTGCCCGTCGCCGGGCCAAGCCAGGAACATTTTTGGCTGCATTACGCCGACTTGGCCGAAGGCGTCCGGCAGTTCGGAATCCCCACAGTTCTTTCTATTTTCTTCGTCCTCGTTAGTCTGCTTTTCGTCACGCTCGGACACCCCTTCGGCCAAGCCTTTCAGCGCCTCCGCGGCCTGACAGCTTATTCGGTCGACATCCTCGGCAGTCTCGCCGGAACCCTCGGCTTTGCGGCCCTCTCTCACTTTGAAGCGCCGCCCTGGGTCTGGTTCATCATCGCTGGCCTGATACTCGCCGCGTTGCTCGATGTGCGTCGCATCGGGGGGATCATCGCCCTCGCCGCTTACGTCGCCGCATGCGTGCTCATCTTCCGCGACTCCGGTAACGCAATCTGGTCGCGGTACTACCGGATTACGACGGTCGAACAGCCGTTCTCCCTCAGCGTATTCGTCAACTCTTCGTTTCATCAGATGGCCGTTGCAATGACTCCCGACGGCGAGGCGGCCCACGCCAACATCCGCGAAATGAAGACGAAGTTCTCGGTCCCCTATTCGTTTGTCACGCCGCGCCGCGTCCTGATTCTCGGTGCCGGAACCGGCAACGACGTGCTCGTCGCCCGCGCCAATGGCGCCGGCCAGATCACGGCCGTCGAAATCGATCCCGCCATCGCGCGACTCGGGCGCGAAAAAAACACCGCCCGGCCATACGACGCTGATAACGTCCGCCTCGTCATCGACGACGCCCGCTCCTTCCTCAAGAAAACCAACGACCTCTACGACCTGATTATTTTCGGCACACTCGACTCCCAGGCCCTGCTCGGCGGAGTCGGCATGCTGCGTCTCGAGAACTTCGTCTACACCCGCGAATGCTTCGAACAGGTCAAGCGTCACCTCGCCCCCGGCGGCGTCGTCGCCACATACTACTTCGTCAGCAAGCCATGGATGCTCGCCAAGCTCATCGGAATGATGCATGACGTTTTCGGCCAGGATCCCGCCGTCGTTACTTTTCGCGACAAGATGCTCTTCAACGCAATCCTTCTCGAGGGAGGCAGCCCGTCGCGACCCTTTCCCGCGGAAGCCCGCGCCCGGGCCAAGAAGTACGTGACCGAGCCCGATCTCATCCCGACCGACGACTGGCCCTTCCTCTACATGAATGCTCGTCAAATCCCCCGCGACAGTCTGTGGGTCATCGGTGTCGGCCTTGTCTGGACACTGCTCCTCGTGGGTGCTGCACAGGCCCGATCGCCGCGGCGCTTCTCTCCCGCTTTCGCATTCCTCGGCGCCGGATTCATGCTGTTGGAAGCCAAGGGCGTCACCGAGATGTCCCTGCTCTTCGGATCGACCTGGATTGTCAACGCCCTCGTCATCAGCGCCATCCTCGGCATGATCCTGCTGGCCAATCTTGTGGCGATCCGCTGGCCCATGCGGCGCGTCGAGTTCGCGTTCCTGGGCGTCGCCGTCTGTCTCGCCATTCGCGGCATCTTCCCAGTCGAAGCCCTCCTCCGCGAATCCGGACCGCTGCAAACAGCGCTTGCAGTGCTTCGCGTCGGCGCGCCGGTGTTCTTCGCCGCCCTGATCTTTGCGTCGCTGTTCACGCGAACTGTCGCCACGACCGCCGCCCTCGGCGCAAATCTTGTCGGCGCGATGGTCGGCGGCTTCTCCGAGCCCCTCTGTGTTGCCTTCGGCCTGCGCGCCCTCGACTGGCTGGCCCTCGGCTTTTATGCCGCCGCCTATCTGACCAGCTATTGGGTGCCGCGCGAGCCCGCCCCGGCCGAGCCCCCGGGGATCGAGCCCGTCTCCACCGGTTAGAAAAATAGAGTCGGATTCGAGTCAGGAAACCGCCGACCTCGTCGTCTATTTGCGCTAGAATCCGCTCGAAACAGACGCGGTTATTCCCAACAGGAACAGACGATGTATTTCTTCGATCCCATCTACCTTCTCTTCATCGCCCCGGCGGCCCTGCTCGCGCTCTGGGCCCAGTTCCGAGTAAAGTCCACCTACGCCCACGCCGGCCAGATGCCATCGCGCCGTGGCCTCAGCGGTGCAGACGCCGCGCGCACCATCCTCGACTCAAATGGCCTCCAGCACGTTAACATCGAGTGCGTCCAGGGTTTCCTCAGCGACCATTACGACCCGCGCCACGAAGTCCTCCGCCTCAGCCCCGACGTCTTCGACGGCCGCAGTCTCGCAGCAGTCGGCATCGCCGCCCACGAAGCCGGCCACGCCATCCAAAAGGCACAGCACTACGGCCCGCTCGCGATCCGCAACGGCCTCGTACCACTCGCCGCGACCGGCGGCCGGATTTCCATGCTGCTCATCATGGTCGGTTTCGGTTTGATGTACGCCGCCGGTGCGATTGGCCGCAGCTTTCTACTGGCTGGCATCGCCCTCTTCGCAGTCACCGTCATCTTCCAGATCGTCAATCTGCCGGTCGAGTTCGACGCCAGTCGCCGAGCCAAGCTGGCCCTCGTCGAAAGCGGAATCATCTCGCAAGACGAACTGCCCCCCGTCCGACAGGTCCTGAGCGCCGCCGCCCTCACCTACGTCGCGGCTACCCTCACCGCCATCATGCAGCTCATTTATTTCCTCTGGCGGGCCGGCTTGCTGGGCGGTCGCCGGAGCGACTGACAATCGCGTCCAGGATCGGCGACAGCTTCTCGATCAAAACTTCGCGACACACGCGCTGTCCGCGTGGTGTCAGGTGTCGATCGGCCGCAAAGTACAGGTCAAGCTTCCCATCGGCAATCAGCGCCGGCATGAACGGCACAAACATAATCCCCTGCTTCTCGCAGAACGCCGCCAGTCGCTCGTCGATGTGCCGATAGTCAAACCGCCCGTCGTCAAGTTGCTCATGGGCGAACACCTGAATCAGCGAGGGATAGCTGATTATCACGAGTTGCCCGCCATCGCGCCGCACCTCTGCATTCAGCTTCGCCAGTATCGCGAACGTCTCGTCCCACATCTCTGGAATCGGCGGCGGCTCCTCCTTCAAAAATCGCATGAGTTCGTTCGACGGCTTGACGCCCAGCGACAGCGCCAGCTTCGTCAGGTTCGGACTCCCGCGCACCCGCGCCCGAATCCAGTCCAGCGTCGCCCACCGCCACGCCGATTTCGACTGGCTCCACAGCTTGTCCGGCGGCCGCCCCGACCCGACTGCCCGGATCGTCCCCGGACTCGCGATATCGTCGCCGCAGAAGAACCCCACGATCACAATCTGCGGTTTCGCCCGCCGCGCATACTCGAGATAAGCGAACAGGTAATCGCTCACCCCCCAGCCCGGCTCGGCAACCACCGCCAGCCCGACATCCGCCTGCGGATGCGCCCGCCGATATGCATCGACGAAGCCCACCACGCACTGATCCGAAAAGTCCTTCATCCCCCAACCAAACGTGAACGAATCGCCGATCGAAGCCACCCGCACGCACTGACCCGCGACGTCATCGATGTCCTCGCCGCGGAATCCGTGGCGGTTCAGTTTCACGCTCAGGCCGCCGCCTTCCAGCTCCGGAATCGGAACGTCGATCGTCTGATCGGGAATGAACCGAAATGAATACGGCCACGGCTCGCCTTGGTAGTGCTTGCGATCGATCCGAAAAACCGACGGGTGCCACAGAACCCGAACCGCAATCTCGACCAGGAATAGGCAAACCCCAAGCGCCCCTGCCAGCAAGCAGAGCCGCAGCACGATCAGTCTCAGCTTGTTTCCGCCGGGTCGTGCCAAGTGTCGCCGCCCGTCTCAGTAGATCTCGCGAATGATGCAGCCGGGATAGTAGAACTGAAGTATCTCCCGGTATCCCTTGCCGGTCTTGGCCATCCGGTCAGCCCCGTACTGGCACAGCCCGACCCCGTGCCCAAACCCGCGACCATCGACGAACTTCACGTATCCTTTCTCATCGACGATCTTGAAATACGTGCTCCTCAGCGTGTGGCCGCCGACGCACAATCGAAAATCCTCGCCCACCAGCGTCTCGCTCGCCCCGCCCGAGCCGACCAGCTTCACCTTCGTCACCCGCCCGCTGCTCCCACGTTCTTCGGCCACAACCTGCGTGATCTGCCCAATGCGTGACAATTTCGGAAACCGCGCCACAACCCGCTTCGTCAGTTCCGCCTTGCTGATCCGCACCGGCCCCCACTTGTACGCCGGCGTGTTCTCGCAGTATCCGCACCGCACGCCGCCCGCGAGCGTCGGAACGTCCGGGTCGCTCGGCCGAAACTCCGTCACCGGCTGCGTCTGCCCCCCGCAGCACGACGAATAGTACGCGCAGAACACCTTGTCCTTGCCCTCGTCCCGGACCAGGCACACCTGCCCCGTGGTATCCTGAACCGCCTGCACCGCCGCCGCGTCTTCGCCCTTCACGCCGAGGTACATCTGGCTCCGCTCATCGGCCAGCACGTCATAGTCCTGGCGCTTGGGCGTGGTCAGCCGCTCGTAGGTGACGTACGTCCGCGCCGCAACGGCCAGCGCACGCTGCGCCTGCGGATGAAAGCTCGCCGGGAGTTCCCCGCGCAGTACCCCGCACAGGTAGTCTTCGAGATCGACGACGTTCGTAACCGTCACCCCATTGCCGACCCGCCGAATCCGCAGCACGCCCCGGTAGGTCTTGCCATCGACCACCACCGACGCGGCGCGCTTCGGCTCGATCACGATGTCATCCGACGCGCACCGGACCGCTCCCAGCATGATCCCGTCGTGTTGCCGCGCCGCGCTGACCCGCGTCGGCGGCAGCGGCGCCGACGCCTCGCTGAGCGTCCGGCCCGTCGCGCCATCTTGCACGCGGTAACCCGTCGCGACTTCGAGCGAGAACCCCGGAACCGGTTGAACCCCCAGTAGGCGAACCCGCACCTGCCGATCGACCGCTGTCGTTCCGCCCGCGATCTCGTGGATATGGGTCTTCCCAAAATCCCCGTGCGTCAGGCAACCGACGAACAGCAGCGCGAGCCCGGCCGACCCGATCAGGAGCGATCGGCGGACGGCCAGTCGGTGTTTTCGACGGAAACGGCGGACCGAATGACGGGCTCTGCGAATGCGACGGCGTCGTCCCCGCATACGGTCCTTCTCCGCGGGTGGGCGTCGGAGCTTACTCGCCCGGCTTGCGCAGGCGCAAATCCAGTTCGGTCAGCCGGCGCTTGATCTCGTTGAGCGAAGTCTGCCCGAAGTTGCGGGTCGAAAGCAACTCCTGCTCGGTCCGGGCGCACAGCTCGCCGATGGTCGCAAGATTCAACCGCTGCAGGCACTTTCGCGATCGCACCGACAGCTCCAGTTCCGCCACCGGCCGGCTCAGGACTTCGGGGTTGCCCTGCACCCCGAGCCGAACCGGATCGGGCTTCGGAGCCGCGCGAGCCGCGTCGGCCAGCTGGCCCAACCGCAGCCCCTTTGAGGTCAGCATCGCCTTGATCTCATTCAGCGACGTCTCGCCAAAATTCTTGTATGCCAGCAGTTCCGTCTCGCTGATTCTCAGGAGATCCCCGAGCGATCGAATGTTCATCTTCTTCAGGCAGTTCCGCGCCCGAACCGAAAGCTCGAACTCCGTGATGGCAATGTCGAGCACGGCGCTGCGTCGCTGGAGTTCGCGCTCTTCGTTCTCGTCGATCAGCATCGTGAACGACGCATCGACGTCCCGAAGGAATAGCCGCGCCCGCGCATGGTTCGGATCGACCGCGAGTACCCGGTTCAGGCAGTTCCTCGCCGCCTCGTACTTCCCCACGTCCTCGTACGCCACCGCCAGGTTCATCATGGCGTTGGCGTGAACGACCGGCATCTCCGCCGCCCGCTTGTAAAGCTCGAGCGCCCGCTCGTCCTCGCCGTGAAGGTCGCACAGAAACGCCAGCCGGAATACGTACCGCCCGCTGTTCGGGTCCAGCTCGATCGCCTTCTCATACGCCGCCGCGGCAGCAGCCACGTCTCCGGCCGCTTCGTGCAATCGTCCGCGAACGTGGTGCCACAGCGCCGACGACGCTCCGCCGCGCTCGTGCTTCTGAACAATCGCCGTTGCCGCCGCAACGTCACACTTGAACAGGATCGTCTCCGCCTGCTCGCACGCGCACTCAAGTTCGTCCCAGCCCGCCGCCCGCGCCTGCTCAAAAGTCGCCAGCGCTTCGTCGTATCGGCCGAGTTCGCGAAGACTCCGCGCCAGGTGAAAATCGCGCATCGCCGACGACCGCGCCTTGCCCAGCCATTCCGCCGAACTGCGATGCCGGCCCAGAAGTTGATGACAAAGCCCGAGCTTCAGCGCCGCCGCATGGCCGTCGCCGCCCGTCTCGACCTCGCGCTCCATCTGTGCGACGTGCGCCTTGAACTGATCACACGAATCACTGCCGACGAACGCCGTGCGTTGCAGGGCGTCATAAGTTTGCCGATCCCATTGTTCCTGTCCGAATACGGTTGCCAGGTCCGCGCCAGTCTGCATGGAAGGGGATTACCTCCGGTTTGTCGGGCCCGCGCCCGCGGGTTCTGTGGCCGCAACGATGGCCCGCGCGATAGAGAACGCAAGGGACGGGCTGCATGCGGCGAACCGAGCATTGTACGGCTCTTCCGCCCGTTGGCAACTCCCATGCCGCAGCGCACGGCAATTCCAAATCGTCGTACGCAACCGCTTGCTCACCCGCCGCTTAGCGAAAACAGAACTTGCCTCGTCGTCGCTTTATACTCCCGCAGGCATCGCCAGCGGACCATCTGGAGCGCCCATCGTGTACTACCCGCAGTTCGACCTGCCCACCATCGGCGGCGGCTCACTCATCGCCATCGTCTCGATCGTGCACGTCTTCATCGCCCACTTCGCCGTCGGCGCCGGCATCTTCAACGCCGTCACCGAAACCATCGCCCGCCGCCGCAACGACGACCTGCTCCTCGGCTTCCTCCGCCACTCCAGCAAGTTCCTAATCCTCCTTCCCTTCATCTTCGGCGCGGTTACCGGCGTCGGCATCTGGTTCTGCATCGCCATCGTCGCACCCCGCGCGACATCCCTGCTCATTCACAACTTCGTCTGGGGCTGGGCCACCGAGTGGGTCTTCTTCTTCGTCGAAATCGCCGCCGGATACGTCTACTACTACACGTGGGACCGCCTCAGCCCGCGCCGCCACCTCATCGTCGGCTGGATCTACGCCGTCGCCTCCTGGATGAGTCTCTTCATCATCAACGGCATCATCACCTTCATGCTCACCCCCGGCCGCTGGCAATCGCTCCGCGCCGAGCAGAATTGGAACGCCGCCTTCTGGGCCGCCATCTTCAACCCGACTTACTGGCCCAGTCTCGTCCTCCGTACCATCTCGGCCCTCGCCCTCGCCGGCATCTTCGTCTGCATCATGGTCAACATCAGCCGCGCCTACACCCGCGAGCAGGCCATCCGCATCATTCGCGTCGCCGCATTCTTCATGCTCCCTCTCGTTCTGATGGTCCCCACCGCTCTGTGGTACTTCTACTCTGTCCCCACCGCCCCGCGCGAGCTTCCCTTCGGCGGTGCGGCCGCCATGAGTCTTTTCTTCCTCTTCGGCTTCGCCTGCAGCGTCCTCATCACGCTCTACGCCCTCGCGATCATCCGCTCCCGCAGCTTCGTCAGTCTCGCCTCCGCCCTCATGCTCGCCGCGATGGCGTTCATTGCCACCGGATCGATGGAGTTCGTCCGCGAAGGAATCCGCAAGCCCTACGTCATTCGCGGCTATCTCTGGTCCAACGGCATCGCCAACCAGCCCGCCGAATTCTCCAAACTTAGCCAGGACGGCATCCTCGCCCACTCCCCCTGGATCGCCACGCCCGAGCAGATTGCCCGCGCCGACGCGCGCACGAAGGGCTGCTGGGTCTTCCAGGCCGAGTGCAGCCAGTGCCACACCGTCAGCGGCGTCAACGGTGTCGCCCCGCTCGTCGAGGGCTGGAGCCGCGAGATGCTCCGCTTCAACGTCGACCACCTCCACCGCCTGAAAGGATTCATGCCCCCGTTCATCGGCACAGCGGAGGAGAAGGACGCCCTCGCTGAATTCCTCTTCCAACTGAATCCGATCCACCGCGACGAGTCGCCCACCATCCTTGCCAACGCAACGCCGAGTGCGGAGGCCTCGCAGTGATTTCCGCGCTCCTCGCCGCCGCCGACCCCTCGCTCATCCCGCCGCGCGACGAGTTCGGCCTCCCCGCCTGGCTCTGGCTGCTTCACATCCTCCTGCCGTTCACTTTCGCCCTGCACGTCCTCTTCATGAACTTCGCCATGGGCGGCGCCATCGTCATCCCGTTCCTCTGGATCGTCGGCCGACGCCGAGCCCGCCCCGAATGGGTCGACATCGCCCGCACCGGCCTCCGCATGATGCCCGTCGCCATCTCCTTCACTATCACCACTGGCGTCGCCGTGCTGCTCTTCGTCCAAGTCGTGTACGGCCAGTTCTTCTACACCGCCAACATCCTCATGGGCTGGCACTGGCTCGCCATCCTCGCCTACCTCATGCTCGGCTTCTATCTCGTCTACGCCGCCGACGCCCTCCTGCATCGCAATCGCTTCGGCGGCGGAATGGCCGCGATCATCTTCGCGGCCCTCCTCTTCCTTTCGATCGCCCACGTCTTCAACAACAACGCCATCCTCTCGATCCGCCCCGAGCTTTGGCGCGCAATTCATGACGGCGACGGCGTCCACGCCCGCCATCCGATGTGGACGCCTCGCTACCTGCACAGCATCATCGGCTCCATCGCCGTCACCGGTCTCTGGCTCGCCGCCATGGGCCGCCTCTCGCGCTCGCTCCCCGAACAGTCCCGCCGCACCGCCGTCACGACCGGCCTGTCGATCGCGCTCTTCGCTACGGCGTTCCAGATCATGTCCGGCCTCTGGTTCTTTGTCGCGCTCGATTCGTCCACCCAAAAGGCCCTGCTCAACTTCTCCGACCCCCGCGCCCTGCTCTGGGGCCTCGCCGCCGTCGGCGGAATCGTCTCAACCACCCTGCTCTGGCAGGCCATCCAGCGCCCCGACGACCGCCGCGCCGTCTGGCTCCCCATCGCCCTCATCGGATTCGTCCTGGTCGGCATGTCCGCCGGCCGCGAAGCCGTCCGCATCGAAAACCTGTCACGAATCCCCAACGCCCTCTACACGCCCGCCGACGTCCGCCTCCAATCCGGCCCCCTCGCCTTCTTCCTGATCACCTTCGTAATCGGACTCGCAACCGTCGCCCTGATGCTCCGCTGGGTCGCCACCTCAAAGCCGGGCGACGCCGCAGCGCAATAGTTTCAATTCTTCGGAGCGGTGCTCGTCGCTCGATGGGCTCGTCGCTCAACGCCGCCGGGAGTGAGTACGACAGCGATGCATCCCCGATCGGCCGTATTGAGATACTCCATCCCGCCGACCAAAGACATCAACCCATTCCGCGTATCTCGATCATGCTGCCCCGACGACCGTACCGCCGTCTTCGCTCCAACCACATCTAGGAATTGTTTCGTCGAAGCCGTCACGCTCCCATGATGCGGCAATTGCAACGCATCGCTCGACACCCCGCCGAGCGTGGCCAGTTGATCCAGCGCATAGTTGTCGATGTCGCCCGGCAGCAACATCGACCGGCCTTTGTAGTCAATCCGCAGCACCGTCGAGCTGCTGTTGTCATTCGTGATGTACGCCCCCGCGCCCGGCGGCCACAGACACTCAACCGTCACGTCGCCCGAATCCGGCAGCTTCCATCCGCGCCTGATGTGTTCGACGGGAATTCCCCGCCGGCGCATTTCCTCGACAAAGCCCGCCACCGCAGACTGGTCCGCCCCGAAGTCCTTAAAATGCTCATTGAGCGCAAGTCGCCGAATCGGAATGACATCCGCCACACCCGCAATCGCCGAGTAATGATCCATATCGGGATGCGAAACAAAAGCCCAATCGATCTCGCGTATCCCGCGCTCCCGCAGAAACGGCACAACCGCCCGCCCAGCCGCGTCAAACGGCGACCGCGATCCGCAGTCATACAGCAGTGTCCGACCGTTCGGCAGCTCGATCACCGTCGCCGTCCCGTTCCCCACCGCCAGTGTCCAAACCGTCACCCGATCCCCCGGCCGCAGCCACGCCTTGACCGGAACAAACGGCCACACCGCCAGCACAACGGCGGCAATCCTCAACGCGTGCCGTGGCAACCGCAGCACCGGCAACCCCAGCCGAGCCCCGCGCTCCCGCCACAACAACAGCAGCATGACGACATAGCACAGCGCCACCCACACCACCGACGGCGGCTCCATCGCGATCGACGTCCCGGGAATCGCCGCCAGCCGTCTTACACAAGCGTTCATCAGAGACGTCAGCTTCTCAAGCGGCCAACCAATGATGTAATTCGAAACGAACGGAAAAAACGCCAGCGCTAACTTCGCAAATCCGAGCACCATGATTGGAAACGCAAAGAGTGAAAGCACGAGCGAATTCGCGAAGCCCCACGGCGCAAACGCTCCGAAGTGGTAGACCGACAGCGGCAATCCGACGAGCCACGCTGTCACTGAACAAATGCTCCCAAAATGCAGCGCGTGGAGCAGACCATCGATGAACGCGCTCTTTGTCTCAAGGGGCGGGAGTGCCACTCCGACCAAGTCAGGCGGCGGCTTGGACAATCCGAGATAGCGACGGCGAATCGCAACAACCGGATCGGGCACGAGCTCCGCCAGCAAGATCAACCCCAACACGACCACGAAGCTGAGCTGAAAGCTCGCGGCAAACAGCACCCCCGGGTTAAACATCAACAGCACGATCGCCGCCGCCGCCAGCCAGTTCAGCCCATTCAACCGCTGCCGGAACAAATAAGCCACGCACCCCAGTACGCCCACAAACACCGCCCGCAGAATCGGCGGATTCGGCTCCGCCAACACCGCATAAGCCAGCAACACGACGAGCGCGACCGCCGCCGTCATTCGATAGTGCCACCCCACGAAAAACCCGATCACCACCACGCACAGCACCAGCCACGCCACGTTCAGCCCGCTCGCCGCCAGCAGGTGCGAGTTCCCCGTCTTCTGAAACGCATCGTTGATGCTCCGCTCGACCCCGCTTCGTTTCGCCAGAACCATCGCGTCGATCACCGACCCGACCGACTCGTCCATCGCCCCGCTGCCCGTCTCGCGCAACGTCGCCGCCAGGCGCATCCGCGTCGCACGCAGCCACCGCCGCCACGCAATCCCCGAAGCTGGCCGCACGACGGTCAGCGCCTCCGAAGTATTCGCCGACAACATGACCAGCACGCCGTCGCGCGCCAGTTGCAACCGCCGGTCGTACTCCCCGGGGTTCGCCGGCCCGGGAATGAGCGACACCAGCCCGAATACCCGCATCTCGTCGCCCGGCTGCAATTCCGCTTGCGGCGGCGAGACGTACGTCAGCACCTTTCCGCTCGCCGGCCACACCTTCCCGGCCGTATCAATCCATTCGCGTGCCCGAATCACAAACCGCGTCCGCGGCATCGACTCATACGCCCGCGCCGCCGCCCCCGCCCCGGGCGAATAAGTCTCCGGCACATCGATAATCTCTCCGCGAATCGTCCCCAAGATCGGTCGCTCGCCGACATACCGCGAAACGTGGTCGCTGGCCCAGCGATTCATCGCCAGGTCATACCGTGCCATCCCGAGTGCAAAGAAAACGACGCCGATCGCAGCAGGCCAAACCCGCTGCCAGCGCATCGCGGCAAGCGCCGACGCCCCCGCGACGACAACCGCGCCCCATATCCACGCCGCCCCCGGCGTAACCCAATTATCAAACGCAATTCCCGCCGCCAACCCGACCGCCGGAAGCACCAGCGGCCGCGGCAGGGGCGGCAAATCCCGCTCTGGAGGTGAAATGTCGAACTCGACCAGCTTCATCGCGGCGATCGGCGTTCAGCGATCCGCCGTCGCCCGACGAACCGCGAGTGTCTCGTTCCCGAACGGCCGACCGGCCGCGACTACAAGTATATCTGCGGCCACATCGCGCGATAGGTCGCCAGAAACACGATCTGCGCCACCTGCCCCGTCGCCAGCAGCGTCGTCCGCGTCTGCCCGCCGAGCTGCCGCGCCATGAGCACACACGCCACGTAGCTCACCGCAAATACCACTAGCGCGATCACGGCCCCGATCAAAAAGTTCCGCTCGCGGCTGAAGTAAATGCACGACAGCAACAGTGGCAGGATCGCGTGTCGCAGTAGCCGCCCCGGCGTCATCGCCCGACTGATCGCCACCACGTCCGGGTCGGCCCGCTCCGCCGTCCGTCCGATGCACGCCGCCAGCAGGATCGCCCAACGCCCCCACAGCGGCGCCAGCAGCAGCGGCCGATAGATCGGGTTCGGATAGAGAAAGTTGAAGTAGTGACGCCAGTCATCGTTCGGCGGCCACCACGGGTTGTAGTTCCGCAAGCTGGCAATCATCCCGAATTGGGTCAGCACAATCAGCACCAGCATCAACGTCCCGCGCAGTCGCGGCGGCGACGAAAGATCATTGATCAATGGCGGCACGAACGGCCCCGCGGATCCGCGCCCCGGCACACCCGCATCAATGATGTCGACAACTCGCGCCAGCGCCAGCGGCAGGTATCTCCCCGTAACGAATGCCTCCAGCAGAATCACGCACAGCGCCGGGAGGATCGGAATCCCCTCGACCTCCCCATAGAGCCGCCAAGTCGCCCGAAACGTCCCCGCCCACGCCAGCCCAACCAGCAGACTGATCGGAACCACCCATCCGATGACCGCCCCCGCCCGCGCCAAATCCAACCCGCGCGGCTGCACGTCAAATGTCAGTAGCAACCGTCCCGCGTCAAACAGGGCTCGCCAAGCATGTCGCTCCGGTGGCGCCCGCCCGCCCTTGGCGGACTCGCCAGTCGCTTCGCTCGACTCACGCTCACTCTTGAGCATCCCCCAATGCTAACCGCCCATGCCGCATGCGCGACATCCTCTTCCTCGCTCGTGTTCGAACCCAATTCCCGCCAACAAAAAAGCGTCGCCAATTCCTCGACGACGCTTCTTGATTTACAAACTGTTCTCGACCGCGAACCGTCTATCTTCGCCGTCGAATCATCGCCAGGGCGCTCAACGCCAGCAGCGACAGCGTCGCCGGCTCCGGAGCCGGTCCGAACGTCGGAATAGTCGCCACGGATCCATCGATGACCGATGCAAACGATCCCGTCCACGTCGGTGCATTCGTCTGGATCACCAGCAACGTGCTCTGCTGTCCCGGCTGAATCGGTCCTACGCCCAGAGGCGCCGCAAGGAAGCTGAAACCGACGACATCCGCCGTCTGCCGATCGGCAAGCGCCGGACGCAGCCCCGATAGCGGTATCTGATATCCGCCATCTGTCTGCCAGCCGGTGTAGCCATTCACCGTCAGCCGCGCTTCAACGTTCTGACTGTTCGGACTGTTCGAGACTCGATACGTAAACGTCACACCGCCGAACGGATTCGAGGTATCACCCGTCAACACTTCCGAGGTCAACACCCCGCTGAACGTCCCCGCGTTGAACGGCTGCGACAGCGACGCCACCACAACAAACGGACCCGCTGGGTCCGCCTCGCCCGGCGCCGGAAACAGCGTATCGCCGACGTTGATGAGCGCGCCCTGCGCCGTGCTCGCTAGCATCAGAATCCCGACAATCGTCCCAAGTGCTCCCCCCCAACGTCCCGAATGAATTCTCAACATGTGCTTCTGCCTCCTGGCGGCGGATACCCGTCGCCAACCTTCCACCGGCTCGAGCGGCCCAGATCGGATGCTCCTCCACCTTCCGCGCGTGTCAACGCGCCGCAAGCCGCATATCTCTCGTCGCCGATGGCTTCGCTGGATCGGTCGGGCGATCAAGTATGCGGCCCACCCGAGCAGCCTGCAGTTTATCAAGTACTGCCCTGTGGTTCAACGAATTTGTGCCCGTCCAAACAAATTTATTCGGATGTTAAATAGCCAAATTTCACACTTCAGCCGAAACCATGATTTCCCCGATGCGCCACACGCAATTCTGCCACTCAACGCCGTACTACTCTCAATTTCCAATCAAAAAAACCCCATCCGCATTAGTACTTTCACCTAAGGGGCGCGCGTATATACACACAGCCCTTTTCCACGGGCCCTAGCCCGCTCGGATGACGTGGGACCGCGCCAAACAAAAAAATCTTTCTTCGCTCAATTCGACGAACTGGTTACCGCCCACGATTTCAAACACCTTGTTATGTTTTGAACGCAACCGGGTGTCGCATATACTGAACTGGCGACCGGGAGTGCACCGCTCGGAACTTCGATTCTGAGATCACCGGATCGTGGAAATCTGTCGATCCGAGTCTTTCACCCGGCGCATCGATTGATCGCGCGCAGGGCGACGTCGACCGCGACAATCGAGCGATTTTTCGCGATTCTCGGGCATTCTCTAAAGAGACCTCGACTCATCGCGCGACCGTCGCTCAATAAAATCGACGGACGCGTGGATGACTTCACCGCTCGCGGGGTACCTGTCGGGAGGCGGCGTGGATGAAAGAAGCAGCGCTAGCGCCGCGGCTGCCGGCCGTGCGCACGATCGCCCATTTGTGGATGGGCATCTTCGCCTTCGTCGGCCTGCTCGCGCCGGTGTCGCGCGCAGCGGCCCAGTGCACTAACGACTGGCATTCGGACATCGCCCTCAGCTCCCTGAACGGCGCGGCATACGCCGCCACGACGTGGGACCCGGACGGCCCCGGTCCCCTCGCGCCCCAACTCATCGTCGGCGGGTCATTCTCAAACGCAGGTGCAACTCCTGTCGCAAACATCGCCGCCTGGAACGGCACGGCCTGGCAACCTCTCGACGGCGGTGTCAACGATGACGTCCTCGCCCTCACGTCTTTCGCCGGCCGCCTCGTCGCCGCCGGACGCTTCACCACCGCGGGCGGTATCTCCTCGCCCGGTGTGGCTTCCTGGAATGGCACAACCTGGCAGCCGCTCGATCTCGGCGTCAACGGCGTCGTCGCCAGTCTCACCGTTCACGACAGCGAACTCATCGTCGGCGGACTTTTCACCACCGCCGGCCCCATCCCGACCAACAACATCGCGAGTTGGAACGGCGTCGCCTGGCAGTCGCTCGGCAGCGGCGTCGGCGGATCATTCCCCTACGTCCAAGCCGTCGCCTCTTACGGCGGAAACGTCATCGCCGGCGGCCTTTTCACCACCGCCGGCGGAACTCCGATCAATTGCCTCGCTCAATGGAACGGCTCAACCTGGCAATCCATCGGAACCGGTATCCCCGGCTTCGGCTACATCGACGCCATGACGATCTACAACAACACCCTCATCGTCGGCGGCCAGTTCCCCGACGCCGGCGGCGCAGACGCCCACAACATCGCCCAGTGGAACGGCACATCCTGGAACAACATGGGCGGCCGCCACATGAACAGCGTCCCCCTTGCCCTCACCGTCTACGACGGCGAACTGATCGTCGGCGGAAACTTCATTCGCCTCCCCGACGCCAGCGACGCCAACCGCATCGCTCGCTGGAACGGCACAACCTGGCAGCCGCTCGGCGTCGGCACCGACACCGACGTGCTGGCGCTCACTTTGTTCGAGGGCTACCTCATCGCCGGCGGCAGCTTCTTTTCCGCCGGCGGTTTGCTTGCACCCCACACCGCCCAGTGGGGACCTGCGCCAGCGATTGTCACCACCCAACCCGCCGGCCAGCTCGTATGCGTCGGCGATCCCGCGTCGTTTGAAGTCGCCGCATCCGGAGTCGCGCCTCTTGCCTACCAATGGCGGCGCGGAACTTCAATCCTGACAAATGCCGGCGCCATCGCCGGAGCCGACTCCAGCGTTCTCAACATCAATCCCGTCACTGCGGCGGACGCCGCCGCGAACTACAACTGCGTGGTGACCGATGCCTGCGGGGGTCGTGCTGTCTCTCACCTCGCCACGCTGACCGTCACGGCCGCACCGGCTGCCGACACGGGCGGACCCTACGAGACATGCGAATCTACACTGGTCATCGTCACCGGCTTGGCCTCGCACACCAATTCTGTTTCATGGCAATCAAACGGTACCGGCACATTCGCAGACGCCGAATCGCTGAACACCGAATACACCCCCAGCATCGACGACGTCGCCGCCGGCTCGGTCACGATCAGGCTGACAGCCCAGCCCATCGCTCCATGCGCGCTCGCTGCGATCGCCACCACCACGCTGACAATCCGCAAGAGCCCAACCGCCGGCGCCGGCGGCCCGTACGTCGTCTGCGCCGACGCACCCGGCATCGCCATCAACGGCTCGGCCGCCGATCAATCCGCCGTTGCGTGGTCATCCTCCGGCGACGGGAACTTCACCGACGCTGCGAACCTCATCACGAGCTACGCACCCGGTCCCGCTGACCTCGCCGCCGGTTCAGTGACGCTCACCCTCACCGCCCTCCCCGCCGCGCCCTGCGCCACGGCGGCCACCGACATTGCATCACTGTCGATCACACCCGCGCCACTCGGCGACCCCGGCGGCCCCTACGTCACGTGCAACACCACTCCTGTCCCGCTCAACGGCGCGATCAACAGCGCCGTTTCCGCTCACTGGTCCTCGAGCGGAACCGGCACATTCGACAACGCCAACAACCTCGCCGCCATCTATACGCCCTCGGTTGGAGACGCCGCCGCCGGCTCGGTCCAACTGACGTTGACCGCCAATCCTGTGTCCCCCTGCACCGCGTCAACGACAACGAATGTCACCCTCGAAATCCACACGAATCCACAAATCCTAATCCAACCAATCAGCCCCGCGATTGGTGTCGGTGGCGACATTACCCTGAGTGTCTCCGCTATGGGTGGCGGCCTGACTTATCAATGGAAAAAGGACACGTTCCCCATCGAAGGCGCGACCGACGCGACCTATTCAATCGAAGCCGCCGAACCCACCGACGCCGGCACGTACACCTGCGTCGTCAGCAACGACTGCGGCTCGATCACGACGAATCCAACCGTACTCGTCGTGAACCATCACGCCACCCTCGCGCTCGGGCTTCCATCCGCCTGCTCGGCCGGCGAGCAACTCGTCGTCTCGATCAACGTCTCCGCCGCGACCTCCATCGTCGTCGGCGGGCAGTTTTTCCTCTCCTACGACACGAACGTCCTCCAACTCGCCTCCGCCGCGCCCGGCGACGCCCCGTTTCTCCGCCAGATTTATCTGGCAAGCTCGCCCACGCTCGGCACCATCGACTTTGCCGTCGGCATCAACGACGGCGAAACCGGCACGACCGCACCCATCACGATGGCCCGCCTTACATTCAACGTCCTCACCGACCTCTGTACTCCAACGCCCAATCTCGTCTCGTGGCGGCCGAACGGCCCGGACGACGCCATCTCGAAGCTGAGCAACGACCTCGCCGAGCCGGTCCTCGCGACGACCGTCGACCTTGCGTCCATTCGCATCGACCGTGTGCCGCCGCAACTCACCGCCTGCCCGTCCAATCTCGCCGTCGAGTGCCCCTCCGAGATTCCCCCTCCCGCATCCGTCACCGCGAATGACTCATGCGACGGTGCCATCGTCCCGGCGCTGTCGGAGTCGACCGAGCCCGGCCCCTGCCCGAACGCCTACACACTCACTCGCACCTGGACCGCCACCGATGCCTGCGGCAACCTCGCGTCCTGCGCCCAACTCATTACCGTTAACGACACGACCGCGCCCGTAATCGGCTCGCCGTCTCCGATCGCCGCCGTCTACGCTTCGCAGTCCGCCGCCGAGAACGCCGCCAACGCCGCTGCGCTCATGGCGACCTCCGACAACTGCACCGGCCAGCTCACCCCATCCGCGTCCACCGTCGGCGACTGCACGGCAACGATCACCGTTACCGTCGCCGACGCCTGCGGCAACGTCTCCAACTCCGTCCAGTTCGAAACGCAGATCGACGAATCCGCCCCGACCATCCTCACTTGCCCCGCCGACATCCTGACCAATGTCGACTCCGCCAACTGCACCGCCATCGTCAACTGGGCGGCGCCAACCGCGTCCGACAACTGCGTTGAACCGACCATCACGCGCACCGCCGGCCCGCCACCCGGCTCGGTTTTCGCCAACGGCTCCGCCACCACGATCGAATACACCGCAGCCGACGCCGCCGGCAACACCGCCACCTGCACCTTCACGGTGACCGTCGCCGCCTCGCCCGATCTCAACAACGACAACGTCGTCGACGCCCTCGACATCCCGCTCTTCGTCGACGTCCTCCTCGGCCTCGATCCAACACCCTGGCGAATTGCCCGCGCCGACACCAACTGCGACGGCGCTATCAATGGCACCGACATCCAGCCCTTCTTAAGTCTCTCCTTCCCCTGAACACACAATCCGCCCCACCTGCACCTTGACGGATAACTTCATCCGCCCCGCGCTGGAACGTTTCACTACTTGCGTTTACCCTTATGGTTTACCCTGCGGCTCGATACCCGAAAGCTGAGCAACGATGATGCATATTCGTACGTTCACAGTCGTCCCCTCGCTCCCCAAAACCCTCCTGCGCCTCCGCGAACTCGCGCACAACCTCTGGTGGAGCTGGAACACCGACGCCGCCGAGCTCTTCCGCCAGCTCGACCCCGACCTCTGGGAGGAAGTCGAGCACAACCCCGTCAAGATGCTCTCGCTGCTCAGCGGAAAGCGCCTCGAACAGGTCGCCGCCGACGCCGCCTACCTCGCCCAGATGGATCGCGTTCTCGACCGCCTCTACGTCTATGAAACCCGCAAGTCCTGGTTCGACGAAAAGTTTCCCCAGTACGCCAACAACGGCGGCCACATCACCGTCGCGTACTTCTCCATGGAGTTCGGGCTCCACGAATGCCTGCCCGTCTACTCCGGCGGCCTCGGCGTCCTCGCCGGCGACCACCTGAAGAGCGCCAGCGACCTCGGCATCCCGCTCGTCGGCATCGGACTGCTCTACCGACAAGGCTACTTCCACCAGCGGCTCGCCCACGACGGCCTGCAGGTCGAGGAGTACCCGCCCCTCGATTTCTTCCAGATGCCCATCACCCGCGTCACCAAGGACGACGATCGCCAGGTCACCATCCAGCTCGAAGTCGGCACGCGCATGGTCAAGGTCGCCGCCTGGAAGGTCCAGGTCGGCCGCGTCCCGCTCTACTTGCTCGACACCGACCTGCCCGACAACGACCCCGCCGACCGCGAAATCACCGCTCGCCTCTACGGCGGCGACAGCGAGCACCGCATCCGTCAGGAAATCGTCCTCGGCATCGGCGGCGTTCGCGTCCTCGAGGCCCTCGGCATCACCCCCGCCGTCTGCCACATGAACGAAGGCCACGCCGCCTTCCTCGCCATCGATCGCATTCGTCAGATCATGGAGCGCAAGAAGCTCCACTTCGGCGAGGCCCGCGAAGCCGTCGCCCCCAGCCACGTCTTCACCACTCACACTCCCGTCTCCGCCGGCATCGACCGCTTCGAAGCCGAGCTGATGGAGAAGTACTTCGGCAAGTACGTGAAGTCCGTCGGCCTCAACCTCACCGAGTTCATCAACATAGGTAAAATCGACGCCTCAAACCCCGCCGAGAAGAAGTTCAACATGGCCGTCATGGCCCTCCGCCTCGCCGGCAACGCCAACGGCGTCAGCGAGCTGCACGGCCGCGTCTCGCGCTCCATGTGGTTCGCCGTCTGGCCCGGCGCGCCGCGCGACGAAGTCCCCATCATCTCCATCACCAACGGCGTCCACATCAAGACCTGGCTCTCCGTCGAAATGCAGACCCTGCTCGATCGTTACCTCGGCTCCGGATGGTCCGACAACGCTGCCGACCACAACATCTGGCACCGCGTCGCCGAAATCCCCGACGCTGAGATCTACCGCGCCCACGAGCGCAGCCGCGAACGCCTCATCGACTTCACCCGCCACCACCTCAAGGATCAGCTCCGCCGCCGCGGCGCCCCCCCCAGCGAAATCAAATCCGCCGACGAGTGCCTCGACCCCGAAGCCCTCACCATCGGCTTCGCTCGCCGCTTCGCCCCCTACAAGCGCGGCGGCCTCATCTTCCGCGATCCCGAGCGCCTCCTGCGCATCCTCGGCGACCGCGACCGGCCCGTGCAGATCATCATCGCCGGCAAGGCCCACCCGCGCGACGAACGCGGCAAGGACATCATCAAGTCCATCCTCGCCTTCACGCGCCGCCCCGAGTTCCGCCGCCGACTCGTCTTCCTCGAAAACCACGATATGAACACCGCCCGCTACCTCGTCCAGGGCTGCGACATCTGGCTCAACAACCCCGTCAAGCCCCAGGAGGCCTCTGGTACCAGCGGCATGAAGGTCGCCCCCAATGGCGGACTCAACATGTCCGTCCTCGACGGCTGGTGGCCCGAGGCCTACGACGGCGGCAACGGCTGGGCCATCGGCGACGGCCAGGTCTACGAAGACCCCGAATACCAGAACTACGTCGAAGGCGAAGCCATCTACGAGCTGCTCGAAAAAGAAATCGTCCCGATGTTCTACGACCGCACGGCCGACGGCCTCCCCCGCCGCTGGATCGCGCGAATGAAGGCCTCCATGCGGACCGTCTGCCCCATCTTCAACACCGCCCGCATGCTCGAAGAATACGCGTCGCGTCTCTACGTCCGCGCCGCCGAGCGCTGGATCGACCTCTCAAAAGACGACTTCGCCGCCGCCAAGGAACTATCCGCCTGGAAGGAATCGATGGGCGGCCGCTGGGGCCACGTCAAAGTCGAACAGGTCGATTTCGGCGATCACGGAGAGTGCGCCGTCGGCACGCAGATGAAAGTCCGCTCCCTCGTCCACCTCGGCCAGGTCAAGCCCAGCGAAGTCGCCGTCGAACTTTACCAGGGCCCGATCGACACCTCCGGCCAGATCATCGAAGGCAAGGGCGTCCCCATGACCATCGAAGGCCAGATCGTCGACGGCCGCGCCTGGTTCATCGGCCAGTTCACCTGCCAGCGCAGCGGCCGCCACGGCATCGCCGTAAGAGTAGTCCCCCAACACGCCCACCTCGCCCACCGCTACGACACCGGCCTGGTCCTCTGGGGCTAGCAATCGATCTCGCGCGCCGCCCGACGACACCCCCGTAGCGGCCGGCGCCCCGCCGGCCGACGATCGGCACCAGCAATCAGCCCGGCGCAGTCACCGCGAAGTCGCTCGCACGAGGACGTCCTACGCCGGCGATTCCAGAGGTTCGTAGGACCGATTCGGAATTTTCCGCATAACTGTGGATTTGTCCGCAGGATGCCCTCGAAAAACCCACCTGACCGATCACTGTTTTCTCGCCCAGCGTGGCGCGAAAGTTGCCACTCACACCGCTTGGTCGGTGACTCCTCGTCGCTTAGCGAGGACCGTTCATGCATCCTGTCCCCGAAACAGCCGGCACGATTGCCACACCGGTGGCGTCCTCTCGCTTTCGCAGGCATCGACCGTCGAGTGCGAAGCGGCTGGCAACTGCACATTTTTCGCCCCAGACCGATTCAGTTTGACCAAAGGAGTTTCACCGTGGCGCATCGCAGGCTAGAGAGAAATACACCTCGACAGATTTGCAGACTCACGATTCTCGCGATCCCGCTGTTTCTGTGCGTGGCTCGGCCGGCGCGGGGCGATTCGGTCAACCTCGGCGCGGTTGCGGACAATACACTTTACGCAGAAGACGGAAATCAGAGCAACGGGGCAGGCAACGGCTTCTTTGCCGGACGAACCAACAACAGCGAGATACGCCGCGGACTCATCCGATTTGATGTGACCGGCATCCCGGCCGGATCCACGATCAACAGCGTTACCCTGACGCTGTATTGTTCGCGAACCAGAACCAATGCGCAGAGCGTGCGCCTGCATCGACTGAACGCATCGTGGGGAGAAGGCACTTCGCACGCCCCGGGTGAAGAGGGTAGCGGTACAGCGGCAACCACAGGCGATGCGACCTGGACCTATCGATTCTACAACACGCAGTTCTGGACTACGCCCGGAGGCGACTTCGCCGGCACAGCCAGCGCGACGACAACCGTCAACAATCAGAATCAATATTACACGTGGACCTCCGCGGGGATGGTGTCCGATGTTCAGGCCTGGCTCAACAGTCCCGCCAGTAACAATGGTTGGATCGTGATCGGCAACGAGACAACCGACAGGGTGACGAAACGCTTCGAGAGCCGACAAAGCACGACGCCAAGTTACCGGCCATCGCTCGCGATTACTTACACGCCCCCGCTCCTGACGGGAGCGTGCTGCCTGCCCGGAGGAAATTGTTCGGTCCTAACACCGGCGGAGTGTGCTGCGCAGAGTGGTTCCTACCAGGGTGATTCCACGACATGCACGCCCAATCCCTGTCAGCAGCCGACCGGCGCATGCTGTCTCGCCGACGGCACGTGCACCGTGCTGACTTCCGCAGCCTGCGCCTCGCAGGACGGCGCCTATCAGGGCGACGGGACCACGTGCTCCCCCAACCCGTGTCCCCAACCCACCGGCGCATGCTGCTTCACCAGCGGAACGTGCCAGGTCTTGACGTCAGCGGCATGCGCTTCACAGGGCGGCACTTATCAGGGCAACGACGTGCCATGCGCCGGCGACCTCTGCCCCATCATTCTGACACCCTATGTAGATCCGATGCCGATTCCGCCGCTGGCGACGCCGAGCATCGGCCAGCCTGGTGGAGCGGCCACGTACGACATGCACATCGTGCAAGTTCAGAAGCAATTGCACCGCGACCTGCCGCCGACCACGCTATGGACCTACGAAGGCATGTTCCCCGGGCCGACGATTCTCGCCACCCGCGAAGTGCCCGTAACGGTCAATTGGATCAACGACCTGAAGAATACCGACGGCAGTTGGCGCACGACCCACTTCCTGCCGGTCAATCTTTGTCCGCACGGCGCCTCCAATGAGCCGAGAATCGTGACTCACCTGCATGGCGGACATGTGGCCATGGACTCGGATGGATATCCCGAGTGGTCCTATTTACCCGGCAATTCCGCGACATATCTCTACCCCAACCATCAGCTGCCAGCGTTGATATGGTATCACGATCACGCCCTGGGAGTTGCCCGCCTCAACGTCTACATGGGAATGGCGGGCGGTTATCTCATCACCGACGCCTTCGAACAGTCGCTCGATTTGCCGTCGGGAGAACATCACATCCCGCTGGTTATTCAGGACCGCAATTTCAATCCCGATGGATCGCTCAAGTACCCCGCGGTGCTGCAGGAGCATGTGTTCGGTGACAAGATGCTCGTCAACGGCAAGATCTGGCCCTACCTCAACGTCAAGCAGGGCAAGTATCGATTCCGCGCACTGAACGGCTGCAATTCGCGCACGCTGACACTCGGTCTGTCGAATGGACAATCGTTCCAGCAGATCGGAACGGATGGCGGCATGCTGCCGGCCCCGGTGACGATGACACAGTTGACCCTGGGCCCCGGCGAGCGCGCCGATCTGATCTTCGATTTTGCCATGCACCCGGCCGGCGCGGAGATTCTGCTCCTCAACACCGCCGCGGCCCCTTATCCAGTCGGCGATCCGATGCATGATCTGCCCAACATCATGAAATTCGTCGTCACCGGCCAGTCCGGGTATACCAACCCCGTTCCGGCTGTTCTGCGTCCAATCTCAACGCTGAATCCATCGGACGCGGTCGTGTCTCGCGATTTCATCTTGCGAAAGATGTCTGATCCGTGTGCCGGCTCGATGTGGATGATCAACGACCTGCACTACGACGACATTACTGAATTCCCTGTGCTGGGAACCAGTGAGATGTGGAAGTTTGTCAATCGCTCCGGCGTATCACACCCAATGCATATGCACTTGGTCATGTTCCAACTCGTGGATCGGCAGAACTTCGACGTAGTCAACGATGAGATCGTCCCCGTGGGCGACCCGATTCCCCCTCCGCCCAACGAAGCCGGCTGGAAGGACACGATCATGTGCGGGCCCGGTCAGATCACCCGCGTAATCGCCCGGTTTGAAAACTACGTGGGAAAATACGCCTATCACTGCCACATACTCGAGCACGAGGAGCACGAAATGATGCGGCAGTTTCAGACCCGGTGCATCAAGGGCGATACCAACCAGGACACGTTGGTCAATGGCTTGGACATTGAGAGATTCATCGCCGCGATTACCGCAGGAGCGAGCAGCGGTACGGCCGAGTTCTGCGCCAGCGACATGAATGACAACGGATCGCTCGAGCACGAATTCGACGTCCCGCTCTTTGTCGACTGCCTGCTCGGGCTTTCCTGCCCTTGAGCAGCGAGCAACATTCTCCACAGCTTGATTGAACGCGCTGGGAAAGCGTGCGCAATTCCCGAGCGCTGCCAGTGTGCGTCTCCGCGCGCCAAGCCCCCCAGCGAAAACCCGCAACGCTTGATCGCGCTCGCAGCGCGCACCCAACGCACCACCGCCTGCGCGCCTGGACCTCGCCTGCGAATACATCGGGGGCGACGGCATCCGCTTCCCCGATCCCGTCGCCATAATCGACCATCCGGCCGCTGGCAACGTGGCGCCGACCGGCCCAGCGGCCGCCATGGCATCGCCGTCCGAATCACCAAACCGGCAAACCTCTCAGGTTTCTCGGCAAGGTTCTCAAGACGCGTCACTCGCTGATGCTCGTGCACGGAGTCTGGCCATGTTACCAATCTTGATCGCCTGTGGAACGGCGGGCGCGTCTATGTACTGAACATCGCGGACTCCCGGCACGTCGGGGGATTCCGCAACGAAAACGCCTGACCAGGCCGTACGGCGAAGCTGCGCGCACGCAGAGTCAATGCGGCCCCGGAGGCATTGCGCACTGAGCCGCCGTGCTGCAAACGATCGAAAAATCCAATGAATTCGCGAATTCTCACCGTTCTAACTTCTCGCCCGCCGCCCATTCCATTCCCAACGCCCGCCCCACGCGGCCCCCAAGGCCACCTCCCTCAACCCCTCTGTCCCTTCGTCCCTGCTCCCTCCGTCCCACTCAAGGCAAAAACTTCAATGAATTCGCAAACTCTCACCGCTCTAACTCTCACGTACCCCACCGATTCCGTGCCAGACGGGTTTCTGCGTTTTGGCGTTTCAGAGTTTCTGCGTTCGCTTCCCGTTGTGCCTGCGTGCCACCAATTTTTCCCCCTTGACTTCCCCAATCATCAACCTAACTTCTTCCAAATTACAGAGAGCGACCCCGCTGGAGGGTTCGCCAACGAAAGGGCATTTGCGGTCGGGCTCGGCGCCGGACTCGCGGCTGGGGCTGGCATAAGGCGCGGCGAATAGCAACCGTCAACGCTCGGCATTGGAGCGGCCTCCGCGATGCGTCACCAGCGTTGGGGCACAAAGCGACGCTTTACGATCGCGGCTTCGTCGTCGTAGGCGTCGTCCTTGTCGCGCTTGGGGAGCTCGATTGCCTTGCGTTTCACGGGCTTGTACGGGATCAGGCTCAGGAAGTGCGAAATGCAGTTCAGCCGGGCGCGACGCTTGTCGTTGGAGGGCACGATGTGCCATGGCGCCCATTCGGTGTCGGTCGCCTCGAGCATTTCGTCTCGCGCTCGCGAGTACTTGTACCATTTTTCGCGTGACGGCAGGTCCATGTTGCTGAGCTTCCATTGTCGCAGCGGATCCTCGATGCGGGCCTCGAAACGCCGCTTCTGTTCGTCGTTGCTGACTTCCAGCCAGTACTTCACGAGCAGGATTCCGCCGCTGGTCATGTAGCGCTCAAATATCGGACACAGTTCCAGAAAGCGGCGGTGCTGATCCTTGCTGCAGAACCCCATCACGTGTTCGACGCCCGCGCGGTTGTACCAGCTGCGATCGAAGATGACGATTTCGCCGGCGGCCGGGAAATGGGGGATATAGCGCTGGACATACATCTGGCTCTTTTCGCGATCGCTCGGGGCGGGCAGGGCGATGACCCGGAACACGCGCGGGCTGACGCGTTCGGTCAGGCGGCGGATGAGGCCGCCCTTGCCGGCGGCGTCGCGCCCCTCGAACACGATGACGATCCGCAGGCCCTCGTGCTTCACGAAGTCCTGAAGCACGCACAGCTCGACTTGGAGCTTTTCGAGTTCCTTTTCGTAGTCTTTGCGGCCGAGCTTTTCCTTCGCGTTCGCCTTGTCGTCCTCGTTCATGGTGAGTTCTCCGTGTTCGATGAGGGTGCACCCACTTCGCGCCGAAACGCCTCCACCGCTGCGTGAACGGATGGAAAGTACATCATATCGACTTCGCCCAGTTTCTCTCGAAGGCCGAGGCGGCCGAGGACTTCGCGGAGCGGACGATTTGCACGTGCGATGCGAAGCGAGACGCCGCGCTGCGACAGCTCGTCGGACAGGCGAGTCAGGGCGTCGGCCGCGGTGACATCGATTTCCCAGACGGCCTGCATGTCGACCAGGAACCACTTCACGGCGTGGGGGCTGGTATTGATGAGCTCGCGGACGCGCTGCACGAAGTATTCGGCGTTGGCGAAGAAGAGCGGCGCGTAGAAGCGGTAGGCGATCAGGCCGGGAATGGTCTCGGCCTCCGGCGCGTCGCCGAGATCGTGAAACCTGCCGGAGCCCGGCGCTTCGCGCAGTACGACATCGAGCGGGCGGGCGAGGCGGGCGAGGAGGTAGATCAGCGATGCGATCACGCCGATCAGAATGCCCGGCACCACGCCGACCACGAGCACGCCGGCGGTCACGGCCAGGGCCACACCAAACCCCCGCCGGCTGATCCGGAAGAGGAGGCGATAGGCGTCGACTTCGATCAGATGCACGCCGGCGAAGATGAGTATCGATGCCAGCGCGACGGTCGGCAGGGCACACAAGATCGGCGTCAGAAACAAAAGGAACAGTGCGAGCGCGGCTGCGGCAATCAAACTTGCCAGTTGGGTCTTTCCGCCGCTTGCGTCGTTCACGGTGGTTCGCGACTGGCTGGCGCCCGAGGAGAAGCCACCGAACAATCCGGCTGCGACGTTCGACGCGCAGAGCGCAACCAGCTCCTGGTTGGGGCGAATCTCGTACTGGTTTCGGGCGGCGAGGGCTCGGGCCAGCAAGACGGCCTCGGGAAACGTGAGCATCACGATGCCCGCGGCGGCGGGCAACACGTCGCGAATATCTTTCATCGATACGATCGGGAGTCGGAACGCCGGCAGTCCGCTGGGGACGATGCCAACGACGCGCACGCCACGGTGCTCGAGTCCGAAGAGCAGCGAGACCGCCAGCGCTACGACGAAAACGACCAGGGCTCCGGGCACGCGGGGTGAATAGCGGCGGAGCAGCTCGAGCAATGCAATCAATCCGACTCCCAGGCCGAGCGTGAGCGGGTGCGCCTCCCGCACGCGGCGAGCGACTTCGCCGATCAATGGGAAGAAATCCTGCTCCTCAGTCCGGATGCCGAACAGCTTGCCCAGCTGCGTGGAGATCAGGATGAGCGCGGCGCCGGTGAGATACCCCACGAGCACGGGCTTGGATAGGAAGTCGGCGACGACTCCGGCCCGCAGCCATGCGGCCATCAGCATCAGGCCGCCACCGAGGAGCGCGATCGTCGCGGCGAGCGCGGCTGCGCGCGACGGGTCACCCGCCGCGAGCGGTCCGACGGCCGCCGCAACGAGCAGGGTGATCGCCGCATCGGGCCCGGCGACGACCTGACGCGAGCTGGCGAAGATCGCGTAGCCGACCATGCCCGCCAGCGCCGCGTACAGCCCGTGCACCGGCGGTAAGCCGGCGAGTTCGGCATAGGCGAGTACCGAGGGAATCATGACGACGCAAACGCTGATACCGGCAACCAAGTCCGATCTCAGCCAGTAACGCGGGTAGGTCGCCAGAATCCGTAGGATTGGGATTGGCGCCCATGAGCGGCTTGTTGTCGTCGACGCCACGCCGCGATTCTAACGCGCCGGACTCGCACGTTCGCGCGCGGCGGTTGGCGGGGGCTAGCCGGGTTGTTTTTGGATTTGGACGCCGGTGCCCAGATCGACGATTGCGTAGGTCGCCCCCGGCGGCAGGACCGGCGATTCGATGAACGACGTGTCGGCCACGACGTTGGCCTCGTCGCGAACGATGACTTGCAGCCGCTGGCACTGGCTGACGGTAAACGACGTCTGATTGTTCGGCGTCAGCGTGACCTGGGTGCTGGGGACGTTGTTGGTGCTCGGAAAGACCAGGAAGCTCTTGGTCGTGCGGTTCTGGAGGATGAAGGTGATGACGCCAGTCGAGATGCCGCCGCCGGAGATTGTCGTGTTGACGCCGACGAAGGGGCCGGTGGAGTTTGAGAGAGAGACCTGCACGGGGGCGCAGACCTGGAAGGAGTAGCCGTTGGTGAGGGTGCCGCGCTGCGGGGTGAAGTCGTCGACAGTGAAGCAGGAACAGTTGGGAACGCTGGGGACGTCGTCGGTGTTGCCGGCCGGCAGGATGATGGTCTGGGGCGCGCCCTGGTCGATGTGGTAAGTGAGCTGAACGCCGAGACTCGAGCCGTTGCTGAACGAAACCGTGCCGGGGTTGTTCGGCGGCGGCGGCGGGACGATGGAGCCGCCGGAGCCGCTCGTATTGTCGTCGGTCGCGGGAAGCTGAAGAACGACGCATCCGCCGGCCAGAACCAGAACAAAACCAACCGCGAGGTGGTAGAGACGGGGCGCACGAATCATGTGGTTTCCTGTCGCAGCGGTCGTGCGGGCAGGCGGTGGACCGCCAACGTAATAATAGCCCGGCACTGCCTTGCGAGTCCTGCGGCGAATCCCTCTCCTTATCGGCAAGCTGCGGGAGTGCCGCCAGTTGCGAGATTCCCAGAAAGAGAAACCGCGGCCCGTTTGGAGCGGACCGCGGGTTCTGCGTGCGGCGAGGGATGGACGTTACTGGACGTTCGGGTTCGTCGGGGCGTCATCGACGCCGTCCGGCGTACCGTCGTTGTCACAATCCGGGTTGTCGATGCAGGGATCGATGACGTCCGGCAGGCCGTCGCCGTCGCGATCGCCGGATTCGCCGTCGATACCAATGAGCGGCGGGAACGATTCGTAGTTCGGGTCCTCGCCGTCCGGAATGCCGTTGCCGTTGGCGTCGGGGTTATTGGGGTCAGGGTCCATGGCGTCGACGATGCCGTCGCCGTCGGTGTCGGTGTTCATGCCGTCGACGATTCCGTCGTCATCTGCGTCGGGGTCAAACGGAACGTCATCGATCGTGTCGACAATGCCGTCATGGTCGAAGTCCTGCTGCATTCCGTCAGGAACTCCATCTTCGTTGACGTCCGGATTGGTCGGGAACGGGTCGATGCCATCGGGGCTGCCGTCAGAGTCGCAGTCCGAATTGGTCATGCACGGATCGGCGTTGTTGTCGAGTCCGTCGTTGTCCCAGTCGGAGTCGGAGCCGTCGAGGATTCCGTCGCCATCCATGTCAGGATTGCCGGGATCGGGGTCGCGGAAATCGGGGAGACCGTCGCTGTCGGTGTCGGGCGGAATGTAGCCGCCATCAACGAGGGGCTGGTCGGGTGAGTTGATCTTCTGTCCATCCTCGGCGGGCGGATTGAAGGTGTTGCAGCCGGCAAGCGCTGTGGCGATGAGAGCGAACGTGAAGCAGACGAAACCGAAGCGGCGTGTCATGAGTCATCCCCCGTGGACATAGCGCGTGCGCATCGATGAGCGACACACCCGGAAGTAAACTTCGGATTCACCGGCAGGGTAGGCAAGCAATTCGTCCCGATATCACCGGCGCGGCCGGACGTATCGGCGGCCGAACCCGGCTGCTAAGATCGGACGATGCAATTACCGGAACCGAGTCAGAGAGCGTGGCGAAAAATCATCATTCTGAGCGCGGCGGCGTTGTTGTCGGGCGGGGCGGCGACTGAGGCAATGGCTCAGAAGCGGGCACCCGCGGCGACCCAGCAGCTTGGAGCCGACTTCAAGGCCGAAACGATCAAAGCGGCCGACGGGACGACGCAGCCGTTCGCCGTATTTGTGCCGGAGAAGTACGACCCGAAAACGGCGTGGCCGCTCGTGGTCTTTCTGCACGGCAGCGGCGAAAGCGGGACCGACGGGTATTTGCAGACCAAGGTCGGCCTGGGGCCGTTCATCGAGCGGTTTCGGAAGTTCTGCCCGTTCATCGCGGTGTTTCCGCAATCGCCCAACATGAAGACGTGGTTCCGCGGAGCGCAAGCGAAGACGGTCTTCGAGATCATTGACAAAGTTCGCGCCGAGTACAACGTCGATCCAGATCGGATCTATTTGACCGGGGTTTCGATGGGCGGCTTCGGCACCTGGGAGTTGGCGATGATGCGCCCGGACTTGTTCGCCGCCATCATCCCGATCTGCGGCGGCGGTCCGGTGGAACTCGTGGGGAGTCTGAAGGACATGCCGATCTGGTGTTTTCACGGGGCGCGCGACGACCGTGTGCCGGTCGAATACTCGCGGAAACTGATCAATCGTCTGAAGCAGCTCGGGGGTGAGCCGAAGTACACCGAGTATCCGATGCTCGGACACGTGTGTTGGGATGAGGTCTACACCACCAAGGGTCTCTTCCCGTGGATGCTGAAGCAGCGGCGGCGGGCCGCGCCCAATGCGATCGCCGCGGAGCTCGACCGGACGTGGTGCCCCATTCCGACGACGATGTACTGGCTGCGGATCGACGCGGCCGAGGCAAAGGCAAAACTCCTTCGATTGGCCGCGCGGATCGATTCGCCGACGCTCGTGCAGGTCGTGAGCGCGGGCGTGACGGGCATCACCGTGATGTTGAAGGAGCCGCCAAAAAAAGAGGAGCCCGTAACGGTTCTGTGGCAGGGACAGGTGGCGTACCGGGGGGCCTGGAAACCGGAGATCACGATCGCGACGACGTCCCAGCCGGCGACGGGCATAAAGAACGGCGGCTCGCCGAATGCGAACAGCGAATGAGGTTGGCAAAGTTGGTTCGCGGACACCGCATGTTTGTGGGCTGGCGCGTCCGTGGCGTGGCTGCGTCGATCACCGTACCGCGCTCAGGGCACCGGCCAGACTCATTGAGCATCAGGTTGTATCCGCATTGCTGGCAGTAACCGGGTCTTAGCCGCCGGTCGGCTTCATTGAGCCACCGTTGTATCCACCCGACAACGCGACAAATTCGTGCGCGGCCGTTCACGCAGGAATCAAAGCGCGCTGAGTAAGGTGCCTCGCTCCGCGCGTCGGTTCGAAGGGGGGCCCAAGTCCGACCTTGTTGCAGGTTGTTGAGTCGGCATACAATTGTCGGACTGGGGACGGTCACCCGGTCGATTCATGGACTGAAAGAGGTAGGCGTAATGAAGTCGTTCCCTTCGATTCTTGGCGTCGCGTTCATCGTAGCTTCCGGCATCGGCTGCGGGACGTCGGGTGGTTCGCTGCCCGGCGCCAGCGAAGCGGTGGTTGCCGCCTGCCAGACAACCTGGGGGCTTACGAACGAACAGCTCCAGGACATGATCAGTTCGATCGAAGCCAACAAGGGGCAGGGCATCCTGGCCGACAACATGCGGCAGTCGCTCGACAACCAATGCGACGCCCGCGGGCAAGGCGACGCGGACAAGGTGGCGTGCAAGGATTGCTCAAACGCGGTAGTCAATCAGGTATACGGCTTGTAGCGCAGCGAGAAGCGAACGACAGGAATCCGGATCGATCGGGCAACGAACCCATCGGCAGTTGCATGGTTCCGGGGAACAAGGTCGGCGCCGCTATCGCTTGGGAGCGGCGTACCCGTTCGGTTGTAAAACGACCTCAGGGTTTCTTCGAAAGACCCGCCGGCGGCCACACCCGCCTCCCGCCAAGGTAGGTGGAACGCACAACCACGCCCCCCAGTTTTTCCGGAGCGACCGCAAACGGATCACTCTCTAGAATGACAAAGTCTGCAAGATATCCCGGTGCTATCCGCCCGAGCTGATTTTCTTTCTTGCACGCATACGCCGCCCCCGACGTATACGCCGCCAGCGCTTGCTCCACGGTCAGATTTTCGTGCGTCATCCAGGTGTTCTCGTTCATCGTCCACCCCGTCACCGCTACGTGCACACCCGCCATCGGATTCATCGTCACGACTGGCCAGTCGCTTCCAAACGCCACGTGCGCCCCTGACTGCACGAGATCCGCAAACGCATAGCTGGTCCGGCTCCGCTCGACGCCGATGCGTTCCTCGGCGTACCGCGCGTCATCCGCCTTGTGAAACGGCTGCATCGAAGCCACCACGCCGAGCTTCTCGAAGCGAGGGATATCCGCCGGCAGCAAATGCTGTGCATGCTCAATCCGGAACCGCCGTTCGCGCCGCCCGCCTTTCGCCTCCACTTCAGCGTAGAGATCGAGCAGTCGATGGTTCGCCTCGTCCCCGATCGAATGGATCGCGGCTTGCAGCCCGGCCCGATCGGCCGTCATCAGGTTCGCCTCCATCCGCCCGGCCGCCAGCATCGTGTCCGAAAGCAATCCGCGGTTGCCCGGCTGATCGCTGAACGGCTCGTGCATGTACGCCGTCCGCGATCCAAGCGACCCATCCATGTACGCCTTGAAGCCCGCGATCCACAGCCGGTCATCGCGAACCGGAAACGCCTTCACCCGTTCGAGATACTCCGACCACACCGGCTCCGAGACATACACGCCGACCCGCAGCGTGTCGCCGCCGCGGTCGTGCACCTCGCGCAGCGGAGCTAGGTCGGTCCACTCCGACATGGTGTTGACGGTCGTCACGCCAAACCGATTCGCCTCCCGGCTCGCAACGCCGATGGCCGCCACCTGTGCCTCGACCGCCGCCTGCGGAACCAGGTTCGTCACAAGGTCGATCGCCGCGTCCTTCAGAATTCCCGTCGGATACCGCGTGACCGGATCGCGCTCGATGGTGCCGCCCGGCGGATCCGGCGGCCCGCGTTCATCAATCCCCGCTCGCCGCATCGCCGCCGAGTTCGCCAGCGCCGCGTGCCCATCCATACGGTACAGCACGATCGGAACCCCGCACTCAAAATCAATCATGCCCCGATTCAGCGGCGGCGTACCCTTCGGCCAGCTCTCGATCGTCCAGCCGCGACCGAGCAGCCAGTCGTCCTTGCCCAGCTTTCGACGCTCCACTTCCTCCCGCACACGCCGCAAGAAGTCGTCCAGGTTCCGCGCCTCTCGAAGCTGCAGCCGCCCCCGCGACAACCCCCCGTTGACGAGGTGCACATGAGCATCGATCAGCCCCGGAATGACGCGCCGCCCGCCGGCGTCGACCACTTCCTTCGGCTTGTATTCCTCCGCCAGCCGCGCACGCCCGCCGACCGCCAGGAACTTTCCGTCCGCCACGACGAACGAATCCGCTTTCGGATTCTTCAAATCATTTGTCCAGATAACTGCATTGACGACCAGCAGATCGGCCGGACGCGGCGCGTCTTCGGCCGCGGCAACGCCGGCCGCGCAGACCACCGACACCACACCAGCCACAACGAACACCAAGCGATTGACGTCCATCCTCATCATTATCAACAGCCGAGCCGCGCTCACAAGCATCCACTGTTTGCCGCTGGCAGCAGTTCGCCGTTAAATAGCCGCGTGCATTGCATCGAAACCAACTCCCTCTGCAAGTCCTACGGCAGCCGCGAGGTCCTGCACGGCGTCGACCTCCGCGTCGATCGCGGCGTCTGCTGCGGACTCCTCGGACCCAACGGCGCCGGCAAGACCACCCTCATCCGAACGATGCTCGGCCTCCTCCGCGCCAGTGCCGGCCGGGCCGTCATCAACGGCCACGACTGCTGGCGCGACGGCGCGAAGCTCCGTGAAGACATCGGCTACCTCGCCGGCGACGTCCGCTTCTACGAACGCCTCACCGGCCGCCGCACGCTGAACTTCCTGGGCGCGGTGCGCCGCCGCCCGGTCCAGGGTGAGATTGGCCGACTCGCCACCCTCTTCGACCTCGATCTCGACAAGCGCGTCCGCAACTACTCCCACGGCATGAAGCAGAAGCTCGGCCTTATTCAGGCCCTCATGCATCGCCCGGCCCTGCTTGTCCTCGACGAGCCGACCACCGCCCTCGACCCGCTCGTCCGCCGCACGCTCTTCGACGAACTCCGCCGCGTGGCCGCCGAGGGTCGCACTGTCCTATTCTCCAGCCACACCCTCAGCGAGGTCGAACTGCTCTGCGACCGCGTCGCCATCCTCCGAGACGGACGCCTCGTCGAGCAGGACACTATCGCCGTCCTCCGCCGCAAGGCCCTCCGCCGCGTCGAACTCACGCTTCGCCCCGGCGCGCCGCTCCCCGAGCCGCTCCCGCCCGAGCTACTGGTGCAGCATCGCGACGGCGATCACCTGACGGCCACGTGTGTCGGCTCGGTCGAACCCGTTCTCGCCTGGCTCGCCCGCTGTCCGGCCGCCGACGTCACCATCGGCTCGCCAGACCTCGAAGACCTCTTCATGGCCTACTACAGCGAGCAGCACGTCGGGGCCGTCGCATGAACGCAGCAATCATTCGCAAGACCCTTCGGGACTCCGCCGGCATGTATCTCCTCATGCTGCAGGCGGTCATCATCTTTGAACTCCTCTTCATCCGGGCCATGGGAGAATTCTCACAGGAAATGAGCCAGCTCTGGCTCCAACAGCCGCTCATCCGCCGCATGATCCAGATGCTCATCGGCTACGACCTCGCGAGCGACCTGACTCCCACTTCGTTGATGACCATCGGCCTCGCCCATCCGCTGCTGTTCGCGTTCACCTGGACCTTCGTCATCGCCACCACGACGCGCGTCCTTGCCGGCGAGGTCGACCGCGGCACCGCCGATCTCCTCCTGTCTCTGCCCGTCTCCCGTACTCAGATCTACGCCAGCGTCTCGATCGTTTGGGTCTTACTCGGCATCCCGCTGAACTTGGGACCCTTGCTGGGCATGTGGATCGGCCAGCGCTACTTCCCCCTCTGGAAACCGATCGAACTCCATAAGCTCTGGTATCCAACCGTCAACCTGATGTGCCTCTACATCTGCATCGGCTGCATCGCGACGCTCTATTCCTCCATCGCCATCCGCCGCGGCATCGCCATCGGCATCTCCATGGCGACCGTGCTCTTCTCGCTCGTCATCATGTTTCTGGCCCAGTTCTGGCGTCTGCCCCCCGCCGTGATGAAACTGAGTCTGCTGAACTACTACCGCCCGCTCCTCGTCATCCGCAACCACGAATGGCCCCTCCGCGACATGGCCGTCCTGCTCGGAGTCGGACTCTCCGCCTGGATCGCAGGCGCCATCTGGTTCAGCCGCCGCGACGTCCCGGCCGCGTGAATCGGGGCGCCGTCGACCGCGCGAGGAGTGAATTGTGCGTCCCGGGACGAGTCACTGATTCGCGCAGTCGGTGCACGGCTGCGAGGGCTCGCAGATGCTTCCGACACAAGTTTCGTCCGGAAGGCAGATGATCCCGCAACCGCCGCAGTTCCCATTATTGTAACTCGTATCGACGCAGATTCCGCCGCATGGCGTCAGCGGCGGGGCGCACGTGGGTTGCATCAGCGCGGCCACGAACAGCTGTGCGTCGCGGCCATCGATTCGAGTATCCCCATTCATGTCGGCTCGGCTGATGTCGCAGCCGCCGAAACTGCCGGTCGCCAGCAGGGCTTCGACGAAGAGCGGGATGTCGACGGAGTTGATCGCACCGTCGCAATTGAGATCGCCGGACGCCGCGAGGGCCGGTAAAGGCAAAATCGTGATTACTGCGATCGTGACCGTGCAGCCCGTTCCCGACCTCAGTCGCCGCATGCGGCTGGCTGTCCGCTCAAGGAGGCACTCAATCATTGTTCTCTCCATCTGAAAGCAGGCGACCGTGAGTGCAGGCGAAGCGCCTCCGCTTCACCAACAAGACTGGCATAGTCCGCCGAAACAGCATTCGCTGCCGGGTTCATTGCAAACGATCCCGCAGCCCCCGCAGTTCATCGGATCGAACGCGGTGTTCGTGCAAACTCCGCCGCAGTCTGTCGCCCCACCCGAACAAGGTCCCTGAAGCAGTCTGGCTACAAACCCCTGCGTATCGCGCCCATCGATCAACCCATCGGCGTTCATGTCCGCGTTGCTGATATCACACCCTTCGACGCTACCCGCCCCCAGCAACGCCTCGACAAATCGCGAAATGTCATGCGCGCTCACCACGCCGTCGCAATTCATGTCCCCGCGCTGCGCCAGTGCCGGAGCCGTCGCACCCCTCAGACAAACGAGCGAGACAAGAAACTGCACCTTGATTCGACGCCATTTCGCTTGATCCATTTCTCGCTCCTCGTTTCAAATCTCCAACTCGCTGATCGCTGACCATCCTACGATCGCCTCGCAATTCGCTCGCGCGCCAATCGCATCACGGCTCCGCGGGCTGGCAGATGCCGCCGGCACAGTTCTCGCCCAGCCCACATGCGTGGCCGCAGCTCCCGCAGTTCGCAGGGTCCAACTCGACTTCCACGCACTGCCCGCCACACCACATCTGGCCGCCGAAGCACCCCGGCGTCAGAAGCGCCGTGACCAGCGCCTGAAGATCCCTCCCGTCGATCAGCCCATCCGCGTTCGCGTCGGCCCGCTGAACGTCACACCCGCCAAAGCTCTCCTTTGCCAGCAACGCGTCGACAAACAACGGTACGTCGGCCGTGTTCACCGCCCCATCGCAATTCATGTCTCCGCTTTGCGCGGCGGCAGAGCCGCAGAAGCAGCACACGAGTGCAATCACAGCGACGGCCAGCACGATCGGTGATCCTTGTGCGGCTTCTTGCTGCAACGTCGCGGAGTCGAGCGCGGGTGCTCGTTGAGCATGATTGGCTCCCGCCCGGCAGACTTCTCGCCAGAAGAGAAGCGCACTCCCGGGAAGCCCCGCAACCGTCACCCCAACTGAAAGCATCTCAAGCCCGCCCACGAACCGGATGACGCATTCCGCAAGCAACTGTTCCATTGCAATGCTCATGACATGCTCCGCTGCTCAATCGCTGGATCGCCCGACGGCAAGCAAATTGCGCCGGCCGAACGCAACCGCTTCACGAGCCGAACCGCGAACCACATCGCAACAAGGCCGGCCGAGACCCACATCTCCGCTTCGACGAGGGCCCCAAGCCCCATTTCGCGGTGCGCCAGCCACAACTGCTTAAGGGAATAGTTGAGATCGTCCATGCGTCATTCGCTCCAGGGCTTCATTCGCCCGTCCTTCCCAAGCGACGCCCCCACCGGCGCTGTCACGCGCCCCGCCCACTTTTCGATCATTCGTGGGTACAATCGTCGCCCTTCAGCCCCGTGGCCGGCCCCGACCGCATGTCGTCGAATGGAGGCCCCATCGATGCACGATTCCGAGCACCAACTCGCCGAACGAGCCCGCCTCGGCGACGAAGCTGCACTCGGCGCACTACTGGAGCAGTTCGGACTGGACGCCCGCCCCCAGATCGAAGCCCGAATCGGCCCCCGCTATCGCGGCCAGTTCGATGCCGACGACATCCTTCAGGTCACCTTCCTCGAGGCCTTCCTGCGCGTCCGCTCGCTGGCACCCGGCAATCCGGGAGCATTCATGTCCTGGCTTCGCCGGATCGCCGACAACAACCTCCTCGACGCCGTTCGCGAATTGGAGCGCGACAAACGCCCGCCACCCGGCCGGCGTGTTCAACCCGGTTCCGACGAGTCCTACGTCGCCCTGGTCGAATACCTTGCTACGACTTCCAATACCGCCAGCCGGGCCTGTGCCCGCGAAGAACTTCGCCAGGGCGTTGATGCCGCCCTCCGCCGGCTGCCCGCCGAATACGAGCAGGCGCTGCGACTCTTCGAGCTGGAAGGTCTCTCGGGCGACGAAGTCGCTGCACGAATGGGTCGCTCCCACGGCGCCGTCCGCATGCTTCTGGCACGCGCCCGCGATCGACTGGCCGAAATATTGGGCTCCGAGTCGCGATTCTTCTCTTCGCCCGCGTGACAATTCTGAGCCGGACGACGCTCAGACGTGTGAGTTGATTGTTCGTCGGAACGAAACTGTGATCGATGCTTCGAGTCCCAACCCGCCGGATCAGATCGCGCGCCGCGAACAAATGCGAGCATTGATACTCGCTGCCCGGAACGCCGCCGCCGACGTCCGATCCCGCGAGGGCAGCTCGGCCTTGGGCCAAGCCGTCCTCAGTCCCTCCCCGCACGTCATTACCGGCTACGAAATCCTCGGCGAGCTGCACCGCGGCGGCCAGGGCGTCGTCTATCGAGGCCTCCAAAAATCCACCAACCGGACCGTCGCCATCAAAGTCATGAAAGAAGGGCCGTTCGCCGGCGAGGCCAGCCGCCTTCGCTTCGAACGCGAGGTCAACATCCTCGCCCAGCTCGATCACCGCTGCATCATCGGCATCATCGATCGCGGCGTCTCCGCCGGCAGTCATTTTCTTGTCATGGACTATGTCGACGGCTGCCCGCTCGACAGATTCGCCCGCGATCGCCGACTCGATTTGCCGGCCCGCCTTCGGCTCTTCGCCGCAGTCTGCGACGCCGTCTCCGCCGCCCACCAGCGCGGCGTCATTCATCGAGACCTGAAACCCGGCAACATCCTCGTCAACAATTCCGGCGAACCACGTATCCTCGACTTCGGTCTCGCGAAGATCGCCAATGATGACGGTGCCGCCACCCAGACCGGCCAGTTCCTCGGCTCACTTCCGTGGGCATCGCCCGAGCAGTTCGTGGGTCAACACTCGCAGACCGACACCCGAAGTGACGTCTACTCGCTCGGCATCATCCTCTATCAACTCCTCACGGATCGCTTCCCATATTCCACGGCGGGCGACTTGCATCATGTCCTCTCCGCTATCCGCGATTCTGATCCGCCGCCGCCCAGCAGTCTCTCGCCGAACGTCGACGACGACCTCGATGCGATTACTCTCAAGTGTCTCCGCAAGGAGCCTCCGCAGCGCTACCAATCCGTCGGCGAATTGTCGCGCGACGTCCAGCACTATCTGAACGGGGAGCCGATCGAAGCCAAGCGCGACAGTCGCTGGTACCTGCTCCGGCGGATGCTCAGCAGGCATCGCGTCGCAGCCGCCGTCTCCGCTGCATTCGTCATCCTGACAACCGCCTCAGCCGTTGCTCTCAGCATCCTCTACGCCCGAAGTCGCTCGCTGCTGTCCGACCTGCAAAGCTCCTCCGCCCGAATCGTCACCGAGTCGAGCAAGTCGCGGAAGGTCGCCGAATTCGCCCAGGGCATGCTGAGCGGCATTGATCCCGTCTCGGCCGGCACGCTCGACACCCGCCTCCTTCGTCGCATCCTCGACGATGCCGCCAAACGTCTCGACGCCGAGCTTGCCGGCGAACCGGAGGTCGAAGCCTCGCTCCGGTTCACGATCGGCAAGGCCTATCAAGCGACTGGCGAGTACACGACCGCCGCCGCGAACTTCGAACGGGCCGTTCAGCTTCGACGTCACGCTCTCGGCCCCGCTCACCTTGACACGCTCGCTGCGATCGACGCCCTCGCCATGCTCTACTGGGAAAATGACCAGCTTGCCGAGGCGGAGCCGCTCTGCCGGTCTGTGCTCGATGCTCGACAAAGCGTGCAGGGAGCCGACCACCCCGATCGCCTGACGACCTTGAGCATTCTCGCCGAGATCCTCGAAAAACAAGGTAAGCACCGCGAGGCCGAAGCCCTCGCCCGCGAATCGCTCGAACGCCGTTCCCGCACCCTCGGTCCCGACGATCCCGAAACGCTCTCATCCCTCAACAACCTCGCCGGCATTCTCATGTCTCAGCAGCGCTTCGACGAGGCCGAGCCCCTCTACACCGGCGCGATCGAGGCCGAAACGCGTATCAAGGGCCCCCTTCATCCCGACACGCTCCGCACCCGTGGCAACCTGGCCACTCTCTATCAGCAAAACGGCAAGAACGCGGAATCCGAGTCCCTGCATCGCGAAATTCTCGCCCTCCGCCGGCAGGTCCTCGGAGAAGACCATCCCGATACGGTCCGTTGCCTCGGCAACCTCGCGATACTCCTCCGCGACAAGGGCGAATTCGACGAAGCCGAGCAGCTCATTCGAAAAGTCGTCGAATCCACACGACGCACCTCCGGCGACAAGCACCCGTCGCTCAGCGGCCATCTCATGACGCTCTCCTCGCTGCTCGGAAAAAAGGGCGACTTCGTGCAGGCCGAGAAGTTGCTCCACGAAGCCATCGCCATCGACGAAATTTCGCTGCCACCCGACCATTTCCAGCGCATCAGCCGAAAACTCGGTCTCGGCGCCTGCCTCGCCAAGATGGGTCGCTTCGAAGAATCCGAACAACTGCTGCTCGCCGGCCACAACGCCATCAAAGAGCGCGCCGACATCCCGGACGATTGGAAGCTCATACCCGTCCGTTACTGTGTCATGCTCTACCAAGCCTGGGACGCCGCCGCCCCCGGAACCGGCAAAGCCGAAAAAGCTGCCGAGTGGCAAGCCAAACTCCCCACCACCAACCCCGCCAACTGACGCCGCTCGTGCCTCCTTTTCAATCCCCCCTCATCACGGTGTCGTACGAGTGGTCGGTGATCCGCTTTCGGCGATGCGCTGACCGCCTCGGTATCGGACGAGCTTGGTAATATTGCCCGCATCGTCGTACTCCACCGCCTCGCCCTCGGCTACGCCGTTGACATACCGCAACCGTGCACGGATTGAGCCGTCCTCTCGCACATAGATTCCCTCACCCGTGCCGTCGACCCATCGCGTCTCATGAACAATCCTGCCATCCGGCTTGAACCAGCGGCTGCGAACGAGCTTCCCGTCTCTGTACTCCTCACTCAATCGGAGATGTCCGGACGCGTATCGGTACACACGCTCGCCCGTCCCATGCGCGACGCCCTGCGCATCAAACGTCAGGGCAGGTTCGCATCCAAACGTACAAAGGAGCGCGGATACAGCGACCCAAAGGAATCTCAGCCGCATTGATGACAATATAAGCTCCGGCAAATCACCTGTGTCCCATCAACGCGACGGATGGTACCCGGCGCTCGCCGAGAACGGCAAAGCGGCAACGTCACCGTTGCGCCACGCCCCGGGAGCGTCGATGAGTTGAACAACGCAGCACACCGCTACTGCCGCACCGAACAAATCGCCCGGACTACTCAGTCTGCGAGTCCGCCTTTCGCTCCTTCGAACGGGCTCGGCGATCGAGAAAAGCCCCGATCCAGAACCACTGACACGGACCGGCCACAAGCACCGCAGCCCAGACCACCGTCGTGTCCGGGACTGAATCAAGGAGAAAGATCAAACTCCACGGAAAGCACGCGACAAACAGCAGGAGCACGCCCCATCCATGGCCCGCGCCCGAACACAGAAACCCGATCGCTACGACGACAAGATACGCAATCGGCAATAGAGTCCGCATCGCCGCCATGATACCGACTGCATTTCAAGCCACTGCTATCGCCAACCCGCGTCCCCGAGTCCCTGATAGCCCATGTCCTTACAGGACATTTCTGGTCCACTCAACCCCTACAATCGTGTAACGCCACCCGAAATATGCACTTCGCGTCGCGCTCGCATCCGCGCCCGCTAGTCGGCTTCATCCGTATCGGAGTAGATATCAAGGTTTAGCTCAATTCCGCGCTCGGCGAGCAAAGAAGCGACTTCTGGGCTGATTGAATCGCCCTGATTGAATCTCGTCAGGAAAAGTCCGACGAAGATGTCCGGCGTGAAGCGCGCCAGCGACTGCCAGACCGTGCGATCCTGCGACACGCTCTGCAACAGATGCGACACATGCTGATTGATCGTCGCGGAGTCCGGCAGATCGGACGTCAGCGACCATAGACTCTGTCGCCTCTGGCCGCGTCCGTCCCTTGTTACAGGATCGCCCTTGCGGTACGCGCTAGTCGGCAGGTGTCCAAGCAACCGGGTGATTTCATCAGGATCGAGTTCCTCGCCCGCCAGCCGGAGTGACGCGCTCGTCCTCCCAATTCGCCCTCCAAACCTTACATACATGCCCTCCGGCCGCTCACCTTCCGCCGGAAGCCACCGGGCCTTGTCAGCGAGCCGCTTGGGCATCCAGTCGTTTCCATCACCGAAATCCGTCACAAGCGAAAGCATACCAAATTCAACAGCGACCGCAGGCGCGCCCCTCTCCGCCCCGCCCCGGCCCGCTTTGCCAAAATTCCCCGCCCCAGTTACCATTTCCCGCTCGGCAGCGCGGTATCGTCTGTCCCACTCACGAAAGTCTCGCACCATGGCAAAACGCCACGAAATCCGTCTCGGAACATGCGGCTGGAGCTACGACGACTGGGTCGGCCCCTTCTACCCCGAAGGCACCCGCTCCGAAGACTTCCTCTCCGTCTACTCCCAGCACTACGACATCATCGAGGTCGATTCCACCTTCTACCGCCCCCCCTCGCCCGACATGGTCGACCGCTGGCGCGTCGTCACCCCGCGCAAGTTTCAGTTCACCCTCAAGGTCCCCCAGCTCATCACCCACGAAAAAGTCCTGCTCGGCTGCCGTGACGACTTCCGCTCCTTCGCCGACACGGTCAAAGGCCTCGAATCCAAGCTCTACTGTGTCCTGCTCCAGTTTCAGTACTTCAACAAGCAGGCCTTCCCCCAGCCCCAGAAGTTCTTCGAGCGCCTCGAAGAGTTCCTCGACTCCGCCGGCGACGACGTCCCCATCGCCGTCGAAATCCGCAACAAGACCTGGCTCTCCCCCGAGTGGTTCGACCTCCTTCGCCGCCACAAGGCCATGGCCGTCCTCGTCGATCACCCCTGGATGCCGACCATTCCGGATATCATCAAGCGCTATGACGTCCTGACCGGAAAAGCCGCATACGTCCGCCTCATCGGCGACCGCGAGGCCATCGAAAAGCAGACCAAGTCGTGGGACAAGATCGTCATCGACCGCGGCGAAGCCCTCGAGAAAACCGCTGAGGCCCTGCGGCAAATATCTGCCAATACAGACGTTATCGTCTTCGTGAACAACCATTACGCCGGCCACGCCCCCTCCACCCTCACCCAATTGGCTACATTTATGGGACGCGACGAGTCGATAGACGATTAGTGTCGCTGCCGGCGGGTCTTACCGCTGGCCGGAGGGCTTCGGTCTCGGCGTCTGACGCCGCTCCCAGCTTTGTCCGGCCGCCCCACTGCGCACCGACCTGCTTGGACGCCAACGATGGTCCGACCGTCGCATCCGCGCGGCGCCATCCGCGTGAATTCGCCAGCCCGCGTCGTGCGGGCCGAGGTCGTCTCAGGGCCCGCGCCCGCTGATCGAAGTCGTCCCTTCGGTGCTCGAGGATTCGCCGTGCGAGTTGGCATCTATTCCGGTCTCGTCCTCGCCGTCGGCCTGACGGCTTTCTATCTCTACAAGACCGGCCCCGGCGTCCAGCTTCCCGAAGGCCCCGTTCAGTTCGTCGTCGTTTCCGACCCACCCGACTGCGATGTCTATCTCGACGAAAAGCCGCTGGGCAAGACCGCCGGCGGCAGCTTCACCCTCGACCTCGACCCCAGAATCACCGACGTCCGCTGGATGGAGCTTCGCAAGCCCGGCTTCGCCCCCGTCCGCCGCGCCCTCTCCGCCTACTCCGGCCTGCCCGGCATGGAACTCAAGCTCCGCCGCCGCGCATTCGACGCCTTCATCACCTCCATCCCCACCGACGCCGACGTCTGGATCAACGGCGAGCTCCGCGGTTTCACACCCCTCGCCACCAAGCTCCTTCCCGAAGGCGACAAGCCGATCCGCGTCGAAGTCCGCCGCCCCGGCTACAAGACCGCCGAGTACGAACTCAAGCCGCCCGACGACGCCGAAGTCGCTCGCGCCGACCTCACATTGGCCGCGCTGCCGCCGCAGCTCCGCATCACCAGCGACCCACCCGGCGCAACCGCCATGCTCGACGGTCGCTCCCTCGGCCCGACACCCGTCAGCATCGCCCTCGACGAATCCACCCGCGGCAAGCAGGTCAAGGTCGCCGCGTCCCTCGAAAAGCACGACCCCGCCGAACTGACGCTCGAAGTGCCGAAGTTGCCCTCCGGCGACCTGGTCGCCAACCTCAAGCTCACCGCCCAGGGCACCGCACTGAACATCGTCACCGAGCCGCCGGGTGCGATCGTCCGCGTCAATCGCACCGAACGCGGCGCTTCGCCCGTCACCGTCCGCCTCGCCGATGACGACCTCGCCGCCCCGCTGACCCTCGAAGCCCTCATCCCCGGCTCTCACTTTGGCAAGCTCGAACTCAACGACGTCGGGCGCGGCGGCACCACCCTCGTCCGCATTCCCCTCGATCTTTACGGCCGGCGCGTCGTATTCGCCGTCGACTGCGCCGCTCCGGCCGTCCAGGACTTCGAACTGCGGCGCAGCCGCGTGAAGGACCAGATTCACGCGCTCGCCGCCGACCAGGAGTTTGCCGTCGTCGCCCTCTTCGGCGGACGCACATTCATCGGCCCCGAGCCCACTCCCACCCGTTGCACCAGCGAACAGAAAATCCGCGCCTACGACCGCATGGACGGCCTCCGCTACAGCGGCGCCGAAAGCGACTCGCTCCCGCTCCTGCTCGCCGCTCTCTCGCAGCAGCCCGACAGCGTCTGGCTCTTCACCTCGGCGCCCATCGAGCGATCGACCTGGCTCATGGCCCTCGACGGCGAAGGAGTCCCCCGCCCCAGCATCCAACTCGTGACGTCATCCGCGAAAAACGTCGAACCCTGGCTCCGCGACTGGCTCATCGCCAACCGCGGCGCAGTCCTCAACCTCGGCGAACAAACCGCCGCCGCCCCGTGACGATTCGACCGATTACCCCACCTTCGGCCCCGCCGCCGCCACCTCCGCCGACACCCCCGCGAACTTCCTGAAATTCGTCGCAAACCGCCCCGCCAGATCGCGGGCCTTCGCGTCATACTCCGACCCACTCTTCCACGTGCTCTTCGGCTGCAGAATGTTTGCCGGCACATCCGGACAGCTCTGCGGCACCAGCACGCCGAAGATCGGATCGGCCTTGCACGGCGCCTCGTCCAGCTTCCCCGACAGCGCCGCGTTCACCACCGCCCGCGTGTAATCCAGCTTCATCCGCGAGCCAACGCCCACGCCCCCGCCGCTCCAGCCCGTATTGATCAACCAGCACCGGCTGCGATGCTTCTCCACCCGCTCCGCCAGCAGTTTCGCATACGTCATCGGCGTCCGCGGCATGAACGGTGCCCCGAAACAAGTGCTGAACGTCGCCTGCGGCTCGTTGCCCATCCCCGCCTCGGTCCCCGCCACCTTCGCCGTATACCCCGACAAAAAGTGATACATCGCCTGCTGCGTCGTCAGCCTCGACACCGGCGGCAGCACGCCGAACGCATCGCACGTCAAAAACACCACCGCCTTCGGGTGCGCGTTCACCAATCCCTCCGGCACCGCGTTATCGATGAAGTCGATCGGATACGCCGCCCGCGAATTCTCCGTCACCGAACCGTCGTCGTAATCCGGCTCGCGCGAGTGCGGATCCATGACGACATTCTCGAGCACCGTCCCAAACTTAAGCGCCTTGAAAATCTGCGGCTCCGACTTCGGCGACAGCCGGATGCACTTCGCATAGCACCCGCCCTCGAAATTGAAAATCCCCCGGTCGGTCCACCCATGCTCGTCATCGCCGATCAGCCTCCGCGTCGCGTCTGCCGACAGCGTCGTCTTGCCCGTCCCCGACAACCCGAAGAACAGCGCCGTATCGTTCTCCGGCCCCACGTTCGCCGAGCAATGCATTGGGAAAATGCCCTGCTGCGGCAGCAGGTAGTTCAAAATCGAAAAGATCGACTTCTTAATCTCCCCCGCATACTGCGTCCCGCCCACCAGCACCAGCTTCTTGCTGAAGTTGATGATCACGAACACGTCCGAGTGCAGCCCCGTCTCCTCCCCCGGCTCCGTGAGACACAGCGGTGCCGATAGTACCGTGAACTCCGGCGTCATGCTCTCGCGCTCCGGCCGGCTCGGCTTTCGGAAGAGCTGCCGCGCAAACAGCGCATGCCACGCAAACTCCGTGACCACCCGAATCGGCATCCGCACGTGCGGATCGGCCCCCGCCCACGCGTCGATCACAAACAGCTCGCGATCCCGGAAATGACGCACGATCCGGGCATGCAGCCGATCAAACACGTCCGGCTCAATCGGCACGTTCGTGCTGCCCCAGTCGATGCTCGAGTCCGTCGTCGCGTCCCGAACGATGAACTTGTCCTTCGGCGACCGCCCCGTCCGCGACCCCGTCCGCACCACCAGTGCCCCGTTCGCCGCAAGCTGCCCCTCGCCCCGCCGGATGGCCTGCTCGACCATCACCGTCATTGCAATGTTCCAGTGAACCGCATGCGACTCCCGGATACCGTGATTCTCAAGCCCGTATCGATTCACAATCATGTCGGTGCGTCCTTTGGAAAATGAGCCCAGCCGACCATTCTGCCCGAGCCCGCCGCCGACAGGCAAGCACCCCCGCCGACGCGCTTAGTGCAAACGCAGAGAAACTCGCACCGCTCTCCGTGACACGCCCGCGACTTCGACGCTGTTGATTCATGTTTTTTGTTTTCCATCGAGCCACCCCGCCGACTATCCTGATAGATCAGCGAACGCTTGGGGGCTCGCCAACAGAATCCGCCACGGAGACCCCCATGCGCTCCCAAACTCACCGCAAGTCGATCGCAGTCGCCATCCTCACCGCCGCCACATCCGCGACGGTTGCCGCCCCCTCCTCGCCGCACATCCGCATCGACCAGTTCGGCTACAAACCGCTGGCGAAGAAAATCGCCATCCTTCGCGCCCCCGTACAGGGCTTCGACGCCCC
>CAZJVS010000030.1:0-59294 GCA_964549445.1 uncultured Planctomycetaceae bacterium
GGTGAATAACGCACGTCTTCAAATTAACGCCAACCTCCGCCGTCAAACTCGTCGCCGCCCCCCCCCCCCCCGTCGCCGCCACCAGCCACCGTCGAGCTTCCGCGCCGCAGCGGCCATCGTCCCATCAAATCCCGTCTAATCCCGTCAAAAAACAACGGGAGAGGTCGAAGTGAGCCCCCTTCCGCTTGCCGCTCGCCAAGCCCCGCGCCTCTCATCCCCTTCGTCACTTCCAACCCCGTTTCGATTTTTCGACTGTTCTGCCTTTCGACTCTTCAATCCTTGACTTCCCAAACTCACTACCTAACATCTGCCGAACATCCCAACGCGGCCCCGCGAGCGGTCGCTTCACATCGAGTCCCGGCCCACGGCCCCGGAGATCATCCGCGCCGGTGAGACCGATTCGTTATCAGGTATTATCAGCTCTTATCATCAAGAAAAGGCATGCTTCGCTTCACTCAACCGGTATCGCTTCCGTCACCGCCGCCCCCCACGTCCGCTCCCGCGCTGCCCGACGCAGCAACGCGTAGATCATGGCCGCCGCAAGAGACACAAACAGGCACAACGTCCACAGCCGCCGCCCGCCAAAGTGCGAGAGTATCTCCCCGCCGATCGGCGCCGCGATCATGTTCCCGCCCGAAAAGCACATCGACAGCAGCCCGAAGTACCGCGCCCGCACACGCACCGGCGCCAGATCGGTCACGACGCTCGGAACGACCGGCGATTGCAACATCTCCCCGATCGTCCAGATCACCACCCCGATCGTGAATGCCAGCGGCGTCCGAGCGATGATGTACGAGCCGAATCCCAGTGCCACGATGAATGCCGACAGGCCCAGTACGCCAAACCGATCCCGCCGATGAATCAGCGACGTGATCGGAATCTGAAGGCAGACGATGAGTACGCCGTTCACCGCGATGATCCGCCCGTACATCTTCGCGTCGATGTTCAAATGTTGCAGATACAACGGCAAGGTGGACATCGCCTGCTGATAGACCATCGCAATCAGCAGCGTCGCAAAGCAGAACGCAAGAAACACCCGGTCGCGAAGGATGATCCGCGCCGCCTCGCCCGCGCTCGCCGACTCCTCGTGCGCCGCCGCCGCCGCGCCGTCCATTCCCGTCCGCGCCGGCAGCGTCTCACGGATCGTCAGCAGGATGATCAACGCATACGCCAGCGACGTGACCGCATCCAGCCAGAACAGCAGCTTGAACGAATACGAAACCAGAATCCCCCCGACCACCGGCGCCACCGCAAACCCCAGGTTTACCGACACGTACATCAACCCGAACGCGTGCGGCCGGCGCACCGGCTCCACCAGGTCCGCGATCATCGCCGACGCCGCCGGCCGGTACGTGTCCGCCAGCACCGCCAAACAGAACAGCGCCGCCAGAATCAGCCCGTACGACGCGACAAAGCTGAACGTGATCATCATCGTCGCACTGCCGACCAGGCCGATCAGCATCACCGTCTTGCGCCCGATCCGATCGGCCAGGTGCCCGCCTACCAGCGCCGCGACCATCGCCCCCAGACCGAACACCCCCATCGCCCGCGTGGCATGAACGTCGTCGTAGTTCAGCCGCTTGACGAGGTAGATCATCAGAAACGGAATGACCAGCGCGCCGGCCCGATTGATGAACGATCCCACGCACAGGATGTAAACACCCCGTGGGAGATCAAGATAATTCCGGAGCATCGGCCGACTCCCTCTTCCCGCATCGGAAGAGGGCGGGGTGAGGATCAAACGCAGCGACTCGCGCGCGGCTATCATACCGCCCGCACGGAGACGCGGAATGAAGACCTACCGTCACGAACTCTGGTTCGAAACCAAGACCCGCAGGGCCTACATCAACATCACGCCCCAGGTCGAGCAGGCCATCGACGCCAGCGGAATCCGCGAGGGCCTCTGCCTCGTCAACGCCATGCACATCTCCGCCAGCGTCTTCATCAACGACGACGAGCGCGGCCTCCACGCCGACATCGACCGCTGGCTCGAAGGCATCGCCCCACACGAGCCGGTCAATCAATACCGCCACAACGACACCGGCGAAGACAACGCCGACGCCCATCTCAAGCGATCCATCATGGGCCGCGAAGTCGTCGTCGCCATCACCGACGGCAAGCTCGATTTCGGCCCCTGGGAACAGATCTTCTACGGCGAGTTCGACGGCCGCCGCCGCAAGCGCGTCCTGGTCAAGATCATCGGAGAATAGCGTGCCCACCAAGCCAACCACCGGCCCCCGCTTCGGCGCCCACATGTCCATCGCCGGCGGGCTCCACCTCGCCTTCGACATCGCCGAGGCCGCCGGCTGCGACGCACTGCAGGTCTTCGTCAAAAACCAGCGCCAGTGGGCCGCCAAGCCGCTCCGCGACGACGAGATCGAATCCTGGCGCTCCGCCGAAAAACGCACCGGCATCGGACCGGTCGTCGCCCACGCCACCTATCTCATCAACCTCGCCTCGCCCGACCCGGCCAACCGCCAGAAGAGCATCGACGCCTACCTCGGCGAATTGCAGCGCTGCGAGCAGCTCGGCATCGCGGCCCTCGTCGTCCACCCCGGCGCCCACCTCGGCGAAGGCGACGCCATCGGCTGCGGCAAAGTCGCCGACGCCCTCGACCAGATCCTCGACCGCCTCGGCCCCACCCGCGTCCGCCCCGCGCTCGAAATCACCGCTGGCCAGGGCTCATCGCTCGGCCACCGCTTCGAACACATCCGCGACATCATCGCCGACTGCAAAGCCGGCGACCGCCTCGCCGTCTGCTTCGATACCTGCCACGCCCTCGCCGCCGGCTACCGCTTCGACACCGACGAGTCATACGCCGAAACCTTCGACGCCTTCGACCAAATCGTCGGCCTCAACCGCCTCGCCTGCTTCCATCTGAATGATTCCGCCAAGCCCCTCGGCTCGCGCGTCGACCGCCACACCCACATCGGCCAGGGCCACGTCGGCACCGACGCCTTTCGCCGCATCGTCACCGACCCGCGTCTAGTGAATATCCCGATGATTCTCGAAACCCCCAAAGGCGAAGACGATCAAGGCCGCGACTTCGACCGGCTTAATCTGACACGGTTGCGAAACTTCGTTAGCGGGCAAGCGACTGTCGCGCGAGCGACACCGGCGACGAATCTCAGAGCGTTGGCACCCAGCGCGTCGGCAGCTCGTAAGGAACGGCAAAGTAAAAGCGGTAGTGCGGTGAGTCGAGCGGCTTCGCGAACTCGAAGTCGACCGCGGTGACGTGGCCGTCCTTCGCCTCGCGAACGATGGCGGTGAACTCCTTCATCCGACTCGTCCACCCGACGGGGACAACCGGGTGGGTTAACGTTCCGCGTCCCATGGGCGACTCGAAGAATGGAACATCCTTCGACCGAAGCCGCAAGGTTCGCGGACCGATCACCTCCGGCTCTACGTTCACCAGGTGGGACAGGTGCGCGACATTCGGCGCGTCGGGCCCGAAGAGCTGCAGCAACCGATCGCGCGCCCAGACCGCATCGACCATGATGTGCGAGTTCAGGAAAAAGATCTGATCTTCAGCGCTCGTCGGCCGCTCAAAGCCCGCAACGGCCGTCCGCATGTTCCGGTTGCACGTACGATTGATGATAAAGTCAACCGTCTGCGTCACACCCCCCGCAAGCAGCTGGAATCCAATCAAGCACAGAAATGGAATGAACCGCAGTCTCGTCTTCGCCGCGACCACCTGGCGCGTTCCAGACAGGCGAACGAGCCAGACGGCCCCCAACACCGAAAGCCCGATCGTCGGCAGCATCATCACGCGGCTGTCAGGCACCGTGCACGCAAGCACCGGCAGAAACGGCAACGGCCACAGGGCAAAAGCCAGCAAGGACCGCTCGTGGGCCAGCCGGTGCCGCATCCAGTACAGAAGCGGCACAATCACGGCCAGCCCCTCGATGGCATAGAGAACCAGCCACCCCTCAAGGCCCGCCAGATAGAACACGACCGGATTGAGCGCGTACACCCAGCCCGAGAGCAGCGCCACCGCATTCAGTGGCATGGCCCGCAAGTACGCGCCCGGCGAATGGATCGGGTCGAGCATCAGGCACATGTTGCTGCCAAAGCCCGCCATGCCGTGATAGAAAACAAGCCCGGCAGCCATGCTCACAAAAGCAGCCGTGACAACAATCGTGCGCCGCATATGACTCAGCCGCTCAAGACTCCGCGGCTCACTCGACCGTGCGACCAGCATCAAAGCGGGCAGGACGGCAGCAGGCACGGCCGCCTCCTTGCTGATCAAAGCGGCGGCGTAGCACACGACGCCGAGCAGGAGCCAAACCAGCCCTCTGCCTTCCGCGAAGTTCGTCGCGGCCAGCAGCGCCGTGAGAACGCCAAGCAGTGCGAGCATGTCGCACTGCGACGCGACAAACGTCAGCGGCATGATGTTGCACGAGGACACCGCAAATAGCAGCGCCGCCCACCGCGCCGTCAGTTCGGCAATACCCCACCGCCGCAGCAGCGTAAACACAAGGCAGACGCCGATCGAAAACAGCGCGACGGAAGCGACGTGGTACCCCATCGGCTCGCGACCAAACGCGAGGAATTCGAGATACAGGAACCGTTCCGTCAGCGGCCGAAAGTAAGCAAAGTGCAGGTCGTCGGGAATCCACCAGAGCAGTTCACCCCGCGCCCGAAGCGCGGCGTTATGTTCGGGATTGCGGATGAAGTCGTACAGTCCCAGCTGCGGCCGCGCCCCGGCCTGAAATTCCTCCATCAACCTGAGATTCCGGTAGTCGTCAAAAACGAATGTCGCCATCAGCGACGGCGCATAGAGCGCAACGGCGACCGCGACCAGCATCAGTCGCGGCCGTCGCAACCGCTCCATCCAAATTCCCAGCGAGTCGAGTAAGCGCCCGCGCGGAGTCGCGCGCGCGGCCGGAACAAGCGGCACTGCTACGTCGAGCTGGGTCATCTCCCGTCGCACCCCCAGGTGCGGCGGCGCGGAGGCGAGTTGCGCCGGCTGACGTCCGATTGCAGAGTCAGTTTGTTGACAAAGCTCAATGCCATCATCTAAGCCTTTATCGGCATTGATTATACAGCAGACGACCCCGGCTCAAAAACCACCCGGAGGGATTGCACAGCACACGCAGCCGCTCAAAACCATCATTTGAGCGGAGAATCGCGTCAAGGTCACACAAAATCCGGGTTTACGACCCCTTTGGCGTAGCCGCCGGCTTGGCCGCGCGATATGTCTTGAGACTGTCTTCCAGGTCTTGCTGAACTTGCGGATCCTTGCAGATCTTCAGCGCGTCCTCGGCAATCTTGATCGCCTCTTCGTTCGATCCGTTCTCGAACTTCGCCCGCGCCAGCGTGCATAGCATTCCAGAGTCCTTCGATCCGTTCAGTTTTACAGCCCGCTCGGAGAGCGCTAGCGCAAACTTCCGGTCGCGCACCGGGGCAAACTCGTCGTCCATCAGCGTGGAATACGCGATCGCGTCAAGCAAGTCCGCATCATCGACGTCGTTGAGCAGCGTCTCTCCAACTGCAGCCGCGCCCGCCGCATCCTTCTTCTTGATCAGCAGTAGATAGTACTTTTGTGCCAGCGCGTCGTAATCCTTCGGATCCGCCTTGATCATTTCATCAATCACGCCGACTGCGTCATCCCACTTTTCCGCCTTGATTGCCGTGCCGGCCTTCTGAACCAGCTCGGCCCGTTTCTTGCCGGCCGCCTCCGCTTTGCTCTTGAACTCCGCCCAGGTCTTATCTCCGGTGAGCTTCACGATCTCGTCGTCCATCTCCATCGGGTGACCGTGCCAGACAAGCTTGCCACCCTTCACGATGAACGAATGCGGAATCCCCGAGATGCCGGCCGCTTCGAGGTACGCTCCACTGGTCTTAGCTTCCTCATCGATCGCGACCGAATACTGCATTTTCTTGTCCCACGTCCGCATGAACGTCTTGACGACTTCGGGATCTTCCGCCGTCACTCCGACAATCGATACCTTCTTGTCTTTGAAGTGCGCTTGAAGGTCCGTCAGGTGCGGAATGCTTGCGCGGCACGGTGGGCACCACGTCGCCCAGAACTCGACGACATAAATCTGGTCCGGAGACCCCTTGGTGATATCGACCGCCGACCCCTTCAGCCACTCCGCAATCTTAAGCGGCGGCGCAGCATCGCCGACCTTTAGTTCCTTCGCACCGGCCGCCGACACCACCAGCGCCAACGTCGTCATCGATACCAGCATTCGCATCCGCAAAGCTCCTCTGGCGGCCATTCCCGCACAATCGCTCGTGTCAGTCCTTGTCATCGCCCTTGTCGTCATCGTCGTCGTCTTTATCGTCCGTCTCGCCCGATTCTCCCTGCTTGTATCGCTTCAGCGTCTTTTCCAGCTCCTGTTTCATGTCTCCCTTGGCGAGCTTGACCGCCTGTTCCTGCAGTTCAATCGCCTCCGCCTTCTGGCCCGAATCGAATCTCGCCCGCGCCAGCGTATCCAGAATCGCCGGGTCTTTGCCGTTCGTGATCTTTGACGCTTTCTCCGCCAGGGCGTTGGCCAGCTTCAAGTCTCGAACATCCTTAAAGTCGTCGTCCGTCAAAATGCCCCACGCCAGCTCATTCAGGGCCATCGCTTCCTCGACGTTCGCCAGGATCGCGCCACTCAGTTTCGATGCAGCCGCCGTATCCTTCTTCTTCGTCGCAAGGATCATGTACTTCCGCGTCATGGCCCCGGGCTCTGATGCATCGATCTTCAGGATTCCGTCCAGAGCAGCCAGTGCGTCATCCCACTCCTCGGATTCTGCGGCCTGGGCGTACTTCTGACGGAGCTTCATCTGGTTTTCCATCGCCTGCTGCTGTTTTTCAGCGATCTCCGACCACGACTTGTCGCCCGTCAGCTTGACGATCTCGTCGTCCATCTCCATCGGATGCCCGTGCCACACGACCTTTCCCGATTTGACGATGAAGGCATGCGGGATGCCGTCGACGCCGGCCGCTTTCATGTACGCCTCGCTCGTCGCCCGGTCATCGTCGACAGCGACCGCGTACCGCATCTTCTTGTCCCAGCTCTTGACGAACGGCTTCACGACGTCTGCGTCTTCATCTGACACGCCGACGATCGTCACCTTGCCCGATTTGCTGAAGTGATCCTGCAAATCCGACAGATGCGGAATCGTCATCTTGCACGGCCCGCACCATGTTGCCCAGAACTCCACCACGTAAATCCGATCCTTGTCGCCTTTCGTCACGTCGATCGGCTCCCCCTTCACCCACTGATCGATTTTCAATGGCGGGGCCTCGTCGCCGACTTTCAAAGGCTTCCCAAACGCTGCCGACAACACCGACAATACGCCAACCGCGGTGAAAAAAGCGCGACTCATGTCATTCTCCAATTTATTAGCTTTGGCTCATCGGGCTTGGCTTGGGACCGCCCGGCCTCTCGCATCCGGAGAGTATATACGACAACTGCGACGACTTGCGGTTTTGGCACTCAGGCAAAACGCAGCCGGACGAACCGATCTGAACCAATCGACCGATCCTCTATCACACGAACGTTGGGCAAATCCCCCATTTTCGCCGGTCCGACTCCCGCCAGCGGTCCTTTCGCAGCCCTGCCGCCGATCAGTCGTGGAGCGACGAATACTCCCGCCTCGTCGGCAAGACCCGCATCAAGAAAGGCCCCCAGTACCGCCCCGCCGCCCTCGACCATCAGATTGGTCATGAATCGCCGCCCCAGTTCGTTCAACAGACGATCGAGCTGTGCCCGCCCCGGCCGCATTGGAATCTCAAGAACTTCGCAACCAGCCCGCGCGAGCCGACGCGCCCGTGAGGACGTAGCGTCGGCCGTCACGATCAGCGTCGGAATTGATCGTGCCGAACGCACAAGCTTACTAGACACCGGCGTCCGAGCGTGCGTGTCCAAGACTACTCTCACCGCAACGCGCTTCGCTGAAACCAGCCGACACGTCAATTCCGGATCGTCAGTAAGGACGGTCCCGACGCCCACGACCACGGCATCCACACGCCCGCGCAGCGCGTGCGACGCGCGCCGCGAAGCCAACGATGTAATCCACTTCGATTCTCCGGTCCGAGTCGCGATCTTGCCGTCGAGACTCTGCGCCCACTTGAGTATCACCCACGGTCGGCCGGTCCGTTGCAACTTGAAGAACGGCGCATTCAGCTCCACAGCCGCGTCACGCAGAAGACCCACATCCACGCGAACCCCCGCCGCCCGCAGCCGTCGAAACCCGCCGCCGCTCACGCGTGGAAACGGATCACGCACCGCCGCCACCACCCGACGGATACCTGCTGAAATGAGCGCGTCGACGCACGGCGGCGTCTTTCCGAAATGACAGCACGGCTCCAGTGTTACGTAGCAGGTCCCCCCGCGCGCCGACCCTCCGCATGCCCGCAGTGCTTCAACCTCTGCATGGGATCCGCCAAATCGCCGGTGCCAGCCCTCGCCGATCGCCCGCCCGCCGGGCACGATGACCGCCCCAACCATCGGGTTCGGCTCGACGCGGCCTTGTCCGCGCGCGGCCAGATCCAGCGCTCGTTGCATGAAAGAACGATCGTCAGCGGTCCATCGCATCCGAACGATTGTCGCAGATTCTGGGCCTGACGCGACCCGCTCGACACCGGCCTACTGATGAAGACGGCGCCGCGCGAAGAGAGTCGCGATGGCGAGCACGCCGATCGAAGCCGGTTCTGGAACGGTGTAGTTGTAAATCACCGAGACATTCGCAGATGCCTGCGTGAGAAATGCCACCAGCAGGTTTCCGGCTCCATCCGCAGCTGCAACACCGGTCGCCGTCACGGGAAGTGAAACCGTCCCCGTGCCGGTAAACAAAGCCAGGTCCGGCGAAGGCGATGTCGCCGACACGCCCGCCAGCGCGGACGCGGATTGATTCAAGTAAGCTCGGCCCGATAGCCCGTCGAAATCGATCGCCCCATCGAACGCCGAAACCGGGTCCACGTGCGAAACAAATGGCGCGGCACTAGCCATAACCGTCAGGTCCGGTCGCATTAGGATGATCGACGCTGAAAGCGACGTCGTCACGGTCGAGTTGGCCGCGTCGAGACTTTCAAATTGAATATTGCCGCTCACCTCGCCCCTAAGTTCGATATCGACGGAGTCGAGTGTTCCAAGAACCGGGTCAAACTGCGGAATCGACACCGATGATGTCCAGTCCGTCGAGGTGGGCGGAATCGACGCGGAGTAACTGACCATGGCCCCGTGAGCGGTGCCGACGCCGGCGATCGCCGCTACCAAAACGGACAAGACTCGACGATTCATGACTACGTTCCCTCGTGCGGACCGGTGAAAATCCCGCGTTCTACCCGCACCCAACGCTATGTCTGCTCGAAACCGCGGTCAAATGAACCTACGCCGCGCGGCAGCGTGCAATCTCCGTCTCGGGTCTTTCTCGGACCCTCGAAAGATCGGAGTGGATCAGCGGCGTCCCCGGCGGCGCAACACCGCCGTCGCGACGCTGAGCAACAGGATCGAGGCCGGTTCCGGCACGGGCGAGAATCCGTAGACGACCGAGACGTCTGCAGCAGCAAATGTTTCGAATTGCGCAATGAGGTTGCCGGGCCCGCGCACGCTCGATCTGGCCGTCGAAGTGACGGGAAGGTCGACCGTTCCGGTCCCGATGAAGCGAGCCAGGTCAACGTTGGCCGAGTTTCGCTGTTCGACAACGGCGGCGTAGAGTCCGGAATACGTTCGCCCGCTTGGTCCGGAGAACGTGATCGATCCGTCGAAAGGTGCAAGGTCGTCAACACGCGTGACGGTAGGCGTTGTTGCAATCAGCAACGTCGATGGCTCGACTTCCAGCATCACTGCTGCCGAGATTGTTGTCGTTACCTGCGCCGCGCTCGTATTCAGGTTGTGGAATCGCGCGTTGCCTTCAACTTCGCCCTGGAAGAACACGTTGATATATTCCAGGTCGCCCAGCGCCGGATCGAACTGAGGCAGCGACGCTGTCGTCGCCCAGTTCGTCCGCACCATCGGCACGGTGACGCTGTATTCGATTTCGGCCGCCATCGACACGGACGCGGCGCAGACCGATACAACGGCGATGAGTAGCCGAGTGCGCATAGACATAATTGCTCCCTCTCCCAGTGCAGGTCGGTTCACTGACCTCTCGCAGCACTGATATGAAAACTGCGTCCAGTATATCAAGAATACCGAGTTTCTATGGAATTCTGCTCGAAAGCACCCGGCCTCCACGGGCGTCTGCCCCTATACATCGCAAAGACCGCAGATCCCTCCCAACCTCTCCTCCCAACTGCCTTTTTCTGCCAAAAAAACGCGGTTGGCTGGCGTCACTCGAACCAACCGCGCAGAATAGCCACCGCCTGCAAAATGACCGCAGCCACCGAATTCCGTAAGTCGGGAGAAGCCTGTCAATGAGAGCCGCGCGATTCCATCAAACTGGCCCCGCCGACGTGCTCCGCGTTGAAGAAGTTCCCACTCCCGAGCCCGGTCCCCGCGAACTCCTCATCAAAGTTCGCGCCGCCGCGCTCAACCGCATGGACATCTTCCTCCGCAGCGGGTCCGCATCCATGCCCGGACTCACGCTCCCCCACACCGGCGGTTTCGACATCTCCGGTGACATCGCCGCCGTCGGCCCCGACATCGACAAGAAGCAGATTGGAAAGCCAATCGTCGTCAAGGCCCGCATCACCGGCCCGACCGCCAGAGGCCGGCTCGACATCGTCGGAATCTCGCGCCCCGGCGGCTTCGCCGAATACGTTCTCATCCCCGCCTCCGCCGCCGTCCCCAAACCGGAGCAATACTCCTACGAGGAAGCAGCCGCATTCCCATGCGTCTACCTCACTGCCTACTACGGCCTGATCCTCCGTGCCGCTCTCAAGCCCGGCGAAACCGTCCTCGTCCAGGGCGGCAGCGGTGGCGCGGGAGTCGCCGCGATCCAAGTCGCGAAGCTTGCCGGTGCATCCGTCATCACGACCGCCAGCAATCCCCAGAAAGCCGAGAAGGCGAAGGCGATCGGCGCCGACCTCGTCGTGAACTACCGCACGGACGACCTCGTCGCCGCCGTCAACGACTTCACGCGCAATCGCGGCGTCGACGTCGTCTTCGACCCCGTCTGGGGTTCGACGGCGGCAAAAACGCTCGACTGCTTCAACTACGGCGGCCGCTGGATCGTCCTCGGCATGGTCGGCGGCCTCACCAGCGAGATCAACGTCGCCAAGATCATGTTCAAGGAAGTCACGATCCGCGGCATCATTGAGTTCTTCGCCACCGACGAAGACTTCGCCGGCGCGATGAACCTCGCCCACAAGGGGCTCATTCGCCCGGTCATCGATAGAGTCTGGCCCCTCGAAAAAATCGCTGATGCCTATCGCCAGATGGAATCCGGCGACTTCTTCGGCAAGATCGTCGTCAAACCGTGACCGCCGTTCGCTTCGCGACCCCGCCCTCGCGCGTCATCGTCAAGATCGGCTCTGCCGTCATCGCCGGTCGCGGCCGCCTACGGCCGAAGCTCATCGCCCAACTCGCCGCCGATGTTGCCGCCGTCCGACGTGCCGGCTGCGAGGTCATCCTGGTCTCATCCGGCGCTGTTGCAGCCGGCGCAACCGCCGTCGGCCTGAAGCCGCCCGCGAAGACTGTTCTCCAGCGCCAGACCTCGGCCTCCGTCGGCCAGCCCCGGCTGATGGCCGCCTACGCCGCGGCCTTCCGCAAACACCGCCTCGACGTCGCTCAGTTGCTCCTCACCTCCGACGACATCGACCACCGTCGCCGCTTCCTCTCAGCCCGCCACACGCTCCTCACGCTTCTAGAAGCCGGCATCGTCCCCATCATCAATGAAAACGACGCGCTCTCGACCGACGAAAACAAAGTCGGCGACAACGACCACCTCGCCGCACTTGTGGCAAACCTCGTCTCCGCCCGGCTGCTCGTCATCTTCAGTCGCGTCGAAGGCTTCCTCGCCGATGGCGGCAAGGGCCCGGTCATCGCGCGGGTCGAACTCGACTCCGCCATCGACCATCACATCGCCACCGAACTCAGCGACACCGGCGTCGGCGGCATGGCCGCCAAAGTCTCCGCCGCCCGCCTCGCCGGCCGCGGCGGCGTCCCCACGATCATCGCCTGCGGTACTCACGCGGGCCTCCTGCCCCGCATCATCGCCGGCGAATCCATCGGCACGCTCTTCGCCCCGCGCGACAGCCGCCTCACCGCCCGCAAACGCTGGATCGCTCAGCAGACCCGCGCCGCCGGCGTCGTCCACGTCGACGCCGGCGCCCGCCGCGCCCTCGTCGAACGCAACGCCAGCTTGCTTCCGTCCGGCGTCACCGCCGTCGATGGCCGCTTCCCGATGGGCGCCCGCGTCGAGATTCGCGACGACCGAAATCAACTCTTCGCCGTCGGCATGGCCTCCTATTCGTCCGACGAAATCGCCCGCATCAAGGGCAAACGCCAATCCGAGATCAAGCACGTCCTCGGCTACGAGTACGTCAAGGAAGTCGTCCACCGCGACGACCTTGTCATCGTCGCGTAGCCGCTCGCTCGCCCGCTACAATGAACGAATGAGCGACTCCGCCGTCGAGATCGCACGCAAGGCACGCGAAGCTTCGGCTCGCGCCGCGACGCTGCCGACCCAGACCCGCAACGGCGTGCTGAACGACCTCGCCGCGTCGCTTCATTCGAAATCCGATTCGATCGCAGCAGCAAACGCAGCCGACCTCGCTGCCGCCCGCACCGCCGGTCTCCCGGAATCGAAAATCCGCCGCCTCACCCTTACGCCCGCCGCCATCGACCAGATGATCGACGGACTGAAGCAGGTCGCAGCCCTGCCCGACCCCGTGGGCGAAATCGCGAGCGATTACCGCGTCCCCTCCGGCTTGCACGTCCAGCGCGTCCGCTGCCCGCTCGGCGTCATCCTGATGATCTACGAAGCCCGTCCCAACGTGACCATCGACGCCTTCGCCCTCTGCTTCAAGTCCGGCAATGCCTGCATCTTGAAGAGCGGCCGCGAAGCCGCCCGCACGAATCAGGCTCTCATCGACCTCATTCGCGCCGCCCTTGTCCGCAACAACGCTCCCGCCGACGCTGCAACGCTGATCACCTCATCCGACCGTGATGAGATGAAGGCCCTCCTCCAGCTTCACCAATACATCGATCTTGCAATTCCGCGCGGCGGAACAGACCTCATCCGCTTCGTCCACGAAAACTCCCGCATCCCGATCGTCCAGCACTTCATGGGTGTCTGTCACATCTACGTCGACGCCGCCGCCGATCTTGACCGCGCCATCGAGATCTGCGCGACGGCCAAGACCTCCGCCCCCTCCGCATGCAACGCCGTCGAAACCATCCTCGTTCACGAAGCCGTCGCACCCCGATTCATTCCGCAACTCGTCGCGCGGATGCAAAAAGACGGTGTCGAAGTCCGCGCCGACAGCACCGCCCGCCGCCTCGCGCCCTCCGCCTCACCCGCCGCCGACGACGACTTCGGCCGCGAATTCCTCGACCTGATCGTCGCCTTAAGAGTCGTCCCCAACATCGACGCAGCCATCGACCACATCCAACGCCACGGCTCCAACCACACCGAAGCGATCCTTTCCGCCGATCCCGCCGCTTGCCGCCGCTTCACAGAACGGGTTCAATCCTCCTGCGTTCTCGTTAACGCCTCCACTCGCTTCAACGACGGCTTCCAACTCGGCCTCGGCGCCGAAATCGGCATCAGCACCTCAAAAATTCATGCCTACGGGCCCATGGGCCTCAAGGAACTCACCTCGCAGCGCTACGTCGTCCAAGGCGACGGCCACGCCCGCTGATTCGATTCAGTTTTGTCTTCAACAACGCGCGCGATAGAATGCCCGGCATCACGAAAGAGAGCCACTCGCGTGATTCGAATCACTCATTGCCTGCTGCTCGTGCCCCTCGCGCTCGCGTGGCCGTGCACCGCGGCCGAACCGCAGCAATTCCACGGCGATAAGGACAGTTACTCGATCACCTTTCCGTCTCACTGGGTTCGCATCCCGAACAACGTGCTCGACGGCGTTCAGAAAGCCATCTTCCAGTCCGGATCGAAACCCTGCTTGCGTTACGAGGCCGGCTATCAGGAGGGTGGCAGTTTCGGCTGGATGAAGTACCCCTACGTCCTCGTTCAATCGATTCCCTACACCCAGTACGGCGCGTCCGGCGAGCCGCCCGAAAGCGAATTCCCAAAGCTTGTCGAAACCATCTCCGGCATCAAGCTCGACAAGGTCATGAACGACACGTTGAATCCGGCGGCCCGTGGCATTCTGAAGGACACTCCCAAGCTCACCGCGCGACTCGACGCCCCCAACCGCCGCTATTTCTTCAGCATGGCCATGCAGGTTGCAACAGTCGGCACCGTTCGCGGAGAAGCCGTCGGATATTTCGGCAAAGATGGCGTCGTGCAGATCATGTTCTACTCGACTCCGAAGGACCTCCTCCGCACCGCAAACGTGCGCGACCGCATCTTCGATTCCTTCAAATTTGACGCCGCCCACGCCTACGACCCCGCCGTCGCCGTCGCGTCCCCGGTCGGCCCCATCACAAAGCGCGTCTTGGATAACGCGATGATCGGCGGCATCGTCGGCGGTAGCATCGCCGTTCTTGTCTGCCTAATGCGGGCATTTCGTCGCGATCAATCGCAATACTGAGCCGCCCGCGGCGCTACGTCCCATCCGCCTCGCCCAGCGATTCAATCAATCCGACCCAGCGCTCCGCCGCGATCCGATGCGTGAATCGTTGCAAGAGCAGGGCTCGTCCGCGCTCGCCCCGCGCTCGTCCCGCCGCCTGATCTGCCTTCAAACGTCGGATTGCGTGAACCAATCCGCTCACGTCGCCCTGTTCGACATGAAACCCGCAATCGTTCTCCGCAAACCACTCGGCAATCTCGCTCCGTCCGCTCCCCACAAACACCGCCGGCCTCCCCGCCCCCATTGCCGCGTACACCTTGTGCGGCAGCGCCTGGTCGAACAGCGCCGGATCCTGCGAGATCAGCGCGACATCAGCCGCCGCGAGCACCTCCGCCAACCGCTCCGCCGGCTGATATCCCAACAACTGAATCCGCCCCCGCCCCGTCGCAGCCCGCTCAATCGCGGAGCGACCCGGTCCCGCCCCAATAAACTGAAACACAACATCGGCGTCTTCACCCAGCGCCTCCGCCGCCCGCAGAATCGTCTCGAACGGATGGCTCAACCCCATGTTCCCGGCGTACTGCACGACAAACTTGTCCGCGAGCCCTTGCTCCCGCCGAAACCGGTTCTCTCCGCTGAATGAAACCCGCGCTGGATCGATTCCATCATGAATCGCAGTCGCCGCCACGCCGCGCGCCACCCGCACCCGATCCGCCATCCGCTCCGCGATCGTCACCACCGCCGCCGCGTCGCGCATCACCGCCGTATCCGCCCCGCGCCACAGTCCCGACACCGCCCCGCCGGCCGCAATCACCCCGAGCGCCTCCGCGCAGTCCGGATAGAGATCGAGCACCTTGTAAATATGCCGCGACCCATGTGCCCGCGCAATCGCCCGTCCAATCCGCCCACCCAGCGGCGGCGCCGTCGAAGACACCACCACATCAACGCGCTCCAGCGTTTTTCCCAACCCGATCGCCCCCCGATGAAACTGCCAGAACCCCAACGCCCGACCGGCAAGCGATCGCCGCACCGCGCCGCGCGAAACCCGCGATACCTCGATCAACCCGTGCCGCTCGCGCTCCGGCCACCGCACCTCCGGCCGGTCCCAAGCCCGAGCACTCGCCAACACCGAAATCCGCCAAGTCGGCCGCAGCTCCGCCATCACCGGAAGCTGATCCATCAAAACCGCCGCGCTCGCGCAGACATCCGGCCAGTAGAACTCGTTAACGAACAAAACGTGCAACGACCGCGTCGATGCCGGCGTCAACGGGCGGCCTCCGTCGCTCGGCCCGACACCGTCCAGCTCTCGATCCGCGTCGCCGCCGACCGGCAAAGCTCATCCCATAGCGCCGCCCCGCGCGGATCGAGCCCGCGCCTCGCATCCGCTTCGACTCGTCCCTCCAACTTCGCGAGCGGAGCCACCGTCAACGTCACGCCCGCGCTCCGCGCAAACCGCGTCCAGCGACGCGTCTCGCCGCCATGCTCCAACTCGATCGACGCCGCCCCGATCTCCGCCGCAAGCGTGCCAAGCCCTTCGAGCAATTCCTCAACATTCCGCGCCGCCGCCACCTTCTGCCGCGCCAGCGCCGCCGCTGTGTGCAACAATTTCGTCTCGTCCCGCCCGCGCGTCATCTCCGACCAACCGGCCCATTCGAGATATCCGAGCACCCGCACGCAGAACACCGCCAAACCCAGCGCCAATGCCGTCCCCAGCCCGACCGCCAGATGGTTCACGCTCGAAAGCAGCACGCATACAACGATCAACGCCAGACTTCCCGCGTAGATTCGAAACGCCGTGCCCGACGCGCCGTACCCCCGCTCCAGCATCCGATGATGAATATGGTCCCGATCCCCCGCGAGCAGTGGCTGACCCGCCAGCGTCCGCCGCGCGACCGCCAGTAGCGCATCAAAGATCGGATACCCCAGTGCACACAGCGGCACCAGGATCATCACCGCCGTCTGCGCCTTTTGCGCCGAGTGCAGCGAACAAAGCGCCAAGAACATCCCCAACCCCAGACTCCCCGTATCCCCGAGAAACACCCGCGCCGGATGAAAGTTCCACCGCAAGAATCCCAGCAGCGCACCTGCCAAGACAATCATCATCACCGCCATGTAGTAGTTTTGCAGATAGATCGCGACCACCGCATTCGTCGCCGCCGCGAGGAACCCCACCCCTACCGCCAGCCCGTCCAGTCCATCCGTCAGATTGACCGCGTTCGTCACCCCGACAATCCAGATAATTGAAAGCATTGGCGAGAAAAGCCGCCCGAGCGACACCGACCCCGCCCACGGAATCGTCACCGCCGACACGCCAAAACCCAGCAGAAACGCCGCCATCGCGACGACCAGTTGCACCAGCAGCTTCACCTTCGCCGGCAGCCGCCGCCGGTCATCCACCACGCCCAGCAACATCATCGCCGACGTGCAAAGCATCACCGCATAGATCGCCCGCCGATGCGGCTCGATCATCTCCGACACGCGATTGCCCAGTCGCATCGCGACCAGAACCCCCGCGAACACCACCGCGAAGATCACCAGCCCACCCATCGTCGGCGTCGCGCCGGCATGCTGCTTCCGGCCACCCGGCCGATCCAACCAGCCGAATCGCCGCGCCGCCGCGATGTACGCCGGCGTCAGCGCAAACGCCGCCGCCGCCGCCCCGAAAAACAGGGCGACGTAGCTCTTGTGCCGCAGAACAATTCCCAGGATCTCGGAAAGCACAGCGCGCCTCGGTCTGGTCACATGTTATCCCGGCGCGCCGGGACCGCATAGAATCCGCCCCCAGCGCGCCGGGACTCGTGCGGCGAAACGCTCTCGCCCGACAGCGCCGATCTCCGGAGCATCGTCGTGGCGGTTCGTTTCGTGCTCGGCCGTGCAGGCAGCGGCAAGTCCCATCACTGCGTCAGCACACTCCGTGCGCAGCTCGCCGCGCAGCCAACGGGCTCGCCGACACTCATCTTCCTCGTCCCCGAACAGGCCGCCCTCCAGATGGAGCGCGCGCTTCTCGCCGACCCCGCCGTCCCCGGCCTCGCCCGCTGCGAAGTCCTCGGCTTCCGTCGCCTCGCACATCGCATCCTCAACGATGCCGGCGGACCGCTCCCGGTCATCCTCACGCCGATCGGCCGCACGATGGTCCTGCGCGATCTGCTCACCCGCTGCCGGCCCGAACTCCAGGAACTCGCCGGCGTCGCCACCCGCGCCGGCCTGATCGAGAGTCTCGCCCGCACCATCGTCGAGCTGATCCAGGAAACAGTCGTTCCCGAGCGCCTCGACGCCGCCGCACAGGCCTCCGCCGGCGAGAACAACGCCTCCGCCGCACGCCTGCACGACGTCGCCCTCGTCTATCGCCGTTATCTCGAATACCTCGGTTCAAACCGCGTCGATCCCGAAGGCGTCCTCGACCTCGCCCGCCCGCGAATTGCCCGGCTACCCTGGCTGAACGGCTCCCACGTCTGCGTCGATGGTTTCGCCGGTTTCACCGCCCAGCAGTCGCGTTTCCTGATCGACCTCGCCCGCTCCGCCGCCTCCGTCGAAATCTCGCTCCTCGTCGACCCCGCCCAGATCGACATGGCCGCCAAGCCCGACCCCTTCGACCTCTTCGCCCGCTCAGAGCGAACCGCACACGACCTGTCGCTCGCCTTCCGCGCCGCCGACATCCCGATCGACGAGCCGCTCATCCTCCAATCCGCGCCACCGCCACGATTCCGCCACCCGGCACTCGCCCAACTCGAACACAATCTCTTTCAACCAGCCGCAGCGCCCGACGCGAAAGCCAAAGCCGATCCCTCCGTCCAGTTCGCGCGCTGCCCCGGCCCGCGCGCCGAAATCGCCGGCGCCGTTCGCGAAATTCGCCGCCTCACCCAGCGCCCCGACGACCCGCTCCGCTATCGCGACATCGCCCTCATCCTCCGCGACTTGGAGCCCTACCACGACCTCATCTCCTCGGCCCTGCGCGAGGCCGACATCCCCTTCTTCATCGATCGCCGCCGCCCGACCAGCCACCACCCGCTCGTCGAAGCCGTCCGCGCCTTGCTCCGCATGCAGGGCGACGCGTCCGCCGTCGCACTCCCCGCGCTCCTCAAGACCGGCCTCACGCCCCTCGACGAGCCGCAAGCCGACCTCCTCGAAAACTATCTCCGCGCCCACGCCCTCTTCGCGCCCGACGCCTGGACCGCCGGCGATTGGAAGTACGATCCGTTCGAAGTCGACCTCTCCGTCGACCCCAGGAAACGCCCGATCGCCGCCACAAGCCGCGACTTCCTTGCCACGATCAACTCCGCCCGCGCCCAAATCCTCGAAGCCCTTCGCGGCTGGTGGCCGCCGACTCAATCTCCCGAAGCACCACGACTGTGCCGCGACCTCGCCACCCGCCTCGTTGCCGCCCTCGAACGCCTCGACGTCCCCCGCCGCCTCCACCAGTGGATCGACGCCGCCCAATCCGCCGGCGACCTCGACCAATCGCAGGAACACACGCAGGTCTGGACCGATCTCATCCATCTGCTCGACGAACTCGTCGCCGCCCTCGGCGACACGCCCATGTCCTCCGCCGACTTCGCAGAGGTCATCGAAGCCGGCCTCGCCGACTTCACCCTCGGCCTCGTCCCGCCGACCATCGACCAGGTGCTTGTCAGCTCCATCGAGCGCAGCCGTCACCCGCCCATCCGCGCCGCCTTCATCCTCGGCTTCAGCGACGGCCAGTTCCCGCGCCCGCGCCACGACGACGCTCTCCTCGACCAGCCCGAGCGCGAATGCCTCGAAGCCCACGGCGTCCGCCTCCAACCCGGCCCGCGCGACCGCCTGCTCGATGAGCGCATGCTCGCCTACATCGCCGCCACGCGCCCGAGAGACCATCTCTCGATCACCTACCCCATCGCCGACTCCGACGGCCGCCCGGTCCAGCCGTCGCCCTACCTGCTCGAGTTCCTCCGCGCGCTCGGCCGCTCCACCTCCGACATTCGCGCCGACTCTGCCGACGCCGCCCTCGCCCCCTTCGATCGCTTGGCATCCATCGCCGACCTCGCGCACGGTCTCGGCCCAGCCCTGCGGCGACTCGCGGAGAATCCCAACGCTGCGACCCCCGAATCCCCGACCTGGCTCGCGATCTACGCTCACATCCGCGCCCACCCGCTCCCCGCCCTCAACGCGTCCCTCGCCGGCCTGGCACCGATCGACTACCAGCTCGCCCTGCCGCCGACGACCATCGCCGAGCGCTTCGGCCGCGAACCGCGACTCAGCGTCTCGCGCCTCGAATCGTTCGCCCGCTGCCCCTTCCAGCACTTTGCCGGCCATCTCCTCCGCCTCCGCACCCGCGACGAATACGAAGTCGCCGCCACCCACGTCGGCCAGCTCTACCACAAGCTCCTCGAAGACTTCGTCAACGACCTGATCGCGAAGAATCTCTCGCTCGCCGACCTCAAAGACGAACAGATCGTCGCCAGCGTCTCCGGCCTTTCCGACGCAGCCCTCACGCTCTTCGCCGAGCAATACCACGTCAGCCCCGCCGACCGCGCCGTCCTCGCCCGCCGCGGCGAACGCGAGTTGCCACCGGCCGTCCGATCCCAGCGCCAGCGCGCCAAGCCCGGCCTCCGCCCGCGCTTCGCCGAGCGCCGCTTCGGCGGCGACGACGACGCCTCCCTCCCCGCACTGATTCTCACCACACCGAAAGGCCGAAAGATCCGTCTGAATGGCCGCATCGACCGTATCGACATCCTGCAAACCGACGCCGGCCCGCGCGCCGTCGTCTTCGATTACAAGCGCTCCGATCGCAATCGCCTCCGCCTCGACGAAGTCTTCCACGGCCTCGCCCTGCAGCTTCTCGCCTACCTGCTCGTCCTCAAAGACCATTCCGCCCGCCTCGGCGACGTCGCGATCGCCCCCATCGGCGCGTTCTACCTACCGCTGACGGCCGACTTTCAGCGCGTCGACCACCCCTCCGAAGTCAAATCTCGCGAACTCGACCCGCTCCATCCCCTCCAGCCGCGCGGCATCATCGACTTCGACGCCATCACTGTCCTAGACCCCAACGTCCCGAAGGGCGCCCGCAGCAAGCTCTACGCCGTCCACCGCAGCGCCGACGACAAGCCCGGCAACCTCCACAACACCGACAGCATCCCCCACGCCGACTTCGATACCCTGCTCAACTTCGTGCGCAATCGACTCGGCGAACTCGCCGATCAGCTCCTCGACGGCGACATCTCCGTCGCCCCCGCCCGCGTCGGCCGCGCCCTCGTCTGCGACAACTGCGACTACCACGCCGTCTGCCGCTTCGAATACGCATCCGGCGCAGCCCGCGAGCTGCCGCGCGTCCGCCGCGACGAAATCCTCCGCCAGATCACCGCCGCCCCATCCCTGCGGCCGGAGGACGCCCAGCCATGACCAAGCCGCGCGCGTGGACCAAACAGCAGACGACCGCCATCCGCACCACCGGCAAGAGTCTCCTCGTCTCCGCCGGCGCCGGCAGCGGCAAGACCGCCGTCCTCTCCGAACGCTGCGCCTATCTCGTCGCCGAAGCCGCTCCGACTTGCTCGATCGACCAGTTGCTCGTCGTTACCTTCACCGATGCCGCCGCCGCCGAAATGCGCCAGCGTATCGCCGCCGCCCTCCGCGCCCGGCTCGACGCCAGGCCACACAACCGCCACCTCGCCGAACAGATCGCCCTCGTCTCGGCCGCCCCGATCTCCACTCTGCACTCCTTCTGCCGCCGCTTGCTTCAACGATTCTTCGCCCTGCTCGACCTCGACCCCGGCTTCCGCGTCCTCGACGAGCACGACGCCGCAATGCTCCGCCGCGACGCCCTCGACTCGCTTTTCGCCGAGCTGCACGCCGGCCGCGGCGACCTCGCCCAGCGCTTCGACGCCTTCATCGAGGAGAGTGGTCGCGGCCGCGATGCCGCCATCCGCGAGACTATCGACAATCTCGACAAGTTCCTCGCCTCCACCATCGACCCCGACGCCTGGCTCAACGCCCAGCTCGCCCGCTTCCAGCACGCCGACGCCGCCACCCTCGCCCCCGCCTGGTCCCAACTTCGTAACGACGCCCTGATCCGCGAACTCGACTCGCAGATCGGCCACACGAACGCCGAAATCGCCCGCCTCACCGCGGCCGATCTCCCGCTGCTCCAACACTTCGTCAAACCCCTGAACGACTATCTCGCGAAGCTGGCGGCGTGGCACGCCGCCGCCACCCGCGACCCATCTGCCTCGAGCATCGACACCATCTGCGCCGACATCACCGCCTTCGAGTTGCCGCGCACGCCGCCAAAGTCGCTCAAGGCCTATAAGGACGCCGCTTCGGAGGACAAGACGGCGTTCGACCGCGCCCAACTCGCCTGCAAGTTCATCAAAGAAAAGCTCTTCGACGCTGCCCTTCGAACCGAGCACGCCCTCTTCTCCGCCGCCCAGTGGGCCGACGGCATCGCCCGCGTCGCACCCCACGTCGCCACCGTCGTCGACCTGCTCCGCGCCTTCCAGAAGCGTTATGAATCCGCCAAGCGCCAACAGATCGCCGTCGACTTCGCCGACCTCGAACGCCTCGCCCTCCGCCTGCTCCGCGATCCGGCCAACCCCGACAAACGCACCCCCGGCGCCGACTGGCTCGCCGCCCAGTACGAACACCTGCTCGTCGACGAGTTTCAGGACATCAACCCCGTTCAGGACGACATCCTTCGCCGCGTCAGCCGCCTCTCGCCCACCGGCCGTCCGACCAACCTCTTCGCCGTCGGCGACGTCAAGCAGTCAATCTACCGCTTCCGCCTCGCCGAGACCGGCGTCTTCCTCGAACGCCAGCGCACCGCCCTCGACGCCGCCCACGCCGACACCGACCAGCACGTCCCCCTCAACCTCAATTTCCGCAGCACGAAGCCCCTGCTCGATTTTGTTAACGCCGTCTTCCTGCGCCTCATGGCACAGGACCTCGGCGGAATCGACTACGACGCAAACGCCCGCCTTAACCCCGGCACCGACGAACAGAAAATTGTCGCCGGTCCGGCCGTCGAGCTTCACATCCTTGAAGACGCCCCGTCACGCTCCGAATCGCACGACGACGACTCCACGGACGACAGCGCCGCCTCCGACTGGGAACGCATCGAACGCGAGGCCTACTTCATCGCCGAGCGAATCAAGCAACTCACCACCGCCACGCCGCCCGTCGCCTACGGCGACATCGTCATCCTCATGCGCTCCCCGAGGCGCCAGGCCCCGCTCCTCGTCCGCGCCCTCGAGCGCCGCTCGATCCCCGTCGTCGCCGAACTCGCCGGCGGCTTCTTCGACGCCCTCGAACTCCAGGACGTCCTCGCCACCCTCGCACTGCTCGACAACTCCCAGCAGGATATCCCCCTCGCCGCCTTCCTCCGCGGCCCGCTCGCGCCCCACACATTCACCGATGCCGACCTCGTCGCCATCCGCGCCTTCGCCGGCCACGATGTCCCCTTCGCCGCGGCCGTCGCCCACTACGCCCGCAATGGCCCCGACGCGACACGTCGCGATCGGGTCCAAGCATCGCTCCAGTTTCTCGTCCGCTGGCGCCGGGAGTTCCGCCGTCGCCCGCTTCCCGACGCGCTCGCCGACCTGCTCGCCCTCACCGGCTTCTCCGCCCACACGGCCGCCCGGCCCGAAGCCGCCCAGCGACTCGCCAATCTCACCCGCCTGCACGACTACGCCCGCGAGTTCAGCACGTTCTCGCGGCATGGCCTCTACCGCTTCCTCCGCTTCCTCGACGACCTCCGCGACCAGGAAGGCGACCCCGGCGCGGCCCCCGCCGCCATCGGCACCGCCGATGTCGTCCGCGTCATGTCGATCCACCGCGCAAAAGGCCTCGAGTTCCCGGTCGTCTTCGTCTGCGAACTCGGAAAGCTCCTCAACCTCCAAGACGCCCGCAAATCCATCCTCTTCGATCGCAACCTCGGCATCGGCCTCGACGCCGTCGATCTCGATCAGCGCATCATCTATCACACGCTCCCGCAGCGCCTCGTCGCCCGCGAAGTCCAGCGTCAATCACTCGCCGAAGAGCTGCGCGTTCTCTACGTCGCCCTCACGCGGCCCAAGACTCGTCTCATCCTCGTCGGCTCCGCCTCGCTCGACACCGTCGCCGACGCCCGCGCCGCCGCGGAGCCATCCGCCCAACCGCTTCCGCTCCGCCGCCGCCTCGCCGCCCGCCGATACATCGACTGGCTGCTCCCCGCGATCGCGGCCATGCCGCCGGAAAGTGTCGCATGGCCCGCCCAACCCGCGACCACCGCGACGCTCGTCACCATTCATGAGATCCCGATCTCGCAAATGCGCGACTGGCAGCTCGCACAGACCTACGAGCCCGGCGTCCGCGAACGCCTCCGCGCCCTCGCCCACCTCGAAGAGATTCCCGGCGAGCTTCAACCGCTCGCTGGACCCGCCGGCGACGCCGCCGCGCTGCTCGCTCGACTCGCCGCCCAATACCCGCACGCGCCGCTCACGCGCACCCCGGCCGTCATCTCCGCCAGCGCCCTGAAGCGCCCCTTCGACTCCATCGCGTTGGACGAAGACCCCACCGCCCGGCAATTCGTCTTCTCGGTCGAACTGCCGCGCCCCAGTTTCCTCGCCGGCGGCGCCGAAGCCGACGGCCCAACCCAGCGCGGCACCCGCACCCACCGCTTCCTGCAACACCTCGACCTCGCCGCACCCCTCGACCCCGCTGGCGTCCGCGCCCAGGCAGAAAACTTCGTTGCAACCGGCCGCCTCACCGCCGACGAATCGCGCGAACTCGACTTCGACGCCGTCGCCTGGTTCTTCACGACGCCGCTCGGCCAGCGCATGATTCGCGCCCGCCAATCCGTTCGACGCGAAATTCCGTTCGTCGTCGGACTCGATCCGGCGACGTACAACACCGAGTCCCGCGCCGCCGCCCCCGACGACCGCCTCCTCGTCCGCGGCATGATCGACTGTTTCTTCGAAGACGCCGCCGGCTGCATCCTGCTCGACTACAAGACCGACGCCATCAAGCCAGAACAAATCCCTGCTCGTACCGAACTCTACGCCCCGCAACTGCGAATCTACGCGACTGCCCTCGAATCAATCTGGAAAGTCCGCGTCACCGAACGCGCGCTCGTCTATCTGAGCCCCCGAGTGGTCGAATCGCTCGCAGCCCGCTGAAATCTCGCCCTATCGCACCGGCTTCCGAAGCGGCAATCGAATCAGCACCGACGTCCCCACCCCCACCTGCGACTCCAGGTCGATCCTCCCGCCCATGTCCGTCACCGTCCTCCGCACCGCCGCCAGTCCCATGCCGACATTCCGTCCCGCCGCCCCGTGCAACTCGCGCTTAGTCGTGAAGAACGGCTCAAACATGTGCTTGAGGTTCTCCGCCGAGATCCCGGTCCCCGTATCCTCGATCCGGATCACCGCCATCTCCCCCTCCGGCTGCATCCGAATCGTCAACCGCCCGCCCGCCTGCATCGCGTCGATCGCGTTCTGACAAATCGATTCCAAAATTGGCAGCAATCGGTGCGACTCAAACGTCACCGCCGGTATCGGATGCATATCCGTCTCCAGCGTCAGCCCGCGCTGCGCCACAACCGGCCGCAGCGACTCTGCGAACTGCTTTACCGCATCCGCCAGGTCGACTCGCTCGCCCACCGCGTACTCGCTCCCGCCAAACGCCATAAGCTGGCTCGTAATCCGCTTCGCCCGTCCGATCGAATCCACCGTCCGTTCCAGCAGTTTGTGAATCGACCGCACGCTGTCCATCGACATCGCCGCCTCGATGCTCGTCAGCACACCCGCCAGGATGTTGTTGAAATGATCTGACACATCGTTTGCCATCTTGCCCAGCGCCGCCATCCGCTGGCTCTCGGCCAGGTCGTGATCGAGTCGCTTGCGAACCGTCAGGTCGCGGACGATGCCCGTGAACAGCCGCCGCTCCCCGAGCATCATCTCGCTGAACGCCAGGTTCATCGGAAACGTCTCGCCGCTCCTCCGCCGCCCCACGACCTCGCGCTCCCGATCCAACGGATGATTCTCACTGCTTCGGGCCGCGCGCTCGATATACGCCCGAGCCATCGTGGCAAACGGCTCGGGCAATATAAGGTCCAGCCCGCGCCCTTCGGCTTCCGCCGCCGAGTATCCGAACATCCGCTCTGCCGCCGGATTGAACGACTCGATCCGCCCCAGCTCGTCGACTGTGACGATCCCCTCCGCCGCATTGTCGAAAATCGCCCTCAACCGCGCCGCAGTGTCCCGAACTGCGTTCACCGCCCGCCGCCGCGGCGTGATGTCCCGAAACGCCAGCGAGACCCCGCGAATCCCTCCACCGGATTCGATGATCGGCGAGATAATCGCCACGATCACCTGCTCCGTCCCCGCCGCGTCCTTTCGTGTGAACTCCACATCGTTGCTCGCCTGCCGCTCCAGCGCCTCCGTCACGAACACCGACATCTGCGGCCGCAACTCATCCGGAAACGCCTGCATGAGCGGCGTTCCGACCATTGCCGAGCTCGCCCGCCCGAACAGCGCCGCCGCCCGCTCATTCCAGCTGCGGATGACCTGCCCGCTGTCCGCCGAAATCAGCGCGAACCCCACCGTCCGGCACAACGACTCGAAGAAATGTTCGTCCCCGCCCGACATGACCACCGTCACTCGCCAGCAGATGCCGCCGTGTCCGTCGTCAACGCCCCGGTCCACGTCACGATCGGACTGATGATGTACACGCTCTCGCGCTGCCCGCCGCTCGATGGCTCGATGAAGAACGGCCGACCTAGCAGCGGCAACCGCGTCGCCTCGTCGGTCGGCCCCAGCATCAGGAATCCGCCCTTCGGTATCACCGTCTCAAACGCCAGTTCCCGGAACACCCGCCCCCGGTACTCCGGCCGATACTGCCACCGCTCGTCCGCCTTCTGAAATCGCATCTGCCCGGGCGCCTGCCGCATCTCCGGCTCGACCCGCATCGCCACCGCGTCCGAGCCGGACGAATCGACCGTCCAGGTGAACTTGATCACCGCCCGCGCGCCGTCGAAGCTCTGCCCCGACATCTTACCATCTGGCGTCACGTAAAAGAGCGTCCAGTCGCGCTCCGCGTCCGTGATGAACATCTCGACTTCGCGACTCATGCTCGGCAGTGCCTGGTCGAGCTTGCTTCGCACGTCCTTCAGCGACTCGATCCGTCGACGAATCGGATCGCGGGCCCCCTCCTCGCCGATCCCGATGCGAAACCCATTGTCGCGCATCGCCGCGCTCTGCGCCGGCGTCAGCGTAGAAGCTCCGACTTGTGCCCAGATATCTTCGATCCGTTGCAATCCGCCCTGCGGAACGTCCACCCGCAAGACGCTGAACCGCACCTTCCCCTGCCGCGCGAGCCCCGCCGTCGCCGCGCTCTCGCTCCCGCCCACCGCCGGATCGCCCGCCTCCCTCGCCGGGACCGGCCGCCACCAGTCCCACCGCGGTGGATTCGCCTGGTCGCATCCGCTCAACGCGATCGCCGAAACGAACGTGCAACCCGCGGCCGCAAGCACCCCCAGCACTCGATAAAGCTGAATTGGTCCCATCACGGCAGGTTCAACCGGGCCCCGTTCGCGCGATCTCGCACAACCGCTTGCACCCCTCGCGCAGCTTCGCCTCGGTCGTCGCAAAGCTGATTCGAAAGTGGGTGTCCCGATCCGAAAATACATTCCCCGGGATCACCAGCACGCTCCGCTTCGCCGCCTCCGCTGTGAACGCCGTTCCGTTCGCAAACCCGCTCGGCACGCGCGGAAACACGTAGAACCCGCCCCCCGGCCGCACGAACTCAAACGTCCCCGCCAGCAGTTCGCAAACCAGGTCGCGCTTGCGAACATACGCCTGTCGATAGCTCGACACATCCAGATCGTGCGCCACCAGCATCGCGTGTTGCGCCATGCTCGGCGCACAGACATACGTGTATTGTTGCAGCTTGACGATCTCGTCGACGAACGTCCCCGCCGCCGCGAGAAACCCCATCCGCCACCCGGTCACGCCGTACGCCTTGCCATGCCCGCGCAGCAAAATCGTGTGGTCCGGCGCAAATCGCACCGGGCTCGGGCTTGGCCCGTCCAGCGACAGATCGCTGTAGATCTCGTCCGAAATCAGCGCCAGGTCGTGCCGCTTCGCGATCTCGGCCGCCGCCCGCACGTCGCGCTCGCTCAACACGACGCCGGTCGGATTGCCCGGCGAGTTGATCATGATCGCCCGTGTCCGCGGCGTGATCGCCGCCTCAACCGCCGCCGCCGGAAAATGAAAATCCGGATACGACGACACCGCGACCGGCACGCCGCCCGACATTTTCACGAGTTGTCGATACGAAACGAAGTACGGATCCGGGAAAACCACCTCGTCCCCCGGATCGAGTAGTGCCAGCATCGCCACGTGCAGCCCGCCCGACACGCCCGACGTGATCAGCACGTTGGCGTCCCAGCTCAGCTCCGCCTTCAGCAGTCCCCGAATCTTCTGCCGCAGTTCCGGCAGCCCCGCCGTCAACGTGTATCGATTTCGCCCCGCCTCAATCGCCTCAATCGCCGCGCGACGAACCGTCGGCGGCGTCTCGTGGTCCGGCTGCCCGATCGACAGGTCGATCGGATCCGTCAGATGTGCGGCTAGCTCGTATGCCCGGCGGATGCCCGAGTACTCGATCGACCGGGCCCGATTCGACAGCCGTTCGCCGAGGTTCATGACCGTCTCTCCGGCTGGCTGGGCGGGTTCTGTGTGTCGCGGCTATTTCTTCTTGTCGGCCTTCGCGGCTGGCTTCGCGCCCTTCGCGGCCTTGTCGGCGGCAGCCGGTGCGGCCGTCGCTGCAGCGGCCGGAGCAGCCCCTGGTGCCCCCGCGGCAGCGGCTTCGCCCTCGGCCTTCTCGGCTTTCGGCTTCTTGCCGACGTTCATCTTCCGATTCGCAACCTTCGGCAATCCGAAGATCGACCGCTCGTCCTTCCAGCGCTCCTCGTCCGTGAGTCTCTTGAGGCGCTCCGCCCGGTTCAACACATTGCGGTGACGAGTCAACGATGCCTTGCTCTTCAGCGACCGATCCAACGACATTCCAACTACTCCTGACGCGTCTCTACCGGTTTGCCGGGCAGCGTCGATTCACTTCGCCAGAAACAACCCTTGAACTCGTATCGACCGCCGGCCTTGCGATATTCGCGCCCATACTGCTCGATACGGGCTTTGAATTGTACAGCATCCGCATCTTTTATGCCCGCCACGCCCGCCGCACCCAGCAAAACGAACTCCTTGCCTGTGTCGCGACAAACCGTATCGACTCCCCGCGACTTCAGAAACCGCCTCACGTCCTGCAACTCGGCAGCGACGTCATTCCGACCTGCGGCGTTTCCGTATCGAAACGACTCGATGTGCAGGAAATGCAAGGGTTTACCGCTCGGCACCTCTTTCACGGTTGCCGTAGGAGGTGGCCGGACCGGTTCGCTGGTTTTCTCGTTCCTCGCCGGCGGCGCCTGCATCAACCGCGTCAGATCGACGTCTCCGACCCGCTGCTCAACCTGCGTCCGCGGGGGTGTCGCATCGACCGCCGCGCTCTGGATCATCGGGTTCGACGCGGCCTTCGCCAGCGCAGCCACATCGCGTCCCGTTTCACCGCTCGCTGCGCTCCGCCGCCCGGTCGAATACGCCGCCAGCAGCGCCACCGCAAAGCTCGCCGCCACCACCATGCAGCCAACCGACCCCAGCGAAAACTCAACCCGCGAACCCACGACCCGAATCGCCGAACGCGGTGCGTCCAGCTCGTTCATGACGAGTTCGTCAGCATCCGGAGCCCGCTCCGGCGCTTGCTCGCGCGGTTCCGCGGCCGCGCGCGTCTCCTCATACGCGGCTTCAACGGGCGGCGCCTCTTGCACAATCGGCGCCGGGGCAACGACCGCGGCTGGCGTTGCGACGGGCTCCGGCGGCGCGATCGGCTCCTCTAACGGCGGCTGATACACCGCCTCAGGTTCCCGATCGACCACGACGGGTGTCGTCTGCGGTTCGCGCCACGGCTGCGCTTTCTGCAACTTCCGTGTCGCCGCCATGGCTTCAAGTAACGATGGTTTGTTTCGTTTGCTGGGCACGGGCCAACCTCATGTCGGGCCAACGATTCCGCGCGGTAGGATAGCGTTTCAGAACATCCCTGCAATATGAAAACGCCGCTCGACCCCCTCGGGTTCACTCGTATTACCCTGTGATTTCTATCGCCGTTGCCCCCGCGGCCTCGACGCGGCCGATCTCTTCCGCACGCTCGCAGCCCGCCTGTCGAATCGCCTCCAGCACGACCGCCGCGCGCTGCGGCGCGATCGCAATCAACAACCCGCCCGACGTCTGCGCGTCGCACAAAACCCCCAGCAGCGTTGTATCAACCCCGTTCGCCCGCATCTGCGCTCCCACGTACTCCGCCGTCGCCTTGTGCGCCCGTGTCAAACACCCCTGGCCGGCAAATTCCAGCGTCCGCCCCATCAGCGGCACGCGCGCCGCGTCGATCCGAATGGTCGCTCCCGACGCGTCCGCCATCTCGAACGCGTGCCCTACCAGCCCGAAACCCGTGATATCCGTCGCCGCCGACGCCCCATTCGCCACCATCACCGCCGATGCCGCCGCATTGAGCTGCGTCATCACCGCAATCGCCTCAGCCAGCCCCTGCTCCCCCATCAACTCGCGCTTCACCGCCGTCGTCAGCACGCCACTCCCCAGCGGCTTCGTCAAGATCAGCCGATCCCCCGGCTGCGCCCCTCGATTCGTCACAAACTTCCGCGGATCAACCACCCCCGTGACCGCCAGCCCATATTTCACCTCGGCGTCGCGCACCGAGTGCCCGCCCACGATCACCGCCCCCGCCTCGGCCACCTTCTCCGCCCCGCCGCGCAAAATCTCCCCCAGCACCTCGACCGCCAGCTCCTTGTCCGGAAACCCGACGATGTTCAGCGCCGTGATCGGCCGCCCGCCCATCGCATATACATCCGACAAGCTGTTCGCCGCCGCGATCTGCCCGAACACAAACGGATCGTCCACCAGCGGCGGGAAAAAATCGGTCGTCTGTACCAGCGCGAGGTCCTCGCGCAGCCGGTAGATGCCGGCGTCAGAGAAATGTTCCGGACCCACCAGCAGGTTCGGGTCGGTCGAAGCAGGTAATCCGCGCAGAACCTGCGCCAACGCTCCCACCGGGAGCTTACCCGCTCAACCAGCGCAACTGGCGTAGTCCATCAATCGCTTCTTGCGCGATGGCGTCATGCGCGAAATGATACCGTCGAATGTTTCTGACACGATTGTGACGGATCTCACAATGTCTCCCCAGTGCTCCCCATCCACCGCGCAAAACTACCCACTTTTTCAGGAAAACGGCCTTTTCGATCGCTTTGTCGCGGTGGCGCTCTGCTTGCACTCTTGGGGGATGGCTGAGAATCCGACTCTTCCGCCCCGCAGCTATCTCCCGCCGTACGCGGCCCGAACCTGATCTCGCACCTCACCGATCGTCATCCGCCCCGACAGGATCGCATCATCCCAAACGTCCGGAAGCGCCCCCGGAAGTGCCGGAAAATTCAATTTCGTCACGCTGTCGAGCATTCGATCGGAATTCCCAGCCGCGATCGTCACGCCTTCAAACATCCGCGCCGGAGTCGGCGCGATCGTATTCCGCTCAAACGTCTTCACCGATCCCGCCACGCGACCCTCATCCATCACCACCGTCTCAACCCGAATGAATGTGTTGTCCACGATCCTCGCCCCGACCGCCTCGCGCGCCATCACGTTCAAACGAATCGCCGGTCCCGTCCCGCCCAATCCGTCAAAGACGTTTCCGCGAATCGTCAATCCACGCGCCGTCTCGCCCGCCGATTGCGCCCCGCCCTTGGCCGCCTGAGTCGCCAATAGCGCGTACGCCGGCCCCATCAGCACATTCCGCTCGAACTCGGCCGCCTCCGGCAAATCCGCCACCAGATAGTGAGTCTTCGCCGCCTTCGACACTTTGCTCGCCAGCTCTCCGCCCGACACCATCACGTTCCCGCTCATCCGTCGCGACCCCTCGAACACCACGTACGTCCCGCCCCGCAGCACGTTATCGCGTATCTCCGCATCCGCATCCGCGCACTTCAGGCAATAGCTCCCGTCGTCCGACTTCGTCGAATTGTGAACGTAATTCCCGATCACGCGCGCTGGCCGCTCGCCTCCGGCATGAATCGCCAACCCCGCACGCGGCCCTGTCAGGAAGTTCCCCTCGAAGTGCAGCGTCGCCCCGCTCGCATCCACGCCCCCGCCAAATCGATTGCCGATCACCGCGTACGCCGCGTGCCCCACCCCGTTCATCTCCAGATCAACGCGCTCGCTCCCCGCCTCAAATGTGCACTGCTTCACGCTTCCCGTTGCGTCGGTCCCCGTCCGCAGCGTCATCCGCCCGCACTTCACAAATCGCAGCGACTCGAGTCTCACTTCGCTCCGCCCGATGTCCGCCACCAGCGCCACGGCCGGCGTCGCACTGACGCGCTCCCCAGTGCGACCGACCACCGACTCCTTCAGCGCCGCCACCTCATCGCGATGCCCGAGCCCTTCAAACCTTACAAACCGCCAGTCCAGATTCTGCCCCGCCGGGACGATCGCCCGAATCGCACCCGACTTGCTCCCCTCGCGTGTCCGCACCACGATCGGCGCATCCGGGCTTCCCTGCATCACCAGTCGGCCGCCCTTGTCTCCCGATCCGACGACCAACAGCGGATTCCCGCCCGACTCCGCCGCGAACTCGATCGTCGTCCCCGGCTTCACCGTTACTGTCGCCCCGACGATCTGCAAACTTCCCCGGATGACGACAAGTCCGTCCCAGGTCGCGTCCGCGGTCACCTCTCCGCCAACGAGGCGCACCGTCGCTTGGTTCGCCGCCCCCGGCCCATACGGATCGTCCTGCGCCGCATCAACCCCGTATGAAACCACGACGATCAGCAGCCCAACCCACCGCCGCGTCACGCCCGCAACTCCAGCCCCAGCTTGCCGAGAAACGCCGTGAACGCCGCCCGAAACGCCTGAACGTCGACCTCCGCCAGCGTCCGGTCCGCTCGCCCAATCTCCGCCCGCACGGTGAAGCTTCGCTTGCCCGCCGGCACCGCCCCGCCCTCAAAGCTGCCCACGTAGCTCAATCCGCAAAGCAGCTCATGCTCGAATGCGAGCAAATCCTCCGCGATCTGCACATACTTCCGCCGCGCATCCGCCACAAAGCTGAAGTCGAGCTTCACCCGAGGATGCTCCGGAATCCGCTCCAACTTCACTCGCGCTTTCTCGCGCTCCGCCAGCCCCGCCAGACTCAACTCCGCCACTGCGATCGACCACCCGCGCAGCCGCTCATCGATCCGCTGCTTGCATGCCAAGGCCACCACCGACACGCGCCCGACCGCCCGCCCATCAACCTTCACCGCCGCCAGCCGCGCCGCATCCTCCCACGCCGCCCCCGGCGTTGCCTCGTCATACGTCACGTCGCCATCCACAACCTGCCGCCCCCACGTCTCAACCGCCCGCTTCACGTCCGACCACACCGCATCCCCCGCCTTCGCCCCCGCCATCGCAACCGCCAGCCCGACATGTCGCTCCTGCGCCGCCGATACTTCGTCCTTCGTGCCTTCGTGCCTTCGTGCCTCCGTGCCTCTTTCGCCAAACACGCTCCCGATTTCGAGCAGCCGAAACTCCGAAAGCGAGTGCCGATTCCGCTCCACCGCCATCAACAACCCCGGCACAAGCGTCTTCCGCAGTCGCGCACACCCTTCTGCCGCCGGATTCCGCAACGTGATGCACTCGCCCGGCTCGAACCCCAGCCGCGCATTCCACGCATCGTCATACCATATGTATCCATGCACCTCGAAGAAATTCCCCCCAATGCACAAAGTCTCCAGCGTCCGCCGCTCCAGCCGCAGCGCCTCGCTCTGCCCGAGATAGCGCGTCGTCACCCGCGGCAGCGCCGGCTCGATCTTGTCATACCCGACCGACCGCGCCACCTCCTCGATAACATCCGCCTCGATCGAGATATCCTTCGTCGCCCGAAAAGTCGGCGGCGTAACCCGCTGCTTCCCCCCAACCTGTTCAACCTTGAACTCCAGCGCCGTCAGAATCCCCGCCATCCGCTCCGCCGGCACCGTCGTACCGATGAACCGCGCCGCAAACCCCGTGTCCACGTCGATCGGCCTCGCAACCAGCGGCCGCGGATAACAATCGCTCAGCTTCCCGCCATACCCAAACCCCGGAATCTGCTTCCGCGCCAGAAAATCAAACCGCCCGATCGCCGTCACCGTCATGTTCGGATCGAGCGACTTCTCAAACCGCGCGCTCGCCTCCGTCCGCAGCGACATCGCCGCCGCCGCCCGCCGAATCGTCGCCGCGTCGAAGTTCGCCGACTCCAGCAGCACCTGCGTCGTCCCCGCCGAAACCTCCGTCGCCGCCCCGCCCATGATCCCCGCGATCGCCACAGACTTCCGCCCCGACTGAATCATCAGCGTCCCGTTCGGCAACACCCGCTCGACATTATCCAATGTCCGGAACTTCTCCCCCGCCGCCGCCGTCGCCACCTCGATCTGCGACAGCTTCGCCGCGTCAAACGCGTGCATCGGCTGCCCCAGCTCGAGCATCACGTAGTTCGTCAGGTCGACCAGAAAGCTGATCGGCCGCATCCCGCACCGCGCCAGCCGGATCTGCATCGCCGCCGGCGACATGCCATCCTTCAGCCCCGTGAACACCAGCGCGCTGTACCGCGGACACTTCGCCGCATCATCAATGACAATCGGCACCGCTCCCGGCGCGCCGGGACTCGCGTCCCCCAGCTTCTCCGCCGGCGTCACCTCGTAAGCCCGCAGCTTCGCCCCCAGGATCGCCGCGATCTCCCGCGCAATCCCATAATGCCCCCACAGGTCCGGCCGGTGCGTGATCGACTTATTGTCGACCTCAATGATCCAGTCGTCCTGCTCGCTCGCATCGACCGTCGCCCCGGGTGCAATCCGCACCCCGTCCGGCCACCGCGTCACATGCTCGACGCCCTCGACCTCCGCCGTCGTGATCGTAAACCGCTCCGCCAGCCCCCGCGGATCGATCGACGCCGGCATCTCCACAAACTCCCGCAGCCAGTTCAACGAGATCAACATGCCGAAATGAAATACCCGCGCCGCCCCCGCGGGACAAGCTTGGTGACGGACGATTCTGCGCCACCGACGATGGCCGCCGCGTTACAATGGTGTTTTGTCACCGGAATGGTCTTTTGACCGCAGTCGTCGGGGCACGCCATGAAAGTCTCTCGCCGTTCAGCGCTTCGAGGCGGACTTGGTGCAGTCGCGCTGGGACTCGCCCGTCAAATGGGCTGGCCGAGCACGGCCCGCGCCGCGCAACGTCCCTGCCCGCCCACTGGCGCAATCCCGCTCAACGACACTCGCCCGTTCCGCAAGCTCGATACCCCGCTTCAGTCGATCTTCATCCAGGGCCTGCCTTTCTCCCCAACGTGGACCGGCGACGACTTCCCTAACAATGCCATTCCCTTTCACTCCTGCGAAAACTGCCTCCCCGGAGGCCTCCCCGCCCCGACCGAAGACGTCGACATCGCTGTCGTCGGCGGCGGTCTCTCCGGCCTCGCCACCGCATATCAGCTCCGCCGCCATCGGCCCGTCCTGCTCGAAATGCGCCCCCGCTTCGGCGGAAACGCCATGGGCGAACAGTGGGGCACCCATCTCTTTTCGCTCGGCAGCGCCTATTTCATCACCCCGGACCCAGGTTCCTTCCTGCACCGTCTCTATCACAATCTCGGATTGCACCGCGTCGTTCGCGTCAACGAGGGCGACCTCGAGGAAGAACTCGGCGGCAGCGTCGTTGCCGATTTCTGGCAGGGCGGCGGCTCTCCTCCCGATGCACGACCTGCCTTTCAACGCTTCGCCGAAATCACGCGATACTTCGCCGAGACCGCCTACCCCGACATTCCGCTGCCAGACCCGCCGGACGACGAATGGATCCGCGACCTCGACACCCGCACCCTGAGGGAAGACATCGAACAGCGCATGGGAATGCCAATTCCCCCGCTGCTCGCCGCCGGAATTCAGTCCTACTGCTATTCCTCTTTTGGTTGGACCTGGGACGATCTCTCCGCCGCAGCCGGCTGGAACTTTCTCGCCGCCGAGGAATTTGGCCGCTGGGTCCTCCCCGGCGGTAACGCCTGGCTCGCCCAGGCCTTCTGGCAGGCCCTTGCCGCCCTCGAAGACGATCCGCGTTGTCGCCCTCGCTATGTCCGCGGCGGCTGCCGCGTCGTCGACGTCCGTCTCGCCCCGAACAATCGCGTCCGCGTCACCTGGCTCGGCAACGATGGCGTCTACCGCGCCCTCACCGCCCGCCGCGTCGTCATGGCCAACAGCAAGCACATCGCCAAGTACATGCTGCCCGACTTGCCGGCACTCGACCCCGCCAAGCACGCCGCCATGCAACAACTCGATCCCGCCGCGTACGTCGTGGTCAACGTGCTCCTCGACCGGCCCTTCGCGCTCGACTTCTACGACATCTTTCTCATCGGCGACGCGAATTTTCCCATGTCCGCAGACGTCTTCACCAATGCCGGCAAGCCAGCCGACATCCTCAACGGCGACTTCGCCCGCCGACTTCCCGAACCGCGCAGCGTGGCGACGCTCTACTGGCCGCTCCCCGCCGCCAACGGCCGTTTCCACCTCATTGCAGACGATGCCTTCACAACGTTCGCCGAGGACCTCGCGCCAAAGCTTAAGAACATCCTCGCCGTCGTTGGCGTGCCTCTCTCGGCCGTGCGTCAGATCCGCATGACCCGCTGGGGCCACGCCATGCCCGTCGCCACCCCCGGCCTCATCGCTTCCGGAACTTGTGACAACCTCCGCCGCCCATTCGCCGACCGAATCTACTTCGTCAATCAGGACAACTGGGCCCTCCCGGCCGTCGAAACCTGCCTCCTCGAAGCCGAGCACTTCTCCCACCAGATCGCCGCCGGGCTCTGACGCCGCCCGCCCCTAGTAATCCACCTTATCCTGTCGCGCCGCATACTGCTTCCAAACCTCCACCGCCTCCGGCCGCATCATCTCCTGTTCCGAAATCGCCCGGTCCTTGATCGGCTTGGCAAACTGCTCGTAAATGAAGTCATCATCAAAGTTGCCGTACTTCTTCGAATCCGCCACCGTGGCCCCGTAGAACATCCCATCCAGCCCCGCCCAATAGACCGTCGCCAGGCACATCGGGCACGGCTCCGACGACGTGTACAAAATGCAACCATCCAGCTTCGGAGACTTGAGCAGCGCACACGCCTGCCGGATCGCGTGCATCTCCGCGTGCCACGTCGGATCGTTCTGCGCGATGACGTGATTCATCCCGTCCGCGATTACGTTCCCATTCCGATCGACGATGCACGCCCCAAACGCCCCGCCCGTCTTGTACTGCACCCCTGCCTTCCGCGAGTTCGCGATCGCCCGCCGCATGAACTCCTCGTGCTTCTCCTTCGGAAACCGCCCCAGGATCTCCGCCGCCGTGTACCGCTTCTTCGCGCTCGGCACCTCGGTAAACGCCATCGCCACCCCCGATCGCCGCTCCGTCCCCGCCCACCACGCCGCCGCAACCACCCCAACCGCAACCAGCCCGACAACAACCCGCCGCCGACTCTCGGCCATCATCCGCTCATCCATGATCCACTGCATCCTTTTTATCGCCCGCCGATCCACGCGAGCCCCATCGCCCGCACCGCCACCGGCCGCCCCCGATCATGCTCGCCGGCCCCGCCGACCGCAACGGGTTCCGCTCGTGCGAGGATCCCTTCTCGCGCGCACCCCGCGGGAATCCCTTCCCGCGCACCCGACGACGGGTGGCATGCCCGCCTTAACGGCGGCGGGCATGTCTTGTACTGTGGCCCGTCAGGATGTGGAACGGCGGGCGCGTCTATGTACCGAATATCGCGGCGACACCATGTCTCCGCACGGAACGATGACAAAAGCCGCACGGAGATTCAGCCCGGCCCTTGACGCGACGGGGCGAAAGAGCCGCTCTCGAACGCAGCACGATCCCGGCGAGTCAAGGGGCACACAGCGTCTCCCGCGGCCCCGCAGAATCCGCGCCGTTACGAGCCGCGCGCGCCAACAAGCGGGCCCGGCCTGTCAAAGCGCCCTCGCCCCGGACTCGAATGGACCAAAAACCCTAATGAATTCGCAAATTCTCACGATTCTAACTTCCAGCCCGCCTCCCCATTCCAACCCCCACGCCGCCCTCCGATCGCGCCGATTTCGACGTTTCGACTTTTTGGCGTTTTGGCGCTTGGAACCCCATTCCAAGCCCCATGCGGCCCCCGGCCGCCTCACGCCTGAAATCCGCAATCCGAGATCCGCAATCCGCAATCGAATCGCTCTTCTGCCTTTCGACCTTTCTGTCCGTGACTTCTCCAAACGCCGTACCTAACATCCTCCGAACACGACAACCCAGCCGCACACCCCGCCGCCGTGTACAGGCGGCCGACCAGCGGCCCAGGAGACATCTTGCCCCGAAACGACACGCACGACTTTTCAATCCAATTTGAAAATCGTCCCAGCTCGTCCCAGTTCGTACCAGCAAAAAAATAGCGAGGGTTCAGAATGACCCCCCAGCCGCGCACCGCCCAACTTGGCCCGCGCCTTGCCCCCGACAGGACGTGCTTTCAGAATGACGCATATGTGCACAATTTTGTTTCTTGCCGCCCTGCTCGCCCCCGCATTCGCGCCGCCGACCTCCGCCCCCGCTCCGTTCCCGGTCGACGAAGCGCCCCCCGATACCTGGTCCGCCCGCGAAACCGCGTGCCTCACAAACATCCGCCAGCTCACGACGCCCGCGATGGGCCTCGACAAGGCCGGCGAGGCCTACTTCGCCCCCGATCAGCGCATGATCATCTTCCAGGCATTCCCCAAGGGCGAATCTTCGTACCAGATGTTCACCCTCGCCCTCGACGCCAGGGGCAATGCCATCCCCAAATCGCTCAAACGCGTCAGCCCGCCCGCCCGCGATGGCTCCCCGACGAGTTGCACCTGCGGCTACTTCTCCCCGGACGGAAAGAAAATCATCTTCGGTTCCACCTACAAGAACCCCAAGGCCCCGAGCGAGCCCGTCTACCACCGCCAGCGCTCCGGCTACACCTGGGACATGCCGCTCGGCATGGACATTTACGAATCCGACCTCGACGGCTCGCACATCAAGCCGCTCACCACCGCCACCGGCTACGACGCCGAGGGCTCCTTCAGTCCCGACGGCAAGCAAATCGTTTTCACGAGCTGCCGCGACAACGGCGACCCCGAACTCTATATCATGAACGCCGACGGCACTTCCGCCCGCCGCCTGACCGACCACACCGGCTACGACGGCGGACCTTTCTTCTCACCAGACGGCAAACGAATCATCTTTCGTGCCGACCGCAAGCAGAATGACCTGCTTCAGCTCTTCGTCATCAACGCCGACGGTACCGGCGAGCGCCAGCTCACCAACAATCAGGAAGTGAATTGGGGCCCCTACTGGCACCCCGACGGCCGCACGATTGCTTTCGCCACCAGCGTCCACGGCCACCGCAACTACGAAGTCTACCTGATGAATATCGATACAGGCCGCACGGCCCGGCTGACCTTTCACGACGGCTTCGACGGCCTGCCCGTCTTCTCGCCTGACGGCAAGCGCCTGATGTGGACCTCGAAGCGCGGTCCCGACAACACCTCGCAGATATTCCTGGCCGACGTAAAGCTGCCGGAGGGCTTCTGACCGCGCGCGGAAGCGGCTACCCGGACAAGCTTTGCCAACCCGCCGTAAACATCCGCCACGCCGACGCCGAAATGACGACGATAAAGATGCCGCGGATCAGCCACCGCGGCCAGCGATGCACCAGACTCGCCCCGACCCACGACCCGGCGAATGCCGTCGGAATCAGCATCCCCGCCAGCCGCAGCGAGTCAACCAGTCGGTCGCCATGCTCGGCCAACGTCGCGTTCTTCGCTACCGCGGCCGCCGCGCTCGACAGCAGCACGATTGCCGTCGAGTTCGCGATCGCCCGCCGCAGCGGCATCTTCAGAAACACCTGCTGCGCCGGACCCGCCACCGCCCCGCCCGCGATCCCGAGCAGCCCGCCGATGAAGCCCGCCGGCGCCCCGACCAGTCCGACCAGCTTCCACCGCGGGATCTGCTCCGCCGCAGTGTTGTCAATGTCTGGCAGTGTGTCCCGCCGCCGCAGCCGGACCAGATTGTATGTGACCGCGTACACGAGAAATCCGCCAAAGAGGAACTGGAGATACCCCTGTCCGCGGCCGGTGAAGACTCTGAGATTGCTTGCCAGCACTCCGACCAGCGCCGCCAACGTCGCCGCGGGAATTGTCCATTTCAGGATCGCCGAAAGCGTCGCGCCGGCCCGCAGATGCTTGAGGGCGGCCGGCCCGATTACCGCCACGTTCACAATCATCGCCGCGGCCTGGTACAGATGCTGGTCCCGAGGACCGAACAGCAGCGTCATCCCCGGAATCATGACGAGCGACCCGCCCACACCCATCAGCCCCCCGACCCAGCCGGCGATCAGACCGATGAGCGCGAGCCAGTAATAGTGCGGAGTTTCGAACATCGGCCGCGATTGTAGGGAACCATGCGGCGTTCCACGAACGCTCGGGCTGGCGTGCGCCGGACGAGTGGATTATGAAACTAGCGAATCTTTGGCGAGCGACGTCTTTATTGGAGGACTCAGCATGAATCAGTACGTCATTCTGATGGGTTTCACGGGCAAGGGCGTGGATGCCGTCCGGCAGTCGCCCGAACGCGCCGACGGTTTTCGCGCAACCGCCCAGAAAATGGGCTGCGAGATTACCTCGATGCTCTGGACGATGGGGCCGCACGACGGCGTGATCACCTTTGAAGCCGCCAATGACGAAACCGCGTCCGCGCTCGTCCTCTCCGCCGAACAGCACGGCTTTGTGACGACCTGCACGATGCGCGCGTTCGAAGAGTCCGAGTTCAAAGCGATCGTCGCGAAACTGAAGTAGCGCGCCGGCCGCGCTAGCGGTTGGGCGAGTCGAGCATTTCGCGAAGGACCTGGAGCAGCACGTCGCGATTGGCGCTGTCGAGCGCGTGGATGGCGCGATCGAAGTGCTCGACGCGCCGCTTCTCCTCGGCATAGGCCCGCATGGTGGGGACCAGTCGCGTGGCATCCTTCAACATGCCGCGCAGGTTGGCCAGGTTCTGCTCGTCGGCGGATTCGGCGGTCTTGGCGATTTCGCTCGTGATCCGCTCGAGTTCGGCGGCCCAATCGTCAAAGTTGTTCTCAAGCGCGAGATAGTGCTCGGCGTCGCCGACGATCAGGGCGCGGATCGCGGCGGTTTCTTCCGGCGTCAACTCGCGGCCCGATTGAAGATTTCGGATCGCGGCCTTCACCTTGGGCTTGAGGTCGGTCTGTTGCACCTCTCGGAGCATCGAGGCGAAGTGATTCGCGCATTGCTCGAGCGTCTCGTACGCTTCAGGCGAACCGTCGTTGAGCGCGTTCGCGGCGGTCTTCGAGAGCAGACTTGCTTCTTCGGACAGTGATGCGTTGTGATTCGGGTTCGCGTTTGACGAGTTATTCATGACCAACCTCCCGCTGGATATTCGGCCGCCACCGGGCATCGGCTTAGTTAGTGAATGACGGGCAAGTGACACCGTCCGCCTCAGTTTTGTTGCGCGATAAAACGTTTTAGCTTGCATTTTCTGGCTCAACTTCCCATAATGGCGGCATCTCGGACTAAACGGGACACATGTCATTCGCAAGAGGGAGGAGATTGTCATGTCGAATCGGATCATCGTAGCGGTCATCGCGCTTTGCACGATCTGCGTCCTTGGCGACGGCCGACGCGAGGCATCGGCCGCGACAATTTGGGAGAGCAATCTGCCGGACATGTATCAGCATCAGAAGTCCGGGCCAAAGGCGTGGTTCGAGGCCGGCTACGCCGCGCCCAACCCGCCGCCCGCGCCGCTGGCGCCAGGATACACGACGCCGGACTGGTGGGAGCCGACGGGCGGCTGGTGCGGGACGACGGCGTGGTCGAACTCGATTTACCACTGGTCGACGCGCGGAGGGGGTCGACGGGCGGGACTCGTCGATCATCACCAGCTCCCGAACACACATGCGAAGTACGACGCCGTGGCGGTGCGGCCGTGGCAGGACCGGTTCGCGTACGTGAATGAAGACCTCGCGATTTCGGGCGGCGGCTTCGGCTGCGCGACGACCGGCAGGGTCCGAAGCTACGTCGATGAGTACATTCCGGATGCGGGGCTTAAGTTGACGCTTGATGAATACGAGTTTGCCCCGACCGGTGGCCCCGGAGGAACGCCGATCGTCAAGAAGTATCCAAACGGCGGCGCGCCCGTGGATACAACGTACACCAGCATGTTTGAGGCCTACGCCGACCTGCTGCCCGGCAACGCATCGGTCGTGATCGAGATCACCTACGACACGCCGCCGGCCACCGGGCCCTGGTGGAGGAACAGCTTCCACTTCATCACGGGCGGCGGGGTGGATGCGGCGACGAAGGGCGTCTACTTTGCCGATCCGAACAACACGTTCTGGGATCTTGGCACGGACCCGGCCCGGCCGTACGGCTGGGGATACTCGTATCAACCCAACGTCGGCGACCCGCGGTACACGGCGGACATCCCAATCTCGACGTCGTACTACCAACTCGGAACGACGGCGAACGGCCGAATGTTTGACAGCGGCCCGTATGTGGGGGCGTCGATCGTGGGGCTGTACACGCTGGTTCCGGAGCCGGCGACGCTGGCGCTGCTGGTCGCGGGCGCGTGCCTGGCGGCGCGGCGGCGCTGAAACTCCACGGCGAGTGGAACGGCCTCTTGAGACGCGCGCGCCGGCCGGCGCGTGCGTTTTCTTTGCGCTGCGTCGGGCTTTGCGCTGGATCGTGGCCTGGGGGTTTGTCTCTGGGAAAAGCGGGGAACTTGTGCGAACTCCTGGAATGTGGTTCCGAGCGCAGTAACGCCGAATCGCCCAGAGGCAAATAGCGGCCGGGTTGGAAGCGGCGGCGGCGAGGAAGTTTGGAATGGTTGGAATGGAGCACTAAACGCCAAGAGGCAGAAATGCCAAAACGCAGAAAGCGTTTGCAGATGGAACTTTTTTTGTGCGGGATTGAGCGAGATTGAGGGGCAATCGCCAGCGGGTGGCAGTTGGCAACGCCAAGCAGGATGGCAGGGGGTGGGAAACGCCAAGACGCAAGAACGCCGAGATCTGAGAACCGCTTGTCGCCACGCGCGGCTCGTATGGCGGCCGGGCCGGGAAAATTTTTGTACGACATTGAGCGAGATTGAGGGACAGTCGCCCGCGGGTGGCAGGTGGAGACGCCAAGTTGGTCGGCGGAGGGACGATTGATTTTGACGGCGGTGGTTGGCGTTAATTGGCAGACTCTCCGGAGCGTTGCCGTCGGTATAGACGGACCTCCAGGGGAATGCGGAACGAGGGAACAGGCAACAGGGAACAGAACGGTGAACTGCGAACGCGGAACGAGGGGATGCCGGTTGCGCCGGTGAGTCGGGTTGGCGGGACGAGATCGCATGATTGTTTTTTGACGGGATTGGACGGAATTTGATGGGACGGGTTTCAGTCCTGGTTGAAAGTTCATCGTCGTTGGCTGCAGGCACGGAGTCTCCGGGGCCGCTGGTGTGCTGCGTGCGCGCAGATTCTCCGTGCGGCCTAGGCTCGATTTCTTGCGGAGGCGACGTTGCCTTCGCTTGTTCAACCAATAGACGCGCCCGCCGTGCCACAGGATGTGATATCGCAGGCCGAGTGCAATCGAATTGTCGAGGGCCGCTCACTTGGGCGGCTTGGGAATGAGCAACTCCGCGTTTTGCACCCACAATGCGAAATAGGGCTGCCGGGAGGCACGGCGCTGGAGCAACACGAGGAACGGCTTGTCAAAGATAAGCACGTGAACCGGCGGCGGCGGGCTGGCGGCGCTGCAGCCGAAGTGGATGACCGCCTCGGATCGCAGCTTTACGCCGATCTCATTCATTTCAAATCGAATATCCTGCATCGCCTGGAGAAGAAACAGGTCGCTGGCAACCTTTGGATTTGCGAGCCTCAAGCGTTTCCACAATAGCTCAGCATAGTTTCGACGAACGTCGAAATTGAACTTCGGCACCTGGAGCACATCCGTGACACTCATCTTTGCGGGCAAACCGGCCGGCTGTCGCGACGCGACGTGATCGACCGCCGCCTGGAGCGTCGGTTGTCGCGCGATCTTGGCCAGGATGACCCGATCATCCGGTGATTTCGTCGTCAGCTCGATCACAAAATCGTCAGCGCTCTTGTAGTCGAGAATGGTCACCTGGTCGTACATCGCGGGCGGGCCGGCCTTGTTTGGTCCGACGCCGAACGAGGCCACACGGGCGCGGGCAGCGCCAAAGTCGAGCGGGGTTTCAAGCCTCTCGAACGGCGTGGGGAACTCGAGGTTCTTATACAGGTAGGCGTAGGCGACGATGTCCTGCGGGCGAGCGTTCGCCGGGTTTGGAATGAGCTGAGGCCTAGCCTCGCCGCGAAATGTCTTTGCCAACTCGGCGCGAATGCGATCGAAGATGCCGTCGCGGACGAAGCCGGCGACGGCCACGCAGGAGGCGCGGTCGACATCGGCCCAGGTGACGCGGCGTGCGTTCAATGGCCCGACTATTGACGGATCGCGATCGAAGTGGACGTCTTCGCCGATGAGCGTGCAGACTTCGTTCCAAGCGAGCTGGAAAGTCGCACACCACAGAATGTTGCGGTCATGCGCAATCGGATGTTCGAGATGGGGCGTGACGATCGTGCGCGAGAACGCAGCGGCGTCGCCGGACTTCAGGCCCACCGAAGTAATGTCGTCGCGGTGCCCGGCAGGGGCGCAGCCGGGGAGGCGGCCCAGCGTCAGGAATACAAAAGCGACGGAAAAAAGCGCGGTGCGCGCGAATCGGCGAATACGAGTGGCGAGAGTGCAGCCGGTCATCCGGTTGATGCCCTCGTGTCAGTAGCGGAATTCAGTCACGATTCAGTGCGCAGCGGTGTCATCAGCCAGATCGAGCCATCGCGGGATGATACAGCACCAGTGCTCAGGGCGTGAAGCGAGCGGTCGGGTGCGTTACTTCGAGGTTTGCTGGACAGCCGCGCGGACGGCGAGGCAGGTTTTGAGAAGCGGCTCGAGGGCTTCGAGGGGCTGAATCGTCGCCGGGTCGCTTTTGGACTGGGCGGGGTGGTCGTGGATTTCGAGGAAGATGGCGTCGGCGCCGGCGGCGATGCCGCAGCGGGCGAGCAGGGCGGCGAACTCGGGACGGCCGCCGGTCTGCGTGCCCTGGGCACCGGGAAGCTGGCAACTGTGGGTGGCGTCGAAGACGACGGGGGCAAGCTTGGCCATTTCGGCGATGGCGGTCATGTCGTTGACCAGCGCGCCGTAGCCGAAGAAGGTGCCGCGCTCGGTGAGCAGGACGCGGCGGTTGCCTGCGGCGTGGACCTTCGCGACGGCCTGATCCATCTGCCACGGGGCCATGAACTGACCCTTCTTGATGTTGACGGCCTTGCCGGTCTTGGCTGCGGCGTGGATGAGATCGGTCTGGCGGCAGAGGAAGGCGGGGATCTGCAAGGCGTCCAATACTTCGCCGGCGGGGGCTGCCTGCGACGGCTCGTGGATATCGGACAGGATCGGGACGCCGAGTTTCTCGCGAACCATCGCGAGGGTCTTGAGGCCGGACTCGAGACCGGGGCCGCGGAAGCCGGCGGCGCTGGTGCGGTTGGCCTTGTCGTAGCTGGCCTTGAAGACGAAGCCGACGTTCAGGCGGCGGCAGACATCGCGGGCGAACTCGGCGAGCTTGAGGCAGTGGTCGGGCGATTCAATGACGCAGGGGCCGGCGATGAGGGCGAGCGGCTTGCCGGGGCCGATGGGGACGTCGCCGATGGTGACGGGTTCGATGGCCATGAGACGTGAAAGATACCGCGAGGCGGCGGCTATCGCACGCGGGCTAGCGGTCGTCGCGAAACCAGCCGAGGGCACGCTCGATGCGGGGCCGATCGCTGCGGACCGTCTCAACGCCTTCCTCGATGACGACGCGCTCGATGGCGCCGGAGGCGTCGAGCACGTAGCGCTGCCGGTCGGCTGAATAGTCGGACCATTGCCAGACGCTTCGGCCATCGGCGCCGTCGGATTCGAGCCGGCTGAAGACGGCGGCCGGGCGACGGGCCCGCCAGGACGTTTCGAGCGTGATCATCTCCCGGCCGGCGTTCATCGATGCGAAGCAGCGGAGGGCGGCATCTTCGAGCGGATCGGGGACGAAGTTTTCGGGGGTGCCGGCGGTGGCGGTTCGCGATTCGCCGCCGGATTCGGTCGTGATCTGCACGTCGTTCTTTCCGGCTTTGCGGTTGACGCGCGTGACGAGCTTCCGCGAAACGCCGCCGGCGACGAACGCGAGCGTCGACTCGGTTTCGAAGGCGTCGCCGCTCGCATCGCAGGTCCAGACGACGCTCAGCATCTGGCGTGCATCGTCGGTGTAGCGGATTTCCGAGTCGATGCTGCCGTTGAACTCGTCGGCGGCGTCGCCGGCCGGGCCGGTCGTGGTGGTTCGCTCGTGCTGCTCGCGATGATAGCCGCGGGCTTCTCCGAAGCGGCGAAGCAGATACCAGTCGGTTCCGTCGGGCTTGGACCAGAAGGACGCGAGGCCGCGACGGCGGACTTCCTGGACCATGGCGCCGCCGAGTTTCGCGGCCGCGGCGACGTCGAACGCGTGCTCCTGATCGCGCGGCTTCACGCCGGCGGCGAGCATTCGGCAGGCGGCTTGAATGGCGGCGCGGGCCTCGTCAGTGCCGCGGGCCTGGAGCATCGCGACCGTTCCGCCGCCCAGTTCCACGGCCCAAGTCGACTTGAAGCGATCGAGCTCTTCGCTTTCGACGAATGCGGCGGCGCGGCCCTCGACATCGATTCGCTGGGGCGGGGAGACGGCGTCGAGACGCATCGTACCGGTCATCGCAGCGTCGAAGGCGAGGTCTTCGAGCGTGCGCGGCGCGACGAGGATCGTCCGCCAGACTTCGGCGCTCCAGCCGGCCTCGGACGCGGCGTCGGCGACGAAGGCCGCAACCGGGTGATGAGCGTCGGTCGCCTCAACGCAAAGGGTTCCAGAGGGCGTCGGACAGGAAAGACCGAACTCGGCCGTCAGTGCGTCGGCCGAGGGAGCGAGGCGCGGGTGGACGAACTCGATCGAACTGCAGACGCTGCGAAGCGTGCGGTGGAGACGGGCCGACCGCGACGACGGTGAGACGATCATCAAGATGACGGACTGGCCGGTCGGCAGGGCGGCAACGGCCACTTCGACGGAGCGCGACGTGGAGTCGGATTCGATCTCGACGAGGGCGCGGATGCCCAGGATCGGACCGATCGGCATTTCCTCGACGGAGGCATAGGTCGTGGCGGGCGTCGTGAATCGCTCGGTCAGGAATTGCTCGGCGACGGCGAGCGCGTCGCCGCCGACGTACTCGCGGGTGTGTTTGACGATCAGCCGCATGCCGTCGGCTTCGCGCGGGCGGGCGGTGAGCTGGCCGGTCCAGCGATCGGCTTCGTCGATCTCGTGTTTCCAGCCGGCCGGAAGGCGGAAGGCGATGGGCCAGGCTTTGGGGGCAACGCGATCGCCGAGCGGCAACGGGGCCGTGCGCGACTGCGAGACGGCCCAGGCCGAACCGAGGGCGACGCCGAGGGCAAGACTCGTCAGGCCGACGGCTCGAAGGCGCTGCTGTCGCAGAGGCAATGCGGGTGCGTCGCTCATGAGGATCAAGATAGGCGGGGAGCGGGGAGGCGGCAATCGTCGCGTGCGGGGATCAGGCGGATGCGCCGCTGTAGTGGCGGAGGCCGTAGCGCCAGAAGGCGGATGCGGCGACAAGCATGGCCGGGGCGAGGAGGCAGCCGGCGACGAGCGTGCCGATCGGCAGGCGTCCGAAGGCGGCTTCGGCGGGGACGGTGGTGATGAAGGCGACGGCGATGACGTAGGTCAGCAGCCACTGGAGCTTCGGCGGATAGATGGCGACGGGATAGCGGGCGAACTCGAAGACGTTCCAGAAGACCATTTCGATGTTGGCGATGCGCGTGAACCAGAAGGAGAGCGTGCCGAGGGTGAGCCAGATGGAGTAGACGATCGTCACGGCGAGGGCGAGCATGAGGACGAAGGCGGCGAGGCGCTCGAGCGGCAGCGTGCCGCTCAGCTTCCAGACGCCGATGGCGGCGAGGCCGAGGCCGAGGACGATATCGAAGGACTCGATCAGGACGATGCGGCGTAAGCTGGCGAGAAACTGGCTGTCGACCGGGCGGAGGAGGACATAGTCGAGGGCGCCGGTGCGGATGTCGTCCATGGTCTGGCGCATGTTGGGTGCGACGAAGATGCGGATGGAGCCGGCGATGACGCGGAAGACACCGAGGAGGGTGAGGCAGTGCCAGACGGTCCAGCCGTTCAACTCGCGGGTGTTGTGGAAGATGATCCAGACGCCCATGAGTTCGGCGGCCTGGTGGATGATGGCGAAGACGATTCGCAAGAGGAAGTCCAGGCGGTAGGCGGCGTCGTTCTGGATGCTCAGGCGGGCGAAGAGGGAGATGAGCTTGAGATGGCGGAGCATGGGGACAGTATACGGCATTCGCCGAAGCGGGAAACTCTCGGCACGAACGCACGTCCACAAAGCCCGATGCGGCGGTCTCAATCAGACGGACTGACGGGGAAGCAACGTGTCGATTGAGTTCTTGAAGTTGGTGCGCGGGCGACGGATTCTACGTACTGCGGCGCAGGCAAAGAGAAGCATAGCCACTGTCGATGGCTCGGGAACGAGCAGAAACGCCTGCGTGCGACCATCGGGCCCACGACCTGAGCCGACGATCCAGCCCTGATCGTTGATGTCCGTGGCGAGCGTAAGCACCCACCCCGAGTCAGCTGGAATGAGCGAATTAAGATCGTAGGTCATGCCGTCTCGATGGAGAAATGCGCGAGACTGGCCCGACGATCTCGTGAATCCGACAATCCAACCGCGGTTATTGATCGCAGCCGCCTGTGACTCCGTTTCTTCGAGCGACGGAATCGCCACCGGCAGCGAGCCGGGGTTCCAGATCACAGCCCGATCGCTGTCAACGATCGAATTCCCGGCGTAGCCGACCACCTGACCGAGATCATTAATGTCGCTCGCCACGCTGTCCTCAAGTCCGGGAAGCCGTCCGAGATCGACATACTGTCCGTCGTGCCAACGTGCCGCGAGCAACGAGGCCCCAGTGCTCGTATAACCCGCGACGTCTCCGAGTTCGTTGATCGCTGTGGCAAAGCCACGGGCGGTCGGAGTGGGCAGGCCCTGCAAGATACCGTCCTGCCAGATGAAGGGACGCATAGCATTGAACCAAACGCGGCCGACGGCCTGGCCGCGGTCGTTGATCTCCTCGGCGTAGGAGCTTCCCATGTGGAATGGATCCAGATCGATGACGTCACCCTGTTTGTAAACGAATGCCCGATCACCCGATCCGATGACACTGGCCGAACCGGCGACATGCCCAAGGTTGTTCACAGAGTTGGCCCAATTCCCAAAGCCACCCATTTGCGGGATGATATTGGTGACGCCGTTACGATATCTCACGGCGACGGAATACGGGCCGACGTTCGCTCCGCCGGCGATCCAGCCGGTTTCGCTAATGCTCTCCGCCTTTATGAAATCGATTCCCGGCGAACTCAGCCCGGTTACGGAATAGATTTGTCCGAGCCCGACCCGAGCACTGACGATTGGGGCCAGGAGCGCGATCGACAGGATTGTGTTTCTCAGAGCTCCGCAAGGCCGCATTGATTTCCCCTCGTTGTGGTGTGTTCCTATTAAAACAATCGTGCCGCGACCAAGTCAAGCGGCCGCCGTCGATGGGCGAATGGCAGTGACGAGAGTCGCTACTGCATCTCGTGCGCGAGACACTACAATTGCCGTGATGACGGAACGAAGTGATGAACTGCAAGTTCGGGTGTGCCGGGGGTGCAACCAGAATTATGACTACCCGGTGATCAAGAGCGCTGCGACGCGGTTTTATTGCGAGAGGTGCGCGCTGCTTCCGGACGGGGTGCGGGCGACGATTGAGCAATTGAACAAGCGGATCAAGGAACTGGAAAAGAAGCTCACACCGAAGCCGGCGGCGGCCAAACCGAATGCCTGACGAAAACACACCGGACGAGCGGCCGCAGGACCGGCGGCGATTTTTCGCGTCGGGGTTTGCGAAGATCCTGCGGCCGCTGGCGGATGCGATCGAGAAGCGGCTGCCGATTGCGCTGCCGATTGTGCGGGAGCGGCTGCGGCCGCCGGGGGCGCTGGAGGAGCGTGCGTTTCTCGATACATGCTTCCGGTGCGGGGCGTGCGCGGATTCGTGCCCGGCGAAGTGCATCACGCTGACGGTGAGCGAGGACGAGGAGCAGCGCGGGACGCCCACGATCGACGCGGACCTGGCGGCGTGCGTGATTTGCGACGAGCTGGCGTGCATGAAGGCGTGTCCGAGCGGGGCGCTGGTGCTGGTCGATCGGTTGGCGATCCGGATGGGGCTGGCGCGCGTGAACCACGAGGTATGCGTGCGGTCGAAGGGTGAGGATTGCCGGCTCTGTGTCGAGCGCTGCCCGATTTCGGCGACGGCGATTTCAATCGGCGAGGATGGGCGTGTGCGGGTGGTCGATCCGGCGAAAAACGGCGGGATGGGGTGCGTCGGGTGCGGCGTATGCCAGTATTACTGTCCAACGCGGCCGAAGGCGATTGTGGTGCGGGTGGGGTAGTGCGGCGGCTCGCTAGGGAATCGCGAGCAGCGCGTCGATGAAATCGGGTAGGTCGGCGGGGGTTACGTTGTAGTCGTTGGTGAAGTCGCCGCGGGCGCGGGGGTCGAGGAGGGGGAACTGGGCGCGGTAGGGGACGATGCCGCCGTTCATGACCAGAAGGAACCAGCGGATGTCATCGCCGTTGACGAGGGTGTCGCCATTCATGTCGCCGCGCGGCAGGGCCGGGTCGCTGATGATGACGGGCTTGGCGAGCGGATCGCCGAGGGCGAGTTGCTGCCAGCTCAGGGCGGGCATGCCGGACCAGGCGGCTTCGGCCCAGGTCAGGCCGTTGACGAGCATGTTCTGGATGATGAACTCGTTGTCGGGGACGTAGACGCTGAAGGGCTCCCATACATTTCCAACCGCGAACGTGCCGCCGGCGGCGATGAAGGAAGCGACCTGGGCCTGGTTGAAGAGCGTGCCGAGGCCGTTGAGTCCGCGAGCGTTGTAGGACTCGATCGTGTTGAAGATCGCGCCGGGCGGGAAGTTGTAGCCAAAGATGTAGTTGGCGCCGCCGGGCGGGGCCTCGCCGCCGCCCTGTGTATGGTTGCCGCCGAACGATGCGTAGGCGATGAGCGGGTTGGGCTCGAGGGCGGGGGTAATGAAGGTGTTGGTCTGGTCGTAACGGACATTCCACGACGACATCGTGAGTTTCATCGTTGTGTCGGCGTAGTCGGGGCCGGCGTAGAACGGGTCGGAGGTGGGCGGGCTGAAGAGGGCGGCATTGTCGAGGGTCGCAACGCTCGCGTCGAGCAGGACCTTCACGATCGACTTGTTGACATACAGGTTTCGGGCGCGAGTGATCTCGAGCTGGGCGTCGGCGAGGGTGTTGCCGTCGAGGCGAGTGACGAGGCAGATGTCGCCGGGGGTCATGCCGGAGCCGTCGAGAAACCAGGCGACGTTGGCGACGTTTGTAAATGTTCGCTGCGTGGTGATGTTGGCGCGGGAAAAGGCATCGATGCCCGAGACGCTCTTGTGGAACGGATTGACGATGACGTTATCGGAACGGCTGTCCATCGTTCCGCCGGCCTCGCCGGAGTTGAGGTTTTGCCAGAGAAGGGTCAGCTCGGAGTCGACGGAGGCGGCGGTCGCGTCGCCCTGGCCGCCGTTACTTGGTGGAAGGAACTCGGCCTGCATGCCGCTGGGGTTATCGCCGATAGCGGGATTGTCGGTGTCCTGAATGCGGTGCGGGAAGGGGCGGATCAGCAGGATGACGACGATGTCGGCCGGCTCGGGGGCGCCGGCGGCGAGGATGTAATTGCGGATGGGGTCGCGGATCTGCGAGACGAAGTTGGCGTATGAGATATCGGCGACGAGCAGGGCCGCGTTGTTGAGGTCGAGGACGTTGGCGGCGGGGATGGCGGGATAGGCGGCGAGATAGGAGTTCTTGAGTGCGACGGCGTCGGCCGAGGCGGAGTTATAGACGACGAGGAGTTGCGACGGCAGGACGTTCGCGGCGGCGGGCAGCGAAGAGAGTGCGAGGAGCGCCGTCAGGGCACGCAACCCGCGCGAGCGTCGACGATCGGCCGGCACCACGATCCCTCCTGATGTCCCGGAGCTTCCGGGAGCCCCAACGTATCTCCATTATATGCCAAGCGGTAGGTGGCAATACAATGGGCACGGATTGAATGAGGTCAGGATGGAGACTTGCGCGCGCACGGAGCGAAATCGCCCGCCAAACGCGATCCCGGCCATGCGTGGCTTTCGAAGTCATGGGGACGCCGCGCCGCCCCCTGAATGGGCTTGGCGTAGTGGTCCCAAGTCGGCCGTCTCGAATCCTCGCAGTTCAACTCTTCAACAAGTTGGCTACGGAGGTGCGCATACGTTTTGTCGCCGTCTGCTGCATTCGTTAGAATTAATAATAATTTGAGTCCGGATTAACGAGGAATTTCCAATGCGGATCCGCACTACGTCGATCATTCCTATTACATTGGTGTGCTGTCTCGGGAGCAGCGTTCACCGCAGTGCGCGAGCACAGTGTATCGATGGCTGGCAAGCAGGATCGGGAAAGCCTGGCGCGAGTCGTACGTTCGGATTCGCTTACATTGAAGCTTCGCTGCGTTGGGACCCGGATGGGGATGGGCCATTACCTGCGCGTTTCGTCATTGGCGGAGAGTTCGACTATATCGACGGCTTCGCCGCAAAGAACCTTGCATACTGGAACGGGCGAGAATGGAAGAAATTTGGCATCGGACCAAATCAGCCGGTACGGGCGCTGGCGATCTATCAAGACGAACTTGTCGTTGCAGGTGAGTTTACTTCGATTGACGGCGTCGCATGTAATCGAATCGCGCGGTGGAATGGTTCAGCGTGGCTGCCGCTCGGAAGCGGGACAAACGGTCCAATCTTCGCGCTCGAAAACTACAACGGCGAGTTGGTCGCAGCCGGACAATTCTCTCAAGTCGGCGGAGTCTCGACGGTCTGCATCGGGCGCTGGAACGGAACGAATTGGCAGCGTCTCGCCAATGGCGTCGGCGGCCTCGTACCGTCGTTGAGCGCGCTCACGGTTTATCAGGATGAGTTGATTGCAGGCGGAAACTTTGAAAGCGCCGGGGGTACCCCCGCCAAATTTATCGCTCGATGGAACGGCACGAGCTGGCGACCACTCGGATCCGGGATGAGTTGGTGGGTGCTTGATCTTCTTCCGTACAAGGGAAAGTTGATTGCGGGTGGTGCGTTTGGAATAGCCGGCGGGGTCCCCGCCTCCGGCGTTGCAGCGTGGGATGGAAGTCAATGGAGCCCGCTGATAGACGGCGTTTCGACGCCGAGCGGCGGCAACCGAGTCTATGCACTCGGCGAGTTCCGCGGAGACCTGTATGTCGGCGGCGAACTCGCGATCAACGGAGGCGTCACGACCGGGTCGCTGGCGGTGTGGAATGGCGCGGCTTGGCGTGCGGTTGGAGGAAATAGCAGCGTCGTTGGGAGCACACAACCGGTCCGTAGCTTGTTGGAATATAGAAACGAACTCATCGTATGCGGTTCGTTCGGCATAACAATCGGACCGACGGCAGAACTTCTCCAGTCGAACGGATTGGCGAGGTGGAACGGCACGGAATGGCAGATCTTCTCTACCTGGATATCGGGACTCAATAACTGGCTGGAGTATTACGGTCCAAGTGTTCTGGCCATTGCACATTATGGCAATGACCTCGTCGTCGGCGGGGACTTTCCGATGGCCGGCGGTCGGGCGGCGCAATCACTCGCTCGGTGGAACGGGTCGAACTGGCAAGCGTTTTCGGAACCGCTCGACGATCCCTACGCATTGATCCTGCAAATGAGAGAATTCAGGGGGGAACTGGTCGTCGCCGGGGTCTTTGATCACGGTCCGCAGAGTGTTGCCAATTCCGTCGCCCGATGGAACGGCACGCACTGGCAGTCTCTCGGCCTTGGCTTGAGCTACCAAGGGTACCTTGCCAACGGTTACGCGCTCGGCGAATTTAACGGCGACCTGATCGTCGGCGGCGCCTTCGATCACGCGGGCGGCGTTCCCGCGAACAACATCGCCCGCTGGGACGGAGTGCAATGGCACACGCTTGGCAGCGGATTGGATGCCCCACCCCTGGCATTTGCCGTATTCAACGGCGAGTTGATCGCGGGCGGCGTTTTTGCGACAGCCGGCGGACTGCCTGCGAGCTGCGCCGCCGCCTGGAATGGAACGCAATGGCGTGCTCTGGGAGCCGGCGTCACACGGCCGGGCATTTACAGTCCCAACATCACGGCTCTTGAAGTATTCGACGGCAATCTGATTGCCGGAGGTTACTTTTCGACGGCGGGCGCGTCGGAGGCTCGTAGCGTTGCGCGCTGGGACGGCGTGCAATGGAGTCCGCTCGGATCGGGCGTCGAAGGCGGACACGGCGGTGTCAGCTCATTGAAAAGCTATCACGGTAAGTTGTTCGTCGGTGGTTCATTCGATCGGGCTGGCGGAATTCTGTCGCGTCGTATCGCGAGTTGGAATGGATCCCAGTGGTCGGGCCTCGGAGGCGTCGACACGTCGTGGTCAGAAGACGTTTATGTGTATGCGCTCGGCGAGCATGACGGAGATCTCATTGTCGGTGGATACTTTGGTGACATCGGTGGACGACCAGGCGCGTCTTGGGCACGATGGGGACCGGTGATCCGGCCCGCGGACATCATCAGTCAGCCCAAAGGTCGCTCGACAAGAATCGGTCAATCCGCGACGTTTCAGTTACAGGCAGAGAGCGAATGGCCCATTTCGTACCAATGGCGACACAATGGGATCGAACTCATCGAAAGCGATCGCTTCGTTGGCGTGAACACGCGGACGCTGACAGTCCATTCCGTGACGCACGCTGATGCCGGAAATTACGATTGCGTTGTTTCAACCGCGTGCACAGCGACAACCAGCGTCGCCGCGCCGCTAATTGTCTACAGCGTTGCGATCGCACCCGTCGAAGCTGATGTCTCCGCAGAGCCTTAGTTTGTTCCCTCGAACCGACGAAGTTGATTCGCAAAACCTCCCGCAGCGACCCGCACGGATTTCCTGGGTTAGGTTCCGAACGGCGAACCAGACCGACGACTGGATCGGCGGCTGAGTTCCGAGATACGCGGCCACGGAGGCCCCTCAGACCTTGCGGAACGGGGTGTCGACGACGTGGGAGCCGTCGGGGAGCGGGCGGTAGGTGTAGTCGCCGAAGAGAGATGGAGCTTCGGCCTGCAGCGCGCGGCAGATGGCGACGGCAACCTTGCGGATTTCGGGTTCGGCGAATTCGCTGCCGCGCAATTCGATGAAGTGACGCCAGGCGCGGGCGTTGGCGGTGACGAAGATCTTCGTTTCGGTCGCGTTCGGGAGCACGCAGCGGGCGGCCTGGCGGGCGATCTTGCGACGCATGGTCTTGTCTTCGACGTGCCCCAGCATGGCGGCGAGTCGATCGGAGAGCTTGAGATAGGCCGCGTGCGCTTCGGCGATCGCGGCCTCGAAAACAGCATGACACTCGGGGTCGTCGGCGATGATGTCCGGCTCGACGTATTCAGCGACGCTCTCATCGACGTAACGCTGAGATAATTGCGAATATCCGAAACCGGCGCGGTGCCGGATCAACTCGTGCGTGAAGCTGCGCGAGACGCCTGTCAGGAGGATGTTCCAAACGGCGTGCTCGAGGACGCTGCCGTGGCCGACTTCGAGGATGTGCTTGAGGTAGGCCGCGTTGCCGCCCGGGCGGGGCTTGGCGAACGACATGTAGCAGACGCGGCCGGCGACCTCGGAGAGCTTCTGGCCGGCGACGTCGGTGTCGGTCTGCCACGATTCGACGTCGTGCTCGGCGAGGAAGCGATTGAGTTCGGCGTCGTCGATGGTCTGTCGGCCGACGACGAAGACGCCGGGCTCGCGGATGATTTTCATGCGGCTTCCTCCCTCGCGCGTGGGGATGAGTTTATGCAGCGCCGGGGACGCACGCAATCCGGGCGTGGGGGTCAAATCACAGGTCGCGTCGCACGCGGCGCGGCAGCCAGAGCAGCCCCGTCAGCACTCCCTGAAACACGAGCCCCGGCCAGAGGCGGGCCGCGCTCTCGGAGAGAACGGCGTAGGCGGCGCCTGCGGGCGAGAAGGCGATGAGCGGAGAAAAGGCACTAAGCGTTTCCCTCGCATCTCCATGCTCGGCGTAGGCCTCGGCATAGACGTTCCATGCAATCTCGGCGACGACCGGCAGCACCCAGGTGAGAATGAAGAACATCAGGCCGAGGACGAAGATCTTTTCGCGGCGCGCGTAGGACCAGCGGAAGAAGCCGGCCATGCAGAGGACGCCGAGCAGCAGACATCCAACGACCTTCGGCGGTTGGACAACCATCTCGGAGAAAAAGCCGCGGTCGAGCGCGACGGGGACCAGCAATACCAGCATCACCAACGCCACGGCCGGGAGCAAACCGGGCGGGACGGCGTCGGCGAAGTCCGGGTCGAGTGTCTTGCGACGCCGCCAGCGGCTGAGGGCGTGGGCCGCGGCGGAAACCGGCACAAACGAAAAGATCGACAGCATGATCCAGGTCGCGAGGAACAGCAGGTCCTTCGACACGTGGCGCAGCTCTCGGATCGGCGTGGCGGCGGCGAGATCATCGGCAAGATAGAGTCCGAGCAGACCCGCCAGCGCGATCTCGATCAGGAGGATCGCGCCGAGGCCGCTGCCGAATGCCTGGACATCGGCGCGACGTACCTTTCGGGCGGCGGCGAAGCACAATGTCACTCCGATGACGATTTGAAACGGCAGGCCGATGAACAGCGTCGCAGGAGGCGTCACGCCGACGGCGACGGAGCTGATCTTGGTGAAGAGGAGCAGCGGGCCGAGGATGAGGACGAAGGCCGGGATGATCCGAAAGACGGCGTAGCCGCCGAGGATTCCGAAAGCGAAGAGCAGGCCGCCGAGACTGCCGCGGCCCTGGGTGGCAACGGCGAGCAGAACGGATGCGGCCCAGATGGGGAAGGCGGCACACGCGACGATGCCGTTGGCGACGGTCCATTCGAGCCACGGATGCTGCGGCACGAAGGCGCAAGCAACCAGGCCCATCAGGTAATTCTCAACCGCGAGGACGACTGCCTGAGACGTCGGCCCGGTGAGGTAGCCGAGGATGAGTGTCGAGCCGGACATGGCCGAGAGACGGTGCGAGTCGATCATGCCGGTGGTGAAGTCTCGCAGGACGGAGCGGCGAATGGCGGCGCCGGCGACGAAGGCGAGAAGCGCGGAGGTCGCGACGAGCAGGACCGGCAGCGCGCCCATCGCAAGCTGGCTGAGCGACATGGGCTGGGCCGCGCGGAAGATGATCATGGCGATGAAGCCGGAGATGAGAGGATAGGCGAGGGCGACCTGAAGGTGCCGCGTCGGCGAACAGAGCAGGCGGGTCTGGGCGGCCCCGAGCGGATTCGCGATGACGCTGAGCTCGTTCATCAGTCCACCTGCCGTATTCCGGCGCGGAGATACGCCTCTTCGAGGTCGGCGGCGATCGGGGCGAACGACGCGACAGGCAGGTTCGCGTCGAGCATTCGGCGGAGGAGCGTCGCGGCGGCCGCGGGGTCGTGATCGTATTCGAGCGTGAAGGCGCGGCCGTCGAGTGCGACGTTGGTCACGCCGGCAATGGCCGACATCCGCGCGGCAGCGTCGTTACCGGCTTCGGCAAGCGTTCCGCGATAGCGGCAGCGATGGTCGGCCAGGCCACTGACCACGGAGGCGACCGTGCCAAACGTGCGGAGGCGGCCGGCTTCCATGATGGCGATGTGGGTACAGAACTCGTGCAGGTCGGCGAGGATATGTGAGCTGACGATGAGGGTTTTGTCCTGATCGCGCAGGTTGGCGAGCATGCGGCGGAATTGAACGCGTCCGGCAGGGTCGAGGCCGGCGGCGGGCTCGTCGAGGATCACGAGCGACGGGTTGGGGAGGAGGGCGCGGGCGACATTGAGTCTCTGGCGCATGCCTCGCGAAAGCGTTCGAATTTTGGAGTCGCGGCGGTCGGTGAGCCAGAGCTGTTCGAGCCAGAAATCGATGCGTTCCTCGGTGGCGTCTCGCCGCAGGCCGTGGGCGTGGCCGATGAAGCGGAGGAACTCGACGACCGTCAGGGCGTCGTAAAGGGCGGGAGTGTCCGGGGTGAAGCCGATGATGGACATGGCGGCGGTCGCGCCGGGCTCGACGCGGCGGTCGTGGACGCGGACTTCGCCAGTGGTGAGGGGCTGGAGACCGGCGAGGGCGCGGAGGGCGGTGGTCTTGCCGGCGCCGTTGGGTCCGACGAGGCCGAGGAGGTCGCCACCGCTGAGCGTGAGATTGAAGCCGGCCAGCGCGTTGAAGCGGCCGTAGTCGACGCGGAGGTTACGGGCCTGGAGGATGGCGGACATCAAACGTCATAATCGAGAATGAGACCCGATGATGCAACATGCGGCGCTTGGCGCGGGCGTGGGACGCGCGCGGCGACCGCAACGGTCCGGCGAAATCCGCGTTTCAAGCTCAATAACGATGCAATGACCCGGGGGGCGATAATTAAATCCGATTCGGGAGGTCAGGTTCCAAGCTCGCGGCGACCGAGCGGCGTATAATCAAGAGTCGTCGGCGCCGCGCATGAGTGCAGTTCGGTTGATGGCCCGCGACCCCGGAGTGCAGCCTTCGTGAGCAATCGGACAAAACCCCTCGCCGTCGATGTTTCGTTTACACGGGATGCGCTTCACGTTCGTCTGGCCGACGGGCGGAAGATCCGCGTTCCGCTGGCGTGGTTTCCGCGTTTGCACGGGGCGACTGCGAAGCAACAGAAGAATTGGAAGCTGACCGGCGGGGGCAGCGGGATTCACTGGCCGGAGATCGACGGCGATCTGACCGTCGAGGAACTACTCGCAACCGCCTGATTCGAACAGCAAGCAACGGCGACAGGAGTTGGGAATCTCACCCGAGGAGTCGATCCGCGGGAAGCGCTGGCGCATCGTGCGTGGAAATTGCGGCCAAGAACAGCCAGTACGCCATGCCCACCCGTTCTCGCATGAACATCAGCGAAATCTTAGTCACGACCGATCCGTTATCGAGGAAAAGCCATCGCGCAGGCAGATCCGCTACGACGCGTGACGTTCGCAAGTCGAACCGTTCGATTTCGAACTGACGCGGCCAGATGTGATTGATCGTGATCACCTCAAGTTGCCCCGGTGTGATTCGAAAATAGGTCGGAAATAACCAACCAACGCCCGCGGTTGCGAACATTGCGCATATGGCGGCCGCAGCCACATCGAAACTGATCCGTCGTGTAATGAGATAAACTACTCCCAGCCACGCCGAGAGCGCCGCCAAGAACAGCAATGACCAAGCAAGCGAGGGAATACCCATCCGTTCGTGCGTGGACGGAGTGTAGACAGGGGACGCTCGAAAGATTCGCGGCTCGAATGCAACATCGCTGAAGTCACCGAATTTCATCAACTGCTCAGGTAATCCCACGCACCAGTGTATCGTCCGTAGTTCCCTGGAATCTCGTCGTGATAGACTTTGGAAGGATTT
>CAZJVS010000031.1:0-56586 GCA_964549445.1 uncultured Planctomycetaceae bacterium
ATCGCCCCACCGACGTCGCCTGGTCATCGCCGTTTCGCATGCACCGCCGCATCGTTGCCCGCTTTGCCGACGGCCGCCGCTTCCTCATCGGCGACGCCGCCCACCTCTCGAGCCCTTTCGGCGGCGAAGGCCTCAACGCTGGATTGCTCGATGCTTATCACCTCGCCTGGAAGCTCGCCCTCGTCCTCCGTGGCCGCGCCCGCCGCTGTCTGCTCGACTCCTATGCTGTCGAGCGCGAGATCGCCGACCGCCACATCCTCGACGTCTCCGACGACATCCACCGCTCGATCGTCGACATCGCTGCCGCCATCCGCGAGCGCCGCGCCGTTCAGCCGGCCATCATCGACCCGATGGCCGCCGCCCTGCTCCGCAACGCCCGCGCCATGATCGACGTCGATTACGCCGGCAGCCCGCTCGTCGCCGACCACGGACGCACCGATGCCGACGGCGACGGCCCGCGCCCCGGTCTCCGCTATCCCGACTGGACCCATCTCGGCGGACCGTGTCACCACGTACTCATCTTTGGACCCGCCCGCGACGCCGACGCGCTATCAAGCATCGAACGCCGCTGGTCCGCCTGCTTGCAAATCGTCCACAACCCCAACCTCAACCCGAACCGCGCCGGCCTGCCCAACGGCGGCCTTGTCCTCATCCGCCCCGACGGCCACATCGGCCTCCGCCTCCCGACCACCGACGTCGCTGCACTCTCCGCGCTCGATCGCCATCTTGACTCGTATCTGATTCCCCATTCGGCCAACACGGTGCGGTAATCTGCAAACTCAGTCGCCGACGGCGGGCGATTCTCACAGCTCCGTGCATCAATCACTCACAGATCCCGTATCCCGTCCTCCCGCCCCTCCCTACAATCGCCCCACCATGAACCCCATCCGCCGCCTCGATCCAGCCCTCGTTAACAAGATCGCGGCCGGCGAAGTCATCGAGCGTCCCGCCTCCGTCGTCAAAGAGCTGCTCGAAAACGCGATTGACGCCGGCGCCCGCCGCATCGAGATCGAACTCGCCGACGGCGGCACATCCCTCATCCGTATCACCGACGACGGCGCCGGAATTGCCCCCGCCGACCTGCCCCTCGCCGTCGCCGCCCACGCCACCAGCAAGATCGCCACCATCGACGATCTTTTTCACGTCCGCACGCTCGGCTTCCGCGGTGAGGCCCTCGCCTCCATCGCCGCCGTCTCGCAGATGCACATCACCTCGCGCACCCCCGACGCCCCCGCCGGCGCCGAGCTGCGCATCGCCGACGCCCAACTCGACGGCCCGACTCCTTGCCCCGCGCCGCCCGGCACCACCGTTGAAGTCCGCAACCTCTTCTTCAACGTCCCGGCCCGCCGCAAGTTCCTCCGCCAGCCGGCCACCGAAACCGCCCACATCACCGAGCAGATCGCGCGGCTTGCCCTCGCCCACCCCCACGTCGCCTTCCGCCAGATCCAGAACGGCCGCGAAGTCCGCTCGCTCCCCGCCACCACCGACCGCCGCGCCCGCATCGCCGACTTCTACGGCCCCGAACTCGCCGCCGACCTTTTCGCGGTCACCACCCGCGAGCGCGAACTTCTCGTCGAGGGATTCATCGCCCCGCCCGCCTCCGCCCGCGCTACCTCAAAATGGCAATACGTCCTGCTCAACGGCCGCTTCATCAACGACCGCGCCATCAACTTCGCCATCCGCGAGGCCTACCGCGGACTCGTCGAGCCCAGCCGTTACCCGGTCGTCTTCATGTTTCTCACCATCGACCCGGCCGCCTACGACGTGAACGTCCACCCCACCAAGATCGAAGTCCGCTGGCGCGACGCCGGACTCGTCCAGTCGCAAGTCCTGGCCGTTATCCGCGAAGCCCTGCTCTCGCGCGACCTCACGCCGTCGCTTCGCACTCAGCCGTCGACCGTCGACCCCGAACGCGCCACGCGCGTCCGCGAAGCCATCGCCGACTACTTGCGCTCCGCGCCACCGGCGCCGCGCCGCCTCGACTTCCCACCTCCCCCGCTCCGCCACTTCGAAGCCCCGCCGCGCGCGGTACATCCCGCGCACGATCACCCTGTGCCGACTCGCCTCGAGTCGTCCGTCGCGCCGCCGTCAACACCCCTCGCATCCGCACCGTCTTCGATCGACGCGCCGCAAGCCGCGCCGCCGTCGCCACACGACGCGCCGACCCGCGCGCTTCAGGTGCACAATACCTATCTCGTCGTCGAATCGCCTGAAGGCGTCATCATCATCGACCAGCACGCCCTCCACGAGCGCGTCCTCTACGAACAGTTCCGCTCCCGCATCCTCGCCGGCCCGCTCGAATCGCAGCGCCAGCTCATCCCCGAGATCATCGACGTCTCGCCCGCGCAGAAAATCGCCGCCGAGCAGCACGCCGACTTGCTCGCCCGCCTCGGCGTCGAGTTCAGCCCTTTCGGCCCCAACAGTCTCGGCGTTCAGGCATTCCCTTCGCTCCTGTCGCGCGTCAACATCCGCGAAGTAGCCCGCGATCTGCTCGACCGCCTCGCCGAAGCCGCCAACGTCGAAAGCTCCGAAACCCTCGTCCACAAGCTGCTTGACATGATGGCCTGCAAGGCCGCCGTCAAAGCCGGCGACCCGCTCACCGCCGACGAAATCGCCGCCCTCCTCGACCAGCGTGACCTCATCGACCGCAGCAGCAACTGCCCCCACGGCCGCCCGACCACGCTCAGTCTCTCACTGCAAGACCTCGAGCGTCAATTCAAGCGCACGTAGCGGCCGGCGCCCTCGCCGGCCGGCACACTCGGGAGTAAATCAACTCTTTGGATATGTCGAGGAAGTCAGGGTCGGCCTACGCTCGCCGTCGTCGCTGCAGCGCTACAAGCCCGCCCAATGCCAGAAAGCCGATCGTCGCCGGCTCGGGAATCGACGCGCAGATCTCTCCGACGAGGATCTTGCTCGTGAAATTGTGATGCGGCGGATTCGCATTCGATGTCAGCGACCCGAAGCCGATCGGCGCCGCACTGACGCCCAGGTAGCGATACGTCCCGTACGCCGGAATCAGGAACGTCTGGTTCGAGAACCCCGTGATCGGATTGAATCCCTGCTTCAGCAGTGTGCCCGGAACCCCCACCGTGTCGCTCCCCCAGACATAGTACCCCTGGAGAAACCCGACGCTCTTGATCGTCATCACCGCGTTGGTCAGCCCGTTGTTGATCAGCTCGTTCAGATCGAGTTGTACAAACGACGCCGCCTCGATCTCGTTCTCCGGGTTCAGGCCGGCAAGTCCCAAACCTGTCTGCCCCGGCGTGGAGACCTTCCCATACAGCGGATTCGACGTGACCGTCCCGGTGCTGAAGTCGTAGGCGCCGCCGGGTCCCCACGTCGTTCCAGTCCCCGGGAAAAAAGGCCCGGGCGTCGAGGTCCTGAACCCGTACGCGATCAGGTTGTGCGTATTGGAAATGTCGGGATAGACGTGCGGGCTCGCCACCGGCCCGGCCGGCGTACTCATGTTCCAGGTGAAACTCTGCCCCGCGCGGGCGCTACCCACCGCAAGTGCGACGACGAGCGCGGACACACCCATCCCCAGCACTCGCCCGTTCGGGTTGGTTCGCGATCGCAACACTTCGTTCCCCAACGAGGAAAAGGGCCCCGGCTCCGTTCAAACATTCTACTGCAACTTGGTTGCGAATACAACCCGTTCGGGTGAGTCCCATAACCATCGAACAAAGGCAAACGAAAGCCGCAGCGTACCGCTCACGCTCCATCAACTGATTGGAAGTTTGGAAAGACTAAGCCCGGCGTCGTCGCAGCGCGACCAGGGCCCCGGCCCCCAGCAGCGCGAGCGTCGTCGGCTCCGGGAAGTGCGGCTCATCCAGCGAAGTGCCGTATTGGAACAAGACGTTCTTGATCTGCGTCGACGGATCAAACCCAGGCGGCAATCCCGGCAGGGTGAAGACCACGACATTCTGGATGAGTGCGTTGGTGCCCGTCACCGGTGTATTGCCCGTCGCCGGATTATCTCCGGCCGACGTAATGCCATACTGCAATCCGTCCGGGCTATCCGGTCCCTGCAGATTCGTCCCGGGGAACAGGTTCGGCGGCCCAAACAAGTTCAATCCTGACGAACTGATGCCATAATCTCGGAACGGCTGGTTGCCGGCGTCCAGCGCACCGTTGTACGCCCACTCGCCGCCGACCACGCTGCCCGGATCTGTCGTCCCGAACAAAACGCTCGATCCAATCGGAACCACCGCACTGCCCGGCGTCAGACTTAAGCTCGCTCCGTTCACATCCCAGAACACGGCCGTGAGAATTTCTGCCGGTATGAGCACATCCGATAGCGAAGTGTTTCGCAGGGTCACGATCAGGTCCGTGCCCGACGTGTCAAATGTCACCGACGCCGCGAGATTGCCGAGCAGTGCGCTGAAGTTGAATGGCGCAGCCCGCACCTCACTGCCGGCTGCCATCAAGACCGCGCCGGTCAGCGCCGCGATCCATCGCGCAGGCCGGGCCCGCGCCTTCGATCGATCGTTGTCGGCGTTGCGTTGCATCTGTTCCGCTTCCCGCGCATCGGCAAACGCGAACCGTTCGCCCATGCTCCTCCGTCAACTCTTGGGTGCGGCTCCACCCCGCCCGGCAGACCGTCCGCCGCGAGGCGCGCAAACAGACCGCGAGGTCATTAATTATCTTACCACAGTCGCCACGGTCGATTCCAGCGCCGCGAACGATGCGGCTCACCCATTCGGGCGATGTGCCGTCCCGATAATCGCTTGAGTAGAAACAAAACGGCCCCGCTTCGCGCGGGGCCGTGTCTTTGGATGATGAAAACTTCAGCGAACGGTAACAATCGCTATCCGCCTACCGCCGCCGTCGCGTCCCCAGGAGGCCCGCGACCGCCACGAGTGCCAGGGTTGCCGGCTCCGGAAGGTGCGGCTCGCTTAGCGACGTTCCATATTGCCAAGTCACATGGCTGATTTGTGTCGAGGGATCAAACCCCACCGGCAATCCCGAGAGCGTAAACACCACGCTGTTATCAATCAGCGCATTCGTCCCGGTCACCGGCGTGTTGCCCGTCGCCGGGTTGTCGCCGGCCGACGTGATGCCGTATTCCAACCCGCCCGGACTCGTCGGCCCCTGCAGGTTGTTCCCCGGGAAACGATCGCCCGGCCCGAACAAACCGAGCCCCGACGAGCTGATGCCATACTCGCGATTCGGCTCGTTCGCGATGTTGAGCGGGCGATAAGCCCACTCGCCGCCCACGACGCCGCCCGCGTCGGTCCCGCCGAACAGCACGCTTGAGCCGCCCGGAACTACCGCGCTGATCCGCGTCAGTGACAGCGCGGTCGCCGAGTCGAAGAACACGCCGGTCAGAACGTCCGCCGGCACGAGCACGTCCTCGGACGACGTATTCGACAGCGTGATGATCAGGTTTGTCCCCGTCACATCGAACGTCGCCGACGCCGCCAGGTTTCCGCCGGAACCGTTGAATGTAATCGGCGCGGCCGATGCCGGCGCGGCGATCGTCGCGCCGCCCAGAACGATGCCGGCCAGCGCAGACCAGACACCGATTGATCGATCGTGAATTCGCATGTGCTTCCCCCCGGACCCAGTCCCCGCCGACCACATTCGCGGCGAGTCTGTGTCCCCCATTTCCCCCGGAGTCGTTTGCTTCCCCTCGCGCCGCATGCGCGGCACGCCGACCCCTTGAGTCGAAAGTATGCGCCATTTTTCGCGGCGTTCCACGTCCCAATTACTCCGGCCATCCGATTCGCGGGATTTCATCTGCCGTTTCCAATAACACGCCCCCTCGAAGACCCCCGCGTCGCGTCCGATACCGCACCGTCCGTGTAGCGCGCAAAATCTCCGTCCGAACTTCGTCGGTCGCCGCTGCCCCCGGCTTTCGCTTTCAGTTCCGATATCGCGTCACTGGTGCGCGCACCCCCGCTCGCTAGAATGGCCGCCCCGCTGCCGGACGCAGGGGATGGATATCAGCACCAAGGAGCCGCCATGACGCTCGCCGAAAAACTCGCCAACTGGACCCACGCCCTCAAGTACGCCGACCTCACCCCCGCCGCCGTTCACGAGGTCAAGCGCCGCCTTATCGACTCCACCGCCACCGCCCTCGGGGCCTATTCGAGCAAGGCTGCCCAGATCGTCCGCGCCACCGCCCTCGAACGCCCCGCGACGAAAAACGCCGCCGTCATCATCGGCACCAACAAGCGCACCACCCCCGACCTCGCCGCCTTCTGCAACGGCGCCCACGTTCGCTACCTCGACTACAACGACACCTATCTCTCGAAGGAGCCCGCCCACCCGTCCGACAACATCCCCGCCACGCTCGCCGTCGCCCAGTCGACCGGCGCATCCGGCAAGGACTTCATCCTCGCCACCGTCATCGCCTACGAAATCCAGTGCGCCCTCTGCGACTCCGCCTCGCTCCGCAAGCACGGCTTCGACCACGTCGTCTGGGGCGCGTTCAGCGCCGCCCTCGGCGCCGCCAAGCTCCTCAAGATGAAGCCCGACCAGATGATCCACGCCCAGGGCCTCGCCGGCGTCTGCAACATCGCCACCCGCCAGACCCGCACCGGCCAGATCTCCATGTGGAAGGCCTGCGCCTTCTCCAACGCCGCCCGCAACGCCGTCTTCGCCGCCGAACTCGCCCGCAAAGGCTTCACCGGCCCGCACGAAATCTTCGAAGGCCCCAAGGGTGTCTTTAACATGCTCACTAAGACGCCGTTCACGGTGTCACTCGGCGACAAGCACGCCGGCTACATGATCAACAAGACCTACATCAAGTTCTGGCCCGCCGAGTACCACGCCCAGTCCGCCATCGACGCCGCCTTGCAGCTCCGCAAGGAAATCCGCGCCGCGAAGCAGACCGCCGACGACATATTGGAGATCGTCATCGAAAGTTTCGAAGCCGCCGTCAGCATCATCGGCAGCGAGCCCGAAAAGTGGCGTCCCACCAGCCGCGAAACCGCCGACCACTCGATGGGCTACATGGTCTGCGCCGCCTTCTACGACGGCGACGTCACCAAGAAGACCTTCGACCCCAAGCGCTTTACCGAGCCCAAGGTCCTCGGCCTGCTCGACCGCTGCCGCATCCGCGAGTCCGACGACCTCAACGCCGGCTACCCCCAGGGCATCCCCAACCGCCTGGTCGTCACCATGAAGGACGGCCGCAAGCTCGAAAAGCGCGTCGACTTCCCCCGCGGCCACGCCGGCAACCCCATGACCGACGACGAAGTCGAATACAAGTTCCGCACGCTCGCCAAGGGCGTCATCAACGACAAGACGCAGGCGGCCATCCTCAAACAATGCTGGTCGCTCGACAAAGCCAAAAACGTAAAGGACGTCTGGGCCTTCAAGGCGAAATAGCGATCGCCGGAGCATCGTCAGATTGACTGCCCGATCGCGCATCAACCGGACGCAACCGAACCGCGCCAGCGCCGTTCGATTGACCCCTCCGACTTGCTTGACTACGCTTTGGCGGCTCTGGGCCGTTCACACCACAACCCCCGGCCCGAGACTCATTCGAAGACTTCTGATTCGGAGGTCACCCCAATGATCGCTTGTCGCATACCCGCGCTAGTGGTGATCGGCGCTTTGACGCCGTTGCAGTTCGCCCGCGCCGAGCCGCCACCGGCCGCAACTCAGCCGGCCGCGCGCATTGACGCCGTTCATGTTCATGTCCAGGTCGACGACGGCAATGGCACCGCCGTCAAAGAAGAGTGGGACTATTGGGCCGCGCGCTCCGTTGGCCATCGCACCGAGATGAACGCGCATGTCTCCATGTACTCCGCAGCCGACCGGCGGACATATGAAGGCCCGACTAAAGACGGCCCCTTCACGTCGCAACGAGCGAACGATGGAACGATAATCCTTGAATACCTCCGACGCGGCGACGTTCGCCGCAACGTGGAAATGCAGTTAGTCGAAGACGCCCGCGCCACGCCGGGGTTTCGTGAAGAATCCATCGAGGTTAACGGGCGCACCATCAACCGCCTGACGGCCGAGTCTCGTAGCCACAAGACCGTCGTCGTCGACATCGACCCGAAGCTCAATCGCGTCCTTCGCTCCGAGTCATGGACGTCTCCTCCAAAAGGCGAGAGGCCCTCGCGCAGCATCACGACCTATGACTATCCCGATCCCAAGACCGTCGGCCCCGACTTCTTCAAGCCGCCCGCCACGGCCCCAATCATCGCCGCCGATTTCCTCGCCGGTGCCAGCGCGCGCTCCGAGTGCATCACCCAGCTCCGGGGCCTGGCTGGTCTGCTCTGGGAGTACGCGGCGGCCCACGACGGCAAACTGCCCGCCGCACTCACCGACCTTCGCGGCATGGAAGGCATGGAAGAATCCATGCTCACCTGTCCCGGCGGCCTGCCCCTCGAATACCCGGCCGCCGGCCGGACACTCGAAGACGCCAATCCCACCGACACCATCGTCGAATGCAAAAACCACCCCGGCTACACTGTGAAAGCCTTCGCCGACGGCCACGCCGAGGTCATCAACGAAAAGTAGTTTTCGCGAGCATGCAGAACACGAAACCAACCGACCTGCCCTACGCGCGCCACGAATCCAATCCCAATGTCTGGTATTGGGGTGACTGGCTCTGGTGGATCCCGCTCACAGCATGCGCGCTCGACCTGCTCGCCGGCACCAGGCAAGGATTCATCCACCTCGCGTGGGTCGAGATTGTCTTCTTGTTCGGAACAGTTGCTGTTGGCATTAGCCTGGTCGCGCTCGTGGCTGCCCGCCTGACACAGCGCGTTCGCACGCGCCCGATGTGGCTTTGCGTAGGGCTCTCCACGGTGTGGTTCATCTCGCAGTATCAGCAGATGATGCACATCATCAACTATCTCTGAAGGCAATTTTCCGGCTACGACCTCGCGAAGCCCGCGATTGGGAGTCCAAGAGCGAGCGCTTTGCAGTAAATCACTCAAAGAAGTGGAACACCGGCAGCGTCTACGTTCCGCCGAGCGCGGAATTGTTCCCCGCGCAATCGAACATCGAGTCGCGCGCGTCTGCGTCAGATCCGCCCGCGCGCCTACGGAGAAACTCCGCGCCGACCGCGACGGCTCATTATCAGGTTTTCTCGGGTTCTCTCGCAAAAAAATGCACCTGACCAGTTTCCAACCAACGCACCGCCCCCGCCCCAATCATTTCCGTTTCTCCGCCGGCGTCTCCCGGACATGAAAGTGATGCAGCACCCGGTGAAAAATCGGCGCCAGCAGTAGCGCCGTCACCGACAGCAGCACCAGCCCGGAAAACAACGCATAGAACGACGCGAACAGCTTTCCGCCCGTCGTGTTCAACGGCTGGATCGGTCCCATCCCCGACAGAATCAGCGATGCATTTAGCAGTGCATCGAGCCAGCCCATGCCCTCAAACACGTGATAGCCGAACACACCCACCAACAGCGCCGCCAGCACGATCACCGCCGCCGCCGCACCAAACCGCGCAAGCCGCGCCAGAAATCGGCGGAGCGGCATGAGCGGCTGGTGATGCTGTTCGAAGCGCATGATCGGAAGACCGGATTCTACTCGGCGAACACGTCAGACGTGAGCCGCGCCCGCCGCGGCGCCAACCCCAGACGATGTGGAACAGCGGCCACTCTATAGGGTGCAGAACGCGGAGGCATTGTCGCCTTCGCACCGAAGTTGAACCGCACCGCAAAAGCCGCGCCGCATCAACACGGCGCCGACGGCCTTGGAGAAACTCCGCGCCGATCCGGACAACTCGTTATCAGCCGTTATCAGCGATTATCAGCAAAAATGTGCCCGAAGAGATTCCAACCGACGCACCGCCCCAGCCACCCCTCATTTCGACTTTTCGACGTTTCCGCCCGATCAGCTCGCCGCAGCCGCCGACGGCGCCCCGCGCGGCGCACTCTTCGCCGCCGGCTCCGGCGGACCGTGAATCGCATGACCGCTCGCAGCCTCGGCCGCCTCCATGATCGTCTCGCTCGTCGCCGGGTGCGGGTGAATCGTCAGCGCCACATCCTCGGCCACCGCCGCCATCTCGATCCCCAGCACGCCCTCAGCAATCAGGTCACCCGCATGCGCCCCGACAATCCCCACGCCCAGCATCCGCTTGCTCTTCGCGTCGAAAATCAGCTTCGTCAGTCCCTCGGTCCGGCTCATCGCCACCGCCCGGCCCGACGCCACCCAGGGAAACCGCGTGATCTTCACGTCCAGCCCTTGCTCCTTCGCCTGCTTCTCCGTCACCCCGCACCAGGCCACTTCCGGATCGGTGTAGATCACCGCCGGAATCGCCGCCGGCTCAAACACCGTCGGCTTGCCCGCGACCGCCTCGGCCGCCACCTTCCCCTCGGCCGACGCCTTGTGCGCCAGCATCGGTTCGCCCGCCACGTCGCCGATCGCGAAGATCCGCGGATCATCCGTCCGCCGCTGCGCATCGACCCGAATGAATCCGCGCTCGTCGATGACCGCCTTCGTCTTCTCGATGCCAAGGCCGTCGCTGTTCGGCCGCCGCCCGATCGACACCAGCACGCGATCGAAGTTCTCCGTCCGATCCTGCCCGCCCAGGTTGAACGTGATGTCCACGCCATTGCCCGCGCGCTTGCCCGACTTGAGCGTCGCACTCGTATAGATCGCCTTGAATTGCTTGTTGAGCTTCGCCGCCAGCGGCTTGATCAGCTCCGGATCGGCCCCGGGCACCAGCGCATCGAGCGCCTCGATCACCGTCACCTCGCTGCCCAGCCCGGCATACACCTGCCCAAGTTCCAGCCCGATGTAACCGCCGCCGACCACCAGCAGTCGCCGCGGAATCTCCTTCAGCGCCAGCGCCTCGGCCGCATCCCAGTAGAGGTCGCGCGCCAGCACCTTCTCCGGCAGCGTCTTCGCCCGCGACCCCGTCGCAATGATGCAGTTCTTGAACTTCAGATGGGCCGCCGAATCGCCCTCGACCCGCACCATCCGCGAATTCTCAAAGATGGCCTTCCCGTTGTAGTAATCGACTTTGCGCCCCTTCAGCAGCCCGCTCACGCCCGTCGCCAGCCGACGAATCACGGACGCCTTCCATGTCCGTAGCTTGTCGTAATCAAACTGCGGCTGCCCGAAAGCGACGCCGAACGCCTCGGCATGCGTCGCATCTTCGACCAGGTGCGCAACGTGCAGCAGCGCCTTCGACGGAATGCAACCCTCGCGCAGGCACACGCCGCCCGGCACTTCTGCCGACTCGACCAGCGCCGTCTCAACACCCAGGTCGGCCGCGTGCGCCGCCGCCACGTACCCGCCCGGCCCGCCGCCGATGACCAGCAGTTCGACCTCTTGCGTCAGCTCGCCGACAACCATGCGGATACTCCCTTGTGAATCGTCGCGAGATTCTAGAATCCACGCCCACTCGCGCCAACCACCCGCCGTCGCACCGCGCCCCGGCTTTACAGCGCGGCAACCGGCGATAAGCTACGGCGCATGTCGAAAACAAATATCGCGTGCGGCCTCATTCTCGCTCTCGCGCTGCTCGCCGCGCCACTCTCCGGCTGCGGCGGCGACAGCTTTGAGATCAAGGTCTCCAAGCCCGCCAACGAGCGCCCCGACTACTCCGACGACATCGCCACTAAGGGACCGATCCGTCTCCCGTCCGCCCTGCCCTTCAATCTCGTCAGCCCGTCGCTTCGCGAAAACGGCATCTGCGACGCGCAGTGCGGCGCCGATCCCTCCGGAAAGGCCGCCGCTTCCGTCCTCGCGTCCGACGGCGGCTCCGGCTGGGCCGAGTTCCAAGTTGGTTACACGTTCGATCTGACCGGCAAGCAGCCGCTCGCCGCGGTAATCGAAGTCTCGGTCGATCTCGCCCAAGTCATCGACGTCAGCAGTCTCGACCCCTCCAACACCGCCAAGGTCAGCGTCATCCTGATGGTCAAGGACTCGAACGGCACGACCCTCCACAGTGACACGCTCCTCGCCAACAACAGTGAGAGCGGCGCCCGCAAATGGGCCGCCCATCCAACCATCGCCTTCGACGTGAAGTTCGCGCCCGACTTCGGCTACTACGTCGTCGTCGCCGCCCGCATCGAAGCCGCCGCCGCCACAGGCCAGAAGGCCTCGGCCAGTCTCGAAATGAAACAGTGTGAGATGACGATCTCCTGGAAGAAGGACGCGCCGCTCTCAGAAGCCCGTCCGGCCGCGCCTCCCGCAATCGCGTCGCAATAGCCATGTCGATCGGCCTCTACGGCGGCTCGTTCAACCCCATTCACTTCGGCCATCTGATTTCCGCCCGCAGTGTTGCCGAACAGCTCGGACTCTCGAAAATCGTCCTGATTCCCTCCGCCTCCCCGCCGCACAAGCGCGCCGAGGATCTGGCCCCCGCCGCCGATCGCCTCGAAATGGCCCGCCTCGCCGTCGCCGGCGATCCATTGTTTGAAGTCGACGACCTCGAACTACGTCGAACCGGCCCCAGCTACACGTTCGACACGGTGACCGAATACCGCGCCCGCGTCGGGCCCAACACCCGCTTGTGCTGGCTGATCGGCGCAGATTCGCTCCCCGAGTTGGCAACCTGGAGCCGCATCGCCCGGCTGGTCGAGGCCGTAGAGATCGTCACGGCCGCCCGACCCGGTTGGCGTCGCTCCGACGACGAATTGAAGGCCTTGCGAGCCGCCATTGGGGACAATGCCGTAGGGAAACTCCTTAGATCGTGCCTGGTCACGCCCGAAATCGGGATCAGTGCTTCCGAGATTCGGGACCGAATACGCTCCGGAAAATCCGTCCGATATCTACTTCCCCGTGCGGTCGCCGAGTACATCTCCGGCCGCCGCCTCTACCAGACGGGTGAGAAATAACGGTTTGTCATCGATTGCAAGTATATGCCGCCGCTTGTTTTACATCGACTCCGAACGGAATTGGGCGATTCAGGTATCAGTCGTTTGACCAATCTCGTGGGTCGTGCTACTGTTTGTTCGGCGTAGGTATAAAGGTTTTGAGGTGTTCATCGGGCCCTCGGAACCGCGACGCGGATGCAGCGGCGACACGGCAAAGTGCCGTCGACGCCGTTTGCAGGGTCACCCCGCAGGCATAATGGCCTTTATTAGAGGGCCGGCTGCACCGAATCCGATGAATCCTGAGGTTGAGCGCCAGACAAGTTCGAGCGGAATCGCCGTGTCGTATGGCGACCCGGGTTGTTTGTCGCGATCTCAATGGACATGGAGCTTATGGCTGAAATCGATCGCAAACTGACACCCGCACGGGTGCGAATGTTGTTGGGCGTCCTCCTGGCCGGCGTCTTGGCGGTCGAGGTCTTCACCAAGGCGCCCGCGGCGGTTTCCTTCCTCCCCGCCCCGCAGGTCGTCATCGCCGATGAAACGGGTGCGCCCACTCCGCAGCGCGGTACCTTCGCCGAGCTGATCCGTCGCGATCCGCTCGCCGCCCTCGAACAAGCGCAAAAGGAACACCTCCGAAACGTTCGCGACTACACCTGCACCTTCGTCAAGCAGGAACTCCTTCCGTCCGGCCTCAGCGAAGAGCAGACCATCGCTACCTCCTATCGCCAGGAGCCCAGGAGCATCCTCATGCACTGGGTGAAGAACCCGGGCAAGGCCGAGCGCGTTATCTACGTCAAGGGCCGCTGGACTGACCCGGAGGCCGAGAACCCCGACGAACGCGAAATGGCCGTCTGCCAGCCGGGTGCCATCGCTCGAATGTTCGTCAAGAGCATCAAGCAGCCGATCCACGGATCGCTCGCACGCGAGGCCTCGCGGCGCTACATCGATGAGTTCGGCTTCGGCCACAGTCTCGAGTTGCTCGTGAAGTACTGCCGTCTCGCGAGCGAACGCGGCGAACTTTCGCTGACGTTCAAGGGTGAATCCGAGATCGACGGCCGGCCGACGTGGGTGGTCGAGCGCGTGCTTCCATACACCGGTCCCAACGGCGACTACCCCGATCGCATCGCGGTCTTCCACATCGATCAGGAGTGGAAGGTGCCCGTGTCGGTCCGCTGCTACGCCGACGATGCCCGGACACAGTTGCTTGGCCGCTACGAATACAGCGATGTTTCGCTGGACGCCGGCCTGGCCGACTCCGTCTTTGAGCCGGCGACATACGGCATGTAATCGAGCAACCCTCAAAACCTAGTCTAGACGGCCCGCGGAGTAGTGTACCGCGGGCCGTTTTCTTTCTGCGATCGGCGTGCTTGCTGCCGCGCCCAAACCACCCGACGATCAGCACATGTCAACGCCACGCTTCATCGTGAGCGAGCTCGACGGAGATCGAATCACGATCGTCGGCCGCGAAGCTCACCACGCCGCCCGTGTCCGCCGCCTCCGCGTCGGCGACGCAGTCGAACTCTTCGACGGCCGCGGCGCCGAAGCGACCGGAACGATCGCCGCCATCACCAAAGATCGCATCGAGGTGTCGCTGAACGAGCGGCATGCGTCGGCGTCGCAGCGCACGCTCCTGACAATCGCCGCCGCAATCCCAAAGGGCGACCGCGCCGACTGGATGGTCGAAAAACTCGCAGAGTTGGGCGCGAACCGCCTCACCCCGTTGATAACCGAGCGATCCGTCGTCCGCCCTTCGCACGCCAAGCTCGAACGCTGGCGGCGAAAGTGTCTCGAGACCGCCAAGCAGTGTCGCTCCACCGTCGCGATGGAAGTGTCCGCCCCGGTCTGCGTCTCAGACCTGGCAGAGATGATTCGCGACTCCGTCCAGATGTTCGTCGCCGACCCCGACCCGCGTTGGCCGCCGCTTCTCGATTGTGTCGTGCGACACTCCAACTTCGAAACGATCGCTGTCATCGGTCCCGAAGGCGGCCTGACTCACAATGAACTGAAGCTCTTGCACGATGCAGGCGGCAAGCCGGTGCGGCTCACGTCAACCATTTTGCGCATCGAAACAGCCGCAATCGTTATGGCGGCGGCGTTGGCCCTTCGGACTTCTCGGGACTGAGCGCTGACCGAAGCGCGTCGGGGTCCCGCGGCGGTTCAAGTTGCCACACGATCCCGGTCGGGCGCGGTGTGCACAACTCCCGCAATGCCGGCGGAAAGTCCTTCGCCTCGACGTCATTCGCAAAGACCGGCCGCCGCCATCTCGCCCGTCCGTTCGCATCGACCGCAAGCTGATCGACCAGTGCGGCCGGATCATCGACGACGAGCACATCCGGCCGCAGCCCATCGACCCGTTGGCCGTACTCGAGCATGAACTCCATGGTGTACGACGTGAGCAACACCGCGTCGGGCGGCAGGGCAGCGAAAACTTCGGTGACGTACCGACGCTGTCCGCGGTCGCCGCACTTCCACGGCTTGATGAAGAACTCGTACGGATCGCGATACGGCACGGACCGGTTGAACAGCCGGACCCCCGCTTTCCGCAGCGCCGGCGCCGCTACGGCATAAACCGGCACGGGCATGAGCGCGAGCAGCAGCAGCACGACGCGACCCATCCGATCCGCCAGCAGCGCCGTCGCCCCAAACGCAATCAGCGGTGCGAATACGGCGTACACCGGAACAAAGAACGAATACTGATCGGGCACGTTGTACGTCAAGACAAACAGCAACTGCATGACGATGACGCCGACGAGTGCTGCGAACACGGCGGGCTGCGCAACCCGTCGCAGTCGAAGCAATCCCGGCGCCGCAAAGAGAATTAGCAGCGTCGGATAGTTCAGCAGCATGGCCGCGAGACCGCGCAGCACGGTCCTCGCCGCAAACCGCCTCGGCGACGCTCCAAACCTCCCATACGTCGCCGATCCGAGCACAAACGACCAGTCGTGTGTCCGCGAGGCGTAGTACGCGACCATCATGCTGTATGGCAGCGTGCCGATCAGCCACACAAGTCCCCATGCGACAAGAAAGCCGACGGTGATCCGCCGCTGACAACAAAGCCAGATCAAAACCGCAACATAGACGGGCGTGCTGAGCCCAAGTTGAAGGTGAATCGCAACGCCGACACCGTTAAGCAAGGCGAGCGCGAGCAGCCAACGCGTACGCCCCGTCTGCCCATACAGCCACCAGCACATTAACTCGGCCGTCAGTGCCGCCGCGATCAGCGTCATGACCTCGGCGATCGCCGCAAACGCCCACAAGGTGTGGCCAAAGGCCAGCACCGCCGCCGCCAGCACCGCCGTCCACGCGTTCCGCGTAAACCACCAGCCGAGCAGCGCAGCATTCGCCACGGCAATCGCGCCGAACAATGCGCTGGCAAAATTCACGCGAAACGCAAAGTTCCCGACCGGTGCGAGTGAAATCAACTTCGCCACCGCGAGATAGACCGGATGGATTCGAACGAGGTCAGCCGGGCGATCTCCCAGCCCAAGATTCGGAAACCGGTACACGGCGACCTGGTATTCGCCGCTGTCCATCATCAGGACGTCCGGCGCCAGCGTCAGCCCGAACAGCAACAGCGCGCCGGCAAAGGCTGCAAGCCAGACGCGGGATGCGTAGTTGGGTTGCACGACTCGGAGAATACCACACGCTCGTCACGGTTGTGACGCGGCCGGAGCCGTCGCGGTTCGCGCCGGCCGGCTCGTGGCGTGCTCGACGTAGTCATCGCGAGCATCCAGGGCGAGCCAATAAGCGGCCTCGGCGAGGTAGGCCGGCGTGTCCGCATGAATTCGCGACAATCGCGCGACCCCCTCCGGATTGCGTACGGCGTTCCGAGCCGCGTTTTTTCGGTAGCGGCCGTCCTGCGACCGCCAGTTGTCCAGCTGTTCCAGGATCGGCGCACCCATCGCCGTCGTCAGTCCGCCCTGATTTGCCATAGCCGCACGAAACGCGACATCCACCGCTCCCGGATCCTGAAAGAGGATCAAGACGGCCTTGCGGAGGTGCTCTCGATCCCCCGTCGCGAGTAGTTTCATCACGACGTCGACCCGGCGCGAAGGATCGGTCGGAATCGGAAGCAGTTCGATGACGCGCCGGGCGATCTCCGGGTCCGGGTCGGTCAGTCGCGCAAGCAGGGCAGGAAGGGCCGCCTCGCCAAGTTCAGCAAGCCGCTCTTGCGCCCGTTCACGGCGCTCAAAGCTCCGATCGCCGAGCTGCCCAACGAGGCCCTCGATCTCCGCCGCCAACGGTTGGGACGTGGCAGTCGTCGTCGCCGGGCGGGTCGACGTCTGCCCCGGGGCCGGTAATGCGGCGTGGATCAGCATGACAAGCATGCCGGCCAGCGGAAGTATTCGGCGATAAACCAATGTTTGACCTACCATCCACCGAAGAATATCTTACACAAGGGGTGGTAATCGACCATGCTGCGAACAACCAGAGAGTTTAGTCTGCGTCTGGTATGTGCGGGTGCGCTGGCCGTGCTCTTCGCCGTCGGCTGCGCCAAGCATGAGGATGCTTCGTCCCCGGAATTTTCGCTCGGCGATCAAGCCGGTGCGCTCATGCCGCCGGGCCGACCGGCCATCGACATCTCGCTTCTGCTCGATCAGACTTCGGTCACCCTCGTAAAGAAGACCGAGATCGCCTACGGGCCGCTCAAGAAGGGATCGGAAGAAAGGACCGCAAGCGACGATGACGCAAAGCCGTCCAAGAAGCCGGCGAAAGCGGCAAAGGGCGCCAAGGTGGCATCGGGCGGCGGCAAGCCGCAAAAACGTTCGAAGATCGGCTCGGCCCTTTCGAAGGCCATGGGCATGATTCCGCGGCCCGGTTCAACTGCAAAGCCACCCGCGACTCCGCCGGCCGACGACGAAGCCGAAAGCGATGAATCCGATGAGCCGGCCAAGCCCAAGCCGCCGGTCGTCAAGCTCGCCGAGGCACACGGTGCCGCCGCCGAGATCCCGGATGCACCGGCCACACTCACGCCCGAGCAGATGAACGGCGTCCGCGCTGCCGCAAAGGCCGACGCCGTGAAGAACCTGATGAAGGTCGCCTACTCGCTGCCGCTGACACCCGGGTCGACCGTCGGCGATGCCATCGGCCAGCCGTCGGACCAATACCCGGGCGAACCGGAAGGCGTCAACGTATTCGAAGCCAGGTGGGTCGGCAACGAAACGTTGGAAGTCCAGGTCGAACTGACGATCGGCCAGCTCCTGACGGCATTGTCGACGCAATTCGAAGACAACGATTTCAAACCGCTCGAGGCGCTGGATCAGGGTAAAGTGATTACGGCCAAAGGTGCCGCGAAAGTCCCCGGCGCAACCGGCGGTGACAGTGGAAAGAAGCCGCCGAAGCGACCCAGCAAGGGCGGCGGAAAGACGACTTGATTGCCCGCGCGTCGCATGGGGGGTAGGCGAGGTTGGACGGGACGTGAGCAGCACCCCCGCGACAAAGCCAACGACCCTGCGGGCGCACAGCGTCGCCGAAATTCAACTCTATCTCATCCTCACGCCCTGCCCTTCCTGTGGCCTGATCGCCCAGCGGCCGCGCGGCGGCGTCGTCGCTCCCAACGCAAATCATGACGACACTCGCATGTACGCGGCTTGCGCACGATGCCTCCGTGATCACCCCTCCGTCTTCGTGATCGATCCGCCCCCAATCCCAGCCGCCTTCGGGGCCCTGATGGTCATCAACCCGACCCACCGCCCGAGCGAGCTGATCGATCTCGCCGGCTGGATCACGCTTTACCGCCACATCACCGAGCGCGCCTGGCGCGAGGCCGATCGACAAACCGGCCGGCGGCTCGCCTGGGAGGGCGGGCTCTGTCTCGACGAGGCCCTCAAGTTTTATCCGAACGGCGAGAACTTCCCGCCCGATAGCGCGTTCTTCTCCGATCAATCCCTCGCCACCTTTCGCGCCCACCGCGCTCAGTTCGACCGGCGGATCGTCCTGCACCACCGCAGCCAGGTTCCGCAGCTCTCCGATCGCGAAATGCTGCCCGACGGCGAACACGAGCGATCGTGGTGGAAATTCTGGCAGAAGCACGTCGAACCGCGGGCCCGATTGTGACCAGCGAGCCGGCTCTGGCCGAGCTGTTCCCATGCGTCGTTGAGTTCGACGCGGCGACCGGCCTGAACGCGAAGTCGCTTCCCGCCCACGGCGGCGTGTACGTCATCGCCGATGCCTCGCGCCGGCCGATCCTGCTCGCCGCCTGCGAAGATTTGCGGCGCGTCGTGCCGGCGCGGCTCGCTGCGCCGGCCGAAGGCCGCAGCAAGCGTACCAATCTGGCAGAGGTAGCCCGCTCGGTCTGGTGGACGCCCACCTTCAGCCAGTTCGAGACCGCCCTCCGCTATCACGCGGCCGTGCGGCGGCTGTACCCCAAGGACTATCGCAAGCGTCTCGGCTTCGGCCCCGCCTGGTTCCTCCGCGGCGATCCGCGCGAAGCCATCCCGCGAATCACCGTCGTGAAGGAGTATCCGCCGGACGGCGCACGCTACGTCGGCCCGTTCGCCACCCGCGCCGACGCCGAGGCCATCATCCAGATCGTCGAAGACCTCTTCGACCTCTGCCGCAAGTACGACATCCTGCGCCAGGTCCCTCACGGCAAGCCCTGCGAGTACTGGGAAATGGGCAAATGCCCCGCCCCCTGCGACGGCCGCGTCCCCATGTCCGACTATCAATCCGCTATCGCTCGCGCCCTGAACTTCATCGCCGGGAATCGCGACGCGGCCTTCACCGATCTGGAAGCACGAATGCGCGAAGCGGCAAAGGGACTGCAATTCGAGCGCGCCGCCGCACTCAAGCGCAGCATCGAACAGGCCCGCAATCACCTCGGTCACGAACGCATGCGCAGCGTCGTGGACTTGTGCGATTTCCGCTGGCTCATCATCCAACGCGCCGGCCCCAAGTCAAAGTCACCGAAAAAGCTTCACCTCAAGCCATTCTTCATAACCGGCGGCCACGTTCGCGAGGGCGAACCAATCGCGCTTGTGGAGTTGGAGGCGTCTGCCCCGCAATGGCTGGAAGCAAAAAACTGGCCCGCCCAACCGCGCGACGGCGACGTCGATGCCTGGAGCGAACGTTTGTGGTGTGTCTGGAGATTTGCCGCCAAGGGCGACCAGACGGCAGGAATCTTCTTTCCGTCGAAGCGAATTCCCCACGCTGCTGAGTTCGTTTCAGCGATCCGGAATCGATTCGCGCCGTCTGTGCACCAAGTCGAATAATCTCTGCCGGGGCGCGCGGAATGCCGCGGACCGTCGGCAGAATTGCGACCGCCATGCCGTTCGACCGCGGCGCACCGACCCTCTGTCGCCCCGCTGTCCGTCCGCCCGCGTCATCAGCCGGCGGCAGGTCCAAGGAGTCGCTATGGAGACGTTTCGGCCCCGCTGACGCCATCGCCAGCCAAAGTGCTGCGGACCGCGTCGCGGTGACGCATTACCTCTATGGTCCGCGGATGTTTCTCGCCGAGCGACTTGATATAGCCGGCGGCGGCGCTTGCGAGCAGGGGTTCGGCCTCGCGGAGCTTGCCGGCTTCCTTGAGCACCAGCGCGAATTGTGTCGAGACCGTCAGCACGTGCGAGTGATCGTGGCCCCACTTGACGGTCAAAGCGGCGAGGGTCGGCCCATAGAGGGATTCGGCTTCCACGAGCTTTTTCTGTCGCCAGAGCGACTGCGCGAGGTTCGCCGCTGCGATGAGCGTGTCGGGGTGATCGTCGCCGAGGGAATCTCTTAGTCCGTCGTGGGCAAGGCGAAAAAAGACTTCCGCCTCGTCAAACTTTCGCCGGGCTTTAAGCTGATGGCCGATATTGCCGGCTGCGATCGCCGTCGTGGGATGATAGTCTCCCAGGACTTCGCGAAATCCGTTGTGCGCATTGCGCTGAAGTTCGACGGACTCATCCGGGCGACCGGCGACGTTCAAAATCGTGGCGAGATTGGCCATCGAGGTCAGCGTGTCGAGGTGGCCGGGACCTCGTGCGCGACGCTGACCGTCCAGCGCGGCGCGGCAGAGTCGTTCGGCCTCATCGGGACGCTTCTCGGCGAGGACGGCCATTGCGAGGTTGTTTTGCGAGATAAGCGTGTCTGGATGATCGTTCCCGAGCACGGCGCGGCGTCCATCGGTCGCGGCTCGCAGCATGCGCTCGGCATCGCCGGAGCGTCCCTGGCGGGTGCGCAGCAGGCCGAGATTGTTCATCGCGGCGAGCGTCAACGGATCGCGGTCGCCGAGATAGCGCTCGCGGATTTGCAGCGCCGCAACATACTGCGGTTCGGCTTCTGCGTAGCGGCCGAGACTGTAATAGATGGAGCCAACCTCTGTTCGCAATGCGGCCTCAAGGAGCGGGTCGTCACGAGCGACGGTGGTTATCCGATCCGCGGCGCGATCCGCGAGTTCGATAACGCGAACTTCCGCGCCGCCGCGAAAAGGATCGATGCTTGCGAACATTTCTCGCATGAATGCGCCGACGGCTTCAGCGCGCCGCGCTTCGCGCGTCGCACGAACCGCCTGCCATGTCGTTGCCGCGGCGCCGCCCAGCAGGAGGACAAATGCGGCCGTCACACCGCCGACCAGCGAACGATGCCGCCGCGCAAACTTGCGGAGTTGGTACATGCGGCTGGCAGGGCGGGCAATGATCGGCTGGTCGGTGAGGCAGCGGCGGATATCGGCGGCGAATTCAGCGGCCGACTGATAGCGCCGGGCACAGTCCTTCTCCATGGCCTTGGCGACGATCGTCTCGACGTCCCCGCGCAGCGCGCGATTGATCGACCCTAGCGGGACGGGCTCCCGCTCGCGGATAGTCCGCAAAGCGCCGGACAAGTTCTCGTCCTGGAGCGAAAATGCCGGGCGGCCGCAGAGAACTTCATACAGCACCAGGCCAAGGGCGTAGATATCACAGCGCGTATCGAGTCCGTCGGTGCCCCCGTCGATCTGCTCCGGGCTCATGTAGGCCAGCGTACCGACGAGACGGCCCGTCTCGGTCCTGAACGACGCCTGAAATTCGGCGTCCACGACACGGGCGATGCCGAAGTCGACGATCTTCGGATCGCCGCTGTCGGTAACGAGGATGTTTGCGGGCTTCAGGTCGCGGTGAATGACGCCCTTCGTGTGCGCATGCTGAACGGCATCGGCAACCCGGGCGAGCAACTCGAGTCGCGCGCCCGTTGCAAGTCGTGCCGCGGCGACGAACTCGGTGATCGGCCGTCCGGAGACAAACTCCATCGCAAACCAGGCATGTCGATCGCCGCCCGCGTCGGCGTCGCCGGCCTCGTAGAGCTGGGCGATGCCCGGGTGTTGCAGGCGCGCGAGCGTTTCCGCCTCGCGCTCAAAGCGTCGCAGCACCGAGGCGCTGGTCGTTCCGGGGCGGATGACCTTCAGAGCCACTTGTCGGCGCGGGCGTTCCTGCTCGGCGAGATAGACCACGCCCATTCCGCCCGCCCCAAGGGTGCGGAGTATCGTGAATCCGGCGATGCGGCTCTGATGCACTCCCGTGACCGGCTGAAAAGCGTCCGCCGCATCGGATATCCGAAAGTCGCGGCCGAGGGCCGGCTCGTCAAGGAACCCGGTCGCTTCGTCGTGGCGCAGCAGCGCCTCGACTTCGGCCCGGAGCTCCGGATCAGCGCCGCAAGCGTCGTCGAGATATGTTCTGCGTTGATCGGCGGAAAGACGCCTGGCGGCGAGAAAAACTTCGGAGACGCGATCGTGCGGCGCCGAGCTCATTCGTCACCCGATCCGAGCAGTTCCCGTCGAATCCACGCCCGCGCGACGGCCCAGTCATCCTTGATCGTCGATGTCGAAACGCCGAGCACTTCGGCCGACTCCTCGACTGTCAGGCCGCCGAAAAACCGCAATTCCACGACGCGGGACTGTCGCTCGGAACGCGCGGCGAGCCGCGAAAGGGCGTCGTGCAGACCGAGGAGGTCGACTTCGATGCGCCGCGGCAACAGGGCCTTCTCGTTGAGCGTTATCTGGTAGACGCCTCCGCCGCGTTTGGCGGCCACGCGGCGACGGGCGTGGTCGACCAGAATCCTGCGAATCTGGGCAGCGGCCAGAGCCAGGAACTGTGCACGGCCGCGCCACTCGACGCCGTCGGCATCGACCATCCGCAGATAGACTTCGTTGATGAGGGCCGTGGGCTGGAGCGTGTGGCCTCGCCGTTCGGCCCTCAAGTGCTGCGCCGCCAGGTCGCGCAGCTCATCGTAGATCAGCGGAATGAGAGCGTCGGCTGCACGTCGCCGACCGGCGGATAGGTCGCGCAGTTTTCCGGTTGTCGGGCGGCTGTCGGACATGTTGCGATCCCCTCCCGGGGGCACGGCCTGAAACCCCGATGGTAACCGACTCTATCTTCCGCGTTCAACACTATTTACAAGCAATCACCCACGCTCTCGCGTCCGTGCGATGGATTGCACCCTCCCGAATCGTGTGATTCTGCGCTTCACTAGATGGCCGACGGTGGCGCGATGTCGAAGTCCACCGCTGGTTGGATCACGGAGTGGGCCGGTCTCTTTTCGGGAGTTTTGACATGGTACGTTCCAACCGACTTGGTGGAATAAGCGCCGTACAAACAATCGGCGTACTGGGCTGCTTGTTGGCCGGCACAGCCGCGCCGGCGATCGCGCTGACGATGGCGGAGCAGTTCCAGCAAGGTCAGTCGCTCGACGCCTTTCCTCAGTCCGGGCCGCTCTACGATCTGGCAAGGAACCTGCCGCGAAATGAGTATCGCGACTGGCCGGTCGAGCACGCGACGCCGCCGCCCGGCACCCCATTGGGCGCGACGCGGGTGCTGATCAGCGAGACCATTCAACGGTATCCGTGCGGCGGATGCCTCTGTCGGAGCTACGAGTTTTTCGCGTGGATCACGTTCAGCGACGGATCGCAGTACTCGTACGACTATACGTCCACCGAGCGAAACTGTCCCGGAGAATCGCGAGAGCACTTCCGTAAGATCATCGACGTGGCGGAGATGGGCAACGCGTTTCGCGCACGTTCCAAAGCGGTTGAAACGCTCGACGTCCGAGGCGGGACGACGACCAGCTCGATCGCCTGGCGTGCCCCGATGGGCGGAACGATCGCACTATCCGGGAGCCAGCAATCGCTCGTCGACGGCATGGGAAGTGTCGAAATCCGCACGGGGCCGGGCGGGACATTGGACTTGCGCGGCAATAGCGGCGCCGCGCCGATCATGACGACAGCCGCGCCCGCAACAATCTACGCGACCGCCATCCTGCTGGACCCGGGGGTGACTTTGGCGGGCCTGTTCTCGCCGCCGCCGACGGTGCTGCCCGGTACGAACGTGAAGGAAGCGCGCGTCGTCGCGATGGGCTATCCGTGCGGCCTTGGGTCCGGATCGGGAACAGCCCGTTTCGCCGTCTGGTCATTCTGCAACAACGCGGAATCGATTAGCGTCAGTTGGGTGGACACGTTGGGCTGGGTGGCGCCAGGCGGCTCACCATCCAGCATCGGACCGGCCAAGGTCGGCAAGCGGACGTTTGACGTGCTGCCGCCCGGCTCACCCCAGATCGGCGACATCAGCACGCTGACCGTCACGGCGCTGCCGGCCGGCGGCCCCGCGAGCGTGCACGACATGCACCTGGTCTTCGATGCGGATTCGGACGGTGACGGCGTACGGGATACCTGTGACCTGTGCCCCGCAGCGCCCGACGCGAATCAGGCCGACGATGACGTCGACGGCCTAGGCGACGCCTGCGACCTGTGCCCCACAGTTTTTGATGAGTATGAGAGCGATGTGGACAGCGATGGCGTCGGATCGGGCTGCGATAACTGCCCCATCCTCGCGAATGCAGATCAGGCCGATTGCGACAGCGACGGCATCGGTGATGCATGCGACGCCGATCAGCCGCCCTCGATTCTCGACGAACCGGACTCTCAGTCGCTTTGCGCAGGCGGCACGATGACCCTGAGCGTGACCGTCCAGAATGCTTCCAGCTTCCAATGGCGACGTAACGGCGTCGCGATCGACGACGGGGCCACGGCCCATACTTATTCCGTGGCGCCGGCGCTGCCGAGTCACAGCGGTACTTACGAATGCGTCATCACGGGCGGCTGCGGCTCGGTTACCAGTGCTTCCGCCACGGTGACCGTCTTCGCCGGCGGCGGCGGCGACGTGAACCAGGACGGGCAACTGAACGGCCTCGACATCCAGGATTTCGTCGACGCGCTGTTGGCCGGAGGCCCGGCCTCTCCGGGCTATTGCGCGGCAGACGTCGACGGCGATGGCGACGTCACGCCCAACGATGTGTTTGCGATCATCGTCATCCTCATGGCCTTTTGAGGAATGCACGCGCCGCGCCGGGAGAACAGGTGGCGGGGCTGTACGTTCACACCGAAAGGGCTCTCGATGTCGACGGATTGATTGCTGGCGCGCGAAAGCGCTTTCTCGTTTCACGCGACGGTCCCCGTCCCGAACCCGCACCGGACGGTTCAACGATCCCCGCAAGTAGGGAAGAGGACCGGCAGCGCGAGCTTCAGTAGCTTGTTCGGGAAGCTGTGAGAATGTAGTATTTTTTGCCGGACGAGAGTTTTCAGACTCATGGTGCAATCGAGATTTCGTTTCTGGTTATTTGTTTCGCTGGTTGCGGCTGCGGTGGTGCCGATACACGCCGGCATAAGCGGTTTTGATTCCATCGAGCTCGTTGGTCCTAACGGAAAGATCGCGGAGAACTGCCAGTGGCCTCCACCGACGAGGTATGTCGCGGATGGGGTTGAACTGCCGCCGGGCGGAAAAAGCGTTATTCAGAGCGGGACGAAGGCAGTCGGCCTCGCCTACCGGCCTTCATGCAGCGTATCGGTGAGCATGGATGTCGTTGCGACGGAGCCGTCGGGACTTGAATCGCTCGCGGGGGAGTATCGCTATAGCAGTGATCGGGTGCACTGGTCAGAGTGGAAGCCATTCTCGGGAAAGACGCAGGCCAAGATTACGCCGCCACCCACCTTTGTGGAAACCGTTGCCGTGACCCGTGAGGACTGCGACCGGTTCAGCGAGCTGGCGAAAAAATGGGGAAAGCCCTCGGAGACCGAGGCGCAAGGGACGGATGCTTATTTCCGCTGGTTGGCAAGAAAAGACCCCGGGATATTCGCCAAAGCGATTCCAGTGGTCGGTTATATCCAACTGCGAATTCGCAACACAGGAGCTCGCCCCGTCGTTGTTAAGAGCGCATCCGGGCACATCTTTACCTACACCAGCGGCTGGTCCCGCCCCGACGAGGACGTTGACTTTCACACCCCGTGGCACTTCGATCTCAGCGAGTTTTCATCGACGACGCAACCGACGAGTCAGCCGGCGCGCCCCGACTAGCCGCACCCACACCCGCTCCCGCACCCACCCCGCGACCCGACCTTGCTTTGACCCGCCGCCCCTCAGTGGTTGGGAGCAAACAACTGGCCCAACGAACCGCGCGACAACGATGTCGAGTCGTGGAGCAAGCGCTTGTGGTGCGTCTGGCGCTTCGCCTTTAAGGGCGAACATGCGGCGGGGCTTTACTATCGGACGAATCGGCTACCGACTGCTGCCGATTAGATCGGATGCGCCGAGCAGCGATTCGCGCGTCCATCACCCGTAGCCGATGAGGATGCGTAATCAAAATCCCTGCAGGAGTCCGGCTGATTGCGGCGTCGGGTGCGGACGCATCTCATTCGCAAGCCAGCGGGAGAGTGCCTTAAAGGTTCGCAGCTCTGTCGGAAATGGTGGCCAAAAACGGTGAACGAGCAGAGCGGAGACGATGCACGCGATAATCGCGATCGCCGTTCCCAGAAACAGAATCGCAGCACCAGCGAAAGCCGAAGCGACCCAGCCAATCACCGAGGCGATCGTGCCCCAGGTCAGCGCGAAGCACGTAACGCCGCGAGACCGCGGCTCCGGCGGCAACGTGCATCCGAAATTGATTTCGATCCGACGGCGAAATCGGATCATCCGCGACTTCATCAGGCCACGGATGCTGTCCTGCGGCGAGATCCGCATCGTGTCACAACGCGCGGTACGTTGCGCGATCTGGCAAAGCGAATCGAAAACGCCAGCCGCCAGGCAGTCGGTTCCCAGAATACGACGCGGTATCGCGGGGTACCGCACGGCGTTGGCGACGACAACGTCGGCGATTTCCCGCCAGGTCGGAATCTGATTCTCCGGCCATTGGAGCCGGGCTCGGAGTGACAATGCCTGGTCCCATCGTTTGAGGCCCATATCCAAGTCGAAGTGCCTGTCAACGAGATGAAGAATGTCGGCGAAATCCAGCTCTTCCCATGTTCCATGCCCTAATCGCGCCCAGATTGAATAACGACTGTCGCATCGCTTGAAGCAACGATCGACGGTTTCGGCGAGTGTGAAACTCGCGTTGTCAAATCCCGCGGCTTCGCGAACGATATGAACCAAAGCGTCTTCTACTTCTTTGAGCGAGAATTGAGTATCGACCGGCGGAGACATGGCGGAATCATACCACGCACGAGCTTCGGTCTAACCCTCGATGACGCCGTCGAGAATTGCGTAGGGGCGCAATAAGTCGAAACTGATCAACCGCACCCGCACCCGCTCCCGCACCCACCGCGCGACCCGACTTTGCTCTGCCCCGCCGCCCCGCCCGCGACCGGTAGCGTCAGCAGCGTCGCCAGCTTGCTGCCGTCCTTCTTCAGCGTCTTCCAGCTCTCGTCTTCTTCGGGGTCGCCGCCAAATCGGCCGGCCCACGGCATGACGCTGTTGGGGCTGGAAGGCGGCACGATCCGCTGCCCGGGATGCGCCGCAATCCACGACTCGTTCGGCGTCGACCACATCGCCTCGATGAACGGCCGATAGGTCGGCCCGCTGTTGTACGTGCAGAACGGGTAGATGCCGTCCGGCGTGCTATAGTGAATCACGCAGCGCTTCACGCGCTCCACGTCGTAGTTGTACCGATCCTGGAAGTGCATCCCCGCGCACATCAGCGTCTTGTAATTCTCGGTCTCGGCCTTGCCGCTCCGGCCGTCGGTCTTACTGACGCAGCCCTGCAGCGACTTGATAAACCGCATGACCGTCAGCCCTTCGGGCGCATTCTTGCGGTCGTAGTTCTTGATGAAGAGCCAGACGACCTTCAGCAGGTCGAGCTTGCTGATCTTCTCCTTCTTCTCCAGTCGCTTGGCGAGGGCATTCATCTCGGTGAACAGCGAAGCAATGTCGAACACCTGCGGAATCGGCACGACTCTCTCGCGGGTCGGCTGACCGGCATACTTCTCCGGCGCAACGAGGAAGTAAGTTCCGAACGCGCAGTCGCTGTGGCAACTGCTGCGAATCTTCGGCTTCTGCTCGAGAACGGACAAAAGCTGCGACAGCGGCGTTACAAACGAAAGCGGGAAGAAGTCGCGCTCCAGCGCCGCCCCGGTGTGGTTGTGGATCGCGTGCGCCAAGTCACCCAGCGTGTACCGCTTCCGCTCGAGGTCACGGCGATTGATCCGACCTGTGAACACCACCGGCTGGTAGCTGATGGCCGAAGTCACGTCGGCATTTGCGACGGCAAAGTCAAAAATCTTCGAGACCTGGTCATCGTTCTCGCTCTTGATCAGCGTCGGAACGAGACACACCTTCAACCCGACCTTGCGGCAGTTCTCAATCGCCTGCAGCTTCTTCTCCAGCAGCGCCTCGCCGCGGACGAACTTGTAAATACGGTCGTCCAGCCCGTCGAACTGCAGGTACAGCGTATGCAGGCCCGCCGCCTTGCTCCGCTGGGCAAACTCGAGGTTGGCGTGCGTGATGCCGTTCGTCGCCACCTGGATGTTCGTCATCCCCAGCTCTTTGGCCCGCCGGACGATGTCGTGAAACCGCGGATGAATCGTCGGCTCGCCGCCGGAGAACTGGACCGAAGTGCAAGGCGTCGGTCGGCAGTCGAGAAGCTGCATCAGCTCCCGCTCGACCTCCTCAAACGTCGGCTCGTGCACGTACCCCGCGTCGTTCGCATTGGCAAAGCAGACCGGGCACGTCAGGTTGCAGCGGTTCGTCAAGTCGATGTTGGCCAGCACCGCCACCGACTGATGCTGGTTGCACAGCCCGCAGTCGCTCGGGCACGAAACCGCGTGGTTGACCTTCGGATTCGTCAGACCCGGCTGCTCCTCAAACGTCCAGTAGTTCGCCCGCAGATAGACGCGCACATCGCTGTTGATGCAGTCGCGGAAGTAACCGTGCTGCGGGCAGGTCTTCTCGATCATCACCCGCCCGTTCTTGACGTAGTACCGCCCCAGCACGTTGCACGAGCACTCGGGGCACAGAGTCTCCAGCGTCCGCGGCAGCCCGCGCACCACCGGGTTGATCTTCGTCCCGCCAAACGTGTGTGTCGGCGAGTCCGGATGATCGCTCTTCGCCTCCGGATGGAAAATCACGTCCTCGTGCGCCTCGTTCACCGTCCCGCAGCCGGGGCAGCGAATCGTCAGCACGACCCGGTCGCCCACCATGTGGAACGTGGACGGCACGGTGGCATCGCATGTCGGGCACTCCGACATCATCTCCCACGGCAGCTTCGCATGCTTCGGGTCGTAGCGCCGCAGCGACAGCTTGTACTGGTCAAGCTTGGATTTGGCGTTCTTCTTCGTAACGGCCGGCCGCGGCTCGTAAGGGAGGTGGGTCGGATGCTTTTCAGCCCAGCGTTCGAGGTGAGCCGGGACTTTCGGAAGCTGCTTGGTGGTGGCCACCGTCGTCTCCCTTCAATTGGGGTGGGCATTGCCCACGTTACGCGAGCAGCTCCTGCTCGCGGAGTCGATTCTCTACTTCATCGGCCGTCAGTGTCTGGCCGCCGTTGAGACCGCGCACGATTTCCGCCACGACCTTCTTGGCCTCTTCCTTCCGGCTTTCGCGAAGGAATCCGTCAAAGAAGTGCTCGCCGGCCATCGCGCGGTTGATCTCGTTCTCCTTGTTGTGCTCGGTCAGCTCCGTGAAATAGACCACGCGAAACTGCCGGCCGTAGTCGGCCTCGCGATAAATCTCGAACATGATCTTGTCGGACGCCGCCACCACCGCCTCCTGCCCGCAACCGTCAGGCAGGGCAGTTTCGCGGTACACGCCGGTGTCCGCAAGACAGCAGGCCTCATCCCGCCGGGACGGGGCCGCTAAACGCCGACCAGCTCGCGCGCCAGTCCCACGCCGCCCGCGGCGTCATGTTGCCGCTGCAGCCGCTCGCGCATCGCCGCCAGCTTCGTCTCGATCTCCGCCATCTTCTGCTTGCGGGCCACCATCTTGTCGCGGTGCCGCCGCAGGAAGTATCCGATCGTCTCGACCCGGATCTTGATCGAGCCGGTCGGCTTGTTCTCGTCGATGTCCTTGAAGCAGAAGTAGGGCGTGCCCGAGTTCTCGATCACCTCTTCGATGACCGTGTAGATCGGCGCATCGTGGCCGCACTTGAAGCTCGACAGCTCCAGCGCCACCAGGTTCGGATGCCGGGCTGCATACTTCGCCGCCCACACCTTGCGGTTGGTGTTCTCGCTGTAGGCGTTCTTCCACGCGTCCTCGATCGACAGCGCGCTCTTGAAATCGCCCCGGCGAACCTCCTCGCCAAACAGCTTTTCAAGAATGTCCGCATCGCGCGGCAGAGTGTCCATCGTAAAGATCGGGTACCCGAGCTTCTGCAACTCGTCGGGGATTTCGTGGCACACGCCCGGATCGTTGTGATACGGCCGCGCCAGCACCACCACGCCAATCTCGTCGTTCTTCTCGAGCTTCTCGAGTACCTCGCGGGCCTGGCCGTGCAGGCCGGCCCAGAACTTCGTGTCGTGATCCCACGCAGCCTTGCACGCCCGCGCGTTCTCCTCGGGCGAAAGCCCGAACTTGTCGGCAAACTCGTTGAACATCTGCCGCTCGATCAGCGCCGGCTCGCTGAAGTTCAGGAACGTATCGAGATATTCGACCCCAAACTCTGCGAAGACGTTCGACTCCTTCGTGAACGCCGCCTTCACCGCCTCCGGCGTGGCCGACACTGTCGGGCAGGCCCGCTGGCTCAGTACGCCCTCCATGAATGACGGCAGGCAGTCAATCATCGGGAAGAAAATGTAATTCAGCGGCGTCTCGGCATGCTTGTGGTAGAGCAGGTTGTGGACATGCGGGATGCCGATCTTGCTCGGGAAGCACGGATCGATCGCCCCGCGCTTCGCCCCTTCCTTGTAAAGCTCTTCGCTCGTGTAGTCGCTCCAGATCAGGTTGCGATGCGGAATGCCCAGCGACTGGAAGTACGCCGTGATCCACGGCGCCATCGAATACATGTTCAGCGCCCGTGGTAGACCGATCTTGATAGACTCGCGCCGCTTCATCCGCTCGATCCGCTGCTCGATCTCCTTCCGCTTCAGCACGTTCTTCCAGTTCACCGCCGGGAGCGGGTCCGAAACGTTCCCGACGCCCGTGTTCGCAAACGCCTCGCGGGCCGAAATCTCGACGAAGTTGGGGTTCGCTTTCTTGACCGCGTCCAGCCCCTTCTTGATGTCGCGCATGTCGTTGACGTCTTCGACCGTCCCCTTCTCGCACGTCGCGATAATCAGCCGTTGCTCACCCGCGTCCAGCGGAACCTTTGACTTGCTTTTGGACGCCTTCGCCTCGCCCTCGGCCGCCGCCTCCGCCGCAACCGGCTCCGCATGCTTGATCCGCGTCGGATGCCCTTGCTGCGGGCCCGTCTTGATGATGTGCGACGACAGGTCGATCAGCGCCCCGCTCTTGTTCTCCGCCCCCGTCTTGACGTCGATGAACGTGCGGAGGCACTTGTTCTTGCAGAAGTAGCAGCGCGTGTTCTCGTTCCGCGTCGTGCGGAACTGAATCTGGTTGACGCGCTCAAACCCGATGAACGTCGTCTCCAGCCCCTTCTCGGTAAACAGCCGATGCGCCTCAACCGCGCACCCGATCGCCCCCGCCTCGCCGCAGAACTTGTGAACGATCACCTCCGGCTGAACCGCAGTGCCCTTGAACCGCGACGTGATGAAATCAACCTGCGCCTTCACGGCCGCCAGGTTGTTCTGCGTCCCGCCCTGCAACACAAACTTCGTGCCGAGCTTGGCGAGATTCGGAATCTGCGAAACGTACAGCCAGATGTTCTTCGGCAGCACGTCGCACAAGCCCGCCATGATCTCTTCCGGCGACCAACCCTGTCGCTGGAAGTCGACAATGTCCGACTGCATGAACACCGCGCAGCCATAGCCAAAGCTCGGCATCGCCTTCGCGCCAAACGCGATGTCGGCAAACTCTTCAACCTTGAACCCGAACCCCTGCGCCGTCGATTGCAAAAAGTACCCGTTCCCCGCCGAGCACTGCGTATTGAGCTTGAAGTCTTTGACCTGCCCGTTCTTCAAGATGATCAGCTTGATGTCCTGCCCGCCGACGTCGCAGATCACATCCGTGCCGGGATAGAAGTGCATCCCCGCCTGCGTATGTGCCACCGTCTCGACCAGCGCCACATCCGCCCCGATCACATCCTTCAGAATGTCTTTCGCGTAGCCGGTCGTGCCGACGCCGAGGATCTCCAGCGTGCAGCCCTGCTCGGTGATCTGCTTGTTAAGCTGCGACAGGATGTCCTGCGTATCCTCGATCGGGTTGCCCTTCGAGAGCTGATACGACCGGGCGATGACATTCTTCTCCATGTCCATCAGCACGCCTTTCGTGCTGGTCGACCCGCCATCCAGCCCGCAGAACGCCCGCACATGCGTGCCCGGCGCGAACTTCGCCGGCTGCCACGGCTCCTTGCGATACTTCTCCTTGAACGCCTCCAGCTCGTCGTTGTTCTTGACCAACGCGCTGCTGCCCTTGGCCTTCTTCTCTTCGACGCGCCCGGTCGTGATGTACCACTCCAGCTCGCCGAAGCCGCGATAGACGCCGTAGTCCGGGTTGTCCTGCACCTCGATCTTCGCGTACTCCACCGCCCCGATCGCCGCAAAGTACTGCGCGTTGTCGGGAACGATGATCAGCTCCTCGATCGGCTTGTCCGGAACCTCGACCTTCCGTTCCTTCCACACGATCGGGATGTTGTGCCGCCAGCAGTCGCGCATCCCCTTGATGTAGCAGTTCGGCCCGCCCAGCAGCAGCACCACGGGCCGCAGCGTATGACCGCGCGTCAGCACCGCCAGGTTCTGCTGAATGATCGACTCAAACAGCGACGCCATCAGCTCGTCCGACGGCACGCCCTGCTTCTGCAGGCCGTTAATGTCCGTCTCGGCAAACACGCCGCACTTGCCCGCGACCGGGTGCAGCTTGAGGTCAAAGTACCCCATGTTGCAGAGCTGCTCGGCCGGAATCTTCAGCTTCGCATTGATCTTGTCGATGACCGCGCCCGTCCCGCCGGCGCACTTGTCGTTCATCGAGGGAATCTTCTTTTTCTTCCCCGTTTCCTCGTCCGGCTTGAAGATGATGATCTTCGCGTCCTGCCCGCCCAGTTCGACGACGCTCTGCACCTGCGGATAGAGCTTCTCCACCGACAGCGAAACCGCGTTGACCTCCTGCACGAACCGCGCCCCGATCCGCTTGCCGATCGACGACCCGCCCGAACCCGTCATGAAAACGCGAAAGCTGTTCCGCGGCACATCGGCGAACTTCTGCTCGATCACCTTCAGCATCTCGATGCACTTTTCGGGCTGCTTGGTGTCGTGCCGCTGATAGTCCTTATGGAGAATCTCGTCATTGACCGGATTGACGACGACGAACTTCACGGTCGTGCTGCCGACGTCGAGCCCGATCAGCAGCCCCTGCGGATACTTCTCGGTCGGCGCAAACGGCAACTCATTGACCGTCGGCCGCGTCGTCGCCGCCGCCGCCAGCCCCACGTTCAGTTGCACGAGCCCGTGCCCGGCGTCCTTCGGTTCGCCCTTCTTGGAAGAGCAGCAACCCCCGGTCGAGCACCCGCCGCCGGAGGAGTGTTTGTCAGAATCGAGAAGCTTGGAAGCCATTCGCTACCTCTTCGCTGCTGGCGTGTAACCTGATCCGTCCCTAGACCGCTGCGAGTTCCGCCTCGGCCTTGCCCGTCGGCACGCCTGCCGCCTTCATCTGCTCGGCCACATCAAGAATGAAGTTCGCCGCTTTGCCGATCACGCCCTTGCGATGCGTGATGTGCTGCAAAGGCCGCCGCAACTCGCGCTGCTCCGGCTGGTTCACGTACTCGCGAATCTGCTCGATCGTGTACCCGCTCTGCTCGACGCACCGCTTGAACTCATCCTTGCACTTGTTCTTCGCCTCGCCCAGAGCCATCTGCACCCGGCTGTACGCGTTGATGTCGCCCTCGCCGCTCGTCTCGATCGGGATGTAGATGATTTCCTTGAAGTGCGATACCACCGCCGCCTGCGCCCCGTCCGACTGCGTGCTCGGCATGCAGCCAAACGGCTTCAGGCACAGCACCATGTGCGCCAGGTCCTTCGACGAGTAATAAATGTTCTTCGCGACCTCGAGGTGCCCCTCGCCGCCGCCCGCCCGGCTGTTGTAGTACGGATGCCCCAGCCGGGTCAGCTCGTGCTGGCACACCAGCTCGTGCGCCGTCCCGCCCAGCGCGCCCCGCAACCGGTCGTACTCGCGCTTGATGATCTTGTCGGCCAGCGCAAACTTGAACATCTTCGCCCGGAACGCCTTCTCGGCCGCGAACCACTTCGACGGGTTCTTCAGTGAGACGTCGCCGTCCTTGGTGAGGCCCTTGCGATCCTTGGCCTTGTTCCGCGCCTGGTTCAGCATGTACGCGATCCACGTCGCCACCGGCTCGACCAGCACTTCAGCCCCCTCGCCTTCGAGGAACGGGAACATCTTGAAGTTGCCGTCGCCCTCGGTCGTCTGCGCCCAGAACTCGCCCGTGATCTTCACGATCGGCTTCGGCCGCGTGTAATCGACCTCGATCTCCTCCTCGATCAACTTCCGGCACTTCTCAAACGCATCCGTGTACCAGCTGCCCCGCAACTGATCGAGAAACTTCTCCGTCTCGTCCGGCCCCTTCAGCGGCAGGAAGTTCGACAGCAGCTTCGCCAGCTTGCCGCCGTGAATCTCGTCATAGTTCTTGCTGCGAATCGCCTCCTGGCAGATTTCGAGGCACTTCTTGAACACCTCGTTCGTCTTGCCGGGGACAACCTCGTACGGCCGAATCTGGTAGGCGACTTCGTTGAGCAGGTCGCCCATGAACATGCCGTTGACCAGCGACAGGAAAAAGTTCAGGTTGAATTCAATCCCCGCCTCCGCCGCCGCCTGGTCGAGCCCGCCCCCTTGCTGGAACAGCAGCACGCGGAACCCGTCAAACCCGCTGTTTCGCAAGGCAACGCGGTACTCCGCCTCGTACATGCCAAAGCGGCACGGCCCGCACGCCCCGGCCGTAATGAAAACATGCTCTTCGAGGATCTTCTCGAGCGGGATGTTCTGCTCGTCCCGCATCTTCTTCAGATGGTTGACGACCGCCCCGACCGTGAAATAGGTCGGGTTGCACTGCCCGTTGTTGCCGTACTCTTTGCCGGCTTGAAAGTCCGCTTTCACAGGCGTCGGCACGATCCCGACCTTGTAGCCCAGCCCCTGCAAGCCGGCGAGGATCAGCTCCTCGTGCCGCATGGTCAGCCCGCCAAACCAGATTGTCGTGTGGCCGCGCTCCTTGGCTGTGAAGTTTCGCTCGCGCGGCCGCTTGAAGTGGTTGATCTGCTGACCGAGTCCGGCTTCCTGCAGGAGTCGTTGCCGTTCAGCTTCGATCGTCGCGTCGATCGACCCTCGGCCGAGGATCGGCAGCGCGACCGACGTGTTCTCGTTTTTGGGTTCGACGGTGGTGGATGCGACCATGTTGAGCACCTCATTAGCGTGTACTAGCTTCGCGACATTACGCGGACGCGGGTATTCTGCGTCCGACGCCGGCCAAATGCACGAGGAAATCCCCGTTTTTCAAGCATGATCCGCGCATCATTGCCGGGCGCGCCGCAACGCCTCAAGACAGGTTAGCACTCACTAACTTAGCCGCATATCCGCGCCGCAAAGAGATTAGTCGGGTAACGCCCCGCCATGGCGATTTTCCCTGAAACGCGGTCCCAATTTGAATCAGGATCAAAATGGGACGATTTAATTCCTTGGCCGCAACCGGCCGCACCCTCCAATCGTTGTGCACTTGCACAATATCGCCGCGCCGAATATTTTCCGCCGCGCCCCCTAACCAGTGCAATCTCCGCCGTGTCCTCTGTCGTAGCATCGGCTCGCCGTCCTATCATTCGGCGGGCTCGACGCAATGACACTTCGTCAGCAATAGACCGGTGCCCGGTCGTTCTGCCTGTCGGAGTCGGAGGGTTGCCATGGCCCGCCTGCCGATCGCGTTGCCCGGAATCGTTCTCGTCTCATTGGCCGGCGTCGCCTTCGCCCAATCAGCCCCGCTCCCGACCCAACCGCCATCCACCGAAGCCCCCAAACCCGTGCCCCAACCCCTCACCTACCCGGCCGTCCCCGGTGCCCTGCCGCCCGGCCTCTACCGCGCCGGGGCACAGCCCATCGCCCCGCCCGGCTTCTACGATCTGAGCTACTACTACAACTCCGGCTACGCCCCCAACGGCGGCTTCGGATCGGGTTACGGCTACTACGGCCTCAACGGCAACGTCTCGAGTTCCCCGCGCCGCCAGCTCCAGTCGGCCCAGGTTCCCTACCAGGCCGCCGTCCGCGACGCACAGGACTACCACTACCGCAACCAGATCTACCGCCGCGACGAGTCGCTACTCGCCCGCAACGCCAACCTCACCGCCGAGGGTTCGGCCCTCCTGCGTGCCGGCCTCTACGACCGCGCCGCCGTTACGCTGCTCGCCGCCGCCGAGGCCAACCACGACGACGCCCTCTCGCGCGTCCGTGCCGGCCATGCACTTTTCTCGCTCGGTCGCTACGACGAAGCCGTCCGCCACCTCCGCCGCGCGTTTGAGTTGCAGCCCCCGCTCGCCACGCTGAACTACGACATCCGCGACGACTACTCCCGCCAGAACGACTTCGACGTACAGCTCGTCGCCCTGGAGCGTTTCGTCCATGCCCGCCCGCAAAGCGTCGCTGGCACGATCATGCTCGCCTACGTTCGCTACTACACCACCGGCGCCGGCACCGCCTACCCTCTCCTCCGTCGCGCCAAATACCTCGACCCCCGCAACGAACTCGTCGACAAGCTCATCGCCGTCTCCGGCCAAGTCTATGCGCCCAACGCCCCCACAGCCCGGCAGCGCGTAAACCCCACAACCCCCACCGCCCGCCCGGCCACACCCACGCGAAACACCACCGACATGCGCCAAGCCAGTCTCTCACCGAGAGATCGCTGACAGATCCATCAATTCCCATCGACGGTTCGAATCCGGTCGTGCCGCGCCCGCCGACCCGTTAACATGCGGCCGCCATGTCCGTGTGTCCGGCCTGTTTGATCGAAGTTCTGGCCAGCAGCCATTTCTGCCCGTCGTGCGGCGCGGCGCTCAGCACATCGCCCGAATCGCGAACCTCGACCGCTCACCACGCCCGCGCAAGCGTCCTCGCGACGGGCTCCAAGTCCTCATCCGGCTCGATCTTCCATGGGAGGTTTGTCCCCGGAACCATGTTGGCCGGCCGCTACCGCGTCATCGGCCTGCTCGGACAGGGCGGCATGGGCGAGGTCTATCGCGCTGACGACGTCAAACTCGGTCAGCCCGTGGCCCTGAAATTTCTTCCCGAGAAACTGACCCACGACGCCGATCGCCTTGCCCGCTTCCACAACGAAGTTCGGGTCGCCCGGCAGGTCTCACACCCCAATGTCTGCCGCGTGTATGACATCGCCGAATCCGATGGGGCGCACTTCCTCTCGATGGAGTTCGTGGACGGCGAGGACCTCGCATCGCTCCTTCGACGAATCGGTCGGTTGCCGCGCGACAAGGCCCTCCAGATCGCCCGGCAACTCTGCGCCGGCGTGGCAGCGGCCCACGAGCGCGGCATCCTCCACCGTGATCTGAAACCGGCCAACGTAATGATCGACGGCCGTGGCACGGTACGCATTACCGACTTCGGTCTCGCCGCGCTCGCGGCCGAACTTGTGCGGGAAAATCCACGGGCGGGTACGCCCGCCTACATGGCCCCGGAGCAGCTTGAGGGCAAGCCGGCGTCCGTCCGGAGCGATGTCTACTCGCTCGGGCTCGTGCTCTACAAGATGTTCACCGGCAAGGCGGCTTTCGATTCTGAAGTACTCAGCGAGCTGATTCGCCAGCAGTGCGATGACACGCCGACCACCCCATCGAGCGTCGTCGATGACGTCGACCCGGCCGTTGACCGTGTAATCTTGCGCTGCCTGGAGAAAGACCCGCGACACCGGCCGGCTTCGGCGCTGGCTGTCGCTGCGGCACTGCCCGGCGGCGACCCGTTGGCGGCCGCCCTCGCCGCCGGCGAGACGCCCGCCCCGGAACTCGTAGCCGCTGCCGGAGACCTCGGCGGGATGCGGCCTGCCGTCGCAGGTGCGTGCCTCGCCGCCGCCCTTCTCGGCGTCCTGGTGCTCGTGTTGCTGAACAGCCGCGTGCGAACGCTTTCGCTGTGGCCGCTGCCCTATGCTCCCGAAGTCTTGGCCGCAAAGGCCTCCGACATCATTCGCGGACTCGGCTACGACGCTGAGCCGGCAGATACGGCCTTCGATTTCGACCGGGACAATTCGTGTCTTGATTGGGTCGCGGAGCACGACGTATCCCCCAATCGCTGGGCCAATCTGCGGAACGGTTCGCCGTCTCCGATTCGGTTCTGGTTCCGCCAGAGCCCTCATAGTTTGGTGCCGACGGACTGGACATTCGGACCGTCGATCGTCACCTGGGACGATCCGCAGATAAACCTCTCCGGCATGGTCAACGTCGAACTCGACGCAAACGGCCGACTGTTCAAGCTGATCGCCGTTCCCCCTCAGCGCGACCGCGCGTCCGGCACGACTCAAATGACGGATGATGCCGGACTATTCGCCCACAGCGATCTGGATCCAACGAAGTTGACAACAACGCAGCCCGAGTGGACCCCGCCCGTCTGGTCCGACTCCCGCTCGGCATGGGCAGTTCCGTCCCCGGCCCCGTCGGACATTCCCGTTCGCATCGAAACGGCCACGTACCGCGGCAGGCCGGTCTACTACGACACGATTTTTCCGTGGACCAAGCCATGGCGGTCAGAGCCGTTTCAAATGACGACGACACAGAAGCTGGTCACCGGTCTCCAGCTCTTGGTGGTCCTCTCCATCCTGGTCGGCGGCGTGCTGCTTGCGCGCCGCAACCTGCGCCAGGGGCGCGGCGACCGGCGCGGTGCATCCCGGTTGGCCGCTTTCACTTTCGCGGTTGGCGTCTTGGGCTGGGCGCTGGGCTCCAAACATGTGCCCGAGATCCAGGAATTCCTTCTGTTCCTCGCCGGATTGAGCGGTTCGCTGTTCTTTGCTGCCTTTGTCTGGGTGCTCTATGTCGCACTGGAGCCATTCGTGCGCCGGCGCTGGCCGCACAGCTTGATTGCCTGGAGTCGTCTGCTCTCCGGGCGGCTTCGTGACCCGCTCGTCGGCCACGACATTCTGATGGGCGGATGCTTTGCCGTGGCCGGCGTCGTCATCGCCCGTCTGGGGCACTGGCTCCCGCCGCTTCTCGGTGTCGCCGCACCCGTGCCGGAATGGGAGAATCTGAGCCAACTGAGGAGCGGCCGTTTGTTCGCCGCCGAACTTCCGGGCGACGCGCTCGTCGCACTGTGCAGTGCGTTCGGGCTGCTGTTCCTGATGTTCTTCCTCCGCGCCGTGCTGCGCCGAACGTGGCTGGCCGCGGCGGTTGTGGTCCTGATCTTCGCGGTGCCGCCCGCCACATGGAGCAGCGCACCGGTTGTACAGGGCGTGATATCGGCGACGAGAATTGGCCTTTATGTCTTCGTCCTGGTCCGATTCGGATTGCTGGCCTTGGTGGCGATGTACTTCATGGACGGCCTGCTCTACGCGATGCCGATCTCGCTCAATCTCACCGCGTGGTATGGCGGCTACGCCGCCTGTTCGATCTTGATCGCGGTCGCAATCCTGCTGTACGGCTTCCTCACCGCCCTGGCCGGACAACCACTCTGGAGGTCCGACCTGCTGGAAACCTGATCCGACGCCGGTAGCGTCGGAGGTTACGTGCTCTGCACGCGTCGCAAGGTTCTACGAAAAACGGCAGCCAGCTCTGGCTCTGCCATCTTCGTTATCTCATGAAATTGAATTGGGCTAGATTACTTGGGATGCCTCCACAGATTTGGGAGTACAGGCGGCTATGTACTTGGTTCGCTTGCGCCGCAATGAGCATTCTCATGGTCCTCATGTATCTATACCCGGCGGCCGTCTGGTGGTTGGCGGTGGTTGTACAGTTGGTCTTGGGGGCGACATGGTTCGGCATGTGGACGGCGCGCCGCCGACTTCATCGCCGAGTGATTGATGAGGATTATCGAGTCTGCATCAATTGCGGGTACTCCCTGCGCGGCTTGGAAAACGGCGGCCGCGTCACGTGCCCCGAATGCAACTCGAGTTTCGACTTAGGGTACCTCGCGTGTACTTGGCGAGAATGGTTGGGATAGGCCGAAGGGCGAAATTCCCGCACGGGTTAGGAAAGAGGGGCCGGCTGAACGCCATCTTGGGGCACCGCATCCTTTTCTTCGACATTTCTTCTCGAAGCGCATCTCGATGAATTTGAAAGGGACCGCGTCGCGATCTCCGTGATCGCCGGTTGCCCAGGACAAGCCTCGTCTGGGTGGCATCGTCGCGGTGCAACAGGATCTGCAGCTGCGTTTCGCTTCCGCGGCTTGGATCGGTCCCTGTGTCCCAATTCCTGCGTCTCACCCTTCCGGCCTTCCTGAGTCGCGGCGCATTCTGTGGAACGGCGGGCGCGTCTACGCGGTGAACATCGCGGGTGACTTCGCACTCGCATCAAACGTATGACCTGGCTGCACGGGAGAATCTGCGCGCAAGCAAAACCAAAGCGGCCTCAGAGAAATTGCGCGCGCAATTCGGGTCCGTCTATGACGCCTGCAACGATCAATCAGAATCGCCAAGTAACGCCAAGCAACGCCCTCAAATCAAAACCCCCGCCCAACCGGCAAGAAACCCCGGCCAATTCGAAATTCCCATCATTCTTACTTTTTCGACGAGGCCCCTTACAACCCGACTGCTTTCGGCGTTTTGGCGTTTTAGGGTTTCTGCGTTTTCGCCCACCGAGGCACCGCGGCTCCCTCTCGCACCGCGCCCGTACTTCCCCCTACGGGTAAAACCGCCCCATCATCCGCGGAAACGGAATCGTCTCCCGGATGTGTTTCAACCCGCACAGCCACGCCAGCGTCCGCTCCACACCCAGCCCAAACCCGCCATGCGGAACCGTTCCGAATCGCCGCAGGTCGAGGTACCACTCGTAGTCCGCCGCGTTCAACCCATCCTCGTGAATCCGCGCCAGCAGCACGTCGAGATTGTCCTCGCGCTGGCTGCCGCCGATGATCTCGCCGTACCCGTCCGGCGCCAGCAGATCGACATTGTTTACGCGCGTCGGGTCCGCCGCGTTCTGCTTCATGTAAAACGCCTTGCAACCCTTCGGGTAATGCGTCACGAACACCGGCCGGTCGTGCAGCCGGCTGATGATCGTCTCGTCGCTGCCGCCCAGGTCCCCGTTCGGGTCGAAGTTGGCCGCCAGCTCCGTGTGATGGGGGATGTTCCGAATGTCGGTTTCGAGGTCGTCCTTCTCGTCGCGCAGCTCCATCAGCTCGGCCACCAGCTTGTCGCGCTGCCACTCTTTCAGCGACGCAGTTTTCTCCTGGGCCTCCTTCTCGCCGATGAGCTTGCTCACTTCGTCCAGCCGCGACTTTTTCTTCGCGAGGTCGGCCTCCAGCAGCTCGCGCGCCTTCGGCCCGCGCAGAATCTCCGCCGCCTCCTTGTGCGTCAGTCGGAAGAACGGCTTCTTGATCGCTTCCAGTCGCGCGATGTCGCGTCCAAGAAACTCCAGCTCAGCCCGATGGTCGCGAACGATGCGCTGCGCAATCGAGCAGATAAAGTCCTCGGCAACCGCGATCACGTCGTCCAGCTCGGCATACGCGATTTCCGGCTCGACCATCCAGAACTCGGTCAGGTGCCGCCGCGTCTTGCTCTTCTCCGCTCGGAACGTCGGCCCAAAGCAATACACCTTGCCGAACGCCATGCACGCCGCCTCGACGTAGAGCTGCCCCGTCTGCGCGAGGTAGACTGGCTCGCCGAAATAATCGACCGTAAACAGCGTTTGCGCCCCCTCGCCCGCCGCCGGCGCGAAGATCGGCGTGTCGATCAGCGTGAACCCGTTGCGGTTGAAATATCCGCGGATTTCGTCAACCAGCGTCGCCCGCACCTTGAGGATCGCCCACTGCCGCCGCGATCGAAAATGGAGGTGCCGATGCTTGAACAGGAACTCGATGCCGTGCGCCTTGGGCGTGATCGGAAAGTTCTCGGCCCGCCCCAGAATCTCAACCCTCGACAGGTTCAGTTCGTGCCCGCCCACCTGCTTCGGATCGGCCCGCACCGTCCCGGTTACGCGCAGCGACGACTCCTGCCCCAGCCGCCGGACCTCCTCAAAAAACGCCTCGGTCTCCGGCTTCTTCTCGACCACGCACTGGCACAGCCCCGTCCCATCGCGAATGACCAGAAACGCGATTTTGCCGCTGTCACGGCGATTGAAGAGCCAGCCCTGCAGCGTGGCCTCCTGGCCAACGTGCTCCGACAGACGTGAGATAGGTACTATCACTATGCGTCCTCCCGTCCAATCGAACGATGCCAGACGCCCTACCTTAGAGCGATTTGCCGCCCTTGCAAGAAGCCGTCAGTGCGGGCGTAGTCGCTAAGAATGGAATAATATTGTGGGGCTGGCCGTTTTATGAGGTGAGTCGAATGAAGCGCACGTCCGACCAGTCCGGCCCGGCGGTCGCCGCCAGCCAGGCGGAGCGCTTTCAGCACACGGTATTGTGCCATGCCGAGCTGGTCTATCGGATGGCCCTTCGTATGAGCGGCCGTCCAAGCGAGGCCGACGATCTCGTGCAAGAAACATTTCTTCGTGCACATCGCGCGTTCGATCGGTTTGACCTGCGGGACCACGGGGCCAAGGCGTGGCTGCTCAAGATTCTGCACAATGTCACCCTCACGCGTCGGGCCCGGGCCGGCCGCCAGCCGACCCTGCTCGAAGACGTGAGCTTTGACGACTTCGCCGCGGAACTGGAACGCGAGCCCCTGCCGCGCCTGGCGGATGGCCAGATGCAGTGGGATCATTTTGACGATGAATTGAAGCAGGCCGTCGAAGGCCTGATCCCGGAGTATCGCGACGTGCTGCTGCTGTGGTCGTTGGGTGACATGAACTACCGCCAGGTCGCGGAGGTTCTCGACATTCCAATCGGCACGGTCATGAGCCGCCTCTATCGTGCCCGGCAGACGCTGAGCACGCAGTTGGCCGAGTACGCAGCCCGCCGGGGCATGGGCGCGGGGGGGCGGCCGTCATGTTGAATTGCACCATGGCCCGCCGATACCTCTATGCCTTCGCCGACGGCGAGTTGCCCGTCAAGGAAAACTGCGAAGTCCTCGACCATCTCAAGATGTGTCCGGATTGCTCGCGCATCGCATCCGAACAGCACGAGCTTCGCATCGCCCTGCGGCGCTCGCTGAACCGCGTGCCCGTCCCCGAAGGACTCGCCGAGCGGATCCGATCGTCGCTCGAAAGTCCGGCTGAGACACAGGCGCCGCTCGCTCGTGGACGCATGTGGCGATTCATCGTGCCCACGGCGGCCGCCGCCAGTCTTGCCCTGGCCGCCACGACCTACTGGATGATTCCGAGGGGTGAGGAGTCTGCGCCCGTGGTGCCGGTCAAGTTGCCCGAACGCGGCGACGTCGCCATTCAACAGGTCGTGAAGACGCACGACGCCTGCAGCGAAAAGCACGCGGCCCACCAGGGCGGCGATCTCCCGACCCAGCCGACCGAGCTTGCAGCCGCGTTTGAAAAACACTTCAACGGCCTGCTCGACATCGTCGTGCCCGACTTCTCGTCGTTCGGCTACACCCTCGCCTCGGCCAACTTCTGCGGATTCACGAAAAACGGCGGCGCCCACATGGTCTTCACATCGAAGACTCCCGGCGCGCGGCCCATCTCTTTCTTCGTCGTCCCGCGCTGGAGTTCGATCGACGACTGCGGCTACTACAAGGGCGTCGGCGACGATTTCATGCGCAAGTTCGCCTTCCCCCACATGAAGTCGACCCATTCCGTCGTCGCCTGGCACGACAATCAGACCACTTACATCGCCGTCGGCCGGATCGACATGCAGAAACTGATAAAGATGGTCGAGCCGGTCCGTGCCGCGACCCTCAAGCCCGCCCCGACCGGAAGTTGATCTTCGCGCGTCGCTTCTGCGCCCGCCGTCCCCACTCAGCATATTCATCGACGAGCCAAAGGTAGTGCGCCACGCTGTCGCTCAGCCCACCCGGCCGATTGCGAGCCAGCCACAGCTTGCCATGCAAGCGAGCAATCGCCTTCGCATCGACTCGCAGGCGGGCCAGTGCCGAACGCACATCGCGCCCGCCGGCGATGTCGAGCATCGCCTCGGCCCGCGCGCATGCGTGCCGCAACACGCGAATCGTCATCGCAAGTTCGGCGGCCACCAGCCGCTGCTCGCGCGTGCGTCGCGCAATCGGTCGCGCCCGCCGCTCGATTGCATCGATCCGCTGCCGGACGCGCCGGATCGCCGTCGCGGTTAGACCGCTGATCGCCGAGCGGTCATCGAGTCGTGATTGCATGACACAAAACAGCGCCGTCTTGTTGCGAAGCTCGGCGCCAGTCAGCCGATACACATCCCCCAGCGCCAGCCATGGCCCGGCCGCTTCGCCGGACGAGTCACCGAATCCGTGCGCCGAAGCGGTGCGGGATAAGTCGCGCGGAGGCCCGGCGACGTTCCATGCAACCGACGCGCCATACACGATCGGCACCTTGCTGGCTGGCCAGTACTGCCGATGTCCAAAGTCACCCCAATCCGTGACGAGAAACCCGGCCGCCCCATGTTTGACGGCTGCCCTCGCGGCAACGCGGAGATTGGTCAATGCAATCGTCGTCCGGCCGGCAAAGCTGCACCAGCTCGACGTGCCGGGGCAGACATAGAACTCGAACCCGGCCCGTCCAATGGCCTTGCACCGTTGCATGAACGGATGGTCCGCCTCGTAGCCCCACTCCAGGAGCGTGATGTCGCGGGGGATCTTTCCGAGCGCGCGGGGATGATTGGAGAGTACGTCGGCCCAGCACATCATCCGTCGGCGATGACGCGAAACGATCCGCCGAAGCGCCGCCACGTAGTCAACGAAGACACGCTCGATGCCTCGACGCCTGCAAATCGCTGCGCTGCGACCCTGTCCGAGCTCAAAGGGTTCGTCGCAGTTCACGTTGACCCGTCGCGACGAAAAGCACGGCAGCAGTTCATCGAGCAGCGCCCGAACAAGCGCCAACGTCCGGCGATCCGTCGGATTGAGCGTCGACTTTGTCGTCCGGATGTCGCCAAACGGTGATCGCCACGGCCCGGTCGCTTCCGCCAGCGGCGCGTAACGGGCGTGCTTCAACCATCGCTCCATGTGCCCCAGCGTGTTCTGGCACGGCACCAGCTCGATGAAACGCTCGCGACAAAACGTATCAAGTTGCCTGACTTCCGCTGCCGTCAGCGGCGACGCATCGCGCCACACCTGTCGATGCCGCCGGTAAGCAAACGTATGCTCCATGTAGAGCTGGAGCTCGTTGATCTTCAGCGACGCCAGCCAATCGACCGTCTCCCGAAGTGATCGCATCGTCGGAACCTTGTCCCGACTGATGTCGAGCAGCACGCCGCGCCGCGGCACGTCCGGCCAGTCCTGGATCTCCAGGCACGGCAATCGACTCCCCGCCTGCGCGACAAGCTGTCGCAGTGTCCCCATCGCGTAGCTCACCCCCGCCGGTGTCGCGGCCCCGATGGCAATCTCGTTCGGACTGATCGCGAGTCGGTATCCCTGCGTATGGCGAATGCGAGCATCCATCTCGACCCGCACGGTTGCGGCTTCAGAATGCGCCGCGGTGCGCAGCCGGAGATCACGCTCCAGCAGTCTCATCAATCGTGAGCAGACACCCCGCGCGCTTCGCAGGACCGAAGCATCGATCGCAACGCTTGCCGTCCGCCCGCCGCGGAATGTTCCCGGATTCCGAGTCAGCCGTTTCGGCGCCGGCGCAAGGACAAGCTGTTGTCGAATCGATGCAGATTGGCGGCGTCCGCGAGGCAGGACTAGTTCCTCGCCGATTCGCTCAATGATGCAGTCGTGTAGCCGGCTTGCCCAGCCGACACGTAGCAGGCGATCGTCGCGGTCGCCTCCTCGCCGATCAGGCTTGGCTCGCATGAGAGCAGTGCAAACCGCCCATTGGTGGACTTGATAACGCGTTCGATGGTCCCGGGGGCGAACGGCGGATGGTTCAAGTGCCCGTCGCTCGAATGCAACACAACGGAACGGCCGTCGAGTTCGGCGTTGATCTCGACGTCGCGTTCGCCGTCGGCCAGCAACCGAAATGTCAGCGTGGTGCCGCGCCCGATCGGCGCACTGAACTGATTAAACGATTGGCCCTGCTGCCGGCGCGCCTGCGCAACGGCGGTGCCCAGTGCTTCGACGATGGCGGCTTGCTCCATCGCCTGTCGTTGCTCCTGTTCGTTCCCGACGATCGGCCGCCGCCCGGTCGCCTGCACGATGAAGTTGAGTCTCTGGTCGCCGGGCGCAATGCCGCCGACCGGCTCCGCATCCGCCGAGGCTGCGCCGTTCCGCGACGGGTCCATCGACACCAGCTCGGCCGTCGTGCCGGAACTGGACGTCGATTGCGGTGACCCGCACCCCGTTATTGCAATGGAACCAAGAAACGAAATCAGAAGGGTGAACCGTGACGACATGCGACATCCTCCCTGATGTACGTCGACGGGCACGAAACCTAACACGCGGTCAGTGTGCGATCAATGTCGCTGGGGATTGGGTCGGAGCCGGGCGGTCTGAAGCTGCCCGGCCAGCGTAAGCGACCCGACGTAGAAGAACCCGACCGTAAACAGGGCAAGGAACGGCAGACTCAGCGACTGTCCGCCCGTGAAGATCGCGAGCAGCACAGTACAGACGAACAGATAGACGCCGAATATCACCTCGATCGTGCCTTGGATGATCGCCGACCGGCGCTTCTCGGCAGCCGACCGCTTCTTGGTAGTACCGACTGTCGGCATGGCTTCGTCGCCAAACTTCGGCGTCCGTACGAACTCGGATTGATGACCGAACAGGCCTTCGAGAGCGGCCCGGGCGTTGTTAAGCGAAATGCCAACGCCCACGCTCATCAGGAACGGCAGGTATTTGATGCTCTCGCCCCAGGTTCGGAATACCTCGCGCTGGCTCGCGATGTAAAAACTGCTGGCCGAGCACGTTGCAATCAAAAACAGCGAGAAATCAAACATCATCTTGGCCAGCGGGTTGTCGGCCAAGAGGGCCATCTTGACCAGCAGCGCCGGCAGCAACATCAATACGAGCATCACGATATAGACGTAAACAGTGCAGCTCGTCAGATGGAAAAACGCCTCCAGCTTCGTATGGAAGGGCAGGCGCGAGCGCAGGATTCGAGGCAGCAGCTTGCGGCAAGTCTGGGCCCCGCCCTTGGCCCACCGATGCTGTTGGGTCTTGAACGCGTTCATCTCCGGCGGCAGCTCCGCTGGCGAAGTCACTTCCGGCAGGAAGACAAATCGCCAGCCCTTCAGTTGGGCTCGGTACGACAGGTCGAGGTCCTCGGTAAGCGTGTCGTGCTGCCAGCCGCCGGCGTCTTCAATCGTGGTCCGCCGCCATGCCCCGGCCGTCCCGTTAAAGCTCATGAATCGCCCGGAGCGATTCCGGGCCGCGTGTTCGATCACGAAGTGGCCGTCGAGCAGAATCGCCTGGGTCTTGGTGAGCAGCGACTTGTCGCGATTGAGGTGCTCCCAGCGTGCCTGAACCATGCCGACCTGCGGATCCGTGAAGTGGTGGATGGTTCGAGTCAGCACGTCGGTCGGGGGGATGAAGTCGGCGTCGAAGATCATGACAAACTCGCCCGTGGCGGTCTTCATGCCTTCTTCGAGCGCACCGGCCTTGAAGCCCTGGCGATTCTCTCGATGAATGAACTCGACCGGGTGCCCCGCCGCGACCATTCTCGCGCAAGTTCGCCGCGCAATCTCAATCGTCTCGGCATCGGTCGAGTCGTCGAGCACCTGAATCTGAAGCCGATCGCGGGGATAGTCGATGCGGCAAGTCGTCTCGATGATTCGCTCGGCGACCGCCCTCTCGTTAAACATGGGCAACTGGATCGTTACCCGTGGCAACGACGTAAAGCAGGACCGCAGCTTCGGCGTGTTCTTCCGATACTTGTAGTAGAGGTAAACGAGCTGGTACCGGTGTGCACCGTAGATCGCCAACATCAGGCAGATGAAGAGGTGGAAGAACAGGATCGTCCAGGAGGCAAAGCTGTAATTTTCCATGGGTTTCGCGAGCGTCAGCGTGTGATTTCGATCAAATTGTAGCGCTTACGGAGACGGTGGATTGTAACGACAAACAACAACGGCTGTCAATCGTATAAATCGTGTCAGAGCAATTGGTTGGGCGAGTTTGGCCGCCAATACTTACGCGGCGCGAGACCTAGTCGAGGCGGCGTTGCCGCTTCTCGGGGATGGGTAGTGCGCTGGGTGTCAGCGATCGGGCCATCAGCGCCATGCGGACGAGGTCCGCGACACACGTCGCCGACAGTTTGCGGTTGATATTCGCGCGGTGGGCCTCGATTGTCTTCTCGGCGACGCCCAGCATCACCGCAATCGACTTGTTGGCATTCCCCTCCGCGATCAGATTCAGTATTTGGCGCTCGCGGCCGGTCAGCTTCGACAGGCGCTGGGCCAACGTTGACAATTCGTCGCGATTCTCAAGGTTTTCGGAACTCAGTTCGACCGCCTTCTGGATGCGTTCGAGCAATGCCTGGTCGCCGAACGGCTTCTCGACAAAATCCATCGCGCCCGCTTTTATCGTTCGTACCGCCATGGGGATATCGCCGTGCCCGGTCACGAAAATGATGGGCAGAATGCAGCCCTGTGCGGCCAGGTGTTCCTGGAGCTCGAGGCCGCTGATGCCGGGCATTCGCACGTCGAGCAGGATGCACCCCGTTGTGTTCGGCTCGTACTGATCGAGGAATTCCTGCGCCGTTGCAAACGTCCGCACCGGCAGATTGATCGATTCAATCAAAAAGCGCAAAGACTCGCGGATGGCATGATCGTCATCAATGACATATACGGTAGGCACGATTCCCTCGCTGTGTGCGGAGAGGGTAAGAGTGCGTTCGGCCGTCAGCGTCATATTATAACTAGAGCCCAATAATCCGCAATCCGCAATAGGGGTTTCCCCTAGTAGAAATCACCCAGACGGGTACTCCATTTATTGGACTTATCGTTCCGTTATTGGTCTGCAGCGGTCGTTTCCAAGGGTTCAGTCGGTAACTGGATCGAGAACACCGCCCCTCCCGATGGGCGATTCTCGCCGACCAGGCGGCCTTCGTGGGCCTCAACGATCGACCGGCTGATCGACAACCCGATTCCCATCCCGTCTTCCTTTGTTGAGAAGAACGCGTCAAAGAGCCGGCTCCGGACCTCTTCCGAAAGTCCGGGACCACTGTCTTCCACGCGAATCTCGATCTCCCCGGTTTCGAGCCGGGCGGTCGTGATCGTGATCTCGCGAGCAGCCGGATCGTTCCCTTGCATCGCGTCGGCCGCATTGCGAATCAGATTCAGCAGCACCTGGGCGATCTGTACCCGATCGACGAACACGATCGGCAATCGTTTGGCCAGGTTCAGACGAGTTCGCACGCCGCGCTGTCCCGCATCGTGCTCCGCGAATCGACAGGCCTCCTGCACCAGCTCGTTGATGACGACCGTCGAGCGCTGCGGCTCGCGCTTCCGTGAGAATTCGCGGAGTCGGCGAACCACCTCGCCCGCGCGCCGCGCCTGCGTCGCTGTTTCACGAATGGGCCCGATCAGGCTGGCGGCGTCGGCTCCGCCGTTCTCGAGGCGCTTGAGACAGCCGTTGGTGAAATATGCGATCGCCTGCAACGGCTGGTTGATCTCATGTGCGAGCGCAGACGACATCTGTCCAACGATCGTCAGCCGGCCGACGTGCGTCAGGTCGGCCTGGTATCGTCGGGCTCGTTCCTCGGCCCGGCGCCGCGCCGAGATGTCGGTCGTATACCCGATGTACCCGATCGGGACGCCGCGCTCATCCCGCAGTATCGAGAGCGAAGTGTGTACGTAGATCTCCGCGCCGGACTTCGTTCGGCGCCGCACTTCGAATTCATTGCTGCCCATTCTCTGCAACGGTTCAATGACGTCGTACTTGACGGCATCCGCCTCGCCTTCGAAGTAAATCAGCGTGATATGACGGCCGATCGCCTCGGCGGCCGAGTAGCCGAAGATGCGCGTCGCGCCCGCATTCCAGTCCGTGATGATGGCGTTGAGGTCCGTGACGATCACAGCGTCGTGGATTTGGGCGAGGACTTGCGCTTGCCGTCTCAGTTCAGCGTCGGTCCGTCGTCGTTCGGTGATATCGAAGACCGTCGAGCGCGTAAAGGCGAATCGGCCATCGGCCCCGCGAACCGCTGTCGCGTTCAGCAAGACTGGAAAACGCGTCCCGTCCTTGCGGATGAGCTCGAACTCCACGCCGGTGACGAAACCCTCTCGCTTGAACTGTGCGAAGCGTTCATCAAACCAGTTGACGTACTCGGGCGACATGAGATCACGGATTGTTCGTCGCCCGATCAGCTCCTCTCGCTGGTATCCGAGCCAGCCGAGTTCGGTGTCGTTGACGCGGACATAGCGGCCGTCTTCATCCAGCGAGTGGTATCCGCACGGCGCGCGGTTGTAGAGGTCGCTGAGTTCGTCGGCGGCTCGACGAAGTTCGGCGGTGCGCTCCTCGACCCGAATCTCGAGCTCGTCCCGCGCCCGCCGAACCTCCTCCTCGGCGAGTTTGCGTTCGGTGATGTCGAGGACGTAGCCCTCGTAGTGCGTGATACGATTCTGGGCGTCGCGGATGATGTTGGTGAAATCATAGAGCGGTACGTAGCGGCCCTCGGCCGTACGAATGCGGTACTCCTGTTCGAAACACGCCTCCCCCGCGGCGCTATGAGCGGACACCTCCGCCGCGATCTGCGCTCGATCATCAGGATGAATGATGTCTGCGTAACGGATGCGGCCGCTGGTGAAGTCCGTTGCCGAGTATCCATACTGGCTGACGTTTGACGAGACGTGTTCAACGGGCCAGTCGGGCTCGGCCCGCCAACGAAAGGCAACAACCGGGCCGCGGGCAAACATTCGCTGCTCCCGGATCATCGTTTCATGGGCGCGGCGCCGCTCTGAAATGTCGCGGCACATCGACAGGACGCGAGTCCCCTCGGGAGCTTGGACCACGGTCGCGTTGACTTCGATGGGGAGGACTGCCCCCGTGGGATGGATGTAGTCAATTTCGAGACGCCGGACCTGACCGGTGCTCGCGCATTTCCTCAATTCCTCCGCATTCCGCTCCAGGTCGTACGAAGCCGTCCACTCCAGCACACTGCGACCGCGAATCTCCGAGACAGAGGATCGTCCGGTCAGGCGCACGTATTCAGCGTTCGCGTCAAGAATCCGTCCGTCGTCGTCGAGCACTGCAAAGCCGGTGTCGGTGGTTTCAATGAGGGTGCGGTACTTGTGCTCGCTGGCGCGAAGCGCCTCGTATGCGAGATGTCGCTCGGTGAAATCTTCGGCGACGCCGAACACGCGCGTGACGGCTCCCGTGGCATCGGAAATTCGAACGCCCCGGTCGTGAATCCAGCGGACATCGCCGTCCGGGCGGATCACGCGATATTCCACTTGGTAGTCGGCGTCTGGGGCGCCTGAAATCCAACGATCAAACTGCTTGTGAACTCGCGGACGGTCTTCCGGGTGGATGAATCGCTGCCAGGCAAGGATGTCCGAGTAAAGCGCCTCAACCGAGCAGCCCCAGACCCGCGCGTGGGCCGCGTTCACGAAGACCATGCGTTGCGGTGAGACGTCGCTGATCCAAAATATCTCGTCGACGCTGTCGGCAAACTGCCGAAAAGTCTGTTCGCTCGACCGCAATGCTTCTTCAACGCGCTTGAGATCCGTGATGTCGGTCGCCACGCCCAGTACGGATGGCAGCTCTGACGCGGCCTCTGTAAACGGAATCTTGATCGTCTGCAGCAGGCGCACCCGGCCGGTTGCGTCCGTAATCCGCTCGATCGGGATCAGCTTGGGCCGCCCGCTCTCGATAACCTCCAAGTCGTCGCGGCGAAAATGTTGAACCTCTTCTGCCGAGCGGGCGAAGTCGGCATCTGTGCGTCCGATGATGTTCTCGACCGTCGTGCCGTACGCATCGGCGAGGGCCCGGTTCACCAGGATAAACCGTCCCTCGCGATCCTTTGCGAAGATGAAGTGCGGAACGAGATCGATGACCTGCCGCACGCGAGCCTCGTTTCGCCTCAGTGTGTCGGCGGCGGCGCGTGCCTCGGTGACGTCGTGGGCCGATGCATAAATCAATGTATCGCCGGGTGCGGCCGCTGGGCAACGCCAACGGACCCATCGATAAGTGCCGTCCCGTCGCATGTAGCGGTTTTCGAAGCCGTCGCAGTCGACGCCGTCGAAGATGCTCGCCAGTTCACGGAGCGTCCGCTCGCGATCGTCGGGGTGCACGAAATCGACAAACTGCTTCGACGTCAGCTCCGCCGCGGAGTAGCCGGTGAGGCGCTCAAACGCCGGGTTGACGCGCTTGAAGTAGCCGTCGAGCGTGGCGACACACAGGACGTCGAGGGCGACATTGAAGAACCGATCGCGTTCGAACTCCGCTTCGCGGTGGCCCGTCATGTCGTGAAAGACGGCCTGCACGCATTGACGCCCTGCGATGGTGCACGGTGATCCGGTGACCTCGGCATAGACGCGGCCGCCGTCGAGGCGTTTGAGATGGATCGGGATGCGCGGCGCAACCTCACCGCGTTCGAGAATTTGCCGGACTCGCTGCTGGATGAGGCCGGCTGATTCGCCCGGGACGATTTCGAAAATATCGCGACCCACAAGCATCTCGGGCTGATCGGCGCCGAGCATCCGGGCTGCCGCCGGATTGGCGAAGAGCCAGACTTTCCCGTCGTGAACAAGAGTGGCGTCCGGGGAATGCTCGACGAGTGTCCGGTAGCGTTGCTCGGACTCGCGGTGATCCGCCTCGGCACGAATGCGGCGACGCCGCTCCCACAACAGAACGAGGATCGCGCCCGCTTGCAGAATGACAAGTACGGCCGCGAACAGGAGCTCCTCACCGTACCATTGCCACATCGACGGGCGTTCGTATCGGATCAGCGAATCGGCCGGTAATGCGGAACGCGGGAGCTTCCAGCGCTCGAGGGCTCGTCCGTCGAACATGTATCGGTTCGGGCTCTGGCGCACGATCGGGATGGCTGACGCTCTCTCGCCGCCAAGGATTCGGCGGGCCAGTTCACCCGCGGTCTGTCCCTGAAACTCGCCGCTGGTCAGCAGGCCTCCGACGACGCCCGAACCGAGATAGGCGTCGTACAGCGTGTAAACCGGACCCTGCGCCGCCTCGCAAATCTCGTTCAGGAGCGATCGCGAATCCGGCACCGGAAGCGTTACGACGGACACGTGCGCGAGGAAAAGCAGCGGCGTGTCGGCCGGCAGCTTGCGAATCGAGTTCAGCAGTGCGGCCGGCTCGTTGTCCGTCAGCCACACCACTTCCGGCCGCTCGGGCATGGAGTCGAGCGCGGCCTCCGCGAGCTGCCGCAGGTGTTGGCCGTGCCCGGTATCGTCGACAATGATGCCGAAGCGGCGAGACGATGGTTGCATGCGGCGCATCAGATCGAGCGTGCCCCGCAGGTCGACGGTCTCCAGGACGCCGGTGATTTCGCCGCGAGCGGTATCCGCAAGCTTGGCATCGCTGAGCCCGGAAAAGACGATCGGAGCGCCATGAAAGGCTTCGGTCCGGAAGCGAGCGGCAAACTCAAAGGCAGCCGTGTCCATAGTCACAACGAGGGTGATCGGATCATTCTGATATCGCAGCGCGAAAAGGTCGCGCAACAGCAGATCGGAGCGCTCGTCCACTCCGCCCTCGTCGTTCAGGTATTCGATATGCAATCGGAATGGCGCCACTCCCGGGGCGGATAGGGCGTGCAGGATTCCTTGTTCCTGGAGCTGCGAATAGGAAGAGTTGCGATCGCGCGAGTGCAGGAGGATGACATTCTGGCGCCGCTCCGTCGGCGCCGCGGCCGCTCCGCCGCAATGCCATAAAACAGTCATCACGATGCAGATCGAGAATCCCGCGTATCTCATGATGCACCTCGATCGGGTCCGCGCGCGGCTGTGCGTTGCTTACTCTTCACCTCTGGTGTCGCGGAAACCCCCGATATTGTACCACCCGCCGGCGGAGACGTGTTCAGATGGCGTGGGCGGGTTTGGGCAGGTCGGCGTGGATTTTCTGCTGCTGGCTCTGCTGGCCGTCGAACGAGAACAGGACCATCTCGTCGTTGATCTGCGCCTGCAGGTGGGCTGGCCGCCGCCAGACGTGCTGCACGTTCTTGAGCGTCTCGACCGCAAAGCGAATGTCGAGGTCGGCCCCGTTGTGGCGGTGCGCCATGTAGAGTTCGCCGCGATTGCGATAATTGCCATCGACGACGTAGATGTACGGCTGTCCGTGATTGGTCAGGGCAAATAGAAGCTGCTGTTTGATCTTTTCAAAGTCGCGGTTGACGACCACCATCCGGCGCGTCGCCGGATCGTACCGGTAGTGATACAGCTTCAGCCGGTCGGCCAGATCGGCCGTCAGAAACTCGTCGATGAAGGTCACGTCGTTGTAAACGCGCCTCACCTCGAAGACCTTCTGCAGGCCTTCCATCAGGCCCGTATCCCAGCGGCGCCGCTTCTCGAGCGATTCGCACTCGTCATACTCCTTACCGAATCGTCCCTTGTTCCAGCGCTCCTCGATGTCGCGCAGGATCTCAACGCCCATCTTGTACGGATTCAGATTCCCCGGTGACGTCGCCAGCGTGCCCGCATGGTGATCGCAATAGGTGATGAGCTCGTCGTCTTTCAGCAGGTGCCGTGTCATGAGCCGGCTGTGCCAGAACGTGGCCCAGCCCTCGTTCATGATCTTCGTCTGCCCCTGCGGGGCGTAGTAGTACGCCTCCTCGCGCACGATGCTCAGGATGTCCGCCTCCCAGTCCTCCAGCGGCGCATGCCGCAGTAGAAACTGAAGCACGTCCCGTGTCGGCTTCGACGGGATCCCGTGATGCTCGCCCTTACCGCGATCGAGGATGCGCTGCCGTTCTTCCTTCAGTCGCTCGGGCGGGTTCACCCACCGATCGAGGTACGGCTTCGTCTGGTATCGCACCACCTGCTGCTCGGCCTGGATGCGCCGCGCCGCCGTCGATCCGGCCGGGCGCTCGGTCGACTCGCGTCGCATGAAAGAGCTGTGCGGATCGATCAGGTTTTCGATTGATACGCAAACGTCGATGAACTTCTCGACCGGCTCAAAGCCGTGCCGATCGACGCTTCGCCGGATCCGCGTCGCATGATTCGCGAATTCGTCCATCATGCGCCGGTTGGTCTTGCTGAACCAAATGTTGTGCTTGAAGAAGTCGCAGTGCGCGTACACGTGCGCCATGACCAGCTTCTGGTCGATGATCGCGTTGTCCGAAAGCAAGTAGGCATAGCACGGGTCGTTATTGATGACCATCTCGTAGATGCGGCCGAGCCCATAGACGTGCTGCTTGCGGAGCTTTTCGTACTCCATGCCGAAGCGCCAGTGCGGATAGCGCTGGGGGAACCCGCCGTAGGCCGCGATCTGGCACATCGTGTCGTAGTCGACCAGCTCGAAACGCGTCTCGAAGAAGTCGAGCCCGGCGTTCCGCGCCACGTCGGCGATGCGGCGGGCATGGTCAGCGAGTTCGGCGGTGAGTTTCAATTCGGACGAATCGGCCATGGCGGGTTACTTGCCCTTCGTGAAGAAGGTCTTGAGGGAGTCGTAGATATCGTCCTTGTTGTTGACGCGACTGGTGATCACGTTTTCGCAGTCGTCGAGATGCTCGTGAATGACGTTGATGAAATTACCGCTGCCATATGCGCTGGCCACCTGGCAGTAGCCAAACATGTTGATCTGCGGCAGAAGCTGCTCGCGGAGTAGTCGGCAACATTCGCGCGAATCCGTCTCGCTGCTGTTGTCGCCATCGGAGAAGTGGAACAGATAAACGTTCCACTCCTGCGGCTGATAGTGCTGCTCGAGAAGGTGCTTGGCGACTTTGAACGCGCTCGAAATCTTCGTCCCGCCATCCTCGCGCAGCCGGTAAAACGTGTCGCGATCGACCTCCTGCGCCCGCACGTCGTGGACGATGTACCGACTGTCGATCCCTTCGTAGTTCCGACGCAGCCACGCATCGATCCAGAACGCCTCGAGCCGCACCAGTTCCTTCTGCTCGTCACCCATCGAGCCCGACACGTCCATCATGTAGATCAGCACCGCATTCGACTGCGGCTTCAACACGGTCTTCCAGCTTCGATAGCGCCGGTCGCGTCGGATCGGAACAATCCGCGGCTCGGTCGGGTTATACGTCCCGCTGATGATCTGCCGCCGCAGCGCGTGCTTAAAAGTGCGCTTGAAGTGCCGCAGCGACTCCGGCCCGGTCTGCCGCAGCCCGCTGTATCGCTCCTTCTTTGACGTTATGACGTGCTTGCCCTTCGGCTCGATGCGCGGGAGTTGTAGTTCTTCAGCCAGGATGTCGGCCAGCTCGTCGAGCGAAACCTCGACCTCAAGGATGTGCGACCCCGGCTGCGAGCCACCGGGCCCCTTGCCGTCACCCTGTCCATCGACCGCATCGCCGACGCCGGCCTCGCCGG
>CAZJVS010000032.1:0-55612 GCA_964549445.1 uncultured Planctomycetaceae bacterium
GACAATGCTCAGTTTTTTCATCATTCAACCGCGCCAACCAAGGCCGGGTAACATAACCGCACGATGTTGCGGCGACGAGCCGCCGATGAATGTATTGTGAAATCGGCAATGCCAAATCGATCCGGCCGTGCATCCCCCTTCGTCGACGCAGTTCGCCGCCTCTTCGACATCGCTGCCGCCTTGCTCGCGTTGTTCCTCCTCGCACTCCCCATGCTCTACATCGCCTGGCGAATCCGCCGCGATAGCCCCGGCCCCGCCCTCTTTCGCCAGACCCGCGCTGGCCGCGATCTCCAACCCTTCACCCTTCTCAAGTTCCGCACCATGCGAACCGACGCCGACCCCTACGGCTCCTCGCCGCATACTGCAGACGACCCGCGCCTCACACCGTTCGGCCGCAAGCTCCGCGAATGGAGTCTCGACGAACTGCCGCAGCTCTGGAACGTCCTCCGTGGCGACATGACCCTCGTCGGCCCCCGCCCCCTCTACGTCGAGCAGGCCCGCGATTGGACCGACCGCCAGCGCCTGCGGCTCCTCGTCAAGCCCGGCATCACGGGCCTGGCCCAGGTCTCCGGCCGCGGCGCGATTACCATCGAGCACAAGCTCGAACTCGACGCCTACTACGTCGAGCACCGCTCGCTGCTCGGCGACCTCGGCATCGTCATCCGCACAATTTTCGGAATGCACGGCCGCGGAGGTATCTACGAACAGAAATATTCCGAGAAGGAAGAATTTCGCTCGAAGTGATCAGAACGCCCGTTCTTCCGTCCAACCCGCCGCCCCGATCAGCTTGACGAATCGGCACGCCAGCAACGGCCGCTCCGTCGTGCCGTGGGTGTTTCGCTCGACCAGTACGAGCGTCTGCCGCTCCTCATCACCCACCGGCGCCACCAGTCGCCCCCCGATCTTCAACTGCTCAACCAGTGGCGCGGGCACGGTCGGCGCCCCCGCCGTCACCATGATCGCGTCGTACGGCGCCGCCGCGGCCCACCCGAGCGTCCCGTCGCCGACGTGATATTTCACGTTCGTCAGGCCGAGATCCTCGACGCGCTGTCGCGCTGCCGCGCTCAGCTCACCGATCCGTTCTACCGTGTGAATGTGCCCCGCCAGCCGCGCCAGGATCGCCGTCTGATACCCGGATCCGGTTCCGACTTCGAGCACCAAGTCCAGCGGTTTCAAATTCAGTGCATCGGACATGACTGCTACGATGTACGGCTGCGAAATGGTCTGACCACATTGAATTGGAAGCGCCCGATCCGAATACGCCTCGTCGACGCTCGCCCCGGTCGCAAAAAGCTCGCGCGGCGTCTCAAACATCGCATTCAGGACGCGCGGATCGCGGATGCCCCGCGCCCGGATCTGCTGATCGACCATCGCCTTGCGGGCGGCAATAGTCGCAGCGTAGCTTTCGGCGTGTCTCATAATGCACGGCAGATTTTCGTCTGGTCTAATAGGATTCTAAGTGCGTCTACCTGATTGAACCATGAACCCGGCATCCAGCGATGGTGTATCGAGTTAGGCAAAGATTTCATCAGTCGTCGCGAACAAAAGCTTGTTTGCCGCCGATAGTTTGTATAGACTCTAGAGGGCGAAGGTACGCCGCCCGAAACAATCGTAACGCGTTACAAATCATGACCTTGCAGTCGCCTATTCGCCGGCCAACCTTTGCGCTTCGCTGTCTCGGGGCGGCGGTTGTTCTCGCCGCGCTCGCCTGTAACGCCGAACCCAATGAAAGCCCCCTCAAACACGTCGCCGGAGCTGCGTCCACCAGCAGCGTCCTGCCCGAGCCCAATCCCGGCCAGCCCGCCTCAGCCCCAAACGACGAATCCGTGCTCCGCGCACAACTGCTTTCCCTCGTCAACGCCGAGCGGGCCAAAGCTCACCTCAATCCGCTCACGACAAGCGATGCACTCTCGCTGATTGCCGACTATCACACCTCGCGCATGATTGACGGCAACTTCTTTGCCCACACCGATCCCTACGATCGCTCCACCGCCAGCGGCCGCGCCGGAAAGTTCGACTATCCCTACCTGAAAATCGGCGAGAACCTCGCCGCCGGCCAGGAAACTCCGCAGCAGGTCGTCACCGAGTGGCTCGCCTCCGACGCCCATCGCAAGGTCCTCCTCGACTCCGACTTCCGCGAGGCAGGCATCGGCGTCCTCGACGGCGGACGCTACGGCCGCTACTGGACGCTCATGGTCGCCACCCGCGCCGATCAGTAACCCGCCGCAACGAGAAACTCCGCTCAGCCATTCCATCGGTTAAGCTCAGCCCGTGAACTCCACACGCGCCCCGCTCCGCCGCCTCATCGGCACCACGACCGCCCTCTGCGTCGGCCTCGGCGTCGCCATCGGCTCCGGAATATTCCGCACCCCCGGCGACATTGCCCGCCAGCTCAACTCGCCCGCCTGGATCATCGCCGCCTGGATCGGCGGCGGACTCTTCACCCTCGCCGCCGGACTCGTCTCCGCCGAACTCGGAACGCGCTTCCCCCGCGCCGGCGGCGAATACGCATTCCTCAAGGAGGCCTACGGCGATTTCGTCGGCTTCTTCTACGGCTGGGCCTATACCTTTTTCGGCGTCGGCGTCGGTGTCGCGATCATGGCCGTTGCCTTCGGCGAAGTCTGCTGCGACCTGCTGCAGCTCGAAGCCCGTTTCTCCCCGCTTGCGGCCGTCGCCGGACTCCTCGCCGTCACCACCATCAACTGCATCGGCCTTCGCACCGGCGCAGGCGTCCAAAACGTCCTCACCCTCGCCAAAGTCCTCGCCCTCGCAGCCCTCGCCGTCGCGAGTCTGCTTCATTCAAACGCCACGCCGCCGACGACCACAAACAGCGCCTCCTCACCCGGCTTGGTCGCCTTCGCCGCCGCCCTCGCATCCGCGCTCTGGTCCTACGACGGCGCAACCGACTCCGTCAAAATGGCCGAGGAAGTAAAAGACGTCCACCGCGCGCTCCCCCGCGCCCTCATCTCCGCCTCCCTCATGGTCACCGCCCTCTACGTCCTCGTGAACCTCGCCTACCTCCACGTCCTCACCCCCGCCGAAATGGCCGGCTCCAAGTTCGTCGGCAGCGATGTCATGGCGCGCATCGCCGGACCGGCCGGCCGCACCGCCCTCTCCGCCATCACCGCGCTGATCCTCTTCGGCGCGCTGGTCTCAACGCAGCTCTCCTCCGTCCGCGTCACCTTCGCCCTCGCCCGCGACGGCCTCGCGTTCGGAGTCCTCAGCCGCATGTCCGCCGACCAGTCGCCGGTCGCCGCCCTCGTCGCCGTTGGCGCGGTCTCAATGGTCTTCGCCGCCTTTCGCAGCTTCCAGCAAGTCCTCTCGATCTACCTCTTCGCCACCGCCATCCTCTTCTCGCTCAACTACGCCAGTCTCCTCGTCTTCCGCCGCCGCGACCGCAGCCCGCCTGAGAACGCATTTCGCTGCCCGGCCGCACCGCTCCTGGTCGCAGCGCTCATCGCCGTCCAGACCGGCATCGCTCTGAACATCGCCATCACCAACCGCCGCGACACGCTCTACACCTGCCTCCTGCTCGCGATCATCGCCGCCTTCTACGGCGTCTGGCGCCGCGCGCGGCCCAACGGCCCTTCGGTTGACAGCAAGCCCCCCGCTCCTTAGAGTCCCTCCACCGCGTGAGAAATTAGGAAGTGCTCGAACCAACACGTGCTGTTCGGCACGCGGCGACAACGTATTCAGACGAAAACGAGAGACCGACCATGGCAACGAAATTCGTTTACTTCTTCGGCAACGGCAAAGCGGAAGGCCGTGGCGACCAACGCGAACTCCTCGGCGGCAAGGGCGCCGGCCTCGCCGAAATGACCAACATCGGCCTGCCCGTCCCCGGCGGATTCACCATCACCACCGACGCCTGCGACCTCTTCTACAAGTCCGGCCGTGGCTGGCCCACCGGCCTCGAAAAGCAGGTCCGCGAAAACCTTAAAAAGCTTGAAAAGTCCTGCAAGAAAAAACTCGGCGATCCCCACGACCCCCTGCTCGTCTCCGTCCGCTCCGGCGCAGCGCGCTCCATGCCCGGCATGATGGAAACCGTCCTCAACCTCGGCCTCAACGACCGCAGCGTCGTCGGTCTCGCCGACCGCACGAGCAATCCCCGCTTCGCCTGGGACTCCTATCGCCGCTTCATCCAGATGTACAGCACCGTCGTCGTCGGCCTCCCCAAGGACACCCTCGAAGAAAAGCTCCACAACCTCAAGCACCGCATCCACGTCACCGCCGACGTCGACATCCCCGCCGAACGCCTCCAGGAACTCTGCGCCGAGTTCAAAGACTTCTTCAAGCAGCAGACCGGCCGTTCGTTCCCGCAAGACCCGTGGGAGCAGTTGCAGGGCGCCATCAACGCCGTCTTCAACTCGTGGAACGCTGAGAAGGCCGTCACCTACCGCCGTGTGGAAAAAATCTCCGGCCTCCGCGGCACCGCCGTCAACATCTGCCAGATGGTCTTCGGCAACATGGGCGACGACAGCGGCACCGGCGTCTGCTTCACCCGCGACCCCAACAGCGGCGAAAACGTCTTCTACGGCGATCTCCTCATCAACGCCCAGGGTGAAGACGTCGTCGCCGGCATCCGCACCCCGATCCACTTGATCGAACTCGAATCCCTCATGCCCGACGCCTACGAGCAGCTCTGCGCCGTCCGCGTCATGCTCGAAGCGCACTACAAGGAAATGCAGGACCTCGAGTTCACCATCGAGCGCGGCAAGCTCTACATGCTCCAGTGCCGCACCGGCAAGCGATCCCCCGCCGCCGCCTTCCGCATCGCCGTCGAGCAGGCCACCAAGCCGCTCGTCACCAAGGCCCAGGCCGCGCGCTTCGCAAAGAAGAAGTTCCTCCCCAAGCGCTACGTGGCCGCCGCAACCCGGCCCGTCATCAGCAAGGAAGACGCGATCCTCCGCATCAGCCCGGCCGACATCGAACGGCTCTTCTACCCCGTCATCGATCCCAGCATCGACCGCACCGAGCTCTCGCGCCGCAAGATCGTCACCGGCATCAACGCCGTCCCCGGCGCAGCCACCGGCCGCATCGTCTTCTCAGCCGCCGAAGCCGAGAAGCTCGCCGCTGAGGGTCAAAAGGTCATCCTCGTCCGCAAGGAAACCTCCCCCGAAGACGTCGGCGGAATGCACGCCGCCCAGGGCATCCTCACCGCCACCGGCGGCAAGACCTCACACGCCGCCGTCGTTGCTCGCGGCTGGGGCAAGTGCTGCATCGTCGGCTGCGAACAACTCACCGTCGATTACCACGGCCAGCGCATGTCGGTGAACGGCCGCTCGCTCGGCGCCGGCGAAGCCATCACCCTCGACGGCTCCGACGGCATCGTCTACGAAGGCGAACTCCCTCTCGTCAAGCCGACTCTCCCGCCCGAATACGAAACCCTGATGTCCTGGTGCGACGAGCGCCGCCGCCTCCGCGTCCGCGCCAATTCCGACACGCCGTATGACTCGGTAAACGCCGTCAAGCTCGGCGCCGAAGGCATCGGCCTCTGCCGCACCGAGCACATGTTCTTCGACACGCAGGAGCGCCGCTTCGCCATTCAGGAGATGATCGTCGCCGACGACGAGTCGCGCCGCCGCGCCGCGCTCAACAAGCTCCTCCCGTTCCAGCGCCAGGACTTCATCGGCATCTTCGAGGCGATGAACGGAAAGCCCGTCACCATCCGCCTCATCGATCCGCCGCTTCACGAGTTCGTCCCCCACGAGCGACAGCAGCAGGAAGAGCTCGCGGAGCGCGTCGGCCTCCCCGCCGAACGCGTCATCGCCCGCGTCGACCAGCTCCACGAGGCCAACCCGATGCTCGGCCATCGCGGCTGCCGCCTCTGCATCACCTTCCCCGAGATCCTTGAAATGCAGGTCCGCGCCATCATTGAGGCCGCCGTCTCCTGCAAGCGCCGCGGCGTCAAAGTCTTCCCCGAAATCATGATCCCGCTCACCATCGACGCCGGCGAAATGAAGCTCCTCGCCGATCGAGCCCGCGACACCGCCAACAAGGTCCTCGACGAATCCGGCGTCAACGTCCCCTACCTCGTCGGCACCATGATCGAAACGCCCCGCGCCGCCCTCCTCGCCGACAAGGTCGCCGAGGTCTCCGAGTTCTTCTCCTTCGGCACCAACGACCTCACCCAGACCGTCATGGCCCTCTCGCGCGACGACGCCGGCCGCTTCCTCCCGGACTACGTCGACGAGAAGAAAGCCGGCGTATTCAAGGCCGACCCATTCCAGACCCTCGACCAGGACGGCGTCGGAATGCTCGTGAAGTGGGCGATCGACAAGGCCCGCCACACCAAGCCCAAGCTCAAGATCGGCATCTGCGGCGAGCACGGCGGCGACGCCGCCAGCGTTAAGTTCTGCCACCGCGTCAACATGGACTACGTGAGCTGCTCCCCATTCCGCGTCCCCATTGCGCGGCTCGCCGCGGCCCAGGTCGTCATCGAGGAAAAATCCGCCCCCGGCAAAAAGCCCGTGAAGAAGCGCAAGTAATCGCTTCTGCTCCCCGGAAAACCAGGGCGTGACTTTCGCACCCTCGCCCCGCGCAGGGTCCCCGCCCCAAGTCCGCCCCTCAACTTTTTTTGTCAGACTCCTCCCCCATTCGGCGTATCTCCCCAGTCAGGACCGGGAGGTGGTCTCCTCCCGCGCGGGCAACGTCGCCCGCCACGTGCGTTCCTGAACGTAGGCACAATCTGGGGAGGAGTCGTCTCAATGTTCACTTCGAGAGTCCGTCGTCATCACGCCTTCGCACTCGCAAGTCTCGCGGCAATCGCGCTCGTAACTGCCTGCAACACAAATCCAGTTGGAAACACCCCCGGCACCACCATCCGGCCGGCCGGCATCTACGTATCCACCGCAGGCAACTCCGTCCTCGCCTTCGCCCTTGATGCCGCCGACAACGCCGCCCCCATTCGCACCATCCGAGGCCCCAGCACCGGTCTCAACCTCCCGCTCGGCATGGCTATGGATTCCAAGAGCAACCTCTTCGTTGCCAATCGCAAGGCAGGCACCGTTACCGTTTACGCCGGCGACGCCGCCGATGATGCCGCGCCGATCCGAACCCTCACCGCCCCAAACATGGGTTCGCCCCAGGCCATCGCCATCGGTCCGTCCGACGACGTCTTCGTCGTCACCTGCCCGACATGCGGCGTGGGCAACGGCGGCCAGACCGGCATCTGGCATTTCAACAACAACGCCGACGCCAGCGACTACCACATCGGCGGCGAGACCAATCAGAACACCGGCCTCGTGACCCCCGTGGGCATTGCCCTGATCTCCGATCCGTCCAACCCCGGCATTGGTCCCAATGTCGTCGTCGCGAACGCCTTCGGCGGCAAGGTCGTCGTCTTCGCGCCCTTCACGCCCGGCGACCAGTTTCCGATCCGCACCCTCTCGCCTCGCTCCGGCGCCAACGTTCAATCGCTCGCCATCGGTGGAAACACCCTCGCTCTCTCCATTCCCGGCGCGGTCGTCGACTTCTACGCCCCCACCGCGGCCACCAACGCCCCGCCGGCCGCGACGATCCAATCATCGCCCGACAAGCTCCCCGTGCAGTACCCCGCTGGAATCGCGATTGACGCGACCGTCACGCCCCCGGTCGGCTACCTCGCCGACGTCAACGGCGATTCCGTTTATGTAATCCACACCGTTGGAGTCCAGCCCGCGCTCGCGGTCGATACAGTGACGAAAATCAGCGGCGATCAGACCAAGATGGACTCCCCCCTCGGGATTCTCGTCGTGAAGTAATACGCCGTCGCATCGCGTCGCGCAAGTCTCGGGCGCGGGAACACCAAACCCCGCGCCCGCTTCTCTGCGCCGTTTAAGTCACTCTCAGTTCAACACTTCGCCGTCTTGCGCTTCTTCCCAATCGACCCGCGCTTCTTCACCTTCTCGATATACCCCCGCGCCGCCGGCACCTTGCACTCCGTCTCCCCCATGTCCACCGTCACTTCGCCGATCTTGTCCGCCGTCTTCAGCGCCGCGTCCGTCAACTCCTTCACGTAACAGCCGACCGAGATCACAAACGAATTCATCACGTACTTCACCCGGTTCGGCGCCTGGTGAATCGTCTTCTCCACCCGCCCCAGCAGCCGCTTCAGCTCCGCGATATCCAGCTCCGCATCCTCTTTGATCGCCACGAGACTGCTCAGCGTCGCCCAACCCGCCGCCGCGATCAGCTCCTTCTTCGAGTCGATCCACTCCCGCCCCAGCTCCCACCCGTGCGCGCTCCCCGCCGCCACCCACGGAACCGTGTACTCGTTGATCATCGCCCAGCGCGCCTTCTTCACCCAGTTCTGAAGGTCCTTCTTGCTCATCTTCATGTCATCCGCGATCAGACCCGCCAGGTACATCGCTTCCGACACCCCGCTCTCGTACAGATCCAGCGCCAGCTTGTAATCCTTCTTCACCCGCTTCTGAATCTTCTTCAGATACTCGATCTTCACCCCGAAGATCGGCTCCGTCGCCCCATGATTGAACATGACCTTTTTGTACGCCTCGGTCCCCTGCTTCTTTAGTTCATCCAAAATCGCAGACGCGCTCATGGTTCACTCCTCTTCGTTCCAAACTGCCGCGCATTCTAATCGCCGGCGACCGCACGTCCGAATCGGTCCAGTTCACTTGACGCCTCGCACCACCGCAACCATCATCCCTGCGTCAAAGGAGCCACTCATGACCACGCGACATACCGCGATCGCGCTTCTCGCCGCAACCGCTCTCGCCCTCGTGGGTTGCTCGGCGCACTACACAACCCCCGCCGGCCCCGCCAATATGTCCGCCCTTACGGAGTCCGACATCGCCCACGAAATGACCCGTTCCCCTGCCGCCCAGTTCCCGGCCCGCATGGCGATGGTCCGCGTCCAGGCCCCCGGCTACCGCTCCTACAACTGCGAGAGCTACGGCACCGGCAAGTATTCCGTCGTCACAGCCCGCGACGCCGAGAAGGACGCCGACCTCCAGCGCATCGAAAAGCTCCCCCAGGTGGCCGGCCTCGCCCCGCTCAACCGCATGGTCATTCCCTACGACCTCCAAACCGCCAAGGAACTCCGCCTCGCTGCCGCCACCCTCAAGACCGACCTGCTCCTCGTCTACACCATCGATACATCCTTCCGCATCGAGCATCACGAGATCGGCCCGCTCCAGGCCATCGGCCTCGGCTTCCTCCCCAACAAGGAGGCCGTCGTCACCGCCACCGCCTCGGCCGCCCTCTTCGACGTCCGCTCCGGCTACATCTACGGCCTCGCCGAATCCACCGCTAAGGAAACCCAGATCGCCAGCTACTGGACCAGCCAGCAAGCCGTCGACTCCTCCCGCGGCAAAGCCGAATCCGCCGCCTTCACCGGCCTCGTCACCGAATTCGAAAAAACCTGGAAAGGCGTCGTCGACCAGTACGCCGCCAAGACCGCCATGGCGATGCCGCACTAATGCCAAAGTCAAGAGGTTTGCCGTGAGTCTGGCTTCCATCCGACCCCAGGAACTGCGCATCGCCGGCCAGCCGATGGTCCTCCTGACGGCCGCCGAGTTCGAACTCCTTCTCGACCGCCTCGACGCCGCCGAAGCCCGACGAATCCTGAAGAACCCCCGCACAAAGTGGACCCCGCTCCGCAATGTCGAACGACGCATAGCGGCACATCACACGCGTCGCTCAAAGTCCCGCTTGGCCAACGCGCGCCGCCCGTCGTAACACCCCTCAACGTCTAAGTTCGCGGCCGACATCTACCTTTGGCGAGCCGCCGGTTTGCCCCGAGTCGCCAGCCCAAGAGCAAGAGAATCACCGACGCCGGCTCCGGCACCACGCGCGTCCACAGGATCGCCTCCTCACGCCGTGAAATGGTGTTGTATGCGTATCCGGCGACGTAAGTCACACCACCTTCATTCCAGATGCTCTTTGCAACTGAATACCAATATCCGGGCGGTAGAAAGGCACTCAGATCGACCCATGATGCGGCGCTGCCGCTCCATAAACTCGCTCGGTCTGCACCCAGAAGTGACGCATAGCCCACCTGTTGATTGCCGCTGATGCCATACGCAATGGATGCCGTTGATCCGACCGGGTTGAGATTTACCCACGATGCGGCGCTGCCGCTCCACAGCGAGGCTAGATTCTTCCCACCAAATACGACGACGCCAACTTGTCGACCATTACTAACGCCGTGAGCCTCCGAGATGACGGCACCGGCGGGATTCAGATCGACCCAGGAAGCAGCGCTTCCGCTCCACAGAATAGCGTGCCTCTGCCCTCCCGGAACATAGCCGTATCCGACCTGTTGTCCGCCGCCGACCCCGTATGCAGCACTATCAGGCAATTCGGTGCCGCCGAGGTCAACCCATGATTCAGCCGTTCCGCTCCACATCCCGGCATGAAACTCGCCGTTTACAACCGCAACCCCCACCTGCTGTCCGTCCCGGGCAGCGAAAACGCCCGAGTCAGACGACCCGACCGGGCTGAGATCGACCCACGATGCCGCACTGCCGCTCCACATACTGGCGCGTGTAATGCCATCAATCACGGCGAACCCGTACTGTCGCCCGTCACTGACACCCAATGCCCGCGATCGAATTGCCCCGGGTGGACTCAAATCAACCCACGACCCCGCACTGCCGGTCCACAAGCTCGCGCTCTCGTTGTTCGCGCTATTCCAGACATATCCCGATTGCTGATTACCACTGACACTATCGACCCGCGAGCCGCTCGCGCCGGAGACGTGAAGATTCGTCACCGTCCACTGCCCGCTCGCAGCCGCCGTCAGTGCCCCCACAACAACCCCGACGCTTCCGATCATCGTGTGCATCCCAAGCTCCTTGCTGTCCCCGGCCCCGAAATTCCACGCCCACACACCCAGTATAACCGCCCGCCCCCCTGCACCGAATCTCTCCCGCGCCGCCTCGCTCCGCCGCTCCGTCACCCACTACTTCAAATCCGGCAACCCAGAACCCCATCCAATACGTCAACTGCTGCCGCCGGCCCGACTCAGGCCCCCATTTCGACATTTCGACGTTCCCGCCCTTCAACTTTTCCGTCCTTGACTTCCCCGGACCACATACCTAACCTAACCCGAACAAAAAGCGGGCAATCCGTGCGCCCAACCACGACGGAACTGGCGCACGAACGACGAAGAGTCCCCGCGCCGACTCGCGAGACTCATTATCAGGTTTTCTCGGGTTTTCTCAGATAAAATGCACGCAACCAATTCTAATCCGGTCATCGCCGTCGCGGCCGCATCGCCCCGCGCTCTTAGGCAGACTGCGCACGCGCTGATTCGCCCCGGTCCGATTATGCCGGCGATGACGTCTGCAATGAATCGCCAAGCAACGCCAATTAACGCCCTGCGGCTTGAAACCGGCGATCAGCCCCGCGCGGGGGCTCCACCGTCACCGATGCCGTCCCATCAAATCCCGTCTAATCCCAGCAAAAAACTGAGCCCCACTCACTCCGCTCGACCTCCGATCGAGCGCGAACCTCCTGCCGACCGCCCGCTCCCCACCATCCCCCGAATCCGCTCCACCAGCGCCCCGCCTCCGGCTAGCGCCAGAAACGCAAGCAACAATTGTGCAGCAACCGGATCCATCGTCTCTACCGCAAACACGTTCGTGCCTCCGTCATCCGCAAGAAGCGGCGATCTACGAGGCCTGCCCGAAGTGTGTTTCTGGTATTGGATTCACGGACCGTACCAGTTGAATTCCCGCCCGTCATGGCGATGATGGCCCCCATGATTCGCCCGGTCGGGCAGATTCACCCAGCGTTGGGGATTCTTTGCCCGATTCCCGAAATCCGGAGGCCGTAATGCCGAAATGCTGGCTTCTGCTCGCAGCCGCCGTCAGTGCCCCCACAACAACCCTCTCCCCCACTGCAATCAGGCGGTCGACTGCGGCGCGGCCTGCGCGACGGGTGTGCCGCATTCGGGGCATACTCCCGACGTGAGCTGATAGAGCGAGTAGCCGCACTTGGGGCAGTGCTCTTCTTCGATCTCGATTCGGAAATGCAGTCCGCACGAAGCGCACTTCGAATGCCCGATGGCAAGTGTCTGAGTGACGCTGCATCTCGGACAGGTCAGCGAGAGTTTCGCTGCGAGGTCGACGGTCTGGACCGACTCGACCTCGTGAATGGCCGAGACGCGATGCAGGACGGGCGTGGCGATCGTTCCGCAAACGTCGATGATGGCGAGCACGCCGATGACGCGGGCCATCGTCTCCTCCGGGACGTTGGCAAACCAGATCACCGAGAGAACGAATGCGGCCAGGCCGACGATCGCGACGACTGTACCGTAGCGAATCCACTCGTAGCTTTTGCGCAACCGGGCGAGCGAAAGCAGGCCGATGTGCGGCAGGGCGACGGCAAAGACGCACGAGGTGCCGAAGAAATGGATGAATGTCTCGATGCGCCAGAACTTCGTCCAAATGAGCAGCAGAATCATGACGAGGCCGACGGCGACGGAGATCATGCCGAGCAGGCCGATCGGCGGCCAGCGACGTTTCTCCCAGGGAATGGCAGCGGCGAGCGCGAGAATAGAGGCGCCGCCGACGCTGGCCGTCGAAGCGAGAACCTTGCCTTCGAATTGGCCGAAGTTGCCGACGATCAGCACGTAGATCCCGCAGAGTCCGCATGCGACGATCGAGGCGATGAAGGCGAAGAGCAGGATTCGCTGGGTCTGGGAGCGAATGGTCATGGCGGATGCAGTTTAACCGGGCGGGCGGACGCACTCATCCTGCGCGGGCCGTCCAGACGGCCCAGTCGGCGGCGGGCGGCGCCGGCAAGGAGAGAGTTGGAGGGTCGGCCGGTCGCCGGGCCAGATCTGCGAGTGACCAGGCCGCCAAGGCGTGATCGAGAGCGGCGGCGACCGGGCGAATTGCGGGTTCCGTAGGTCGGGGCGGGGAAATCGCTCGAACGATATCGAGCGCGCTAATCACGGCGGGCGTCCGGGCGAGCTGATAGCCGCCTCGTTGTCCGCGGCTGGCCCGCAGGAGTCCGGCGCGGGCGAGAATCTGGAGGACTTTGTACAGATAGACGGGCGGGATACCCGTCGCGGCGGCGAGCTGGTGCTGGTTCATGCGGGCAGCCGGATCGGCGGCGAGGCATGCTGCGGCGCGGAGGGCGTATTCGGCGGTCTGCGAAAGCATTAGATGTTCCAAAGTGGATATCGGAGTCCAGATTGGAATCGGATGAGAATTTCGGATCGCATTAATATGGATCGACTTGTACAGATTCGCCGCGGACTAGCCGAGACGCTGGCCACAGGAGAACTCGATGAGGTTGCCGTCGGGGTCGGAGAGGCCGCAGTAGTAGCCGACGATGGGACCGGCATCGTGCGGCGGCCAGGGGGCGGGCGTCCCATCGGCGACGGCGCGGGCATGAATCGCATCGACCTCGGCCCGCGATTCGACCGCCAGCCCGACATGCTGCCAGGGCGGCTGCACATTTTGCTCGTACGCCTCTTCCAACAGGACGATGGCGAATCGTGGCGGGTCCTCGCCCCAGCCGAGCCAGACGACGCGGAGGTTATCGTTGCGATCATGCACGACTTTCAACCCGCAGTAGCGAGCGTAGAAGCCGATGGACCGCTCGATATCTCGAACCTGCAGGGCTACATGGGTGCACTTCATGGAATTCGCCGCCGATATGGCCCTCGTTGAGGGCCGGGCGCCAGGCCGGTATCCTCATGCGGAATATGGCCATTCATCCAACCGCGATTGTAAGCAAGGACGCCGAAATCGACCCATCGGCCGAGATCGGGCCGTTTGCCGTTATCGACGGGCACGTCAAAGTCGGGCCCGGGTGTCGCATCTATCCGAACGCCTACGTGTCGGGCTGGACGGAGCTGGGGCCCAAGGTCGAGATTCACCCGAATGCGGTGGTCGGGCATGTGCCGCAGGACTTTCACTTCAGCGGCGAGCGGTCGTACTGCCGGATCGGCGAGGGGACGATTGTCCGCGAGGGGGCGTCGATCCATCGCGGGACGCAGCCGGAGAGCTGGACGATCGTCGGGCCGCGGTGCTTTATCCTGGCGTCGGCGCATCTCGGGCATAACTGCGTGCTCGAGGAAGGCGTGAAGGTCTACAACTGCGCGGCGCTGTCGGGGCACGTCGAGGTCGGGCGCAACGCGATCATCTCGGGATACTCGCTCGTGCACCAGTTCACGCGGATCGGGGAGTATGTGATGGTGGGCGGCGGAACGCGACTGGGCAAGGATGTGCCGCCGTATTTCGCGGCGGTGCGCGAAAGCGAATGCTACGGCTACAACGCCATCGGCCTGCGGCGGAGCGGCGAGTTTACGCCCGAGGAGATCGCCGAGGTGAAGGCGGCGTATCGCACGCTGTATCGCAGCGGCAAGACATTCGGCGTAGCGCTCGAGGAGCTGGCGGGGCTGGTGAAGACGCGGACAGGCAAACGCATCATCGAGTTCATCAAGGGGCCGAGCAAGCGCGGCATCATCGGCGGCAGCACACAGGGCGAAGAGTCGGCGGGCGGGGAATAGATTCTGCGCGAGTCGAGTTTTGTCCTCAGCCAATCGGTGGGCCGAAGCGCGAGAAGAAGGGTGTTGCGGCGCGCCGGCCACAATTTTCTAATTTTTGGCTTGATTCTCCGAATTTGCGAGATACATTTGGATTGTTCCGGCGTACAGAGTTTGCAGCGATTGAACCGCACCGAGGGTGCGCTCGCTTGAACTCGGTACGTCGATGGTGAAAAACCAGGAGTTTTTCGGATGCCCCGGATCGTGCGACATGCCCGCAAAGCGAACGAGCGACTGACGAAGTTGCCGCTCGCAATGCGCGCGGCGCTATCGACAGCGCTCGAACCGCAGAGCGCGAATTCCGCGTATTTTGGCGGAATTCCGTGCGGTTTTGGCGGCGTCGATGGCGCCCTGACCGCGCACGCACCTCCGGAGTAGCTGGGAAGCCGCGCCAGTTTCCAGGCCCCGGAGATGCGAGTCTCCGGGGCTTTTTTGTTGCGCTGCGACAAAGCGACGGATCGCGGAGTCGCGGCGGAGAAAACGACGCGAACGCGTCGGGCGGAGACGATGCGCGCGCATCTGAAGAGAAGAGACGCGATGCGAGCAAATGAATTGAAACAGTTTCGCACTCGCTGGCCGCGCCCGCTGCGAGTGTTTGCCACGAGCTTCGTGCATCCGTCGCGCGCCGCGCGACGCCAGGAATTGTTCGGGGTGATGGAGAGTCCCGTCGTTTACAGGTGTGCAACCCGAAACGACGTCAACGCAAAGAAAGGAGGTGATCGCCTGACGTGAGATGACGCATGGGCGTCCGAACCAACGCCGGATCGGACGCCCATCGTCGTTTCATCCGACTTCGCGCGTTTCGAAGAGCGCGGCGGCGAGGGCGACGAACGCGGCGATGAAGATGGCGGCGTAGCCGGTGACGTTCCAGACGTAGGCCCAGGGGATGACGCGGTCGTCGGTCAGGGCGTCGATGAGCCAGAGAAACTGAAAATTGGGAACGATGCGGTAGGCGATCTGTGCCCAGCGGACGCCTTCGTTGGCGAGCGGCTGGAGGAAGTGGTCGCTGATGAGTCCGGCCGCAAGCAGGACGACGCAGATCAGCAGCGTCGGAACCGTGCCGAGCCGCGTTGAAGCCGCAAGGGCCGCGGCACTGAGCATGAGCACCGCGAGCAGGATCAGGTACGCGGCTTTGAGCATGTCGGGGGTCGTGATTTTCCGCGTTTCGGTGACGAGAAAATCGAGCTGCTGGCCCCACTTGTATTCGGAGCTGAGGCCGCGAAGGTAGGACCGCTCTTCGTCGGTGATGGGGCCCTTGAAATTGTCGCGAATGAGCAGGCCGGGCGAGCCGGGGGCCCATTTGTAGCCCTCGTCGGGCTGAAATGTGAGCAGGCCCTTGAGCATGTCGGGCGTGACCATTTCGGCGGGGAGGCGGTCGATGCGCTGAGTTGTCTGGTACTTGCTGAACTTCCAGTCGCGGTCGACAAACGTCAGGAGGATTGCGGAGACGGTGAGACTAACGGCGATCAAGGTCACGGCCGTTGGAAGGAACTTCCAGTCAAATAAGTAGTTGAGGACTCCGGCGGCGACGAGCATGAGAATGACCATCCCGGGTCCGAAAACGATCACGGTCATGTCGGAGGATTCGGCCGCCATCTGCAGGACGCCGTGACGCATCGTGAAGACGAAGGCGATCGTCGCGAGATAGTACGCGAGCGTGACGGCGGCGAAGACGCCGAGGGCTTTGCCGAGGATGAACAGGCCGCGGGAGACGGGTTTCGAGACGGTCGAGAGGACGGTTTTCTGCTCGATTTCGAGGGTCACGACGGCCGTCGCCGAGAAGGCGGCGAGGAACAAACCCTGCATAAGCAGCGTAGACAATCCCATGTCCCGCAGCAGCTTGTTGTCATCGTCGAGGGTCCAGCCGGTCAGCGGGGGCGAGAGCACAAACGCCCCGAGCGTCGCCAGGACGAGGATGCCGTAAATCGGCTGGCGGACGGTTTGCAGGAAGGTATTGGACGAAATGGCGTAGAGCTTGGTCATTCGTGGCCCCCCGCCGCGGCGGGTTCAAGGATGATCTAAGGGCACACCGCACGGCGGGTCAAGGGACGATCCTCGGGAGTCTCTCCCGGGCGGCGCCCGAACGACCGCCATCAGCCAAGCCCCACTAGGCGGAGTCGATCCAAGGACTTAGAATCAGCGGCTCGCCAGACCCCAGGCGCTGGGGTCCGACAGTCGATCCCCCAATGGACGGCAGACGGCATGAATAGAAGCGATCGACGAGGGGAACTTGTCGCGGGATTCGGTCTGGCGGTCTCGCTGGCCGGATTTTTCGTGCTGGTCTTCCTCGGCGCATCAATGCTGAGCATGGCGACCTACGCCGCGGCCTGGAGTTTCCTCGGCGGCGCGGGCGTGTGGCTTCTGATCCTTGTGCGCCTTCACCAGGGGCGGTTGCTCGAGCAGGAACGCTTCGAACTGGCCGAGCTCGAACGCGACCGGCGCGAGCGACTGGGCGGCGCGGGGACCATCTTCAAAGAAGAAGACGTCGAGCAGATGGAGGCCCTGTCGATGGGCCGCCGGCTGCGGACGATCGAGAAGTGGTTCGTACCGATCTTTGCGATGATCACCGCCGCGTTCCTGGCCTACGCCGGGTCGCGAAGCATCGCCGCCATCTGGCCGTGGGATCTGGCCGTCGAAGCGCAGGGCGGCATCAAGGCAAACGCGGCATCGATGATGGCGTTCGTCGCCGGTGCACTTGCGTTTGTGACGTTTGCCCTGTCGCGCTATGCCCTGGGCATGGCGCGCGTGCGGGATGGCGGCGACTGGACGGCTTTGCGGGCCGGCGGGGTTTATTTCTTCGGCTCGTCGGTCATCTGTCTGCTGCTGGCGGTCACACTCGTGCTCTCCCACAACGGCTACGACTGGCCGGAGCGCTGGCTGGCGCAGGTCATCGGCGTCGTCATGGTGGTCCTGGCCGCCGAGATGGTGATCAACTTCGTACTGGATTTCTACCGGCCGCGCGTGGCGGGAGAGGCGCAGCGCGTATTCTATGAGAGCCGCCTGCTGGGGGTGTTCTGCGAGCCCGAGGGGATCATCCGCAGCGTCGCTCAGACGATCGATTATCAGTTCGGCTTCAAGGTCAGCGAGACGTGGTTCTTCCAGTTTCTGCAATCGAAGATCGTTCCGCTCGTGCTGTTTCAGCTCGTTCTGCTGTACCTGATGACCTGTTTCGTCGTGGTGCCGCAGGGTTACCAGGCGGTCGTCGAGAAGACGGTTCCCGGCGTCGGTGCGACGCGCTGGGCGGCGCAGCCGGGCATTTCGTTCACGTGGCCCTGGCCGTTGGCCCAATCGACGCTGGTTCCGGTCGAACGCATCCGGCGGATGGAGCTCGGGTACGACCCGAGCAAAGAAAAGCCCAAGCCGCCGCAACTGGGCGAACCGATCGCCGAAACGATTCTCTGGACCCAGAAGCATCGCGTGAAGGAATACCAGTTGCTGGTTGCCGATAAGTCGGCTTCGGCCGACACGAAGGTGCCGGTGAATCTTGCCTCGGTGTCCATGCCGGTGCATTGGCGCGTCAAAGCGGACAAGGTCCTCGATTTCTACCGCCAGTCGGACAACGTCGAGGCGCTGGTCGAAGCGCTCGCGTATCGTGAACTGACGAAGTACGCGGCGCATGCGGACTTGCTGGAGCAAATGATCGGGCGCGGCGGAATCCAGGCCGCGCTCGACATTCGCGACGGATTGCAGAAGGCGTGCGACCGAGCGGGTATCGACGGCAGCGAACTTGGGGTTGAGATCGTTTACGTCGGACTCGGCGGCGTGCACCCTCCGACCGAAGTCGCCGAGGCGTACGAGAAGGTCGTCAACGCGCTGGAGCAAAAAGACACCAAGATTCGCATGGCGCAAAGCGCCGCGCTCAAGACGCAGATCGCCGCGGGCGGCGAGCATTATGAACAGCTTGCGACGGCCATTCTCGCCGAAGACAAGGCCCAGCAGAGCGATCCGGCCGCGCTCGAAGCGCGCACCGCCGAGGTCGAGAAACTGTTGCGGACGAGTGCGGGCGGGGAGGCCGGCGAAGCCGCGGCGATGGCGCAGGAGTATCTCTACAGCCGGGTGACGCTCGAAGGCGCCGACGCCGAGTTGTTCCAGATTCAATGTGATGCGTACGAAAAGTCGCCGAAGGTCTACGCCCTGCGAAAGTACCTTCGTGCGATGGTCAACGGCCTGACTGACAAGCGGATGTTTATCATCGCGATCACCCGACCCGAACGCGTGATTTACACGCTCGATCTCAAACCACCGCCGCCGCTCGAAATACTGCAGCAGGAGATGAAGAGCTTCCAGGAAGGCGGCGGCCAATAGGCAATCGACAACCGGGCGGCGAACGGCTGCCCCGCGAGGAAACACATGCGCAGCATCTGGACGAAGATATCGGCACTGCTCGTCGTGGCGGTGCTGATCCTGGCGATGACGGCGCACCAGGTGCGCTTCACCGAGACGGCGGTCGTGACGCGGTTTGACCGGGTCAAGCGCGTCATTCCGGCAAACGAAGCAGGCCTGATCTTCACGGCGCCGTGGCCGATCGAACGTGTTCAGAAGTACGACGCCCGGCTGCGAACGCTGCAAACCGAGTTCTCGCAGCTTTCGACCGAGGATCAGAAGACGATCACGGTCGCGGCTTTCGCGACGTGGCGAATCGCCAACGCCGAGCAGTTCCTGCGGGCCGTCGGCCGCGAGGAGGCCGCTAACAACAAGATCGGCGACCTGCTCAAGAACGAAGTCAGCAACGTCTTGCGGCGGTTCCCGCTGGCGGCGCTCGTCAACACCGATCCGGCCATGATGAAGTTCAACGAGATCGAGCAGGAAGTCCTCAAGAACGTGGCCGGCCAGGCCCAGAACATTTACGGCATCGCCGTCTCCATGGTCGGCATTGAGCGCCTGGGGCTTCCGGACGCCAACACGCGCGAAGTGTTCGAGCGAATGAAGGCCGGACGCCAGAAGTTCGCGGACCAGTACATCGCCGAAGGCGACGCGCAAGCCAAGAAGATTCGAAGTGACGCCGAGCAGATTGCCAGCCGAATCCTGACTCGCGCCGACGCCTACGCCAAGAAACTCCGCGGCGAGGGCGATGCGCGAGCGGCACAGTATTACGCCATCTTCGAAAAGAATCCGAAGCTGAGCGAGTTCCTTAAGAATCTCGAAGCGCTCGGCCAGATCCTGAGGTCGGGTAAAACGACGCTGATCTTCAACGCTCGCCAAACAGAGCCATTTCAGATGCTCCTGGAGCCGAAGGCCGGCGAAGCAAAGCCCAACTCGGTCAGCCGGAGCGATGAACCGTGAGCGATCTGCCGCCCGCGAATCCAGCACTGCCGATCCTGCCGCCGGGAGACGGACTCGACCCGGCCAGCCAGTCCCTGGCCGACGCGCTGCGAAAGAGCTTCGCCGTCCTCAAGGGTCTGATGCTCGTACTGGTCGTGGCGTACGTCCTGTCGGGTTGGTTCCGTGTTCAGCCCGGTGAAGTGGGCTTCGTTGTTCGCATGGGTCGCGTCGTCGGCGAAGGTAACGAGAGCATCCTGCGACCCGGCTGGCACTGGTCGTTTCCATATCCCATCGACCAGGTCGTAACGGTCGCAACACAGCAGGAACGCACCCACACCGCGAAGTTTCTGTTCCGCATCTCGGACGAAGACAGAGTCCGGGGTGTTCGACGAGTCGTGTACAGCAATCTCAGTCCAATCTACGACAACTACCTGCTGACGGGCGATGTCAGCATTCTTCACGCCCAATTGCAGGCCCGCTATCGCATCGTTGATCCGGTGACGTACGTCACCAATGTGACCGACCGTTCGCCGGAGGACACAAACCCGCCCGAGTACGAAGTCTTGCACGATCTTCTCGCGGATGCGGCCATCCGCACGGCGGCGAGATTGAGCGTCGACCAGATCTACGGCGCCGGGCAGGAAGACTTCCTCAACCAGGTGACCGAGGCGACGCGAGTCAATCTCGAGAGATTGGCGGCGGCCGGCGTGCCGCTTGGGATTGAGATCGTGGCCGTCATCGCCCCGCAACAGGGCGAGATTGCCGGCATCCTGGCGCCGCGGCAGGTGCAGGAGCAGTTTGACGCCGTTGTCGCCGCTCAGCAGAACAAGAACACGGCATTGGAGAAGGCCCGCGCCAAGGCCGGCGAGGAGCTTCGCCTAGCGGCCGGACCCGGCTACCAGGAACTCGCGACGGCCATCGAGTCCGAGTTCGACGCCTTGCTCGACTACCTGCATGCCGAGCGTGCAACGGACGGGCGACAGGAGAAGCTCGCGGCGGCCGATGCCGTGCTGCGAAAGCGCTCCGGAGAGACCGATGCGTTGCTCTTCTCCGCGAGCGGACGCGTGCAGGAGACCATCAACAGGGCCCGGTCCGAGCGAGAGCGAGTCATCAACGAAACGCTGGCGGATGCAAAACAAATCGAGCAACTCGCGCCCGAATACGATCGAAACCCTGTATTCCTGCTCAACCGCCTTCGGACCGAGTTCATTCAGCGCGTCGTGGCGGACGACGATATCGTCAAAACCGAGGTTCCTCTCGACGCCAAGGAATATCGCCTGCAGATCCCGCGCGAGTCGGAAAGCGAGATCGAACGCAAGAAGCCGAAGCCGACCAAATCAAACGAAGGGTTCATCGAACCCCGACAGATGCGCGCCACACCGGAGAGGAATTGACTTCGTCCATCATGCCGCCGAGAGCCCCCCAGCAGCCGGTCGTCGAATGCGTCGCGCTCACCAAGGTCTTCGCCGACTTCTGGGGACGCGGCAAGGTCATTGCCGTCGACAATCTCGACCTTGAAATCCACCCCGGCGAAGTGTTCGGCCTGCTCGGTCCGAACGGCTCAGGCAAGACGACGACGATCAAGATGCTGCTCGGGCTGCTCTATCCAACGCGCGGCCGGGCACGGGTCTTCGATCGACCGCCAACCGACACCGCCATCAAGAGTCGCATCGGCTACATGCCCGAGGACTCGTATCTGTATCGATTCCTGAATGCCAACGAGACGCTCGACTACTACGGGCGACTCTTCAAGCTCGACCGCACGGAACGCAACAAGCGGACTGAGCAACTCATCGAGATGGTGGGACTCAAGCGGGCGGCCCATCGAGCGGTCGGGCAGTATTCCAAGGGCATGGCACGCCGCATCGGCCTCGCGCAGGCTCTCATCAACGATCCGGACTTCCTGATTCTCGACGAACCGACGACCGGCATGGACCCAATCGGTTCGCGACAGATCAAAGACGTAATCATCGAGCTCGCCAAGCGCGGCAAGACGGTGCTGCTGTCGAGCCACCTGCTGGCCGACGTGGAGGACGTCTGCAATCGCGTCGCCATCATGTATGGCGGCAAGATCCAGGCCCTGGGCACCGTTCGCGAGCTGCTGGCGCGACAGGATGTCACGCAGATCATGATCCCCCAGACCGACGACGCCACGCTTGGACGGGTGCGGGGGCTCATCGAAAAGCAAACCGGCCGGCCGGTGATCTCGGTCGAGCACCCGACGGATCGACTTGAAGACGTCTTTTTGCGTGTGGTGGAAAAGGCCCAGCGCGACAAACTCGAGACGAGCGGCGCCGAGTCGATGCGAGGCGTCAGCGATTTCCTCGCTGCGACGCCGGCGGAGCGAAGCGGCGAGCAGTTGTTGCAATCGCTGGTCGCTGCCTCGGCAACCGAAGCCGTCGAGCCGGAAGCGGCGCCGACGCCGGTCCGACCCGTCCCCAAGATGGAAGTGCTCGATGACCTGGTCGCGGCGCCGCCGCTGACCGAGCGCATCGTCGACGAGCCCGAGACCGCAGGGCCCGTCGAACGCAAGCCGGCCGCCGCGCAGCCAAACCGCGGCGTGCTTGAACGACTCGTCAAGCCCGACGAGCCCCCTCCCGCCGATTCGGCGAAGGATCGCTAAGTCGTGGAAACCATCTACGACGGTTTCATGATCGCCGTCTGCGTGATGCTCGTCATCACGGCGATTGCGATCGTGCGCGCCGCGTTCGGGCGCGGCGGCGGCGAGGTCGGCGGCTGGCAGGTCACGGGAGCATGGGGTCGCATCCGTGCCGTCGCGCGGATCACCATCTCCGAAGCAATTCGCATGAAGCTGGCGGTCGTGTTCATCGTCCTGCTGGTGCTGACGCTGCCGGCCCTGTGCTTCGCCGCGCGGGGCGACGGCACGGTCAAGGGTCAGGTGCAGATGTTCCTCGGCTACTCGCTGGGGCTGACGACCTTCTACCTGTCGCTGCTGACGATTTTCTTCTCGTCGCGGACTCTGGCCAATGAGATCGCCACGCAACAAATCTACATTCTCGCCGCCAAGCCGGTGCCGCGCTGGCAGATCATCGTCGGCAAGTGGGCGGGCATCATGGCGCTCAACGCGATGCTGGTCGCGTTTTCGATCGCGGTGACGTACGCCGGAACACGCTGGATCGTCCGCAACTTCGAAAAGTCGCTCCAGCACGACCTCGCGACGCGCGGCGACTTAAGCGACGCACAGGCGGCCGATTGCGTCGATGCGATCAACCGCGTTCGCGGGCCCGGCGGTAAGGGCATGTCCAGCCCGATCATCCCGGCCCTGGCTGCGGTGCTCGGACGAACCGATGAACAGATCGGCGAGTTGTTGCGGCGACTGCCCGAACACGTCCGCATGAACCTGCGACGACTCGACGAACTGCGGCGGCAGGTCCTCGTGGCCCGCGCGGCTGTTAAGCCGCAAGCGCCCGACCTCGACGGGGAGATTGACAAGCTCTACGACTCGCTCCGCAAGGAGAACCGCCTTCCGACCGGCGAGCACTGGCCGATGGAGCGCATCCGGCAGACGCTGCGAGCCGTTGCCGCCGCGCCGCTAACGACGATTATTCCGCTCGGGCGGCGCGAGTGGACGCTGTACGGCCCGGTCCCGAGAGCCGATGACAACTTTCTGCTGGCGGTGCGCTACAAGATTCGGACCGGCGGTTACTCGCCGGAGCTTTCGATGCCGAACGGCATCCGGCTCCCTGAAAACACATTCGTCTCGACCTGGATCGTGGGCGATCCGAAGAAGCCGACATCGATCGAGATCATGACGCCCCCGGAGGCGTCGGACAGCTTCCACGAGTTCGAAGTTCCGAACAACATCATCGAATCGGACGGGCGCATCGTCGTCACGATGATTAACGAGGACCCGCGTCGTCTCGACGCCGTCGTGTCATTGGATGACGGGCTTGAAGTGCTCTACCGGATTGGGAGCTTCGAGGAGAATCTCCTGATGGCCGGCCTGGCGATCCTCGTGCCGCTCGCGCTGCTGGCGGCCATGGGCTTGCTGATGTCGACGTTTTGCACCTTTCCGGTCGCCGTGCTTGTCTGTCTCGTGGTCTTCGGCATCTGCTCGACGCGCGGCCTGATCGCCGAGTCCCTCTCGCTGACCGACTGGCAGGCGCCGCTCTATCACACGACTCGCGAGCGGGTGCGCAACTATGCGACCCATGCCCTCTTCGAGGCGGTATCGCTGGGAAGTCTGGAGCCCTCCGAGAGAGTTCTCGACGGGCGGGCCATCCTCTGGAGCGAACTCTCGCGCGACGCCGGAGAGGTCGCCGGAATCCGAACGGCCGTGGTGCTGTTCGTGGCCGTGCTGGTATTCCGCCGCCGCGAGCTCGCGGCCATCATTGTCTGACGAGGGAATCCGTGCGCCCGTCGACCCGTTCATGGTTGTACGCCTTGCTCGCAATCGGTCTGGTGGCCGGCGCCGCCGCGATGGTCCCGGGCATCAACCGCCAGCGCGTGGCCGACGGCCTCTACGTGCCTCCGCCCCCGAACGAGCAGCAGCCGGCCGATCGGATGCTCGCGCCGCTGCTGGCGATCGGGCGGGCGCCGCTGGTCGACTACTTGTGGATGCGGGCCTCGAAACTGAAGGAAGAGGGGCGGTACTTCGACGCGTATCAGCTCGCCGAGTTCATCGGCCGCCTGCAGCCGCGCTTCGCCGCTGTCTGGGCCTTCAACGCCTGGAACATGGCGTACAACATCTCCGTCACGCTGCGCACGCCCGAGGAGCGCTGGCGCTGGGTGTGGAACGGCATCGCCCTCCTCCGCGACGAGGGAATTCCGCGGAATCCGCGAAATGTCGGCATGTACAAGGAGCTCGCCTGGATTTTCTTCCACAAGGTCGGCGACTACATGGACGACTACCACCTCTACTACAAGCTGCAACTCGCGCTGTTGATGGAGGACATTCTCGGCAAAGGTCCGAACCCCGACTTTGAGGGCATGGCGGCCGCCCCGGCCGCGTGGAAGGACCTCGCGGCCGACCCGGGTGTCGTTGACGTGGTCGACCAGTTCAAGCGGGAGGTCCGTGAGGACATTGCGGCCCCGGGCGTCTTTCTCGGATTGCTGAACAACCCCCAGCCCTCACGCGAGCTGTCGGCGCTCTTGAGCGATCCCAAGACGGCCGATGCACGTAAGCGGATCGAGTTGTATTGGCGTTCCAAGCGGTTGCGCGAAGAGGTCAAGCTCGATCCGGTCCGCATCGTCGAGCTGCGAAAGGCGTTCGGCCCGCTCGACTTTCGCACGGCGGATGCCAACGCGCTTTACTGGGCCAATCTTGGCACGTCGCTCAGCATCGGCAACCGCCTCGCGATGGATATCGACAAACTCAATACCAATCGCATCGAGGTCTATTGCCTTCAGACGCTGTTTCGGCGAGGCCGGTTGGTCATGCCGCCGACCGCCGATCGCGGCGCACCGCCGATGTTGCTGCCTGACGTCCGATTTGCCGACGTCATGCGGCGGACATTTATCGCTATCTCGGAGAATTTCCCGAAGCAGCCGGGGCAAAAGGCTGTCCACGAAAACTTCCGGCCGGCGTTCATCAATTTCATGCGCGAGGCCATCCTGCGGTTCAACGAGGCGGGCGACCTGAAAAAGTCGCACGAGTACTTCGACTGGCTGGCGAAGGAATACCCGGACGAATACAACAGCAAGGGATACGACTACTTCATTTCCAAGATGTGGCTCGACGTGAATGATTTCACGCAGCTTCGCGACGTGCAGAACCGAATGGTGAACGTGCTGGCGACGGCGGTGCAGTTGATTGCCTACGGCCAGCCGGAAGAGGGAGCCACCTACGTGGCCTTCGCGAGGCGCATGGCCGAGCAGTACACGAAGTCGCAGAACAACAAGCGTTACAAGCTGAAGCCGTTCAACGAAATGTACGAGTTCGTCGTGCACGAGATGGGCCAGCGCCTGCCGCCGGACGCGTACGAGCGCGTGCTCAAGGCGACCGGGTTCAAGCCGCAGACGACGCAGCGGGCGACGACACAGGCGGCCAGGTAAGGCGACGGGGAATCACGAGCCGGCTGGGTGCACGGCCTCCTCGAAGGCTGCGAGAAATTCGCGGTACTGCGAGTTCCCCGGCTCGAGTTCCGTGGCGCGCCGCATGGCAGTGATCGCATCGGGCCAATTCCGCTCAGCGGCAAACACGCCGCCACGTAACGCCCAGGCGCGACTGTTGGCGGGATCGGCGGAGATGACTGCGTCGATGAGCGGACGGGCATCCGCGGAGCGTTGCTGGACGAGATAGTCGTTTGCCAGTCGCAGTTTCGCGTCGAGATCGTCGGGACTGAGTCGTACGACCTCCTCGTACTCCCGGACAGCCGTCGCGACGTCGCCTCGTGACTCGTGGATTTGACCCAAGTATTTGCGGGCACCGGGCATGGTCTTGCCGGCACGGATCGCGTCTACGAGAAACGGTTCCGCGAGGTCCGGCAAGCCGAGCGCCATCAGAAACGTGCCGACATTCGAGTACGGCGCGGCGATGTGGGCCCGTTCGAACAAGCCAAGTTCGTCGTAGGCATGCGGCGCGGGCAGGCGATCGCGTACGGCCGCGGCCGCAGCCCGCATGTCGCTCGCCGTTCGGAGAGCGGGCGGAGCGTCATGCTGATCGTCGCGAACAAAGGCGGCGGCGACCTCGTCGAACCCGATCAGTCGCCAGCGTGGGTCGGCCCAGAGCAAATTGACGATCCGCGATTGGAGACTGATCAGCGCGCCGCGAAAGCCGTACTCGGCTTCACCGCGACGCCAGCCGTCGTCATCCTTGATGATGTCGAGGTATCGAGAAAACGTCTCCGGGCCGTAGACTTCCAGCCGGCCGTCGACGAATACCGGCACGCGTTTCGAGATCAGGTACGCGCCTTCCCCGAAAGTGCTGAAGATCGGCCCCGCAGGTGTCGCAGCGATCAGCACTCTGGCCGACAGATCCGGGTCGCGATGACGGGCGAGGCCGACGCCGGACTGCGGCTGGTTCTCGTCGCCGAGATAGACCCGATTGGCAATGAACTGGCGCCCGAGCAACAAGCAGGCGCCGATGACGCCCAGACAGGTCGCTGTGCGAATTGGCCCGCGGAGGCGCGCGGCGAAGGGTTTGGTCCAGAACGGGCTGTCGCCGAGATTGCGAATGGCATAAGGGGCGCCGGCCAGACAAAAGAGCGGCACGTTGCGAATGGCCACGGCGGAAAGATAACCCATCGCCAGAACGAGCACCGTCCAGAAGAAATCGAGACGCCTGATGTTGAGGAGTGCGCTGAGGATCACGATGCCGAGGAAAAGCTCGTAGTAGACGACGATGCCGAGACTCGCGCCGTAGGCGAAGGGGCTTCGGAACTCGAGGATCGTGTCCTTGAAGACGGTGCCGTGAATTTGGGTCAGAAGCTGAATGGCGAATGGAATGCTCCGGAAACCGTAGGGATTCACCAGGCACGCCGCGACGGTGAGTGCGAGGACAACCCATGGCCGGAGCGCCGATCGCGGCGACACCGCGGGCAGCGCCAGCCGACGGGCTCGCCGGATTCGAAACAGCGAATCGATGCAGAGCAATCCGACGAGGGCCGGACCGAGGGCGAACAGGGTGTGAGAGTTGACCCAGATTACCTGCAGAAAAGGTAGTACGTAGATCGCTCGTCCATCCTGTCGGCGGTGGCGTTCGATCACCCGCAGGTAGAGGGCGAAGAGGAGGTAGGTGATCAATTCCGGACGAATGAAGAAGCGGCCGCTGGCTGCTAAGAGCGCAAAGAGCAGGACGATCGCGGCGCTGCCGATTCGGTCGGCGCGCAGGGTTGGCACCACCACGATCGCGAACGCCGCGAGCAACATCGCGAATGGCGCGAGCGAAACGATGGCGGGACCGAGGCGCTCGATCCCCTGGTAGAGGAGCCAGCAATAGACCCAGCGCAACTCAATCCAGGGATTGCCCCGGGCGGTGTACGAGAATACGTCTTCGTGCGGGATTCCCTGCTCGGCGACAAAGCGACCCGTCGAGTACTGCCACCAGAAGTCGTGAACTCCGATGCGTTGAATGGAGGCCGCCGCGAGAAAAAGGACGAGAGCGGCCATTACGGCGACTGCGAGAATTCGACATGAAATAGAAATACGTGACACCATACGCCGCGCTCGTCCGTTCGTCCGTGGGCGGCTTTCAGTATAGTATCGGCGGACGATGACGCTCAACGCGCCCGCCGCCACAAAGATCCAACCCGATCGAACTCCGCTACGATGGATGCTTCCCCTGCTGGTTGCGGTCGTCTCGTTCGGGGCGTTTTCTCGCAGTTTGCAGAATGAATTCGTCAATCTCGACGACATCGTCATGCTCGCGGACAACTCCGCGTATCGCGGATTGGGTCCGGCCCAGATCCGGTGGATGTTCACCACGTTTCATACAGGCCCGTATCAGCCGCTTAGTTGGCTGAGTTACGCGGTCGACCACGCTATCTGGGGCATGCAGCCGAGAGGTTTTCACCTGACGAATCTGCTTCTGCACACGGCGACCGCCGTGGCCTTCTACTTCCTGTCGATGCGGCTGTTGAAATTGGGAATCACAGGAGCCGTCGCACCGAACACCATTCGCTTCGCGGCCGCCGTTTCCGCACTGCTCTTTTCAATCCACCCACTTCGTGTCGAATCGGTCGCCTGGGCGACAGAGCGACGAGACGTTCTGTCCGGGCTCTTCTACATGACTACGGCGATCGCCTATCTGCGATATGTTGCGGCGCAGGCGCCGGCCCGGAGGTGGTGGTACGCTTTTACGCTCGCCCTGTTCGTTTCTTGCTTGCTCGCCAAGGCGATGGCAGTCACGCTTCCAGTCGTCCTCCTCGTCGTCGACGTCTATCCGCTGGGCCGGCTCGGAGGTCGCGCGGGATGGATCCGCGGGCCGGCCCGCAAGGTGCTGATTGAAAAGCTGCCACTGCTGCTCATCAGTCTGGTCGTAGGCATTGTCGCCGTCGTCGGCCAGCACACGTCCGGTGCGATGGCGGATGTCGAGCGGTTTCCGTTCGTCGTGCGGTTGGGCATCGCCGCCTATGCGGCCGGTTTCTACCTGTTAAAAACCGCGTTGCCGTTTGGGTTGGCGCCGATGTATGAGTTCACCCGGCCGTATGCGCCGTGGATTCCATACATGGCTTTGGCCGCGGTCGGGCTGCTCTGCATCACAGCGGTCGTATTCGCGCTGCGCAGGCGTTGCCCGGCGCTGCCGGCGGCATGGGTCGCCTATCTCGTGACCCTTGCGCCCGTGTCTGGCTTGCTGCAGTCGGGGGTGCAAGTTGCGGCAGACCGATACACGTACCTGCCGATGCTGGGCTTCAACGTGCTGGCGGGCGCGGCAGCGATCGGTTTGATCACATCGGTCGCGGAAGTCGACCGCAAGCGACGGCAGGTCTTCGTCGCTATTGCGAGCTCGGTGATTGTCGTCGCGCTCGTCGCCCTGACGATCCGGCAGACCGGATTCTGGCGCAATTCAGAGCAGGTCTGGATTCGCGTTCTCGCGGTGGACCCCGCGAGCCCCATGGGGAATACCAATCTCGGGATCTACTATCACTTCCGCGGCCAACACGCGGCAGCACTCAACTTTGCAATGGCAGGAGCCACGGCCAAACCCGAGAACTCCGACTCCCAGCTCGTTTGCGCCCGGGTTCTGAAAGAACTTGGCCGCCCGGATGAGGCGAGCCAGTTCTATCGACGTGCTGCGACCGGGCCCGCGCCGACCGTCGAGGCGCTCGGGGAATACGGACTGTTGTTGGCTCGCCGCGGCGAATTCGAGCGGGCCGAACAATTCCTGCAACAGACGGTGGGGCGGCAGCCGACGCATGCCGAAGCACAGGCCATGCTGGGACTTGTCGCGGCGAGCCGCGGCGACCTCGCCGAAATGCAGTCACGATTCGATTTGGCGATGACCGCGCCGACTGCGCCTGCATATTTGTTCATCACCATTTCCAGAGCTTTCGAGCGCGTTGGAAAGTCAGCCGAGGCCCGAATCGCCGTAGAACGGGGCCTTGCTCGTTATCCCGAAGATTCCACACTTATCGAGGCAATCAAGAGCTTCGGTCCTCATGTGCGATGAGCGGTGGCGCTTCAAACTCGCTGTAAACGGTCGGTGAAAAAAAGTATGGTGATGACTCCAAGGATTGGTCTATCAGCCCGCGACGAGCGGGCAGAAAGGAGTCACCACCATGTCTCGCAAGATTACCCCTTCGGTCCGCTTTCGCCAACAACTTTCGGAGGCCGTCGCGTCGGGCGGCGAGAGCTTCAGCGGCTACGTCCGTCTGGCGGCCCAGACATGCTTCAGACGGCCATGGAGGTCGAGGCCGCAGAGTTCATCGGGCGGGCGGGCTACGCGCGGCGCGGCACGGGCCAGTCGGTCTATCGCAACGGCTACAAGGCCCGCAATGTGTCGACCGGTGAAGGCCCGGTCGAGCTGCACGTGCCCCAGACCCGCAACGGATCCGAACCCTTCAGCACCCAGATCCTCGATGCCTACCGCCGCCGCAGCGAGACGCTGGAGGCGTTGATTCCATCGCTGTACGTCAAGGGGCTGAGCGTCCGTGACGTGAGCGATGCCTTTGCCCAAGTCTTCCAGGACGAAGGCCTGTCGCCGGCCACGGCCAGCCGCATCGGCCAGACGATCCACGAGGACGTCACGACCTGGCAGGGCCGATCGCTGGCCGACTACGACGTGTTGTATCTGTTCGTGGATGGGATGTATCTGAAGCTCGCGCCGGAACGGGAGGAGAAGCAGCCGGTGCTGATCGCCTACGGCATTCTGGCCAATGGCAACAAGGCGCTTCTGCACGTCGGCGTGGGCGAGCGGTAGAGCTACGAAGCGTGCCTGGGGTTCTTGAACGACCTGATCGAACGGAGTCTTCGAGCGCCGCTGTTGTATTGCTGCGACGATGCGGCCGGTCTTCGCAAGGCGTTGAAGGCGGTGTGGCCGCGGTCGCTGGCGCAGAATTGCCAGGCCCACAAGCTGCGGAACATTCTGGGCAAGCTGCCGCGCGGGGCGCAGGTGGAGGTGAAGAAGCAGTTGCACGCGGCCTTCTACGCCTCGGACTACGAGACCGGGCTGCGTCGCGGCCGGCGGCTGATCGAGCAGTACGGCGATCGCTATCCGCAGGCCATGGCCTGTTTGGAGAAGAGTTTGGAGGAATACCTCACGTGTCTGAAGCTGCCGGAGCCGCATCGGCGTGTCAGGTGCGGACGACGAATGGCCTGGAGCCGCTGATCGAGGAAGGCCGGCGCCGCACCAATGCGATAGGGCCGGCGGCCGGCGAGCAGTCCGGGTTGTCGCTGATCCACGCCGTGCTGGTGGACGTGGCCAGACGCTGGCGCGGCATCCGCATCGACCCGGCCGATCTGGAAAAACCGAATATCCTGAGGGCCACCGTGTCCCCGCTCGCCGCCAGCGCGTAAACTGAAACAGTCGGAGTCGTCACCCGACCGTGTTTACAGACAAATCGAAGCGCGACCCTCGATGAGCTTCCAGCCTCCGATGCACTCCGGCTCGTCGGGACGGTGGCGACGCCGACGACGAAGAAAAGCCCCAGCGTGGGTGGACCACGCAGGGGCTTGTATTGCGCAATAAGCTGCCGCGAACGCTGGTTGCTAGCGGCGTCGGCGGATTAGGGCCAAGGCTCCGAGACCAAGAAGGGCCATGCTGGCCGGTTCCGGCAGGAGCTGGAGCGACCAACTTGCGAGGCGACCCGTGTCACCGCCGCCACGATCAGAGATATTCAGTGTCCAGTTGCCCTGCGCCGCTGTACCGTTGAAGAAAGCGAACATATTGGTCAGCGCGCCGGTTCCGAGGGCCGTCGTTCGATAGTCACCCGCGGGAGGACTGGTCGAGGCGCCTGCGGCGGTGTAAAAGTTGCCCGGAGCGACGACCGGCGGGGTGTACAGGGCGTACTGACCGGCATCTTCGCCCGCAAATCGCATCGTGGCATTGAGAAGCCAATCACCCGAGCTGCCAAATGGGCTGCCCTGGTACGTCGGGTTCGTACTGGTCGAGCCAACGCGCTGGAAAAGTACAAAAGTCTGATTGGACGGACTTGTGATTGTCGCGACCAAATCACCGATCCAACTGTGTCCACTGGTCTGGGCGGTAGTTGTGCCGGTCAATTGGAGCGAAACGGTGATGCCGGTCACGTTAAACGCATTTGGAACGTTAATCGCGTTGTTTAGTCCGGCGAGTACGTTGTCCGGAATATTTGTGTTGACAACAGACGAGCCCTGAAACTGAGCATTTGCGGCCGACGCGGCCAGTGCGACGATTGCTGCACCCAAAAGCTTCTTCATCTCGACTCCTCCCTTAATTTCCACGGATCAGCGGGCTGGTTTGGCCACGCCTGTTTTCCGCACTCCTCTATTCCATTCGATCCCGCACCACGCTGGGGGGCCGAACTATCGCGATCTCAGTCGGGAGCCCCAACAGACATAGTCCGCGCGGCTTCCTTCCCATTTCGCGACTCGCATCGTACCAAGTTCTCGCACCCAATGCAATAGCTTTTCCGCATGCATTCGCACATCCGAGAACAAAACGAGATCACCTCGCACAGTCTGGATCCAAACGCGACTCCAATGCACAATCTCGTTCGAAACACTCTAACCCGTTTTGATTATTTCACTTAGATCTCGAGCTGAAACCACCCGGTTATCTAGTTCAGAAACGTGTGTTGAAGGCTCGATTCGCGTGATAGGGAAAACACCTACTCGCAAAATGGCGACCGGACCGCTATTTGCCGGTCTGAAACGACAAGCCGTTTCCATCCCAAGAATCAACGAATGCGCCACGTCGTGGGGCGACCGTTGAGAATCGCGGGTCGTTCAGCTGCGGCTGTCCGCCGGTTGGCGTGCCAGCGCTCAGCGAGGCCGAACGACCACGTTTCGCCAATCGTCGCGCCCTGGTTGCGCAACCGATGAGAATGGCCGACGATCGCCCTTTGGGCTCCAAGTCCCGTGAATAGAGTAACTCTTGCCGCGATTCCGATTGAGGCGGACGAAAGCAACGCCGGATTGCGTAATCCAACTCCCGCGAACCAGCGTCAGCACTCGCGGAAAATGAGCCCCAAACCGGAACGATCGTCGACTATTTCCCTTCGTGAAAAAATGCACTAAGCTCCGCCGGCGATGGTCGCGTCAGTGCGGGAAATCCTGGCTTCCCAGTTCGGAATCAGCGTTGTCTGGATCATCATCTGCCTGCCTGTCATTCTCACCGCGGTTGCGTATTGCATTTATGTTGAGCGTAAGGTCGCCGCGTGGATGCAGGACCGCTACGGGCCCAATCGCGTCGGACCGCTCGGACTCCTCCAACCGATTGCCGACGGCCTGAAATTCATCCTCAAAGAGGAAATGATCCCGGCCACCATCGACCGGCCGATCTTCTTCCTCGCTCCCATGCTGGCCTTCGTGCTTTCTCTGATCGGATTCGTCGTGCTGCCGTTCGGCGGGATGATCCACTGGTCCTGGATGGACGAGGGCCGCACGGTCGCAATCCAAGGAGCGAGCATCGACATCGGCCTGCTCTACCTGATCGCCGTCGGATCGATGGGCGTCTATGGCGTCGTCCTTGGCGGCTGGGCCAGCAACAACAAATACGCCTTTTACGGCGCGATGCGTTCGGCGGCACAGATGCTGTCGTACGAAGTCCCGATGGGATTGGCGATCCTGACCGCAATCCTGACGATGGGCGTCTTTCGGCTGGAAGAGATGGTCAGCTCGCAGATCACCCATGCATGGAACCTGCTGCTACATCCGGTCGCTTTCCTGCTGCTGTTGACGACCGCCCTGGCCGAGACAAACCGCGCGCCGTTCGACCTCGCCGAGGCCGAGCAGGAACTGATCGGCGGCTATCACACCGAATACAGCTCGATGAAGTTCGCCCTGTTTTTCCTCGCCGAGTACGCTCACATGATCACGGCCGGCGGGCTGATTGTTGCAATCTTCCTCGGCGGTTTCGAACCGCTGCCGTTCACGCGCCTTCTGGCCGACGTGAAGGGGCTGGGCTGGTTGCACTGGATCGCGACCTCGCCGGCGCCGTTCGCCGGTCTTCTGCGGGCCGGCATATTCGCCGGCAAGATCGCTTGCATCATTTTCCTGTTCATGTGGATTCGCTGGACATTGCCGCGCTTCCGCTATGACCAGCTCATGCGGCTGGCGTGGAAGGGTCTTGTGCCGATCGGCACGGCGGTAGTCGTGGTCCAGGGCGTGATGCTGTACGCCGGCCGTCCGGTCAGTTGGGTTTCGCCGCTGATCGAGATCGCGATCCTCGTACTCGCGGCAATGATCGGCGTGGCTTCCGGCGCGCCGATCACGGGTCGACAGGCCAGTCTCGTCCGTGAAGGGCGAATGCAGAGCATCGCCGAGAAGCGCGGAATGACCAGCACGGCGATGGCGGAACGATGACTTCGATGGCGCGCGACTGGAAACAAACCGACATCATCGTGGTCGATCAGCAACCCCTGACGACGTCGGAGCGACTCTACCTGCCGCAGATCTTCGGCGGCATGAAGACGACGCTGCGACACATGTTCAAAAAGGCGCTTCGCGATCGAACGGTCGTGCAATACCCCGAGGAGCAGCGGCCGCTGCGGATTGAAACCTACCGCGGCGTCCATCGCCTCAATCGCGACGAAAGCGGTCGGGTGGCGTGCGTCGCCTGCTTCATGTGTGAAACGGCCTGCCCGGCCCACTGCATCCATATCGAGGGCGCCGAGTCGCCGTGGGCCGACCGCGAAAAGTATCCCATCAAGTTCGACATCGACGAACTCCGCTGCATCTATTGCGGCATGTGCGAAGAGGCCTGCCCGGTCGATGCGATTGAGCTGACGCCCGAGTTCAAGCTGGTCGGCCGCTCGCGCGAAGAGATGATCTTCGACAAAGAGAAGCTGCTGATGGTCTTCGACCAGACCAAGCACCTGAAGCCGCGCAAGGACCCGGCCATCACCGGGTACCGCGGAACCGGCCACCCGGGCGTGGTGAACCGATGACCGCAACGCAATGGACATACCTGACTTACTCGCTCATGGCGCTTGGCGCCCTGGGCCTCTTCTTTGCGCTGCCGCGCGGTGGCAGGGTTTTCAATGCCGCGGCCGTACTCTTCGGGGCGATCGCCGCCGGCGGCGTCGTGCTCGTGCTGGGAACGGCGCTGAGCATCGGGGCATCGTCCTCGCTGACGTTCTACACACTCACGCTTCTCGCCATCGTGGCGGCCGTTCGGGTCATCACGCATCGCAAGCCGGTTTACTCGGCGCTCTACTTCATTCTGGTGGTCATCGCGACCGCCGGCCTGGCGATCATGGCCGGGGCGCAGTTCCTTGGCGCCGCGCTCGTCATCGTCTATGCCGGGGCGATCCTCGTCACCTATGTCTTCGTCATCATGCTCGCCCAGCAGTCGCCCGAGGCGGGCGAGAGTTTTGCAACGACCGACTATGACACGCAGTCGCGCGAGCCCGGAACGGCCGTGCTGGCGGCGTTCGTTCTGGTGGCGACGCTCACCGGCCCGCTGGTTCACCGCCGATGGTCCGCAACGCCCGCGATCGCGTCCGACGAGAGCAACTCGCTCGCCGTCGCGCGCGAGCTGATGACGCGCTATGCCGTGTCGGTCGAGTTGGCCGGCGTTCTGCTGCTGGTCGCGATGGTTGGCGCGCTGGCGATCGCGCGAAAGCATGTCCCGACCGACCTGTTACCGCCGCGGCCGCCGGCGCCGCCGCCGGGTGAGATCGGCCGGCACGTCGAGCCGTTTTAGGACGCCAAAGCGACGAGACTTCATCATGCCGAATGGACCGCAGTTGATGTTTGTTGGCGCCGTGTTATTCGCGATCGGGGTCGCGGGCTTCGTGACGCGGCGCAACCTCATCATCATGTTCTTGTGCACCGAGGTGATGTTCCAGGGCATCCTACTCAACCTCATCGGCGTTGGCCGGTTGAGCGGGAATCTCCAAGGCCAGGTTCTCGGGCTGTTCGTGCTGGTTGTGGCGGCAGTTGAGGCGGGCCTGGGCCTGGCGATTGTCGTGCTGCTCTATCGGCGGCGCGGATCGCTTGACGCCGAGAAGTGGAAGCTGATGCGAGGTTAGGTCGGCACGATGAGTTCTCTATCCCCCACTTACCTTGGCCTGGTCATTCTGATTGCGCCGGCGGCAGCCGCCGCGCTGATCGGGATCATCGGCCTGCGCGGCCTGCGGAGCCATTCGCACTGGCTGGCCATCGCCGGTGTCGCCATCGCGCTGGTCGCGGCCGGCAAACTCTTTCGCGATGTCCGGAGCGTTCCCGAAAAAGATCAGGCGACGGTCTATCGCCAGACGCATGTCGTCTATGAGTGGTTCCGCCCCCAGATCGCCGGCGGGAGCGAGCTCCGCTGGTTCAACGTCGAGTTCCGCATCGACCCGCTGACGGTCGTGATGCTGGTCACGGTGCTGACCGTCGGCCTGCTCGTCGTGATCTACTCGGTCGGCTACATGCGCGACCATCACGGCCACGCTGAGCGCGGCTACGAACGGTTCTTCGCCTTTCTGGCCCTGTTCATATTCTCCATGTGCATCCTGGTCCTGGCCGGCAACTTCCTGCTGCTCTACGTCGGGTGGGAACTGGTCGGACTGTGCAGTTATCTGCTGATCGGATTTTACTATCCGAAGCCCAGCGCGGCGGCCGCCGCGAAAAAGGCGTTCATCGTCACGCGAATCGGCGACGTTGGATTTGCCCTCGGCATCTTCCTCATCTATCTCAAGTGCGGCAATCTCGACTATGCCTACGTCTTCTCGCAGGCCGGGATGACAAAGCTCGAGGGCTTCGAGACGCCCATCGCGTTGCTGCTGTTCTGCGGAGCGATCGGCAAATCCGCCCAGCTTCCGCTGCACGTCTGGCTGCCCGACGCGATGGAAGGCCCGTCGCCCGTTTCCGCACTCATCCATGCGGCGACGATGGTGACGGCCGGCGTCTACATGGTCGCCCGCTGCGGAGCGATCTTCACCGAGTCGCCGGCAGCCATGGCGGTGGTGGCGACGATTGGCGGCGTGACCTGCTTCTTCGCGGCGACGATCGCCATCACCCAATTCGACATGAAACGGGCCTTGGCCTATTCGACCATCAGCCAGCTTGGCTACATGTTCCTCGGGCTCGGCTGCCACGCGGCGGACGCGGCCGTTTTTCATCTTTTTACGCACGCCTTCTTCAAAGCCCTGCTGTTTCTCGGAGCCGGCAGCGTGATGCACGCCATGGCGGGCGAGATTGACATCCGCCGCTTCGGTGGTCTGGCCAAGGGCATGAAGATCACGGCGATCACGTTCTGGGTCGGCGGGCTGTGCCTGGCGGGCTTCCCGTTCAGCTCCGGTTTCTGGAGCAAGGACGAGATCATCCACGCAGCGCTGCAGCGATCGATGCCGCTTGGGATTCTCGGGCTGATTACGGCTCTGCTGACGGCGTTCTACACGTTCCGGCTGATCTTCGTCGCCTTCCACGGCCACGAGAAGAAGCCGCAGAACGTCGAGCACGTCGAGGAGTCGGTGCCGTGGATGACGATCCCGCTCGTGCTGCTGGCGATCGGCGCGATGGGCGCGGGCTATGTCGGACTGCAACACGGCGGCTCGTATCACGAGTGGCTGTCGAGCGTGCTGGTTGGCGCGAGCGAGGCGGAGCACGGCGCGGCGGCGCACGGCCCGAGCGCCCAGACGACCATGGCGATCTCCGGCGTGCTTTCGATCGTCGGCATTCTCGCAGCGTGGTACGTCTATCGCCGCAAGCCGCTGCTGGCCATGGCGGCGGCCTACGCCTTCCGCGGGCCGTACGAGCTCATCAGGAACAAGTACTACGTTGACGAAATCTACGACGCGCTGTTCGTCGAGCTGCTGCGGATGCTCGGCGACTTCTGCTACAACATCGACCGCTACTTCATCAATGCTGTCTTGTGGGTGATCACAGCGGTCCCTCGCATCATCGGGTTCATGCTGCGGAGCTTGCAGAGTGGTGCGATCCAGGGTTACGCCCTGGCGATGGTGATTGGCTTGCTGGTGATCGTCGTAGCGGTGCTCTCAACGACCTAGACGGAAACGGTTTCGTGGAATTTCTGACGCAGAACATCCTGACCATTCTCATCTTCCTGCCGGTCGCGGGCGCGGTCTGGCTTTGGGTGTTTTCGTCGCACAACCCGGCGGCTGTCCGCCGGAGCGCGTTGCTGATCGCGGCCGCCACGTTCGTCGTGGCCATATCCGCAACGATGCTCTACACCCACGACGTCAACAAGACCGGTCCAAAGCCGGCCAACAGTCTCTATCTAGTCAATAAACACGTGTGGATCGGGGAGGATCAGGGGCCGATCCAGGTTCAGTACCACGTCGGCGTCGATGGCATCAGTCTGCCGCTGATCCTGCTGGCCGCCCTGCTGACGCCGCTCGCGATCTGGTCGAGCTTCACCTTCATCAAAGACCGCGTGAAGGAGTATTACAGTCTGCTCCTGCTGCTGTTTGGGGCGATGCTGGGCGTGTTCTGTGCCCGCGACCTGCTTCTGTTCTACGTGTTCTTCGAGTTCACGCTGATACCCCTGTTCTTCATCATCGGCATCTGGGGCAGCACGCAGCGCCGCAAGGCGGCCGATATGTTCTTCCTCTACACGTTTGCCGGCAGCGTGCTGACATTCGCGGCCGTGTTGTATCTCGGGTACCAGGCGTTCGTTCACCTGACCGACGCGAGCGGTCGCCACGTGCTGACGTTCGAACTCGACCAGCTCTATCGACTCGCGGCCGAGGGGCATCTTTCCACGACGCAGCAGACGTGGCTGTTCCTCGCGTTCTTCGCGGGCTTCGCGATCAAGGTGCCGCTGTTCCCGGTGCACACGTGGCTGCCGCTCGCGCATACCGAAGCACCGGCCGCCGGGTCGGTCATTCTCGCCGGCGTGTTGCTCAAGCTCGGCACCTACGGCTTCTTGCGGATGAGCGTGCCGATGTTGCCGACGGCCGTCGTGCAATGCGCGGGCTGGATGGGTGTCCTGGCGGTCGTCGGAATCATCTACGGCGCTTTGGCGGCGTGGGTGCAGACCGACATGAAAAAGCTCGTGGCCTATTCCTCAGTGTCGCACCTGGGTTACTGCATTCTGGGTATCTTCAGTCTGAAAATGGCCGGCCTGAGCGGGGCCCTGCTCTACATGGTCAATCACGGCCTTTCGACCGGGGCGCTCTTCCTGACGGTCGGCATGATCTACGAGCGCTACCACACGCGCGAGATGGCGAACTTCGGCGGCCTCGCCCGCAAGATGCCGATCATGGCGTTCTTCCTGATCTTCTTCACGCTGTCGAGCATCGGCCTGCCGGGCTTGAACGGCTTCATCGGCGAGTTCCTCGTCCTGCTCGGCACGTTCATCTCGCACGCCCGACAGCGCGGTTCGCCGGCCGGTCCGCTCGGCCCGGCTTTCGCGGTCGCGGCCGCAACGGGCATTGTGCTCGGAGCGGTGTACATGCTGCACCTGTGCCGCCGCGTGCTGTTCGGCCCGCTCCACGAACCCGAGGGTCACGAGCATCACGCGCACGAGCCCGGCGCACTGCCGGTTGACTTGAACGCCCGCGAAATTGCAATCCTCACCCCGATCGCGGTGTTGTGCCTCCTGATCGGTCTGGCGCCGAAGCCCATCTTCGAGATGATGCAGCCGCCGCTCCAGACGCAGGTGCTGGCCCGCGTCGAACCGGCGATGGAAGACCGCGAATTCGCCCGCGATGACACCCTCCGACCTGCGATCGCGGCAGACCGCCGCACGGAACTCGTGAAGCAGACCGGCGCCCCCGCACGATCGACGGCCGAAATCGGATCGTTACCGGCGTTCGAACCACGCGCCGCGGCAATACCGCGCGAGGGAACCCACTGACATGGGCCAAGTCATCCTCCGAATGCTGGCGCCCGAACTGCTGCTCGCCGTGGCCGCTTCGCTGATCCTGCTGCTCGGCCTTGCACGGAACCGCGCACTGCCGGCCCTCGCCTTTCTGTCGGTCGTCACCGCGTTGTGTCTTGCCTTCGCAGCCCGCAGCGATGCGGTTCAAACGGCCGCCGGCATGCGCATCGATGCGCTGACGTGGTACACGCGGCTGATCGGCCTCGGCGTCGGCCTGGTGATTCTATTGGTGAACTTCCATGTCCCCGCCGCGGAGGATCGCGGCGAATTCCTCTCGCTCCTGTTGTTCTCGCTGGCCGGCGTGCTGGTGGTCGGGCTGGCCGACGACCTGATCCTCATGTTCCTTGCCCTCGAATTGGTGAGCATTCCGACCTACATCATGATCGCGCTCTCGCGGGTCGACGCCCGGGCTCAGGAATCGTCCGTCAAATACTTCTTCCTCGGCTCGTTCGCGGCCGCCCTGATGCTCTACGGCTTCAGCTTCCTCTACGGCGTGGCCGGCACGACCACCATGTTCGGAATCACCGACAGCACGACCTCGCTCGCGGCCAAGCTGTCGGGGAGCGGGGCCCTTCAGAACCCGCTCGCGCTGATCGGCCTGCTGCTGGTCTTCGCCGGGCTGGCGTTCAAGATGGCTGCGGTGCCGTTTCATTCGTACGCGGCCGACGTCTACCAGGGCGCCGCAGCTCCCGTCAGCGGCATGCTCGGCTTCGTGCCCAAGATCGCCGGCCTCGTCGCCCTGATCCGCGTTCTTTCGATGACCGGCTGGCAACTGACGCCGTCGCTTTTCTGGATGCTCTGGATCGTCGCGGCGGCGACGATGACAATCGGAAACCTGCTCGCCCTCATGCAGAACAACGCCAAGCGGACGCTCGCCTATTCGAGCATCGCACACAGCGGCTACATGCTGGTCGCGATCCTGGCCGGTCCGGGGCTTACGGGCGAAGGCGACGCGCCGACCCGCAACGGCGTCACGGCCGCATTTTTCTACATCCCGATCTACGGCCTGATGAATCTCGGCGCCTTCGCCGCACTGGCGTACATTCGCGGCGTGCGGACGGGCGAGCCGGTCGAAGAGATCGACGAGCTGTCCGGCGCGGCACGGCGCCACCCGGCTGCATCGCTCGCTCTCGCCATCTGCCTGCTCAGCTTGATGGGCTTCCCCCCCACCGCCGGTTTCCTCGGCAAGTTCTACATCTTCTCGTCGGCCTTCGCCTCGTCCGGGTCGGGCGTCGGCACGCAGAGCCGGGCGATGATCGCCCTGGTCGTCGTCGGCGTCGTCAATGCGGCGATTGCGGCGGCGTACTACCTGCGAATGGTCGCGACCTGTTACCTGCGGCCATCCGAGGGCGACGTGCCCGTCACGCGCTGCCGCTCGCTGCGAATAGGACTGGCCGTGTGCAGTCTGGCGATGCTCGTGCTCTTCATCGTCCCCGGGCTGCTCTCACGCCCCGCGAGCGAAGCCGGACAAGTCGCACACGTGGAAGAAACCTCTAACCCGTTCGCCGACCGATCCGCCGCCAGCGTCCAGCGCTAGCGTGCTTCGATGTGAATGATCTGATTTGCCGCGTTGCGCACAAGCCAGACGGCCTGGTTCTGCACGAACGGTGAGTTCAGGCGGTTCAGAATCGTAAAGATGATCTGCCCACCCTTGGTGTACTGGAAGGGCAAGACCTGATCCGGCGTGTCGACAAGCGTCGGGTCGCGAACGACCCACTGCGGGCGATTTGCGATCAGGGCATCGCAAAGCGTGTCTTGCGTGCGGCTGGCCGGAATGACCGTCTGGGAGTTGTATCGGAAGCCGCCTTGAGTGCACTCGTCACCGTTGACGCAGGAGAACGGCGAGGCCGGAGACGCGTCGCCAAGAATGATGATCTCGGGGATCGGAATAGCGGTGTTTCCGTCGAGGGGCGCCGCGGCGCTCGTGAAGACGTCGGTCGCCAGGACGGGCGGCAGCGTGCCCGTCAGTGTGACGGCCAGCAATTGCGTCCCCTGCGTCAGGTCGATCGTGTCGCAACCGAAGGTGATCGAACCCTGACTGAGCGTCTGGGCCGTGTATCCAAATGCGGTGTACGCTGCAATCTGATCGCTGCAAACGAAGCCGTTGCCGCCGGCCGATGCGACAAACGTAATTCGGAAATCGGTCGCGACCTGCGACTCACTGCGAATGGCAATCCGAATCGATCGCTGCGGCTCCGCGACGTTGCAGATGCTCGACGCATTCGTTCCGCCGCCGCCGCCGCCGCCGCCGCTGGGCTGCGAACCGGGCGAAGGCCGCGGAATCGCGCCGGTCGCTGTTCCGAGGAACCACAGATTGGCAACGGGGCTGATACCGCCGCATCCCGGTGCGACGGCCGCAGCCGCCACCACGAGTGCAAGCCCGCCGAAGGACGACGCAAGCATGAGCGTTCGAGACTTCATCTGAATACCCTTGCCTCAATCCGGGCGTTCAGCCCCATGAGCATTCTACTGCGCCGAATGGATCAGCGCAAAAGTCGGAGGCGGGCCGATAACCTGCCACGTCGACTGGTTCTGTCCGGTGTCCGGATTGAACGCGCGATTCAGAACCGTCAGACTGATGCTCGATCCTGCCACATATTGAAACGCCTGCGCGGTGCTGTCGGCATTGCTTGGATTGAGCAGCCGCCACTCCGGCCGCGTCCCGAGTCCGGTCCGGCAAAGCGTCCCCTGGGTTCTCGTCGAGGTGATCAACTGGATCGGCGTACCGATCGCGTCCGTGTAGGCCATCCCGCCCTGCGTGCAGGGATCGTTGGAAACACAGATAAACGTGGATGTGCCGTCTCCAAGAACGATGACCTCGGGCAGCGGTATGGGAGTGACGCCGTTGAGCGGCGCCGGCGCGGCCGGGGCCTGGTTGGGATCGCCAGTGTTGTTCGGCGGGATCGGAGTCGGGCTGGTGACCGTTCGGGCCAGCAAGTCCGCACCGCCGCGGAACCCGCTGGCGGCGCTTGCCGTCAAGACGTCGCAGCCAAGCGTAATCGAGCTGCCAACGGAAACATATCCGGCTGCCGTATAGGTGGGAACGTCGGCGTTGCAGACGAATCCGCCTTGCCCGGTCGACGCGAGGAACGTGATGCTGTATCGGGCCGAAAGCACGGCATTATTGCGAAGAATCACGGTTATGGACTTGCGAGCCGACGTGAGATCACAAGTCGAATTGATGGTTGGATTGACCGGCTGCGTCGATTGAGTCGTCGTAGGCGTCACGATGCCGCCGCGCGGAAACGTCTGAACGGTCGGATCGCTGACAGCGTTGTTCAGAAAGACAAGATTTGCGTAAGGACTGGTGCCGCCGCAACCCCAGCCGGCGCTGACCAGCATCGCGGTAATCCCAAAAAGAGCAGCTCCACACAGCCAGCAGGCCTTGTTAGACATCATCTTCGCTCCGTCTTTCGTCTTACCTTACGGTCGGGGCGAGGCGGGCAATCGCGCGATTGTGCCCTGACGGTCGGGTCCGGACGCGACATTTGTCGCCCGGTAATCATGGCCGGCGGGAGGCCCCAAACAAGGGTCGGCGACGAGGCGTATCTCCGACCCGGGAGCATTCAATTCTACCAACTCTCTCGGCCTCAGACAACTGACCGCGATTCCGCCGCTGGCCGGGGGCGGAAAGCGCGGAAACTGCGCAACGCACAGCCGACGCGCGGGCCGTGCGCGACGCATCTGAACAGCGATATCGCCAATCGTCTCGATCGTCTGCAAAGAAACCCCGCATTCGACCGGCGAGCGCTGCGCTCCGCCGCCTTGCCTCCGATGCGAAGATTGCAAGTCGTTGCCGCTGCATGAGTTTGGAGCTAGGATCAGCCAATCCCATGTCCCGCGACGCTTCGCTTGGCTGGCCAAATCGCATTTCCCTCGCCCGCATTGCACTCGTCGGCCCATATGTCGCCTGCCTGTTGAATCTCGACGCCGACTGGGTCGTCGACCCGCGGCTGACGGCTCTTTCGATCTTCGCCCTAATGGCCGCGAGCGACGGGCTCGACGGATTGCTCGCCCGCCGCCTGAAGCAGGAGACGACGCTCGGTCGATTTCTCGATCCACTCGGTGACAAGCTGCTCATCACGGCGTCCGTGGTGCTGCTGGCGGCCGCCGGCGTGCCGAACGGCGGCGTGGTCGAGCGGCTGCCGCTGTGGATCGTGTTCGGGATCATCGGCAAGGACCTGCTGATCATCGTGGGGTTTGCGATCGCATCCCATTTGGTCGGCCACCTGGTCATCGAGCCGCGCCCGCTCGGAAAAGCGTGCACGTTTGCGCAGCTGCTGCTGGTGCTCTCGTGGCTCCTGAAGCCCGACCTCCCGACGATCGCCAGGTCGATGCCTTCTGTTATGATTTGGATTGTGGCCGTGCTCGTCGTCGCCGCGAGCATCGACTATGTGCGGCTGGGGCTTCGCATCGTCGCTGCCGCGCCGAGCCAACACAAGGAGTCAACATGAGCGAGCCGGCCTCGCCTTTCAGCCCGATCCCGGAAATCCTCGACGAACTTCGACAGGGGCGGATGATCGTCCTTGTGGACGACGAAGACCGCGAGAACGAGGGCGACCTCGTCTGTGCCGCCGAGAAGATCACACCCGAGATGGTGAACTTCATGGTGACGCAGGGCCGCGGCGTACTGTGCCTGACGCTGCCGCGCGAGCGATGCGAGAAGCTCAACCTTCACCCGCAATCGCCGCAGAACACGACGCAGTTTGGCACGGCATTTACCGTCACGATCGACGCGCATCATCGATTCGGCACGACGACCGGCGTCTCGGCCCGCGACCGGGCAATCACGATACTGACCGCCATCGACGACCGCAGCGGGCCGGCCGATCTGCTTCGCCCTGGCCACATCAACCCACTGGAGGCCCGCGATGGCGGCGTGCTCGTTCGGGCCGGGCAGACCGAGGGTTCGGTTGACCTGGCGCGGCTGGCGGGACTGAAGCCGGCCGGCGTGCTCATTGAGATCTTGAATGAAGACGGGTCGATGGCCCGCGTGCCGCAGCTTACGCAGTTCTGCAGTCAGCATGGGCTCAAGATGTGCACGGTCGCGTCGCTGATCGAGTATCGCCTGCGGCGCGAGGCGCTGGTGCAGCGCGTTGAGGAAGTGAGTCTCCAGACGCGATTTGGGAGTTTTCATCTTGTCGCATATCAGGCGCTCGGCGAGGGCGAACCGCATCTGGCGCTGACGGTCGGCGGCATCGGCGAGAAGAACGCGGAGGGAGCGGTCCCGACGATCGACGATCCGGTCCTCGTTCGCGTGCACAGCGAATGTCTCACCGGCGACGTTTTCGGTTCGCAGCGGTGCGAGTGCGGCGAGCAACTCGAACGCGCTTTGCGCGTGTTGCAACAGGCCGGCCGCGGCGTGCTGGTTTACCTGCGGCAGGAAGGCCGCGGCATTGGACTGCTCAACAAGCTTCACGCGTATAAATTGCAGGAACAGGGACTCGACACGGTCGAGGCCAACGAACGGCTGGGCTTTCCGGCCGACAAGCGCGACTACGGCATCGGCGCCCAGATTCTTCGCGACCTGGGACTGCGCAAGATCCGAATTCTCACAAACAATCCAAAGAAGATCTCCCGCCTGGAGGTCTACGGACTCGAAGTGGTCGAACAGAGGCCAATCGAGATCGAATCGAACGAGACGAACCGAAAGTACCTGGAGACGAAGCGCGCGAAGCTGGGGCACACGCTGCGCGACGTCTAACGCCCGGTTGCGCGTTCCCCCTCGCTAGAAATACCAATCCGGTGGATAGCCGCCCCAGTCCCCCGGGCCGTACCAATCGTCATAGTAGCCGAAGCCGAAGTCGAAGCCGTACCAGTCGCCGCCCCAGTCGCCGCAGTCGTAGCACCAGTCGTCACAGTCGTAGCAGTAATCGTCGTCCCAATCATCGCAGTCGTCGCAATCGTCTCCGCAATTGCCGTACAACTCGCAGTTCACGTTGTCGGCGAAGTTCTCATAAATGCCGGTGCCGCATCCGGCGATCGTGAAGATCGCGCCCAGCGACGCTGTCAGCAGCAGGCGCGTCCGCCAGCGCCGCGCCGCGTTTCCCGAGTCCGCGAGTTCTCGAACCATTGTCTGCATTGCCATTTCCTCCCGCGCGGCCGGGAAATCCCGGTCGCCGCACGGGGTTAGACACTGCGCGCATTGGACGGTTAGGCGGGCCGGCGGCGGCGAAAACTGCACAACTCAAACTAACCAATGCGTCGAGTACGTGTCGCGGCTACTTTTCTTTCAATTCCAGGGCCCCATTCCAGCCGTCTTCCGGGGGGAACGACTTCTTCTCCTGGCAGGCATCGACGTAGGCGCTGGCTCCCGGTTCATCGAATCGGCGAGAGAGGATGCGCATGAACGCGACGATCGCCTCGTCCCACTTGCGCTGCTTGTAAAGCTCGACCCCCGCCTCAAATCGCTGGTTGAACTCGCGTTGCTCGTCGGTCAGCGCACCGGCCCGGCAGACCAGTTCGTAGACCGGCACGGTCAACTTCTTGCCCTTGACCTGCAGCTCGGCAAGGTATCGCCATTCGTACAGGTCCTGGACGATCTCGCGCGTCGGCCCGCTGACGAGCAGGCGCGTGCCAAAGACCTTGTTGGCCGGTTCGAGCCGGGCGGCGAGATTCGCCACGTCGCCGATGACCGTGTAGTCGGCCTTGCGGTGCGAGCCGAACCGGCCGACGCCGCCGATGCCGCTGGCCAGGCCGATTCGCATTTTGAGTAGCTTGTAGAGTTCGTCCTTCCCACCAAGATCGGCCTTGAGCTTGTCCAACGCGTCGAACGAATCGAGCGACGCCTCGCAGGCAAGCCGGGCGTGCTCCGGCTGCGGGTTCACGTTGGGGTTGAAGAAGGCCATGATGCCGTCGCCGAGGAACTTGTTGAGGAAGGCGTCATACTTGAACAGCACTTCGGACATGCGATCGAGGTAGGTATTCAGCACTTCCTGAACGTGGGCCGAGTCGGCCTGTTCGGCGATCGTCGTAAAGCCAGCCAAGTCGGAGAAAAAGCAGGTGACTTCGCGATTCTCGACGCGGTTGAGCGCCTCGGCCGCGGCCGGGTCTTCCGCGACGCGACGGGCGAGGGCGGGGCTGGTGAACTCGGCGAGCTGTGCCTGCACGTGCCGCTTCTGCCGCTCGGCGGTGAGCTGCCGCCAGGCCGTGACGATCGCCCAGGGGACCATGCATGTTGCGAGCGGCGCGACCAGCACGACCCACAGTCGCATGTCGGCAAAGAGGGCGAAGAAATTCAGCAGTGTGTAGGCGGCCATAACGGCCAGCGTGAAGAAGAGAGTCATGATCGGGCCACGCGTGGCCGTGAGGCAGGTCGCGCCGACGCCAAGCGCCAGGATCAATGCGATCTGCAACAGGCGGCTCGGCCGAGCGATGAAGACATTGTGCAGGAAGGCATTCAGGATGTTGGCATGGACGATCACCCCCGGCAAGGCCGGATCGATCGGAGTGGAGACGATGTCGCCCTGCGCCGTGGCGGTGTAGCCGATGAAGACAATCTTGTCCTGCAAGATGGGCCGCAGTTCGGCGAGATCGGCGGCGAGCATATCGGCCAGCGCCTTGTTCGCCCGTCGAAGCATCGCGATTTTTCCGGTGATCGTCGCGTGGGCCTTGCGATACTTCGCAAACAGCTCCACTTCTTTCGGGTCGTTGCCCTTCTCGTCTTTGATCTCCGCAATGGTCGACTCGACCATGTCTTCGGCGCCTTCCTGAACCGAGTGGATCGCGGCATCGAGTTCCGCGATCCGCGCGTGCCGGGCGGCGAACTCGGGCGTGCTGTCAAGGCCGCGCAGCTCGTCGCGATGTTCTTCGCGTCGCAGTTTCAGGAGTTCTTCCGTGTTGTCGACATACTTCGCCGCGAACCCGTGCTTGGTGGCATCGATTACGTCGGCCATGGCGGCCTGGATGCGTCGCTCGTTGTCGGCGATGAGCTGCCGCTTCGTCGCCAACTCGACCAACCGCGACGCGGAGATATGTCGAAAATCCTGACCTTGCCGCCAGAACCGGCCGGTGCTGGTCCATGGGATGATCATGCGCCCCTGGGAATCGAGCTGCACGCGGATGGGTTTGCCGCCGGCTTCGCGATCGATTTGCAGGTAGCCGTCGGCTTCAAGACGAATTTGATCGGGCGTGATTCGCAGGATGCGACAGGCAACGTCAAAGCCGAGCTGTTCAATCAGCCGCCCAGCATGGTCGGCCAGCAGCGGCATTTCGCGGAGCTTGCCGTCGGCGTCCGTGTGATAGACGACGAAGCCGATTCCCGCGGCCGCGAACCCGAACGATTCCAGCGGGGCGATGACCTCGGTCGCCCGCGAGGCGATCGACTTGAGTCGCTCCGGAAAGGCCGGATTGCGAGCATCGAGCGCGACAAGCGAGCGCTGCTGCCGGAACGCGATGCGCAGACCTTCGGTATCGGCGCTCTGCGTGTCGGGCGGGACATTCGGCAGGACGCGAGCGAGGAACTCCCCCACCGTGGCGCCGGGGCTGGTGGCGAGGAAGTTGCGGGCCAGCTCCATCGCGGCGGCCTGCTTGGCGGCAGGCACGATGGATCGAATCGAGTCCGCGGAGCCGTTCAACTGCGCGGCAAGCTGTGCGTCATCGAGACTGAACTGCTCGACGAGCAGCAGGGTAATCCGGGCAAAGCGCCGCAGACGGTTCGCGCGGTCCAGCGTCACATTCAGATGGTCGGCGAGCGTCGCATCGGTCGCGTCCGGCTGGACGCGCAGGAACTCGATCGCGGCCTCGCGCTGGGGCAGTTGGTCCCTCGCCAGAGCGGTAAAGCTGGCGCTGAGGACGACATTGCCCGCGCGCCGGATGGCGTTGGCCAATTCGAGGTCCGGCCAGACCACGTTTTCCTCATTGATCTTACGAAGCTCTTCTGCCGAAAGTTTCTCCAGGTCCGGCACGCGCGGCCGTTCTTCGTTGTCGAGAAGCAGATCGATGGCAATCGTGGCGGCCCCCAGTTCCTTGAGAGTCGTGATGAGTTCGGCGATCCGGTCACGCGGCCACGGCCACCGTCCGATCCGCTCCAGCGCACCGTCATCGATATCGACGTGAAGTATTCGCGGGTCGGCCTGGATGTGGTTGGCCCACTTAAAACGCAGATCGAGCGCGCCGCGCTCAAGCGTGTCGCCAACGGTCATCGCAACGACGGCGGTAAGGGCCGTAACGGCCAGTCCGAGGGCGATGCCGTAGGTTTGGTTCTGGCGCGTCGTCACTCGCGGCCATTAGACGCGCGGAATCGGATTCGTCAAATATCAGCAGGCCGTTACAGCCCGAGCAAAACGCCGACAAATGCCTGGACGTCGAGGCCGTTGCGCATGCCGTCGCAGTTCAGGTCGGCCGCCGCGACGTGGGCAGGGGTCGTATCGAGGCCGGCGATCACGCGCGCCAGGACCGGCGCATCAAATCCGTTAACCGCCGCATCGCCGTTGACGTCGCCAGCCCTCGTGCTCGTCACGCCGATCGCAAGCGGCGCGGGATAGTTCGCCGATCCCGGGTCGCCATTCTGGGCCGTGTGGCCGAGCTTGAGCCCGCGTGGCGTACTTGCGGCAAACTTCGGCATGCCGGCCGGGGCGATCGATACGTTCGCCGATCCCGCGGCGACCGCCACAAACTGCAGGCGATACATCGCAACCGGGCCGGCGAGACCCTGCGAAAAGCTCGTCGTGTAGCCGTTAATCTGCTTGACGCCCAGTTCGCCGCCGGCGCCCTGCTCGGCCGCGAGCGCCCCGCGCGTCGTCTGATACGAACTCAGCGGCTGCACGCTCAGGTACTTGAGCACGTTCCCCGAGCTGATGATTGCGTCGTGCACGTACTGCATGACGCCGTTCTGCTGGCCGGCGGTCAGGTTTGCGCCGGCCGTCACCTGCACTGAAACGGTAACATCGACCCGGTCGCCGATGAACAGCGCGGAAACCGGACGACCGCAGGCGGAATTCGCCGTGGCCGTCACGGTGCAGGTCGTTCCTGCGTTTGAGTTCAGGTAGACGCCCGTCGCGGCGGGGGTCGGGCTGTCGTATTGTCGGCCGACGATCTGGCCGTTGGTGTTGCCCTGGAAGTTCAGCACCCACTGAAGGTCGCTGGCTTCGATGCCGTTGTCGCCCGTGCAGTCAATGTCCCACGGCCGCGTCTGCGTCGCCGGATCGCCGGAATCACCGTAGGTCGCCGTCGAATAGCTGTTGCTGAAGATCCAGTCGTTGAATCCAAACTTCGCCGCGAGTTTAGCGATGTCCGCCGCGTCGCAGACGCCGTCGCGATCGACATCGCCGGGGATATATGCCTGTGCAAATGGGTTGATCCGCCCCGCGGCCACCGGCGTCGTGTTCGGAGTCGTGTAGTTGAAATCCGGCGGGTTACTGTCAGCCAACCTCAGCGGAACGTGCGTTCGGTATGGTTGCACCGCATCCGGATTTGTATTGGCATTAATATCAAAATAGATGTACGGAAATCCGTTGGGTCCGGTCCCGCCAACAACCGTGTCGCCGCGGATCCATTGCTCGGTCGCTGTGTCCTGCCAGTTGTTGCCGCCGGGTAGTTGTCCGGTTCCGCTATACGCCGGCCATCCGGGCCCTTTGACTCGGTAGTCGATGCGCGTCACGCAATCGGGATTAAACCCCTGCGGGTCGCCGAGATTGTGAATCCGCCGCTCCTTGAGCTTCGTGCTGGTGCTGCCGACATCGACGTGGCGGTCGTCGAGATCGTATTCCCACCCCTGGTCACTCCCGAAGCTCACTTCATCGACGACTTCGAGATCGTCCGCATCATTGTCCCCGCTTGTCGAAGCCCCTTTCAGGTCGAGTGTGGAACCGCCGATGTTGTCGGGATCGCCGCGGTCGATGTTTCCATTGCCCAGCTGGTCCGCCGGCAGCCCCGAATCCGGATTTGTTACCGGCGTTATCACTTCGCCGTCGGGCAGAATGTCTTTGCCCCATCGCAGTCCTCCCGTATTGGCCGGGTCGGCCTGCGTCTGACCCGGCCGGCGCCGGATCAGGAGAATCGTGGTGCTGCCGTCGTTGCTGAGTTGGCCGGGAGGGTTGGCGCCGTTCGTGCCGTTCCAGATGTCGAACCAATTTACAAAATTGGAGTCCGGAAGCAACGTTTCGTAGTTGAACGGAAACGCGACGCCGAGAACGAGGATGCCGTTGGGGCCGAGTTGCAGGCCATCGAGACTGAAAAACTCGTCGACTTCCTGCGCCACGGCGAACGGAATCGGCGGGATGCTCCCGAGCGGATAATACTTCGTCAGCGCTCCGTTGAGATTCAGAATCGCATAGCCGTCGAGCTTCATGCCCGGCGTACCCATGATCTCGACAAACTCCTGCGTCGAGTCGAACGATCCCGGTGGATTGATCAGCACTTCGTTGATAAATACGACGCCGCGGACCGGAGTCACACCGGCTGCGAAGCTTAACAAAGCAAACGTAGATGCGGCGATGGCCTGTCTCATTCGAGTCACCCGTTCCTTTCCCTGCAAAATGGTTCAGAATCGCTGTCTTATTCGAGCGTCATGGGCCGGTTCGAACGCCGGCCGATGCTCAAGACCCCGTCGAACACATCTGGACCGAGATCTTTTTGTGTCGCCGGGTTGACGTTTCGGTTCAGCCCGAATTCGCCGTCGCGATCGGTATCGCTGAAGGATCCGACGTGGGCGTCGGCGAAAAGCACGTTCGCGCGAATCTTGTCAGTTTCCTTGTCTTTGGCGACGTAGCCCGCCCGGCCGTGCGCAGGGCCGAAGTCGGCGAAGTTCTGTGTGCCGAATGGACCGCCATACGGTCCGTCCGTCATAGTCTTGACGGCTCGTTCGCCGAGAACGAGATCGGCGGTATCCGTGCGGCCGTCGCCCATGAGAGGGACGCGCGATGTATCGGTGCTGATGCTGCCGCCGTTGAGCGGTCCGAGCGTTGAATCGACCCGGCGAAGGTTGTAGTTGCCGGATTGCGGGTTCCACTCGGTCCGGCCCATGTACCACGATTGCGTATAGTTCGTGTTGTAGCCGTCGCGGATCAGCTCGCGGGCCTGGGCTTCGTTGTACGTCTTGCCGCTGTTTCCCAGCTTCTGGTTTAGCTTCGCATAGTTGGACGGACACAGCATCTTCCCGGGAAACGCGGTCGACGTATTAACGAGATCCGCGACCCAACCCACTTCATTGACCGGGCCGTCGCGGCCGTTTGCAACTTCCGGATCGAACGAGCCACTGCAGAAATAATCATCGTTGGCGACGGAATAGCCCGAAAACCCGCTGCCAAACTCGCGCATGTATGACTTGCACTGCGTTTCGCGCGAGAGGTCACGCGCTGCGGCAAGCCCCGGCATTAGAATGCCGATCAGCACGGCAATGATCGAGATGACGACCAACAGTTCGATCAGCGTGAACGCCCGTACGCGCCGAGTGTGGGACATCAATCGCGTCTCCTTCGACGTGTGGCCCAAGCGCAGAGACCGCGCCGTGCGACCCTGCGTCTTAACAATTCGAAGACTCACCCCGCACTGTTTGTGGTGAATGTGCGTTGGATTAAGCTTCTGTTAACTTTGCGACGTGGAGTCTTCAGATGATCAAACTGGTGGCCGCCCACGCCGAACCTGCACTCGCCCAGATCGCCCCCCTCTTCCGTGAGTACGCCGCCGGGCTGAACATCGACCTCTCTCAACAGGGGTTTGAGGAAGAACTCGCAACCCTGCCGGGCCGCTACGGACCGCCGAGCGGCGCGATCCTGTTGGCAACCTGTGATAATCGGACCGCGGGTTGCGTCGCGCTACGACTGATTGAGTCGCAGACTTGTGAAATGAAGCGCCTCTACGTGCGGCCCGAGTTTCGCGGGCGCGGCGTCGGTCGGGCCCTCGCCGTGGCGATCGTCGCCGAGGCGCGACGGGCCGGCTATCGGAGGATGCTGCTCGACACGCTCGAGTCGATGCAGGCGGCGCGAGGACTCTACGCGTCGCTCGGCTTCCGGCCGACGGCGCCGTACGGATATCACCCCTACCCGGGGACACAATATCTCGGAATAGACATTCCGAAGGAGTAGCGGACAATGACGAGTACGCTTCTGGCAACACTCCTGCTGACTTCAACGTCGATGGGGCAGACGCCGATCCGGGTCGCCGCGCGGCCGGTCGCCACCTATTCCATTGTCGCCCGCGATCCGAAGACGGGCGAACTCGGCGTCGCGGTGCAGTCGCACTGGTTCAGCGTCGGCAGCGTCGTGCCATGGGCCGAGGCAGGTGTCGGCGCAGTGGCGACCCAGTCGCTCGTCGATCCGGCGTATGGTCCGCTCGGCCTCGACCAGATGCGACTCGGCCGCAGCGGACCCGACGCGCTGAAGTCGCTGCTGGCCGGCGACGCGGGGCGCGAGGTTCGCCAAGTCGCGATGATCGACGCGCAAGGCCGCGTCGCCGCGCACACGGGAGCGAAATGCATTCAGGCAGCGGGGATGGTCGTCGACCCCGAACGACAGTTTTCGGTGCAGGCGAATCTCATGGAAAAGGACGCGGTATGGCCGGCCATGGCCGGGGCGTATCGCAACGCGAGCGGAGACCTTGCCGATCGCCTCGTCGCGGCCCTTGAGGCGGCCGAAAAGGCGGGCGGCGACATTCGCGGGCGGCAGTCAGCGGCGATCCTTGTGGTCGCGGAGAAGTCGACCGGCAAGCCGTGGCTCGATCGACGGTTCGACTTGCGCGTCGAAGACAATCCGGCGCCGCTGGTGGAACTCAAGCGCCTCGTGCGGCTGCAGCGGGCCTACCTGCACATGAACGCCGGCGACCTGGCGATCGAGCACAAGGATTTCGAGGCGGCCGGGCGTGAGTATGCCGCGGCCGAGCAACTCGCACCCGAGATTGTCGAACTCCCCTTCTGGCAAGCCGTGAGTCTTGCAAACGCGAGCAAGGTCGATGAATCACTGCCGATCTTCAAGCGGGTCTTCGACAAGGAGCCGATCTGGGAGGAACTGGTGGGCCGGCTGCCGCGGTCGGGGCTGCTGCCCGATGATCCGGCCCTCATCGCGAAGATTCGAGCACAGCGATCGGCATCAAAGGCACGCTGAGCGACGCCGCCGGGCGCTCGGTGGCCGCGCTTGGCCCGTGTTGCCGAAGATTACTCTATGCAGAGCGCGACGCATTGCGTGCAGAGCGGCGAACGACGATTGATTTCGGTTTTCGCCATCGATACGATCCTGCGGAACCGTCGCACGCCGCTCAGCGCGATCGCCGCCACCGCGCCGCGGGCGTGTGGTACAAATCCTCCGGGAGGCCATCGGCCATGGTGAGCAAAGACCGCATCCTCAGTCTCGTCGATCGAACCCTCGACGCTCAAAGCTTCCGCGATGAGCACTGGGAGGGCACCTTCTGGGACTACCTCGACCTCGTCGCCAAGAATCCGCGTGTGGCTCGCAACGCCTTCCAGCGCATCTACGACATGGTCCTGCATTTCGGCACCGAGCACTACAGCCACATGAAGCAGGACATGATCCGCTACAAGTTCTTCAGCGACCCCATGGGCCACGGCGAAGATGCAATCTACGGACTCGAAAAGCCGCTCATGCAGCTCGTCGACTTCTTCAAGTCCGCCGCCCACGGCTACGGCACTGATCGCCGCGTGCTGCTGCTGCACGGCCCGGTCGGGTCGAGCAAGAGCACGATCTGCCGGCTGATCAAAAAAGGGCTCGAACAGTATTCGCGGCTCGAAGAAGGCGCGCTCTACACGTTCGCCTGGCGCCTGCCTGGCGAAAAGGGCGAGCACGAGATGGCCAACTGCCCGATGCACGAAGAACCTCTCAAGCTCATTCCCAAGGCGGCGCGGCGCGACGTATTGAAGGAGATAAACCAGCACCTGCCGCCGGAGCAGCAGATTTTCGTCGAGGGCGACCCCGACCCGTTCTGCCGCCGGACCTACGAAGAGATGCTCGTCCGCTACGACGGCAACTGGCGGAAGGTCATGGACCACGTCGTCGTGCGTCGCATGATCGTCAGCGAGAAGGACCGCCGCGGCATCGGCACCTTCCAGCCCAAGGACGAGAAGAACCAGGATTCGACCGAGCTGACCGGCGACATCAACTATCGAAAGATCGCCGAGTTCGGCAGCGACAGCGATCCACGGGCGTTCAACTTCGACGGCGAGCTGAACATCGCAAACCGCGGATTGATCGAGTTCATCGAAGTGCTCAAGCTCGACGTAGCGTTCCTCTATGACCTGCTGGGCGCGTCGCAGGAACACGTCATTAAGCCGAAGAAGTTCTCGCAGACCGACATCGATGAGGTCATCATCGGCCACACCAACGAGCCGGAGTACAAGAAGCTGCAGAACAACGAGCTGATGGAAGCGTTTCGCGACAGAACCATCAAGATCGACATTCCCTACAACATCCGTCTGTCGGATGAGAACAAGATCTACGAGAAGGACTTCAACAAGGAGCACATCAAGGACATCCACATCGCCCCGCACACGATCGAGATGGCCGCGATGTGGGCCGTCCTCACCCGGCTCGAAGAACCGAAGAAGGCCGGCCTGACGCTGATGCAGAAGCTGAAGCTTTACGACGGCAAGTCGATCCCCGGCTTCACCGAAGACTCCGTGAAGGAGCTGACGCAGGAGTCGCCGCGCGAAGGCATGCAGGGCATCAGTCCGCGTTACATCCAGGACAAGATCAGCAACGCCCTCGTGAGCCAGCAGGCCCAGCAGGACAAGTGCATCAACCCGTTCATGGTGTTGAACGAACTCGAAGGCGGCCTCAGCCACCACTCCCTCATCGCCGACGAGGAGATGAAGAAGCGCTACAAAGAGCTGCTGTCGGTCGTCCGCGAGGAGTACGACGACCTGCTTAAGGGCGAGGTGCAGCGGGCGATCTCGGCCGACGAGGAGGCCATCAAGCGGCTGGCCGCTAACTACATCGAAAACGTCCGGGCCTACACCCAGCGCGAAAAGGTCCGCAACAAGTACACCGGCAAGGACGAGGAGCCGGATGAGCGGCTGATGCGGTCGATCG
>CAZJVS010000033.1:0-54492 GCA_964549445.1 uncultured Planctomycetaceae bacterium
AACAAGTACACCGGCAAGGACGAGGAGCCGGATGAGCGGCTGATGCGGTCGATCGAGGACAAGATCGACATCCCCGAGAGCCGCAAGGACGATTTCCGGCAGGAGATTATGAACTACATCGGCGCGCTGGCCCTCGACGGCAAGCGCTTTGAGTATCACACCAACGCCCGGCTCCACAAGGCACTGGAGTTGAAGCTGTTTGAGGACCAGCGCGACACGATCAAGCTGAAGAACGTTGTCAGCGGCGTGGTGGATGACGAAACGCAGGCGAAGATCGACGTGGTCAAGCAGCGACTCATCAAGTACTTCGGCTACAACGAAACGAGCGCGGCCGACGTGCTCAACTACGTCGCCAGCATCTTCGCCCGCGGCGACAGCAAGAGCGAAGACTAAGTCGGCGTCGTCACGCTTGACGATCCACCGGGCGGCGTGTCCACTCCGCCGCCATGCAGCGCTTCCTGCGAGCAAAGGAAGTCGGCCTCGTTGCCGTCATCGTCGTTCTCGGCGCGATACTCGCGTGGCGCGGCGGCACGGTGACGATCAAGCAGCGCGACCCCCAGACACGCCGCGTCATCGGCCAGGTCGAAGTCAACAAGTTCCTCCAGCCGGCGAATATCGACCACATCCTCAAGAACTGTTCTTGGACGGCCGTCATGGCCGTTGGTGCGACGATCCTGATCATCTCCGGCGGCATCGACCTGTCGGTGGGCTCGATCTATTGCCTCGCGGCCGTCAGCGGAGCCATGCTGCTGCGGGCGTTCGGGCCGACCGGCGCGCACCCCGATACACCGGTCGGAATATCCATCCTCCTCGGCATCCTGCTCACGCTCGCGATCGGCGCCGCTTGCGGATTGGCGAACGGCCTCATGGTGGTGCTGCTGCGCGTGCACCCATTCATCATCACGCTCGGCACGATGTCGATATTTCGCGGCATCGCATTCGTCACGACTCGCGCACAGGCCGTGACCGATTATCCACCGCAACTGGGCGAGTTCTTCCGGCGCACGATCGGCGATATCACGCCGCTGCCGATCGCCATCGTCGTCGTAAGCGTATTCACCGGGTACGTGCTACTTCGGCACACGGTGCTGGGCCGCAGCATCTACGCCATCGGCGGCAATGAGACCGCGAGTCTCTTCTCCGGCTTGCGCGTCGGGCGGATCAAGGTCATCGTCTTCACTCTGGCCGGGCTGACGGCGGGCGTTGCCGCCGTCATCACGCTGGGCGTCTTTGGTTCGGCCGACTCATCGACGGGGAAGGGCTACGAACTCGACGTAATCGCCGCGGCCGTGGTCGGCGGCGCAAGTCTGTCAGGCGGTCGTGGCACGGCCCTCGGCGCGGTTCTCGGCGCGATCGTCATTCAGCTTATTGCCAATGGCATCGTCATCCTCGAAATCGATCAGAACTACACCGAAATCATCAAGGGCGCGGTCATTATCCTGGCCGTCGTCCTCGATCGTTTCAGCTCGTCCCTGAGCGAACGCCGCCTGCGGGCGCGGTGAATCCGGCGTGGTCGGTTCATGCGATTTGCTGTATTCTGCTGCGCTCAGACTGAAAGGAACACCCATGATGAAACGTTTCAGCATACTGACGGCGTGCCTGCTGGTGACTGCGAGCGCCCGCGCCGACGGGCCTGTGAAATACAAGATCGGCCTGATCGCCAAGAGTGAGAATAATCCGGTCTTCATCGCCGCCCGCGTCGGCGCCGAGGATGCCGCCCGCGAGTTGTCAAAAGCCAGGGGCTGTGAGATCGAGATCCTCTGGCGTACGCCCGGCGACGAAGACGCCCAGAAGCAGGCCGGCTTTGTCGAGCAGCTAGCGGTTGCCGGCGTCGACGGCATCGCGATCAGTTGCACCGATGCGTCCAAGGTGACACCCGCCATCGACAAGGCGGTCGGCAAGGACATCGCCGTCGCCTGCTTCGATTCCGACGCCCCGAGCAGCAAGCGATTCGTCTACTTCGGTTCGGACGACGAAGAGATCGGCCGCAGCGTCATGGCCGAGCTTGCGACGCAGCTCGGTTCAGCGGGTGGCAAGATCGCCATTCTCGGCGGCAACCAGACGGCGCCCAACCTTCAGGCCCGCATCCGCGGCGTGAAGCAGGAACTCGCGAAGCATTCGAACATCAAGCTCGCTGACATCTATTACCACAAGGAGACCGCCCAGGACGCGGCCGCGAAGGTTCGCGAGGTTCAGACCGCTCAGCCGGATATCGTCGGCTGGGCGATGGTCGGCGGTTGGCCCCTTTTTTCCGACGCGCTGATGGACTGGAAGCCGGGCGAAGTGAAGATCGTCGCAGTCGATGCACTGCCGGCGCAACTCAAGTACGTGGAGAAAGGCATCGTCCAGGCCCTGATCGCCCAGCGGGTCTACGACTGGGGCCACCGCAGCGTCGAGCTGTTGATCGACAAGGTCCAGGAAGGCAAGTCGCCGGCCGGCCCGCGCGACATTGCAAAGCTCGACAAAGTCACGAAGCAAAACGTCGCCGAGTACGCGAAAAACTGGGACAAGTGGCTCGGTAAGAAATGACCACCGCCCCGCCGATCATCTCGTTTGAGAAGATTACCAAGCGCTTCCCGGGTGTCGCGGCGCTCTCGGACGTATCGTTCGACGTCCTCTCCGGCGAATGTCATGCGCTGATGGGTGAAAACGGCGCCGGCAAGAGCACGCTCGGCAAGATCGTCGCCGGGATTTACCAGCCCGACGCCGGCCGTCTGCTGATCGACGGCCATCCTGTCCGCTTTCGGGCCCCGCTCGATGCGTCCGCCGCGGGAGTCGCCATCGTCCACCAGGAACTGGCTTTCTGTCCAAACCTGTCGGTCGCCGAGAATCTGTTTCTGGGGCGGATGCCGAGTCGCCGCGGCTTCGTCGATCGCCGCCGGATGCACGACGAAGCTCGTCGCATGCTTGACGCGGTCGGTTTGACTCTCAGCCCCGACACACCCATGGAACGGCTCTCGACCGCGCAGGAACAGCTCGTGCAGATCGCCGCCGCTGTAGGGCGCAACGCCCGAATCATCATCATGGACGAACCAACCAGCTCGCTCTCCGGCGTTGAGACCGAGCGGCTCTTTGAAATCCTCGACGACCTTCGCAAGAAGCACGTCACCATCCTCTACGTTTCGCACCGCCTCGAGGAAATCCGCCGTCTGTGCGACCGCGTCAGCGTCCTGCGCGACGGCCGACACATTCAAACTGTTCCCATGGCGGCCACGTCGACCGATGAGATCGTCCACCTCATGATCGGCCGGCCGGTCGCGGATTACTTTGCGGTGCACGCCGCCCGCCCCGTCGGTCCGCCGCTGCTCTCGGTCCAGAACATCTCGGCCGCCGGACGATTCGATGATGTCTCGTTCGAGCTCCGGGCCGGCGAGGTCGTCGGCCTGGCCGGCCTGGTAGGCGCCGGTCGCAGCGAAGTGGCCCGCGCCATCTTCGGCGTCGACCGCATCGACCGCGGCACGATTCGCCTGGACGGCAAGCCGGTACAGATCAGCTCGCCGCTCGACGGCGTTCGGCTCGGCATCGGCCTGCTCCCCGAAGACCGCAAGCGTCAGGGTCTCGTGTTGCCAATGACCTGCAAAGAAAACCTGTCGCTGTCCATCCTGCGCATGCTGGTGCGGCGGCTCTTTCTGAATCACCGCAAAGAACGCTCGCTCGCCCGCGACTATTTCGATCGCCTCAAGGTCCGCGCGCCCGGCATCGACGCTGAGATCGCCGGCCTCTCCGGCGGAAATCAGCAGAAAATCGCCCTCGCCAAGTGGCTGGCACGAAACTGCCGCGTGCTGATCCTTGACGAGCCGACGCGTGGTGTGGACGTCGGCGCAAAGGCCGAGATTCACGCCCTGATCGACCAATTGGCCGCCGAAGGGAAGGCCGTGCTGCTCATCAGTTCCGAATTGCCGGAGGTGTTGAATCTCAGCCGCCGCGTGATCGTTCTTGCCGACGGCAAGATCACCGGCGAATTGTCGCGCGAGGAGGCCTCCGCCGATCGCGTCATGCGGCTGATGGCGAACCTGGAGGCGGCCTGACTCAACCTGACTTGCATCTTCGGCGTGGGAGAAAGCGTCCTGTGGTACTCACAATGCTTGCAATCATGGGGTCCGTAACAGCCGCCGGCGCCATGCCGGCCGACAACCCGGTGGCCGACCCATCGGCCGTCATCACCAAGGGCAATGCCCGATTCACGGTCCTGACGCCGGGAATTGTTCGCATGGAATACGCGCCCGACGGACTGTTTGAGGATCGCCCGTCGCAGACAATTGTCAATCGCAACGTGCTGGTCCCCAAGTTCGAAACCGGTGAAGACGACTTCGTCCAAAAACACAAAGCGGCCCTCGGCCTCGTCATCAAGCCGGCCGACGACATGCTCTACATCCATACCGATCGCATGCTTGTTGCCTATAAGGACGACCGCCGCCCGTTCAACGCCGACAATCTCGCTGTCCTCTGCCGCGGAATCGACGGCAAGTGGGACGACGCGACGCTCTGCCAACCGCCATTTACGCCGAAGTCCAACCTCGGCGGAACCACACGCACGCTCGACAGCATCTCCGGCCGCTGCCCGATCGACGACGGCATTCTCTCGCGCGACGGCTGGTATTGCCTCGACGACTCGCGCTCGCTCGTGATGGACGGCAACCCGCCGTGGCCGAAGCCGCGCGATAAGTCCGGCACGACGGACTGGTACTTCATGGCCTACGGGCACGACTACAAGCGGGCCCTCGCGGAATACACCAAGATTGCCGGCCGCATCCCGCTGCCACCGCGTTTCGTCTTCGGCGCGTGGTGGTCGCGCTACTGGGCCTACAGCGACGCCGAACTGCGGCAACTCGTCAAAGAGTTCCACGAAAACGATGTCCCGCTGGACGTGCTTGTCATCGACATGGACTGGCATCTCGACGGCTGGACCGGCTACACCTGGAATCCGACCTACTTCCGCGACCCGGACGGCTTCCTCAAGTGGGTGCACGAACAGGGGCTGAAGGCAACGCTCAACCTCCATCCAGCCGAAGGCGTCGGAAAACAGGAGAAGCAGTTCGCCGAGTTTGCGAAGCGGATGGGACTCGATCCCTCGAAGTCCGACCGCGTACCGTTCGAATGCACCGACCCGAAGTTTGTCAAAGCATACTTCGAGCTGCTCCACCACCCATTGGAAAAACAAGGAATCGACTTCTGGTGGCTCGACTGGCAGCAGGGAACCGAGACGAAGATTCCCGGTCTCGATCCGCTCTGGTGGCTGAACTATCTGCACTGGAACGACATGGAACAGCGAGCCGAGCAGACCGGACGCCGCCCGCTCATTTTCAGCCGCTGGGGAGGGCTCGGAAATCATCGCTACCAGATCGGCTTCTCCGGCGACACCTACTGCAACTGGCCGTCACTCGCCTTCCAGCCGGAGTTCACCGCGACGGCCGGCAACGTCGGCTACGCCTACTGGAGCCACGACATCGGAGGCCATCAGCCCGGCAAGGTCGATCCCGAACTCTACGCCCGCTGGATCCAGTGGGGCATCTTCAGCCCGATCCTCCGAACGCATACGACCAAGAACCCCGCGGCTGAACGGCGCATCTGGGAGTTTCCAAAGGCGGTGTTTCAGGCCGCCCGCGATGCGTTTCAATTGCGCTACGCGCTCGTGCCGTACATCTACACCGCCGCGCGGCAATGCTACGACCGCGGGTTGCCACTCTGTCGCCCGCTTTACTACGAGTGGCCGGACCTCGACGAGTCTTACGAGCGCAAGGACGAGTATCTGTTCGGCGACCGATTGCTCGTCCGTCCGGTCGTCGCGCCGATGGACCCGGATACGCAGACCGCGGCCGTGAACATCTGGTTGCCACCGAATCTCTGGACCAACTGGTTTACCGGGGCGACGACGCCCGGGAACACGACTGTCAACCTGCTCGTCCCTCTCGATCAGATACCACTGTTCGTCCGCGCCGGGTCAATCATTCCCATGGCACGGAAATCCGAGCGGATCTCGAACCAGCCGGTCGACCCGCTGATCCTCAGCATCTTCCCCGGCCAGTCCGGCCAGACCAGCATTTACGAAGACGACGGCACGAGCATCGGCTATCAGAAAAACGAACGGATGAGCACGCCGGTGCTTTACGCCTCATACGGCGCAGCGCATCGAATAGACATCGGCACGATGGGCGGCCAGTGCCCGGGCAAGCCAGCGCGCCGGTCGTGGGAAATACGACTCAACAACGTCTGGCCGGCACAGGAGGTGACCGATGGTGGCACCCGATTGCCATTGGCGAAGGCGCCGGGCGGAGCCGGTTGGTGGTATGACGGCGATGCCTTGGCGGTAGTCGTCCGATTGGTCCCGCACCCAGTAGACAGGCCGACGGGCGTGACGATCCGCACAATTGGCGCGCCGGCCGACGCTCCGCTACTGACCGAAGGCCTCCGTGGGCAGCTTGCACTGCTCGAGTCGATTGCGGGAAAACTCGGATCGGATACGCCGGCGTCGGTTCGTCGCGCCGTCGAACTCCGCACGCAGCTTCGTGCTGGATCAGAGCAATCGATCGACACGGCCCGCTTCATCCACGACAACCTTTTGACATTCGTCCGCGATATCGGTCGGGCGACGAAGGACGAGTCGGCGCGGCGGTTTGCCGTCGGAAGGTTACTCGGACTTGTCCGCGACGTGCTCGTGACCCCGGACCCAAAGAATCCGAACGGTTTTCAAGTTGTTGCGCGGGTGCAGATCAACCCGTCGTATGGCTCGATTGACGGCCTGACGGCGCAGATTGAACTCGATCCACTCGAGGCGAATACAACCGCGCCGATCGTGTCGCCATTGCACGCTATGCCGGCGGGAACATGGATCGAGGCGATCGCAACGGTCGACATGGGTCGAACGCTTTCGACACTGGCGATCCGCGGTCGCGTGAAGATCAGCCTTGGCGACATCGCGTACGACTTCCCGATCGAACGGTCATTGCTGCCGTCGATCAACGCGTGGTGGGTGGTCGGGCCGTTCGACGCCCCGTTCACGAAGGGCCTCGCGACCATCTTCCCGCCTGAACAGAAGCCCGAGGTGTCGACGGAATACAAGGGCAAGGACGGCAAGCCGATCCGCTGGCAGCGTGTCGAGCGCAAGATCGCGGCCGGCGACGACCTCAGCAACGAGTTTCATGTGATGTTCAGCAAGGTTCTCGGCGAGCGGCATTACGAAGCCGTCGGCTACGCGCTCACCTACTTGCATGCCCCGCGCGACATGAAGGCCTCCCTTGCCATCGGCTCGGACGACGGTGTCGCTGTCTGGCTCAACGGCAAGGAAGTCCTTCGCAAAAACGTGGGCCGGGCCTATGCACCGAAAGCCGACCGCGTGCCGATTGAATTGAAGAAAGGCAGCAACGTCCTGCTGCTCAAGATCAGCCAGGGCAGCGGTGATTGGAGTTTCGGCGCTCACGTTGAAACCCCGGACGGCCAGCCGTTACCCGAAGTCGAGGTTCGACTCGAACCATGATGCCCGCCTCGCCCGAGCCGCTGGGATTAATCGCCGGCGTCGGAACGTTTCCCCATCTCGTCGCCGATGGAGCCCGGGCGGCCGGCCGACGCGTCGTCATTGTCGGCCTCCGCGACTGCGCCGACGAATCCCTCCGCGAAAAGGCCGACGCCTTCTATCGTGCCGGAATCGTGCAGGCCGGTCGCTGGATTCGTATCCTCCGCCGCGAAGGTGTCCGCGAGGCCGTGATGGCGGGCGGCGTCGACAAGACCCGCATGCTGAGCCACTCGTGGTGGAGGCAGTGGTTGGCGTATCGGCCCGACCTCACTAGCATTCGCATCTGGTACTTCGGCGCCGCCGACCGCCGCAATGACACCCTGCTACGAGCGACGGCCGACGAGATGGCGCGCAGAGGCGTAACCTTGATCGATTCGACTGCCTATTGCCGCGAAGCGATGGCGCCGGATGGCGTCCTCACGCAGCGACAACCGACCGACGCACAGATCGCCGACATCGATCTCGGCTGGCGAATCGCCAAGGAGATGGGTCGGCTCGACGTCGGCCAGTCGGTGGCCGTGAAGGACAAGGATGTCATCGCCGTCGAAGCCATCGAGGGCACGCAGCGATTGATTGCGCGGGCCGGCGAGCTGTGCCGCACGGGTGGTTGGACGCTGGTGAAGGTCGCCAAGCCGAACCAGGACATGCGTTTCGACGTACCCACTGTCGGGCCGGCCACGATCGAACAGCTCGCGGCGGCCCGTGCCGGCGTCCTCGTCGTCGAGGCGGGCAAGACGCTGATGCTCGAAGGCGAGCAACTCATCGCCGCCGCCGATAAAGCAGGAATCGTCGTTATCGGTCGAAAGGACTCCTAACCGCATCTCAAGACGGTCCCGCGGCGGTCTGATACCATAAGAATCCAGTCGGCCGGCCTTCGAGCCGGCCGCGTGTTTCATCGGAGGGCGACGTGGCCAAGTTTCTCGTCACCGGCGGCGCGGGCTTCATCGGCTCCAACGTCGCCGAACATCTCTGCAACGCCGGCGAATCCGTTCGCGTCATTGACAACTTCCTGACCGGCAAGCGACACAACCTCGATTCGTTCCGAGATCGCGCCGAGTTGTTTGAAGGCGACATTCGCGAGCCGGATGACTGCCGCAAGGCATGCAAGGGCGTCGAGATCGTCCTGCATCAGGCCGCCCTGCCGTCCGTTCCGAAGTCCGTGAGCGACCCGGTCGCCAGCCACCGCTGCAACATCGACGGAACGCTTAATTTGCTCGTGGCAGCCCGCGAGTGCGGTGTGCGGCGCGTCATCATCGCCGCCAGCAGTTCGGCCTACGGCGAATCGCCGACGCTGCCCAAGGTCGAGACGATGCGGGCCGATCCGCTCAGCCCCTATGCCGTACAAAAGCTTGCCGCAGAGCAGTACGCCCGCGCCTGGGCCAAGTCCTACGGCTTCGAGACGCTCGCCCTTCGCTACTTCAATGTATTTGGTCCACGGCAGGACCCGGCGAGCCAATACGCCGCCGCGATCCCCGCCTTTGTCACGTCGATCCTGCGCGGTCAGTCACCGACGATTTACGGCGACGGAGAGCAAACGCGCGACTTCACCTTCATCGCCGACGTTGTACGTGCAAACGTATTGGCCGCCGCCGCCCCAAAGGCCGACGGCACAGTCATGAACATCGCCTGCGGCGAACGCATTACGATCAATCGCGTCATCGCCCGCATCAACGAATTGCTGGGAACGAACGTGAAGCCGCGCTACGTCGACGCCCGCCCCGGCGATATCAAGCACTCGCTGGCCGACATCACGCTGGCCAAGCAGGTCATCGGCTACACGCCCACCGTCAAGTTCGACGAAGGCCTCCGCCGCTCGATCGACTGGTACAAGAAAAACCTGGCTTAGTCCGAGAGCCGCCCCGGCATGTCCGCGACGACGTACAGCGTCGCCGCCAGCGTGGCCACGCATTCGCGAAGATCTCTCGGGTTCACCTTGTCGAGCGTGTCCGCCGGCGTGTGGTGATAGTCGAAGTAGTGTTCCCCATCGACATCCAGCCCCAGTTGCGGAACGCCCGCCGATCGCATCGGGCTGATGTCGGCACCACCACCGCCTGAAGACGCATACACGGACAGCTTCGGTTCGAGTAGTTTCAACACCGCGGCCAGCCGGGCCGCCGCGTGCTGGTCTTTGTCTGATGGTTCCCGGCGACGCCGCGCCGCGTCGAGCACGCGCGTCGATGAATACGAACCGGGCGGCGGCGCCGATTCGGGAATGCTGATGCCGATCGCGACCGGCCGAAACCCTCCCGAATCGCTCTCGAGTGCGGCGACGTGGTTCTTCAAATCCGCCGCATGGTCGAGCGCATATTGCTTGCCGCCCGCCAGACCGTTTTCCTCATTGGTGAACAGCACGCAGCGAATCGTCCGTCTCGGGCGCAGGCCGAGCTTCTTCAACACGGCCAGCGCCTGCATCGACATCACGCAGCCCGCCCCGTCGTCGTGTGCGCCGTCGCCGACATCCCACGAGTCGATGTGTCCGCCGACCACCACCACTTCGTCCGGTGCAGTGCTCCCGCGAATCTCGCCGATCACGTTGGCCGATGCGACCTTGTCCTCCGTGTGCGCCTCCATCTTGAGTCGCACGAGGACCTTGATGCCGCGGACGCGCAAGCGAGCGATCTGCGCGGCGTCCTCGATCGTGATCGCCGCAGCCGGGATCTTGCGTTTGCCCTCGCCGTAGGACATCGCGCCGGTGTGCGGCGTCCGCAGACTGTGAGCCGTCACCGACCGCACAAGGCACGCCACCGCGCCTTTGTCCGACGCCAGGTCCGCCCCGTGGCTGCGGAATCGCACGGTCTGCCCGTAGCCCGACCCGCGAATCGGGTCGTAAGCAGGCATGGCGTTGTTGAACAGTACGATCTTCCCGGCCGCCCCGGTTCCGAGCCGGTCCAACTCCGCCTCATCGCGTACGACCTCGACCTCAGCGGTGATGCCCTCGGGCGGCGTCGCAATCGACCCGCCCAGTCCCAGCATGACGAGCCGCTGGGGTCGCGGCTCGATCATTTCGACCGATTCGGCCCCGCGAACCCAGCGAACGACCTGCACCGGCTCGGTTCGCACGTTGTCGAGCCCATCAGCCCGCATCGCGTCCGCCGCCCACTTGATTGCCTGGTCGAGCGCTTCGCTTCCGCTCAGGCGGTGGCCCACGTCGTCGCACAGCCGTTCAAGCTTTTCGTACGCCCCGTTGTCCGCGAGCGCGGCATCGACGATGCGATGCGACGTGGTCGCGTATTGCGATGAGAGTTGGCCATAAAGTTTCGAATCGGGCGAAACCGCGCCGCGCTCCGCCGCACCATGCGGCGACTGACATCCTGCGATTCCCAGCAGCACCGCCAACCAAGCCCGTCTCGCCATCTCGAAGTCCTTTCAATGCAGTCGGCCTTTCACTACGCCGACTGGTCCGACAACTCTAACGCCGGAGCAGCGCCGTCCCAATTGCTCCAACGGGATTGAAACACTGTCCGGCTTGCGGTATCACATTATCGGTCCGAAGGGCGCGGCGATGATCAGCAACCTGCCCAGCATGCGGCGAAAGATCGCCGAGAACTTCAAGCGCGTGCGTGACCGCATCGAAGCGGCTTGCGCCGCCGCCCGTCGTGACCCCGCCTCAATCACGGTCGTTGCCGTCACCAAGTACGTCGAGATCGACGTCATTCGCCAGACGCTCGAGGCCGGACACATCGACCTCGGCGAGAGCCGCGCACAACAGCTCAATCAGCGCGCCGGAATGCTGCACGAGTTCATCGAGCGGCGGATCACCCTCGCCGGCCGCGGCGAAAAAACCCTCCCCAAGCCGCGCTGGCACATGATCGGACACCTGCAGCGGAACAAGGTCAAGCTGATCCTGCCGTGGAGCGAGATGACTCACTCGGTTGACAGTCTCCGCCTCGCCGAGGAGCTGCACCAGCACGCCGTCCGGCTCGGCCGGGTCGCGAACATCCTGCTCGAAGTCAACGTCAGCGACGAGCGGAGCAAGTTCGGCGTGGCCGTCGGCGCCGCGCCGCACCTGGCGGAGCAGTTCGCCGCTTGGAGCGGAATCCGGCTGTGCGGCCTGATGACGATGCTTCCGGCCGACGCCACGCCGAGTGAACAACGGCTCTACTTCGACCGCCTGCGCGACGTGTTCGACGACATGGTCACCGAAAAAGTCGTCGGCCCCGAGTTCCGCCATCTGTCGATGGGCATGACCAACGACTTCGAGGCCGCGATTGCCAGCGGCGCGACGATCCTGCGGATCGGAACCGCACTCTTTGACGGCCTCATGAGCGCGCACACGACGCAGCCGGAGGATTCCGATTGATTCCCGGCAGCTTTGACCTGTTCGACTTCTGGCGCTGGTTCCTTGCAATTGCATGCACGATCTACGCCACCGTGCTTACGATGCGCTGGGCTTGGAGCTGGTTGGTGTACCTCGCCGGGGCCGACCGTTCAATCGTGCTGCTGCGGCACTACCTCATCGTTCAGGCCCTGCGCCTGCGCGTGCGCCGCTTCGGAGGCGAGCTCGCTCAGATCGCCGGCTGGTCGGCCGTGCTGATCCTTCTGCTGCGGTACGATTCGCAACTCATGCTCAACCGCGGCTGACCCGGAAAACATCCATGCTGTCCGCTCTCACTGGCCTGCTCGCGATCGTCGCCCTGGTCTGGGCCACGCGCCATATCGCCATTTCCCGGGCTAATCGTCTGCTGCCGCCGCTTCACTCCGGGCTCTACGACCGCGCCAATGGCGCCGCCCTGCCGCGTATCACCGTCCTCGTCGCCGCCAAGGACGAGGAGGCCAATATCGAGGCCTGCCTGCGATCGTGGCTCGCCCAGGATTACCCCGATTTCGAAGTCATCTGCATCAATGACCGCAGCACCGACCGCACCGCCGCCATCATCGATGCCGTCGCCGCCGCCGATCCGCGCGTTCGCGCTCTGCACGTGACCGAGCTGCTGCCCGGCTGGTTCGGCAAGAACAACGCCATGCGCGTCGGCGTCGAACAGGCCACCGGCGCATGGTTCTGCTTCTCCGACGCCGACTGCGTACAGACTTCGCCGCGAAGTCTGACCGTCGCCATGCGGCACGCGCAGGAGACGAAGACCGAATTCCTCTCGCTGTTGCCACTGCTCGAAATGCACGGCCTCTGGGAGCAGATCATCCAGCCCGCCTGCGGCGGAATCATGATGCTCTGGTTCAACCCGCTGAAAGTGAACGACCCCCGCCGCTCCAACGCCTATGCCAACGGCGCGTTTATGCTCATGAGCCGAACGGCCTATGACGCTATCGGCGGCCATGAGCCGGTCAAGACCGAAGTCAACGAAGACATGCACATGGCACGAATCGCCAAGCAGGCCGGATTGCGGCTCCGCGTCGTCTCAAACTCCGACCTCTATCGCGTCCGCATGTACAACAGTCTCGCCCAGGCCTGGCGCGGCTGGAGCCGCATTTTTTATGGCTGCTTCGGCTCCCTGCGCCGGCTGATCGTCTCGCTTGTCTTTGTGCTGATCCTGAGTCTGCTGCCGTGGCTCTTGTTGATCGGCGGACTGATCGCGAAAGCGGCGGGCGCGACAATGAGCTCGGCCGGGAACGCCGTCCTGATCGCCGCGGCAGCGGCCTGCGCGTTGCAAATGACGGTGCTGTTCCGCTTCTATCGCATCAGCCGCGTGAATCCACTGTTGGCCCCAACCTACCCGATCGGCGCATTCCTCGCAGCCGGAATGCTGATCTCCGCCATCCGCCGACTCGGCGGTCGCTCGACGACCACCTGGCGCGGCACGACCTATCGCGGAGACCGCGTCGAAAAGCCAAACACCGCCGGCGTTCGCTAGTCCCTACGGGGTTTCGTACTGTTCGAGAAACTTGACGACTTGTTCCGAAGCAAAGCCGTGCGCCGTGCGAACGCGCTCGACGATCACGTCCGGCGACCATGCCAGCGGGGTGCCCCACTTGGCGTCGAGCTCAACGAAGATCTGCCGCACGTCTTCGACCAGCGATTCGATCTTGACCTCGCCCTGCCACGTCGCCTGACCCGCGCCGTCGATCGGCGGCAGAAGCAGCCGCAAGCCGAGTGCGTGAACCGGCCGGCCGATCGGTGCAAGCTGCTGATCGAGATGCAGGCAGCGATTGCCGAGGAAAACGCGGGCATCGCCGCCGGGCGCGCCCACCGTCAGCCGAACCATTGAGCCCGAACCCAGGAGCACGCGCGGACCGAAGACTTCGGCCACGCCCTGCAGCGCAAGCTTGAGATTGTCGACGAACAGATCGAGCGTCGAGACGGGGAAGAACTCCTCGAAATTTAGCAGCTCCGGCTGAAGCGTCAGCTTGGTGTGGCTGCGCGGGTCGCCCTCGGCCTGCGGCGACGACAGCACCCACGAGTGATCCCCAAACTCCTGCTTGCGCCAGTCAAACCCCTGCGACAGTTTCGTCTGAAACTCCTGCCGCTTTGCCTTGTCAAAGACTGCCGCCGGCGCAAACCGAACCCCAACGTGAAAACCGCGCGTGTTGATGGATTCCCGAATCATGTCGGTTCCCGGATGAGTCCCGTGGGGTCGGCCTACGATCCCGCCGGCTGCGTCGTCGCGGGCGGCGTCGGGATCATCTCAGGCGTAACCGTCTTCAACGGTGCTTCCGGTAATTCTGCTGCCGGAGCCGTCGACGTTGTCGGCGCGGTCGACGGTGGCGCCGGCGGGAAAACGACCGGCGTGGCCCAGCCCGAGAGGTTTTTGATTCGATAACGGGCCTGAATCTGGGCCGGATAATCCTTCAGTCCGGCGTCATCGATCATCTGCTGATAAATCGACTTCGCAGCAGCCGCGTCATTGCGCCCCTCGGCGACCAATCCAAGCGACAGTCGTGCATTGCTGACAGGAATGATGTGCTGCGGAAAGTTCTGGATGATCTGCTGATAGGCCAGCTCGGCCTGCTTGAACCAGTCGCCGCGCTGCGCCTCGCTCACCTTCGGACTGGTCGCCTCGCCCAGTGCCACGTTGCCCGCCTGGAACAGGGCCAGTGCCGAGAGCATCGAGTCGAAGTTCTTGTCGGCCAGCCCGCGGAAATAGGTAATTTGATCGGCCGGGGTCGCACCGACGATCGCCTGCGGTCGAAGCAACTCGGCCCACGCCCGCTGGGCGTCGGAGCGCTTGCTGCTCGTGTACATGAATCCGGCCACCACTACGACCACGATCGCGACAATCGCGCCGACGATCGGCCAGCCATGCTTCTGAAAATAGACCACCAGCTCGTCAATCTGGTGAGACAGTTCGTTCGTATGCAATTCGTGACGTCGCGCAGTCTTCATGATGCTTGCATTTCCTGGCGGGCGGTCGAGCGATCCGGCCGGCGGCTAGGTTCCTTCGATGTTGACCCGGATCTCGGTCTTGTTAAACAGGCCCTTGTCCGATGTCCGGCCGACCGTGATCGTGCACTTCTCTTTTCCCTTGGTGTAGTTCAGCGTGTAAATCGAGCCGGCCAATGACTCGTTTTCGAAGACCCACTGCTGCCCGAGCATGTTGGTCTTGTAGAAGTTTCGCACTTTGATCGGGTCGGCCCCGCCCTCGTAAACGTCGAGAATGCGGCGTCCCTTCGCATCGGCCTTGTAGGTCGATTCATCGACGTTTCGGTCAAACCCCTTCGGAACTGGTATGTCGGCGATGTACCAGTTCGTCCGAACTGCGAGCATGGCATCTTCGCGACATCCTCCGCCGGACGCGATCAGCAGGAGTCCGAGCACGAGGCAGCCGAGTCGGCTTGGCATGGACACGGTGCGATCTCCATTCTGGACCGGTCACCGCGGCGATTGACTTCGACCCGGTCCGGGACTGGCTCGGGCCGCCAAGGCCCGAAACTCGTCGGCAAACCGTATCGGCGCGGCCAGCACCTGTCAATCGCCGCAACCTTTTTGATCGTCCTGCTTTGGGTTTCGCGCCAGGCCGACGACGGGGGGTCGCGCCGACCCGAGATCAGGCCTTCTGGAGATTGTCGATGTCGGCCGTGATGACCAGGACGGTTCCGGCTGCCTCTTTCAGCCGGACCTTGACCCGACCCTTCCGGCGCAGCTCGTCGCGTTCCGACTCGCTGCTGATGAAGACAATTTCCGCCGCGATTTTGCGATCGCCGCGGAAAAACATCTGTTGCATGCGCTTCTTGACGGGCGGCGCCGTGCGACCCTTGTCGTCATCCCATTCCGACCACGCCGGCGGCTCGCCGGGCATCGTAACGCGCACTTTGGTTCCGGACGTCAAATGCTTGGATGCCCCATTGGCTGCTTCCGGCATGTTCGTTCTCGCTCCTGATGAATTCGGCGGGCGCCAATTGACGCCCGTTTCGCCTCTTGTCTGCGTTCCCCTGGGGAAAATCGCCGCAGCTCGTCGGCGACCCGACCATTGTATGTCCGTCAGCCGGGTTCGCCAAGGATTCTCGCCCTGAATCGCGCCCCGATTTGTTCGGCCGCCGCGCGCGAGATATAATCGTCAAAGTCCACGCATGCGGGCCGCCCGGGCATGGAAACTCTCCTGACCTGCAAGAAGTTCTCCGTCGTCAACCGGACCGTCCGCGCCCGCGACGGCCGCTCCGTCCGCCGAGAGGTCATCGTTCATCCCGGTGCGGTCGTAGTCCTGCCGATCCTGGCCGACGGCCGCCTCGTACTGGTCAGAGTCATGCGACACACGCTCGAACGCGAATTGCTCGAATTGCCGGCCGGAACGCTCGATCAGCCCGGCGAAGCCCCCCTCGCCGCGGCCTACCGCGAGTTGGAGGAGGAAACCGGCTATCGGGCCGCCCAAATGGCTCCCCTGTGCGAGTTTTATCCCTCCCCGGGCGTCATGACGGAGCTTATCCGGGCCTTCGTCGCAACCGATCTAGAGAAGACGCAGCAGCGTCTGGAAGAGACCGAGCAGATCCGTGTCGAGATCATGCATCCCGATGCGGCCCTGGCAGCGGTCGATCGGGGTGAAATCGTGGACGCCAAGACGATCATCACGCTGCTTCGCTGGCATCGCTCGCGGGGGCCCGGGCCATGAGTTGGGAAGAGCGCCCCTACGCTGACGACTCCTACGACCCGATGCGCTCGGGCTCGCGCTTCAGCGACAACCCGATGGGCTGGTCCTTCTCGATCGGCCGGCTCTTCGGCATCGACCTCCGCATCCACTTCATCTTCGTCGTTTACGTGGGAATGGAGTTGCTGCTGACGGCGCTCGCCAACGCCTCGAGCGCCACCGACCACGTTTTCTTCAAGGCGCGCTGGCTGGGGCTGCTCTTCGTCTCGGTCTTTCTGCACGAACTCGGCCACTGCTTTGCCGCCCGATCCGTCGGCGGCTCGGCCCACGAAGTCCTCATGTGGCCGCTCGGCGGACTTGCGACCGTGCAGGCCCCGATGACCCCGTGGGCACAGTTCGTGACCGCCGCCGGTGGGCCGCTGGTCAACGTCGGAATCTGTGCGATCACCTCGCTCGTGCTGGCGATCTTCCACGTGTCCGTATCGTGGAACCCATTCTCGCCATGGAACGGGATCGGCCTGCTGTCGACCTGGCAGGAGTGGATCTACCTGCTCTTCATCGTGAACTATTGGCTGCTTCTCTTTAACCTCATCCTCATGATGTACCCCTTCGACGGCGGCCGAATTCTCCAGACGATCATGTGGCCCTACATCGGCTTTGCCCGCTCGATGTACGTTTCGACGACCATCGGCATGGTCGGCGCGGTCGTGCTCGGTCTGTTCGGGCTGATGCGCGGCGACTTCCTGTTCGTCGGGATTGCCGTCTTCGGCTACATCACCTGCATGAACATGCGGCGAATGCTGGCCGGCGGCGAGATTTACGACGAGCGGCTCTACGGCGGCGGATACACGCAGCAAACTTCACGAGGCCGGAGTCGTGGAATTGTCGGTGGTTGGCTCGCCGCGCGGCGCGAGCGGGCCCGAATCCGCCGCATCGCTGACGAGCGTCGCCGTGAACACGACGAGGACGCCGAGGTCGATCGAATACTCCAGAAGGTTCACGAACAGGGCATGCAGACGCTGACTCGCGCCGAAAAGCGCACGCTCGAACTCGCCACACAGCGTCAGCGCAAGACCTAGTCGAGAAAAATTCATGGGGGTTGTTGTGAAGATGATGATGAAACATACGACTGCCGCCGCGCTTCTCGCCGTCGTCCTGCTCACATCGGGCTGCGCTTCGCAGAAGGACGATTCGGCTTACGCCCTGGCCTTCTATCGCAAGCCGCCGAAGCGGCCCGGCAAATCGCTGACTCCCTGCGTCGCCACGTCCGGCCACACCATGCGCGTCGATCGAACCGTGCCGCTCAGCGAAGCGTCCAACTCCGAGGACGTTGCCCTCGTCACCGGCCGGTACGGTCGCACGGCCGCCATCGGCGCTGGCGCCGCCCGCGGCGAAACCGTCGAAGCACCTTGGGGCACGTCCGCGGCGCTACGTTCGTCCGACCGTTCGCTCTCGCCCGACATCGGCGGCCCGCTCAGCGAGACCCGCGACTACAACGGCACCGGCGCCACGGTCCAGATCGGACAGCCCGGCTGCTGCTCGGGCTTGCCCAATAACACCGCCCCGCGATAATCCAGCCGCGCGAACGTTAACTCGGCCGCGAAACAGCGGCCTGCCGCCGATCGCGTGGAGGTGCCTCGGTGCCGATTTCGCTCGCCGTCGCCGGAGCTGCCGGCCGGATGGGCCAGCGCGTGATTGCGCTGGCGGCGGCCGATTCGCGCTTTGAACTGGCCGCGGCATTCGACTGCGCCGGGTCCGGACGGCTTGGCGCCGACGCCGGCGAAACGGCCGGAATCGGCCGCTCCGGCGTCCCGATTGCCGCGCGGAGCGATTCCCCGTTCGATGTGCTCATCGATTTTTCGACCGCCGGAGCGACCCTCGAGTGGGTCCATCTCTGCCTGGGTCGCCAGCGCGCGATCGTCATCGGCGCGACCGGCCATACGGCGGCCCAGTCGGCCGAGATCGACGCAGCCGCGCACCGCATCGCCCTGCTCAAGTCGGCCAACATGAGCGTCGGCGTCAACATGCTGCTGGGCTTGGTTGAGCATCTCGCGGCGGGCCTCGGCGTTGAATACGACGTTGAAATCGTCGAGACGCACCATCGCTTCAAGCTCGATGCGCCCAGCGGAACGGCCCTGGCGTTGAAAGACGCGGTGCTTCGCGGCCGACGGGGCGCTCCGACCGAAGTCGTATTCGGGCGCGAGGGCCACGGTCCGCCCCGGCCGCCCGGACAGATCGGGATTCACGCAGTCCGCGCCGGCGATGTCGTGGGCGAACACGACGTGCGGTTTTCGACGGCCGGCGAGACGCTGGTCGTGCGCCACGTTGCCCACTCGCGCGACACCTTCGCGCGCGGAGCGCTGGCGGCGGCAGCGTGGATCGCCGGAAAGCCGGCCGGGCGGTACTCCATGGCCGATGTCCTCGCGGACTCGGCCACGTCGAGCGGCGTATAATGCGAGAGCGCGCGAGTGGCGGAATTGGCAGACGCGCTGGACTTAGGATCCAGTGGGTAACACCGTGGGGGTTCGAGTCCCCCCTCGCGCAATCGGACGGCAATTTCCTGTCGTTGCGGAGCGGAGTTCCGTCTATATACTTGTGATCGGCCGGCGGCAACACGTGCACCGGCCGCTCAAAATTCCGGCCGCGTACCCAAGTGGTTCAAGGGGACGGATTGCAAATCCGTTATTCGTCGGTTCGAATCCGACCGCGGCCTTTGGGGTTACGTCAGAGACATCAGGGGACACGAGCGGACGCGAGCGCTCAGTCTCGCTCGGGCAGACGCGGGCATTCTCAATCTTCACCGAATTAGATTCACGCCCACGAATGGTCGTAAGTGGACCTGAACGGACGGACGCGCCGCCGTGCATGTCGCCGTGCTTTCCGGAGTGCATGCCGCCGTGCTTTTTCGCCGTGTCCGAATTGTCGTGAACACGGCGCGGCTGATTCGTCGCATCGACGGTCGCGCCAACTTCTCGCCCAAGCGTTCCTGTTGCCCGCTGGCACGTTTTGCGTCCTGATCCCGAGTCTAGGTCGGGCAGCGCGTCTAGCGCGGAATGTAGGTCACCCATGACGCTGTGCGTGTAGCGATCCATTGTCAGCGCGATCGTCGAGTGCCGGGCAAGCTGTTGTGCGAGCTTCGGATGCACGCCGCCTCGAGCCAGAGTCGAAATAAACGTATGTCGCAGGCTGTGGAAGTCCACGACACGATTCGCGTCGTCGCGGTACGTCAGGACGGTGGAGGCGAGCCGCTTGCGGCGTTCCTTGCCGTCGGCCGTGTCGCGAATCCACGCCGCCCGGGCTCGGCGAAGGTCAAACCTCATCATCGCCGAGACGTGCTGCGACTGCGGGAGCGTCAACGCCGCCGCCGTCGGGTACTTGCCCGTGAAGTGTGTCGCTAGGGCCTCTGCCAATTCGCTGCGAATCGGCAGCACGTCCTCGCGCCGGTGTTTGCTATAGCCCGCCGCGACGGTCACGGTCGGCGGATCGTCGTCGAGCCGGAACGATCCGGCCGTCAGGCTGCGCAGCTCTGCCGCCCGCAGTCCGGTCTCGACAGCCGTCCGATAGAGCATTGCCCTCTCCGGCCCGGAAATGCCGCGCCAGTCTGGGATTCCCTTGTCGTCGGCCGTGTCGATTAGCCAGCGGGTTTCATCCGCCGACAACGCCCGTCGCTCATGCCGCTTGTCGATCTCGGCATTTGCGGCCTGTAAATGGGCCAACGGGCTATCGAGGGCGCGTCCGTCGCGAACCATCCAGCGGGAGAATGACTTGACCGCAAGCAGGTAATGATTCGCCGATTGAATTGAAGTACCCGCGCCGCGAAGGTCGGAGATGAACGCCGCCACGCGCGAAGCGATCATGTCCGGCCAGAACGTAAACCGGCAATCGGTGAAAATGCGGCGGACGCGATTTCGCGACAGATCAGCGTGCGTCGCCGTGTTGCCTTTGTGGAGTAGGGCCGCATGCCATTCGTCTAGGTGAACGGTCAGCGGTCGCTTGCGATGCTCGGCGAAGCGATCGACGAGCCCGGATTGCCGACGTGCCGCCGCCCGCTCCAATTCGGCCGCGAGCTGTATGGTCGCCGACTTGTCTGTGAACCCAGCCTTACGCCGCGGGATGCCCTCGCCATCCACGTACTCGATATACCACTTGCGACTTTTGCGGCGGAGCGTTTTCCCATCCGGCCCCTTGCGGAGTGAGCCATCTTTGTTCCGAAGCGGATAGGTCGTCCGATAGATTCGCGCCATCGCCGCACCCTACAAATGAAACAACCCCGGATCGAGCTTAAAGTAGGCTGCCAGATTTCGGTAATCGTTCTTCGATATGTAACTTTCGCCGTCAATGAAATACGACGCCGTAGCCGCGTTGCCGCCGACCACGTTCGCTACGTCCACCGGCCGCATACCCTTTTCGGCCATGAGGTATTTTAGCAGTTGCTGCGGCGTCAGCTTTGTGGCCGTCTCTCGGAGCATTCGGTCGTCGTAGTCCTCGACAAGCAGCGCCAGGGTGTCGCGATAGGCTTCCTCGCCGTTCGTCAACATCTCTTTCGGCCGCGGGGGCAGAATCTCAATGTTCGCTTGCTCGTAGGACGTCAGCCTCTCTTCCGGCCGCGCCGCTAGCCGGTCGATCAGCGCCGCCGCAGCGCGATACTCGCCGTCGTGGCGGATCGGCCGGAGCGGAAACTCGCGGACAAGAGCCGCATAGTCGTCGTCCGCCTTGCGGCTTCTGCGTCGTCGCGACGCCAGCTTGATGGTCAACGCGTCCTTCCAACAGCCGCAGTCATACTCTCCCTGCAGTAGTATCCGCAAGACATACACCTGCTGGGGGTTGTAGTGAATCGCGGTTACGAAACGGAACCGATTCCCGGCAATGTTGAACACGGTTACCTCGTTGCAGCTCCCGACCCTCACCAAGTCTGTGTGCGGGAAAACGTGCCTCACGTCGTCGAGCGACTGCCAGCGGGCAGCCTGCGTGACCCGATGCCAATACTCCAACGACCAGGCCGCGTCGACGTGCCGAGTTGCGAAGTCCCGGATCCGCTTGCGTGTGATCACGTTCATTGGTCATCTCCTTACAGAATGTGAGCCGCTCGGGGCAAGTCAAGTCGCTGCCCGGTATCCTCGATCGCCGCCGCTAGCCAGCCGGCGGTCGTTCCCCACGAACGGAATAACTGTTCCACCCCCCAGACGGCTGGCGATACGGTCGTCGTAAAGTTCGGCGATCCGTCTCGGCGTCAGGTTTGATATGAACACGGCTGGTTTGCCCTCGCGGCCGTCGATGGCCCGCTTCAGCGTGAGGTACTGGTGGTCGCTCACACATTTGCGCGCACCGATTTCGTCGACGACCACAAGGTCAAGATCCCGCCAGCAACGCCACCATGTCGTTTCGGTCCAGAGATTGCCAAAGCCAGGGACGAATATGGCACGCTCAGGTGTCCCGTTTACCTCGACGATGCGCATGAAGTCGATCAGCGTCCGTTCGATGTCGCCTAGAGTGTCGTACCGGCACTTACCGGCCGCGTAGTCAAGGAGCGTAAGGGCGGCGCAGGTCTTTCCCGTTCCAGCAGGGCCATAAAAAAACGCCGGCCACCGCCGCCGCCCGAACGCGAGCTCTCGCAGGACCTTTCGCACGTCCGGATCGAGCAGGTCGATGTCCCGCTCCTTATCTGGCAACTGCCGATACGCGCGCAGGGTGCATTCAGGTTTCGTCTGCACCCGCGGGTAGCTCGAACCGATCGTACTTCCCTCGGGGAGCTTCAATCCGCGCATGGGATCGTTCCTGACCTGACTCGATTGCGTGGCCATGATTTGCTCTCCTCTGGCACGTTCCGCCGTCGCTGGCTCTGGCAAGCCAGTTGGTCAGAAACCGCGCGACATTTTTCTTCCTGCGATCGGGGTTGGCTGAGTACCAGACCGCAGCCCTAGCGAGCTCGCGGTTCAAGTCGATTATGGGATAGGCTTCTGCCCAGCGTTGGCGTTGGACATCGTCGATTCCATCGAAACGGTGCGTCCCTGAGTCGAACGAAATTGACGCGCCTGCGCCATTCTTCTTCTCAGTCTGAATCAATGATTCTGAATAGGGTCTCGATTCGATACCAATCGGAGTCCTGTTCCGGGACCGGTATCGATTCGATACCAGTCTCGATTCGATACCAATTCGGGCCTCGTACCGATTGCGGGAGCGGGCGCCCCTCCCTTCCGCTCGCTGCACCCCGAGCAGTCCCCTTGACTCGAGTTCTTTGATAGCACGGATCGTCGCGATTCGGCCGACTCCGCACGCCGTCGCGATCGTGACGATGCTCGGCCATGCTTGACGGTTTTCGCCTTGACGGTCGAGCAGGTACGCGAACACGAGCTTCGCCGCGGCCGTCATCTCGCGCCGGCGCATGACGACGATGGGCAACTTGCAGAATTGCCAGGGTGTTGCCTGTGTTGGCTGGGCAGATAGAATACTGGAAGTCACAACTTTTCCTCCATGCGAGCGCCGCGGCCGGAAACCGCGGCGTTCGCGCATCAGGTGCTCGTCATTGCCTCGAACGTCACGCGGTCCGGACAGCCCAGCTCTAACCATCGCTTGATTCCGCGCGGGCCATCCAAGACGTAAAGCACGCGGCGGCCAAGCGTCGTGATTGGGCGCGGCAGCTTGTGGCGAACGTTCAGCCGCCGGATCGTCTTGACTGACAACCCAAGAAGCTGTCCGAGTTCGGCCCCGTCAACGGCTAGGCGGCCGATCTGCTCGGCTTGCTCATGATCGGTCGTTTCTGGAACGGTTGGCGCGCCTTTCATCGCGCGGCCTCGGCTGCGCCAACGCGGGAGCGTTCCGCAAGTGCAAGACGCACAGCGACGGGATCAAACATGCGACGGCCTTCGAGTTGCAAGAATGGCAGGCGCCCGGCGTTGGCCTCACGCCGCAACCAGGCACGGGGTAAACCCAATGTCTCGGCCAGTGCGTCCAGGGGTAGGTATTTCGCGTCCGACGGCATACTCGTACCCTACGAGGGCAATCGGTGCCGTGCGAGAGAATGGTCCGCTTGACCCCAATTTGAGCCCGCTACCGTGGCGGGTACAGGCTGGACAGCTCGGCGCGGGATAGAAGGAACGCGGAGTTCTTCGGCGCGTGAGCCGGTCGATAATCTCTGAGCCGGCCTCTACTCACGTCCCGCTTAATTGTGGCTCGACTCGTAGCGAACCTGCTACAAGCTACGGCGGTCTTCACTAGGTCATCGGGCCTCGTTTCAAGCAATTCGTCCACTAGTCGATCTAACCCGTCCGCCAGTCCGAGCGCTGCGTCGACCGGAAACACGCCGGCGTGCGCGCGGAACCATTGCATCGGTACTAGATGCGACTTCAGCTTGGCTCGCTCGTTCGACGTGAGCTTCTCAAACAACTCCCACATCGGCGACTTCATAGCGATTGCGTTCCAGCCGAGAGGCGTATGAGAACCATCGGACTGGCGGCGGGCAGAATCCCGTACGTAGAGTGCAAGCCTACGAAGCTCTACAACGTGCATTTTTTCGGCGTGGGTTAATTGGGAATCACGCTCCGCGGCGGCCTTCCTCATTTCATCGAAAATGCGCTCCCACTCATTACTATCGTACCATTCACGGACCGCTCGCAAATCGGCTTGCTCGCACGCAAATCTGTGTGCGGCCCTCCGTTTCCGCGCCGCTTCTGCCAGAGCGGAAAACTGAGCAAACCTCGCGGCGAGCCGGTCCATAAGCGCGTCAGACTTTTTCTTGCCGATGCGAGCAGCTAAGAATGTCCGCATCGCTTGCTCTTCAAGGGCCGTGTCTGCGCAGCACCCCGGGTCGTCGTCCTCCGGGCGTCTTCCCCAATTATCGCGCTGGTCAGGATTGAAATCTTGGTACAACGAGCTCTTTACACCGTCAATGAACCTCTCAACGAGTATCCAGGACATGGGCCAATCCCCTTCGACGGGCCGGCCAAACTTTGCTTCCGGGCCCCCATCCGCGCCGTAGGCGCCGTCGAGACTGTCCGGCACGCTGGAATCATATCGTGGGACCGCAGCGCGTAATAGCCACGGCCTGACTCCGACCACCTGCCGTTGATAGCTCGGACACACTGAATCGTTTGGAATGGGTTCAGCGTCGTTACCATTATTCTCCGGTCGTGGGTTATGTCTTCTTTGAAGATTGAGGAAGCTCCCCCAGTGTTTGCTCTGAATTCTGAGTCCGTGTAAAAGCGGCGTCGTCGATGGCAGCGAAAGAGCACAACACGGAGGCACCCAAGAACACGCGACATCGCGGTCCGCGATCCTGTCCGAAGTGCACCTCAACCTCGGTACTTCCCATCGCCTTCGGATACCCGACTGAGGAACTTCTGGCCGAGGCGGAAGATGGAAAGATGGCGCTCGGCGGCTGCTGTATCACCGGTTGGGATCCCCGCTGGCTCTGCACATCCTGCGGTCACAAGTGGCGCTGACACCAATCGAGCGACCGAGCGGCCAATGCGAGGCGCGGCGGGACCGGCCCACAGATCTGCGCATGAAATGCCTGTGAAATGAAGTCGGTCAGGACTCCGGCGCCTCACGCACGCGCGTGCGCGTAAGAAAGGGGCGTCGGCGTCGAGTTCCTGCGTCTCTTCGGCCGTTCGAGTCGCCAAGAGTACCTGAACTGTCCGGCAAGCTCTTCATTCCCAAAGGATTCCGATAGATTCCTTGGCTGGCTGATCTGCAGCCAATCTGGACAGGTCGCAACGGCGTTGACTTTTGCGGCCAAGCGCATATCTCCAGGGGCGATGGGGCCGCTCTCGCCGGCTGGCGTAGCGGCAGGTGCTGACCCGTTCGTCGAATGCATCAACACCGGAGGTGACTGTGGCTTCCTCGCTTAGTTGGATTGACTTCTGCGAAGCCGACCGACGTCGTGCCCTCGATGTGATCGACCTATTCTCAGAGCATGAAACACGAGACGAACTCGGATTGGCCTCAATCCGTGACGCCATCGCAGACCAGTTGTTTCCGGGCACGAGCACAATTCAAACACGGGCTCGATATTTTCTATTCGTACCGTGGATCTACCTCGCGTTGGAGCGGAAGCGAGTGTCCTCAGGTGAGATTGCGCGGAGAGCACGGACACTGGAGGTCGAGCTGATCGACGCGCTCGGCTCATCCGACGACACCGAGGGTGTGATTGGAATCAAGGCGAGGGCCGGATTGAAGCGGTTGCCGAGCAGCGTCTACTGGAACGGACTGGGCCTTTGGGGGCTTCGCGTCTTTCCGGGTGACCAGGACAGCTATCACCGATCGCTCGACCGCTTCTATCAGCAATTAACACGGATGCGCCGGGATGATGATCAGGACATCACGGCTCCCCAGGTGCGCAATTGGCATCGCGGCCTGCCGATTGCGCCGGACGGGTTTCCAAGCGGGGCCACGTTTCAACTTCGCTTTGTCGAGGCGGATTATCTCCGTGAACGAATCCTGACGGGATTCCCGAAAACCATGCTCGCGCTGCTCCTCGATCTGCCCCGCGAACGGGAGGGCTCGGAGTTTCCCTGGCAACACGTGCGCCTCGCCGATTTTCCGCCACACATAAATGCCTTGCTACGGCATGCGCAGAACTTCGCGGACGTGATGCACGGATCCGCACTGCTCTACAACCTTATGCTTGCCGAAAAGCGAAACGACTCAGATCTCATGCAGGACTATCGAGATACGATGGTCGAGTGGGCGGACGAGATCAGACACGCGATCCACCTTCTTGGACGCTGGGACCGCGACCGCTTCTGGCAGCTTATCGAATCGGAGGGCGCGCGGATCCCGCCATCCACACGGGCGTTCGTCGAAACGTGGTGCCGGCTCGTGCTCTCGCACGAGGATTATCGACGCGTGTCTGAGATCCAAGAGGCGAGGCAATTGATTCAACATCGCGAGCGGATGCTCAAAGGCTCACAGTCCCGCCTCGACAATCTCCGCGCCTTGGAGCTCTGGAATGGCGCTGCGGGAATCACGAAGATCGAATACCGCTGGCGAAAGACCCAAGCAATCGTTGGCGACATCCTACGCGGACTAAAGGGAGAGTGAGCATGCTTGCGCCGCAGGAACGTCAACCGTTGCTCGACGCACTGCGCCCGCCCGAGGACTACCGATTCGATCGAGCAATCGGGACGACGTTCACGGTGGATCTGCTGGCGCTCTTGATTGCGCCGCTCGCCTTTTCTAAGTTTGATTGGCAGGACGAGCGTGGCAACCCTCCCGCCGATCTGCTCGTGCAGCTTGAAGCGCTCCGCCGAACGAGCGGCCGGATACGGATCTTCTGTCAATCAGGCTATATTCAGGTCCCGGCTCGCCACAGTCTCTTGTTCCACTACTTGGAGCAGAGCGTTATTGAAGTGGCCCCACCGATCGAGGGCGGCGTTTTTCACCCGAAGCTCTGGTTGCTCCGCTTTGTCGCGGACGCGGGGACGGTGCGCTACCGCTTGTTAAACCTCAGCCGAAATCTCACTTTCGACCGCTCGTGGGATACCGTGTTCACCCTCGAGGGCGAGCTTCGCGATCGCAAAGTGGCGTACTCCCGGAATCACCCCGTGGGCGACTTTGTGAAGGCACTTCCGACGTTGGCGGTGCGGCCGATCGCCGACGACGTTCGGAATGAGCTCTCGCAGTTTGAACACGAGATTCGGCGGGTTGACTTCGAATTGCCCGACGAAATTGACGATTTTCGCTTCTGGCCATTAGGCCTCCCCGGACTTCAGAATCGCCCAATCCCCTCCGACATCCGCCGTATCTTGGTTGTGGCGCCCTTCGTGACTGGCGACCAGTTGTCAGCCCTTTCCGCAGGTGCAGATGAGGCCATCCTCGTGTCGCGGCGAGAATGTCTGGACCAGGTGGATCGCGACACACTTCGGATGTTCGACGAGGTGTTTTGCCTCAGCCCGTCGGCCGATGTGCGGACTCCGGAGGACATCGAGGCCGAATCGGCTGACGCTCTACCGCAATCCGGCCTCCACGCAAAGCTATACGTCGCCGATGACGGTTGGGACGCGCACGTCTGGACAGGGTCCGCCAACGCGACCTCCGCCGCGTTTCGTCTGAACATCGAGTTTCTGATCGAATTGATTGGCAAGAAGCGGCTGTGGGGCATCGACGCGCTCCTCGCGCGGGGCGACGGGCAAGCCTCGTTCCGTGACCTGCTGGAGCCCTACGTTTGTTCCGATCAACCGCACGCGGTCGACCCGATCAGTGAGGAATTGGACGCACTCATCGAGCATATTCGCATCCTGCTCGGCCGGGCGCCGCTCGCCGTGCGGATCGAACCCGATACTGCGACAGGGGAATATAAGCTGCGACTCCGGAAGAGCGACGCGACTCGCATTGAGATTCCACGCGATGTTACGGTGCACGCCAGGCCGATTACGCTCCACGAGCAGGCGGCTCGCGACCTGAGCAGCGCGGATGCCGACCTCGCCGTCTTTTCTCCGGTCTCACTCCCCGCGATCACGCCCTTTATCGCCTTCCAGGTCTGTGCGACCCGCGACGACGTTACGCGCGAGTCTAGCTTCGTCTTGAGCCTCCCGCTGGAGGGCCCACCGGCGGATCGCCAGCAGCGTTTGTTGGGAATCCTGCTGGAGAACAAGGCGGCCGTTCTGCGATTCTTGATGTTGCTTTTGTCCGATCCTCGTGAAGATCCAATCGGACTTTACGGCATTGCGACGCCTGAAACCTGGACGGTCCAGTCGAACCCCGCGCTCGAGTTTGCTAACGGCACCCTGCTGGAATCGCTCATGCGTGCCCTCGACCGGGACCCACGGCGACTCGACCATGTCGCTCGGCTTGTCAGCGACCTCGCTGCGACGCCGGAGGGTGCCAGGCGATTGCCCGACGGATTTCAGCAGATTTGGTCTCCAATCTGGAACGCCCGACAGGAGTTGGCGAAATGAGCCCCCACTGGGACGCAGCACGGCTCGAAACAGTCCTGCGAGGGCTCAAGGACTTTCAGCTCGAATCCGTTGATTACGTCTTCCAGCGAATGTACCTGGATCAGAACCCCACGAACCGGTTCCTGATTGCCGATGAGGTCGGTCTTGGGAAGACGCTGGTAGCACGCGGCTTGATTGCCAAGGTGATCAATCACCTCTGGAACGACGTTGAACGAATAGACGTCATCTACATCTGCTCCAACGCGGACATTGCCCGCCAGAACATCACGCGCCTGAATGTCACTGGGCAGGAGGACTTCGCGCTGGCATCTAGGATCACGCTCCTGCCGATTACGCTCAAAGACCTCAAGGGACGCCGACTGAACTTCATCTCTTTTACGCCGGGTACGTCGTTTGACCTCAAATCAACGTTGGGCACGTCGAAGGAGCGGGCGCTCCTTTACTGGCTCCTGAAACAGGCTTGGGACCTGACGGGCACGGGGCCGTTGAATGTCCTCCAGGGAAACGCGGGAACCGAGTCATTTCGTGAACAGGTCCGGGACTTTGAGACGCAACATGAAATCGACGAGAGCATTGCGACGCAGTTCGCGACCGATCTCGACCGGCGGATCCAGTACGAGCAAAGCCTCGGTCAGGTGGACTTCAGGGTACGGTTCGATGAACTCTGCCGGCGCTTTCGGTGTGCCCGCCAGCATCTCCCAGTCGAGGATGCCAAGTTGCGACTGGACTTTGTGGGCGAGCTGCGCGCCATGCTGGCCGTGACCTGTCTCGAGGCCCTCGAACCCGATTTGATCATCCTCGATGAGTTTCAGCGGTTCCGATACCTCCTGGACGGCACCGATCGAGCCAGCCAACTGGCCAAGGGGCTGTTCGAATACGCGGCCGCGCGGGTCGTGCTGTTGTCGGCTACCCCGTACAAGATGTACACCCTCTCGCACGAAAGCGAGCAGGATGATCATTACACCGACTTCGTTCGGACGGTTCGCTTCCTGCAGAATAACCCGGCGGAGTCAATGACCCTTGACGAGTTGATTCAGCAGTATCGTCAAGAACTGTTTCGAACCGATCCGGATCACGATGCACGGCTGCGTTCGATCAAGACCGGCCTGGAGGACCAACTGCGGCGCGTGATGGTGCGGACCGAGCGGCTGGCGGTGACGCAGGACCGCAGCGGCATGTTGAAGGAAATCGCTTCGGCCGCGCTCCCGCTGACCGTGGAAGACCTCAAAGCGTACATCGGATTGCAGCGCGTGGCGCGGCTCCTCAAACATCAGGATACGCTCGAGTACTGGAAGTCGGCCCCCTACTTGCTGAACTTCATGGATGGCTACGATCTCAAGGACGCCTTTCTGGACGCGTTGGAAACACCATCGGATCACGTGAAGCTCGCCTCGGTGATGTCAAACGCAGCGTCAACGCTGCTGCCGTGGAGCTCCATCCAGTCCTATGGTGAGATCGATCCAAGAAACGCGCGCCTTCGTCGACTGATGGCCGACACGCTGGATACGGGGATGTGGCGGCTGCTCTGGCTTCCGCCCTCACTTCCGTACCATTCGTTGGCTGGGGCTTTCGCAGCACCAGGCATCGGCGAGATGACAAAGCGGTTGATCTTCTCAGCTTGGCACGTCGTCCCCAAGGTCGTTTCAACGCTGCTGAGCTATGAGGCCGAGCGACGAATGTTTCGGCTTCAGGACCCGAATCCCGAGAACTCCCCTGAGGCCCGAAGAAGGCGGCGCCCGCTGCTTCGATTTGCACGTGAAGAGAATCGTCTGACGGGGCTTCCTCTGTTCGCGCTGATCTTTCCGTGTCGCGTCCTAGCGGAGCACTGCGATCCGCGCGTTTTGTACGCCACACGGTTGGAGAAACCGGAGCTGCCAGCCCTCGACGCAGTCAGACGCACAATTCGTGAACGGATTAGCGAACTGATCCGTCCGCTCCTTGCCGATTCCGTCCCGGGAGATCGTTCCGACGAATCGTGGTACTGGGCGGCGCCGATCCTGCTCGACCTGCATCATCACGATGAGCCTTCAAGGGCCTGGCTCGGAGCCGCGGACTTGGCCGGCCGCTGGGCCGCTCGAGAAGACGATGAAGAAGATGAGGAGGGCCACACATCCTCGCGTTGGGCGGAGCACGTGGCACACGTGCGCGGCGTGGCCACCGGCCATTTGACTCTCGGTCCCCCACCAGATGACCTATTGGAGGTCCTCGTGGATGTGGCGTTGGCTGCCCCCGCCGTAACCGCGCTGCGATCCTTGGCTCGTTTGGGAGGTGGATTCGAGAATCCAGAGTTTCCCGAAGTGCAGCTGCAAGCCGCACGTATCGGAAGGGCATTCCTGCGGCTCTTCAATCTCCCCGAATCGATGGCGTTGATTCGCGGCATGCAGCCGGCTGAGCCCTACTGGCGGCGCGTCCTGGAGTATTGCTGCGACGGCTGCCTTCAGGCCGTCCTGGATGAATACGTTCATGTGCTTCGTGACTCGGAAGGGCTGTTCGATGAGCTGGGGGCGACGGCGGCGACACGGATAGCTGATCGAATCATCGACGCGATCACCCTCCGGACGGCCTCTCCGGGCGTTGACGAGATTCGTCTCGGTCCATCCGGCGATAGCATCGCGGTCGAAAGCCAGCGTTTGCGAGAACGGTTCGCGGTCCGATTCAGCCGGGAGCAAAGCGATGAAGCCGCCAGCGCGGAGCGGTTCGAGCAGGTGCGCACCGCTTTCAACTCGCCGTTCTGGCCCTTCGTGCTCGCCAGTACCTCAATTGGACAGGAGGGGCTGGACTTCCACCAGTATTGCCACGCGGTCGTGCACTGGAATCTGCCCTCTAATCCTGTCGATCTAGAGCAGCGCGAGGGCCGGGTGCATCGCTATAAGGGACATGCCGTTCGGAAGAACATCGCAGCCACGTATTCCAAACACTTGGGACCGTCGGCGGATGACCCGTGGGAGACGATGTTTGACGCCGCTCGCAGAGACCGGACCGATGGAACGAGCGATCTCGTTCCTTACTGGTTGTTTCCGTTGGAGGGTGGTGCCGCGATCGAGCGGCATATCATGGCCCTGCCGCTCAGTCGCGATTCCGAACGCGCCGCAGCACTGCGGCGATCGCTGGCCGTTTATCGCATGGTCTTCGGCCAGTCGCGACAGGAAGAACTCGTTGAGTACCTATCCACCAGGCTTTCGACGGCGGAGACGCGAAAAGCCATCGAGCAGTCATGCATCGATTTGAGCCCGCCTCGCAGACGGTGCAAGTCTGCCAAGTAATCAACAAAAAGTAGGCACCTGTGCGTACGAATCCCTGAGCCCGTTCGATACTATTGCAGATCGAGCCCTCATCTGCGCGCGCCCTCCAACCCGATCGCTTTCAGCCGTCCAAGGATCGTCGCGAGGTGGCCGCGTTCAAAAGCGTTCACGGATCCTCGTCGCAGTAGCGATCTTGGCGGATGTGGGCCCCTACGTTGGCCGCGTTGCGGAATTTTCGTTGCCCGTCCGGCACTGAGCCCAGAGGTCAATGTTGAAATGCGGTGCTCCCGATTCGGTGGGTTTCACAGATGATGCAGCGCTGAGCGATGTCATACGGTCCGGTGTACCCAACGCAATTCAACCCGGACGCAAGTGCTGGAGTGGGGCAACCGCCCCGAGTAGAATCACGGATAACCTCTTGGATTCGCCTTGGTTACAAAGCATGGAGCGGCGTCACGCGGCGATTGTCGCTTCGACGAATCCTAGATCCAGGAGCGCTTAACGATGCGCGTCCCCACACTGGTCTCTCTGCCGACACCGCCAATTCAGCGGAATCCCGACATTGGCATGCTCGCCGTTGTGCGTAACCGCCGCGGCGTCATCAGCGGCGTGAGACATTACGACGGCCACGAGAGCCGGCTGCACCTTGTTCAGATTGAATATCGGGACGGGCAGCGACCATTCGATGAGCAGTTGGTTTGGGAGCTTGAACCGTCCAAGTCACTTCTCGAACCAAATGAAGTGCCTCGCGCGAGCGATCCACCGATGCTGGCGGACGAATACGACGCCCTCGTGCGCGGGGTGCGCTGGTCGGCCATCTATCCTTTCCTGGACCCTGACGGGGCCGGGGCGCTGGACCGCCGCCCCATCGCGTCTCCGTTCCACGGAGCGGTGCAGATTGACGACTATCAGCTGATTCCACTGCTCAAGGCTTTGCGGATGCCGCGCATCAACCTGATGATTGCGGATGATGTAGGATTGGGAAAGACGGTCGAGGCCGGCCTTATTCTCAGCGAGCTACTCCTTCGTCGTCGGATTGGGCGCATACTCATTCTCACGCCCGCGTCGCTTCGCGTGCAATGGCGCGACGAGATGTGGACGAAGTTCTCGCTGACGTTCGATCTTGTCGACCGTGACTCGACGCTGAAGTTTCGCCGGTCGCTCGGCATCGACGCCAACCCCTGGCGCGCCTGTCCGAAGATCATCGCTTCGTATCACTTTTTGCGACAACCGGACGTGCTTGCGCAGTTCATCAGCGCAGCTCGCGCTCCGGAAGGCTCGCCGCATCTGCCGTGGGACCTGCTGATTGTTGATGAGGCGCACAACTTGATGCCATCGCCCTTCGGAGAAGACAGTCAACTCTGCGAAATGTTGCGGATCATTAGTCCGCTGTTCGAAAACCGTCTATTCCTGACCGCGACGCCGCACAACGGGCACACGCGGTCGTTCACCGGTTTGCTTGAATTACTTGACCCGGTCCGCTTCACGCGGACGGACGAATTGCGTCCTGCCGAGCGCGAGCGCGTCAAACAGGTCGTGATTCGGCGACTCAAACGGGAAATCAACGCGCGAACGAGCCCGCCGAAATTCTGCACGAGGCTTCCGCCGAGGGCTGTACCGCTTCGATTTGGGGATGCCGAACTGCGATTGCTCAACGCGTTTGACGGGCTTCGCACGCGCATCCGTTCCCTGATTGCGCAGGCGGCCAAGGTGAGACGCCTGGCGGGCTCATTCGCAATTGAGATCCTTGGAAAGCGCCTCCTCAGCGGACCGATGACCTTCTTGGATTCATGGCAACGATGCAAACTCGGTTTGGCCGAATCCGATCCGGTCGCGGACGAAGGAGTGCTCGCTGCCAGTCAACCTGTCCGTGAAGACTCCGAAGACGATCGGGAATCTGAGGAGCGGGCGGCGACAGCCGTCGCGACAATCGGCTCATGGATGAAGTCGTTTATGAAGGACCTTGGCACCGAAATCGAAGCGATCGACAGAGCGGCCGAATGTCTGGGAATTGACCTGGATCGTGGCGTAGGGGCGCAAGATCCCAAGAGCGACGCCCGATACACCGCCTTGACGGAACTCATCGCGTCGCTGATCCGCGATGGGAAGGTGTGGAGAGCCGACGAACGTCTCGTCATTTTCACGGAGTACAAGACCACGCTCGACTACCTACTACGGCGAGTCCGCAATGACTTCGCTGGCGACGAAGAACGATTCCTCTGCCTCTACGGCGGGATGGATGACATCCAGCGAGACGAAATCAAGGACGCGTTCAACGATCCCGCTGCCGCAGTCCGAGTGCTGCTTGCGACGGATGCCGCGGCCGAAGGGCTGAATCTTCAGAGTTCTGCGCGTTATCTGTTGCACTTCGATTGTCCGTGGAACCCGGCTCGGCTCGAGCAGCGAAACGGACGATTGGATCGACACGGACAGGCCCGCGACGTCCTCGTGCATCACTTTGTCAGCGAACAGCACGCCGATTTGAAATTCCTCTCATACCTCATTCGGAAGGTGGATCAGATCCGTGAAGACCTCGGCGCAACCGGAGAGCTGTTCGACGAGGCGACGCATCGTCGTTTGATCGAAGGGCGAAACGCAGAAGAAGTTGTACGCTTGCTCGACCTGCAGATAGAGAAAGCAAGGAGCACCGTCAGCGTTGAGGCGGACGCTTCCGTAGATCTGGGTGCCGCTTCGGGGGAAGCCGCAATCGCAACAATGGTGCAAGCGCTCGCCGACGAATTGGATCTCGATGCGACCTCCGCAAAAAACACGCTTGAAGCCGCGATGGCCATCGACGGCGGCCACCCTCAACTCTCGGAGCCGGATGCCCTGGAACGGTTTCGCCTGAACAACCCCGGCCTGCCGAATTGGAAGGAAATCGTTGACGACACGCTCCGGAAGCAAACATCGAACCGTACGCTCGGCCCGGTTCCGATGCTCTCGTTCAGCGCCAAACCATTTATCCAGGAACTGGGCGGCCGACAGATCTTTCGCCCGCGCAACGACACGTTGATGCTGCACCTCGGTCATCCGTTAATGACCAAAGCGGGCAGCTCGCTTACGCGGCGACGATTCCCCGGCCCCGCTGCCGTCTCTCGCTGGACCGTCAGGTACGGCAATGTACCAAAGGGCTGTGATGCCCTGCTCATCCTGCACGTCGAGGAACTCGGCATCAACGAATTGCGCGAGACGTTTCATCACTGGATTCGCGCGATCCGGTTCCCGGTGAGTGGGAACGAACTTGGAAGCGCTCTGCCCCATGCGCCCGGAACCGCATTGCGAGGTGCCGCGGCGTGCACCGACCCCAAGCACGTCGAGCGTGCCCGCGAAATCCTCGATGAGGTTGAAGCAGACCTCCGAGATCTCGTCAAATCGCTCAAGGAAGAGCTGACTGGGAAGATCCGTGCTCAGCTAGAAATTGACGGGCAGAAAGCGAAGGAAGAGGAGGACGAGCGCTACCGCAGTCGTCAGGGCGAAGTCTCGGCCCTGATCGCCGAAAATACGCTCGCCAAACTGGAGCGCGAGATCGGGCAATTAAAGGTCCAGCGTCAGCAGGGCCAGCTATTCGAATCGCAGTCCTTGATGGATGAACTCGACCGCTCAATCGAGCGAAAGCAGGAGGAGCTTGAACGCCGCCGCGTGCATTATGAAGAGGTCCGCGACCAGCTTGCCCGAGAGCGCGAGCGAATCGTGAAACATCTGTTGCCAAAGCGCTTCGCCCTGCACGGCACCGCCCAGGTCTTTCCGGTCGCACTTGAAATCCGGCTGCCACGGACGACAGGAGACCGGCCGTGAGCATGGAGCACCTATCTTGGTGGAGCAATCTGCGGCACGGCGGTCTGCTGCTTGACCTCAACCGTTTGAGCAGTCTGATCCCTTCTCTTCCGGCGGCACTACTTGGGTTTCAACAGGAAAAACTCCGCCGAGAGATCGCTCAATTCCGAGATGATCCGCAAAGGGGCCGCACCAAACTCATTATTCACCTGCTCGAATCCGCGTGTGGGTTCACAGGAACGGGTGGCACATGGCATCGCGGAAGCAATGTCGAAACAATCTGGACGCGTCGGGGACTCGCAGGCGAAGCCATCCGGCCCCATCACTTATGGCTGGGTAGGCACGGAGCGAGCCTCCCGGTCTTCGTCGACGACGAGAAACGCCTCGGCATCGGCCGAAGTAAGCGCAGCATCTCCCACGCAGTGCAATGGCTCCGCCAGGGCCCCGAGCAATTGGCCCTGGTCACGAACGGCCAGCAGTGGCGACTGGTCTTTGCCGGGCTCGACTACGACGCCTTTACCGAGTGGGAACTCGATCAATGGCTAGCCGAAGGCAGCACCACGCCAGAATTCGATGGTCTGCGCGCCCTGGTTTCGCCAAAACTCTGGACACCACCAGAGGACAAAGCTCCATGCCCGCTGCTCGCCGCAGTCAATGACAGCCGCAAGGGCCAGTCCGACCTGTCGCAGCTCCTCGGCGAGCGCGTACGCCAGGCGACCGAACTGCTGATTCAGGCTCATGCCTCGTCCTTAAATGCCTTGAACGGCAGCCTCGACCCGCAGGACATCTACCGAGCCGGCGTGCGCCTGATCATGCGCATGGTCGTCGTCTTCTTCGCCGAAAGCCGCGAGGGACTGCTACCGCGCGACAATCCGATCTACCACGGCTCGTACGGCTTGCAGGGCTTGCGCACCGAGCTCGAACGAACCAGCCCGCATCGTCTCGCGGCCAGTTTTGCGGCATTCCCGCGCATTCTGGCGCTCTTCCGCCTGATTCATCGCGGTTGCAGCCACGAGGCTATGCCCGTCCCTTCCTACGGCGGCGAGTTGTTCGCGCCCGGCGACGCCGCGAACGAAGACGGCATGAAGCGCGCCTTGCACCTGCTCGAAACGGCGTGCTTCGAGCGGCAACTGATGAACGACAATCAGGTGCGGCTGATTCTCGACCTACTGACGCGGACGCAGATCAAGATTCGTCAGGGCCGCACCGTGACCCGGGTCTCAACGCCTGTCGATTTCTCCAGTCTCGACAGCGAGTACATCGGCATCCTCTACGAGGGTCTGCTCGATTTTGAGTTGCGCTCCGCCCCGGCCGATCAGCCGGTTGTTTTCCTCGCCGTCGGCAATCAGCCGGCGCTGCCGCTCGCCACGCTGGAGGCGATGGACGACGCGGCAATCAAGAACCTGCTTGAGAAGCTCGAAGACACTTCCGCCGACGACGAGGCGGAGGAGGCCGCCGACGCTGAGGAATCAGCAGACGAGCCGGACGAAGCCGCCGAACCAGAGGAAGCTGAAGAAGAACTCGAAGAAGAGCCGACTGGCGCGGAAGCGGCACAGCCGGAGACGCCCGTCGCCGATGCCCGTTTCACCGCACAGGGCCGCGCCGAACAATGGGCGCAGCGCGCCTGCGAGGTCGCCAACCTCGTCAAGAAGCCGCGGGGCAAACTGACGCCGGAAAAACGCATGCTGCATGAGCGGAAACTTGCCTCGGCCGCCAAATCGCTCGTCACCAAAGTCGTCCTCCCCGGCGAGTGGTATCTCGTTCGCTGGGGCGGCACGCGCAAGGGATCGGGCACGTTCTACACTCGGCCGCAGCTCGCGATTCCGACGGTGCACCGCACGCTGCGCCCGCTCGCTTATGACCCGCCGCTTGGCGAAGACGGCCAACCCAACCTTGACGCCCCGGCGGAGCAGTGGAAGCCCAAGAAGCCGGAGGAAATTCTCGCACTGAAGGTCTGCGACCCGGCGTGCGGCTCCGGCTCCTTCTGCCTGGCGGCTCTGCGATTCCTCACCGACGCGCTCTATCGCGCGCTCATCGTCCACAAGCGCATCCGCGACCACGCCGGCCGGGCCGTTCTCGACCTGATCTTCGGCCGCGGCGGACAGGAGCTGCTCGTTAACGAACCGCTGCCCTGCCGGCCGGAGGATGACGAATTCGAGCCGCGGACGCGGGCGGTGCTCCGCCGCTACGTCGTCGAGCGCTGCATCTACGGCGTCGATCTCGATCCGCTGGCCGTCGAGCTGTGCCGCCTGTCGCTGTGGATTGAGACGCTCGACCGCAACCTGCCGCTCACGTTCCTGGATCACAAGATCAAGCCCGGCAACAGCCTCGTCGGCGCGTGGTTTGACCAGTTCCTGCACTACCCCGCAATGGCTTGGGAGCGCGAGGGCGGCGACAAGAACCACACCAACGGCGTTCACTTCGCCAAGGAGGCCTGGACCAAGGCCATCGCCGCCAAGAAGAAGGAAGTGAAGCAGGAGCTGATCGACTTCCTCGCCGGCCAGAAGCTGCTCTATCCTATTGACCTGACCGACGTGCGCACCGGCCACGACGCTGCGGAGCAGGTGCTGCGCGAGATTCACGGGCTGGGCATTCATCAGGCGTCCGAGCGTGCTGAGAAATATGCCGCCCTGCGGCAGGAGCCGGCGTTCGTGCGGCTGAAGGAAGCGTTCGACCTGTGGTGTGCCATCTGGTTCTGGCCTCCGGAGCAACTCGATCAGGTGCCGCTGCCCGGTGATTTTTACGGCGGTGAGTTGCCCGAGCCGGTCCGCGAGGCCGCACGGCAAGTCGCCGCCGAGCGGCGGTTCTTTCACTGGGAGTTGGAATTCCCGGACGTTTTCAACTTGGAATCGCAAGGATTCGATGCCATGCTGGGGAATCCGCCCTGGGAGAATCTGCAACCGAATCCGGAGGAATTCTTTTCGGCTGTTGATCCCATGTTTCGCACTTACGGCCAAGTTCAAAAGGGGGAGCGCCGAGCAATACTGTTCGCGGGAGATCGAGAGGTGGAACGCGAGTGGCTCAGATATAGGGATTACTTTAAGGGCTTTTCCAACTGGGTGAGCTATGCCGGGTTCCCGTTCGGCGATCGGGTCACTCAGGACGCCAACGGCAGATCGAGCAACGATTTCGACCTTGGCGACCGCGGCCGAATGAGCTTTGAGACTTCGCAACGTCGCCATGCCCGCTGGAAACAACAGCGTGAGGAATCGTCAGGCTACGTTGATTTGGATGATCCGTTCGGACGGCAAATTGGCCGCATCTTCACATACAAGCTGTTTCTTGAATCCTCCCACGCTCTCCTTCGCGATGGTGGTCGAATGGGTATGCTCGTACCGTCGGGTCTTCACGGCGACGCGTGGTCACAGCCACTTCGAGAGCTCTTTTTAGACAGATGCCAGTGGGAATGGCTGTTCGGATTTGAAAACCGCGAAGGTATCTTCGACATTCACCGTTCGTTCAAGTTCAACGCGGTCATAGTTCAAAAAGGAGGCCAAACGAACGCAATTCGTACTGCGTTCATGCGGCGACAATTGGCTGATTGGGAACGAGGCGAAAGATTCCTCACGCTCTATCCGCGTGAGCGCATATTGGAATTCAGTCCGACCACAAAAGCCCTGCTGGAAATTCGCTCCACCTCCGACCTCGAAGTCCTAACGAAAATATACTCGCGCTCAACTCTCTTGGGTGACAGATCAGATGACGGGTGGAACCTTGACTATTCTATCGAATTCATGATGAATACCCACGCATATCTGTTCCCGCCGCGGCCGAAGTGGGAGGAGTGGGGCTATCGGCCGGACGAATACAATCGCTGGATTAAGGGACCGTGGAGGCCGATCGCGGAGCTCTGGGCTGATTTGGATGTGGACGCAACACGGCCAACTCCGCCGGGCCCTGGCGCGGCGACGATCGAAGCTGAGATTGCGAGTGGCGAATCTGGCAAGACCGATTCGCGCGTTCGCTGTGCTCAGTCGCCGTACGACGCGCTCCCCATCCCGCGCGCAGACATTCCTGTGGGGGTGATCCTCGCGCGCGATGCCGATGCTTGGATTCGTGAGGATGAGATTCCAGTCGTTACGTTCACCGAAGCAGGTGGGCGTACCCTACGGATGACTGTTGAAAATGACGACGGGGAACGAGAAGAAGTCGACGTTTTCGGTCCAGCGGTAGCGCTGTCGTTGTATGAGGGCCGAATGATCGGCCAGTTTGATTTCAGCGAAAAAGGGTGGGTATCTGGTAAGGGCCGTGGTGCGGTATGGGACGATATTCCCTGGACCAAAAAGTGGGTGCGACCGCAATTTCTGTTGCCATTGCCCGCGCACAATGCGCTGGCGGCTTGTCCACACAAGCTGAAGCTCTCTCACATGCGGGTGGGTTCGGCGACCAACCAACGCTCAGCCATCGGAACAGTGGTTGTCGGTGTCCCGACCGGAGATACCGCTGCCATATTTTGGAGGCAGTCGCCCCACTTCGTCTTAGCGGCCGCGGCAGTCCTGAATTCCCTCGTCTTTGATTACGTCACGCGAAACCGGCTTGTCGGCCTTCACTTGGACTATCACGTCTACGCGCAGAACCCCCTTCCGCGTTTGCTAGCAGTCAGCTTATTCGGAACGGACACTCTCTCCGCTGGCTTGTGTATGGGTGGCACGTCATTCGCCCCGACCTGGCTTCACCGTGAGACGAAGTCGGGCTGGCGGACACTATGGCGCGTCACCGAACGGGCGAGGCTTGAGGCTCGATGTGCGGTCGAAGCAATTGTCGCGAGCATGTTCCAGCTAACTCTATCTGAATTGAAGGGCATTCTCCCAGAGATCGATTGGCCAAAGACGATGTTGTCCAAGAAGAGTTTCACTCGTCAGTTAGATCCAAAAGCGTTCTGGCGCGTGGATAAAGACAGGCACCCGGAGCACCGCCTGACCGTCTTGTCACTCGTCGCGTTCCATGACCTCCAAGAAAAGATCGCCGCGTTCGGCGGCGACGTGGCGGCGGGGATCGAAGCGTTCTGCAATCAGAACGACGGCGAGGGCTGGATGTTGCCCGAGACGCTCCGCCTGGCGGACTACGGCCTCGGCCACGACGACCGGGCCAAGGAGCACCAGCCTGTCCGCTCCTGCTTCGGCCCGCGCTTCTACGACTGGCAGCTCGCCCAGACCGCCGAAGAGTCCTGGCGCGAGTGCCACCTCCACGCCCGCAACCTGCTCGGCGAAGAGGGCTACCAGACACTCCTCCGCGAAATCGAACGCGGCGAGGCCGGTGACGACTCGGCTGATGACGCCGGTGCCGGCGCGAACAGCGGCGGAAAAACGGACAAGTCAGCGTCCAATCAAGCCAAAAAGGCGAAATCGGGGGAAAGCCCCACCTCCGCTTACGCGGCCGCGGGCTATCTTTTCGACGTAGAAAATCGGCCACTGTTCCAGAATCCCGACTCGCGGGGATAATGCAGACAACCCGGAGCAAGGGACGCCGGCTGCATGAACGAAACGAGCAGCAACAGCCCGAAATCGCAGGCCGCCGAATCGCGCCTGCCCGAGGAGCTCCGTCCGGCGTACCGGTGGTTGGTGGACGAGTATGCATATCTGACGAAGCTGCGCTACGGCCGCGGATACATCGCGTACGAGGTGATCGCCGACTTGGTCCTGGCCGGCTGGCGACCGAGCGTAGCGCCGCATCCGGATAGCAAGGTTTGACCGAGTGCAGCTGGCGCCGTCGCTCGGCTGCATTACTTGACGTCGCGTGGACGTATGGGGGATATGATTCCCCATGTCTCAACGGAACGTCAAGTTTCGCGGGCGAGAGGCTTTCACTTGACGTCTCGTGGCGGTATAGGGAAAATCGCCCCCCATATGTCAACTGAACGTCAAGTAAATACGTCCGAATTCTTCGAAAGTCACCCAATATTCTCACTGGCAGAAGCGACGGCCGCCTTGGGTGCGCCGCGCGGCGCCAGCGGCACGATCGAACGACTCAAGTACCATATCGACGCCGGCCGGCTGAAGATCGTCGAACGCGGCTTATACGCGGTCGTCCCGCCGAACCAGAAACCGGAGACGTTTCAACCCGACCCACTCCTGGCTGCCCGGGCCGTCCGGCCGGACGCCGTGTTCTGCTACCACAGCGCGCTGGAACTGCTCGGCGTCGCCCACTCGGTGTGGAAAAAAAACACCGTGTTCACTGCCCACCGGCGCCCGCCGCTGAGATTGAGAGGTCCGCAGGTTCTGTTCCTCGATCAGCCCGCGGCGCTACGCAAGGCAGGCGATGTCGAACTCGGTACTCGACGAGTCGAGCGGCGCGGCTTTCTGCTCCGCGTGACGAGTCCGGAGCGGACGCTGGTGGAGGGGGTGCGGCGTCCGGACCTGGTCGGGGGGTTGCCGGAGCTGAATACGTCAGCGAGCGGATTTGCGACGCTCGATCTCGGGCTGCTGGAACACGTGCTGGAGCAGTATGGCGAGCGCAAGCTGTGGGCTGCGGTCGGCTGGTTCCTGGAGCGGCACCAAAAGAACTTCCACGTGCCTGGCGAGCATCTGCGGCGATTCGAGGCGCACCGGCCGCGCTCGCCGCTCTATGTGCCCCGCCGCCAGCGCGGTGGCGTTTTGAACGCACGCTGGAACGTGATCCTCCCGGCCGAGTTGACGCAGAGCGAGCCAGATGAGCGTTAGTCTTCAGTACCTCGAACACTGTGCGGCCGAGACCGGATACGCCGTCGCGACACTGGAGAAGGTGACGCGGCTTGGCGAGATTGCGGCGGAAATCGCACGGGATCAGTTGCTCGGCACGGCGCTGGCGCTAAAGGGCGGCACGGCGCTAAACCTGTGTTTCGGCAATGCGCCGACACGCATGTCGGTCGACCTCGACTACAACTACATCGCCCACGCCGAGCGCGAAAAGATGCTGGTCGACCGGCCGGAGGTCGAGGCGGCGGTGGAGCGGATTGTGCAGCGGCTGGGGCACCGCGTGCAGCGATCGGCGGACGCGGCCGGCGGGAGAAAGCTGTATGCGACGTATCGTTCAGTGCTCGGCACAGACGAGCGCGTCGAGGTGGACCTGAACTATCTATTTCGCATGCCGCTCGACGGGATTATGCAGGCCGAGATGTGGCAGCCCGGGGAACTCGATCGGCCGCAAATTCGGGTCGTTTCCCTGCTGGAGCTGAGCATCGGCAAGCTGTTGGCCATGCTCGACCGTGCTGCGGCGCGTGACGCATGGGATGCCGCGCGGTTGCCGCAGATTGCTAGCGAAGTGCTGAAGTCGGCACGCTTCCGGGCGCTCTTCGTCGGCATGTCGGTAATCCTCGTCCATCCGATGAATACCTACACTCGCGAGCGAATGAAGCAGCTCCTGACGCAGCAGGTCATCGAGAGCCAACTTATTCCAATGCTTGCTTCCACCAGCCCGCCGGGCGCCGAGGCATTGATCGACGAAGCGTGGAGGGTCGTCGCGCCATGTGTCGAATTGAGCCCGAACGAGGCCGAGTACGTCGCCGCCGCCCAGCGAGGCGAGTTGCGGCCGGAGCTGCTGACGCCTGAGCAGCCGGAGTTGGTGGCGTTGCTTTCCAACCACCCAGCGATCCGCTGGAAGGTTGACAATGCCAGGCAGCGACAGGCCCGAAGGGGTTGACCTAGCCCTCAAGCGGTCCACGATGCGCCCAGAATGTGGTCGGCACGATTTCGAAATGCGGGATCATTCGCGCATAATGGGAACTAAGGAGCACACGAATGCCCGCAGATATCGGCGAAATGTTCTACACTGGCGAAACGCCGTGGCACGGACTCGGTGTGCACCTCGCGAAACCTGCAACAGTTCAAGAAGCCTTGAAGGTCGGCGGATTGAACTGGGAAGTTGGCGAGGTTGACCTGCTGACCGCCGATGATCCGCCATCCCCGGTTCCGAAGCGCAAAGCAATTGTCCGACTTGATCGGCCGGCGGGACACGACGGCCGCGTGCTGGGAGTGGCGCACCGCGGATTCCAACCGCTGCAGAATCGCGACGGAGCGACACTCTTTGACGCGATATTTGGTCAGGGCAAGCCGGTCTATCACACTGGTGGGTATCTCGGAGCAGGCGAGGTGGTCTGGCTCCTGGCGAAAATCGATCGGCCAATGACGATTGCGCGGGGCGACGTCGTTCAGCCATTCGCGTTGTTTGCAAACAGCCACGATGGATCGATGGCGTTCAATATCCGCCTGACGACGGTGCGCGTCGTCTGTCGCAACACGCTGGCGATGGCTTTCCGCGAAAACCTGTTTGGAAAGCAGTTTCGTCGGGCGCATCAAGGAACGCTGCGCGACCATGCCGTGGCAGCGCAGGAATTCTTCAGTGCAACACTGCGCGAGCTTGATCAGGTAACGACGGTATTTACGACTCTCACGCAGAAGCGCTGCGAAGACGCGAAGTTTAAGGAGATCGTCGAGGCGTTGCTGCCAGAGCCGAAGAAACCGCGCAACGCGGATCGAAATCCCGGACTGAAGAAGGCGTGGGAGCAGCGCCTTGCGGACGTACGCGCGGCGCGGGCGAAGATCGCCGAGCTTCGCGGGAACGGCAAGGGCATGGATCTGGATGGTTCGCGCGGGACGTTTTGGGGCGTCCTAAATGCGGTGCTGGAGTTTGTGGACCATCACCAATCGGTCAAGGGATCGCGCGTGTCGTACGCGCTGCTGGGTGGCGGGATGGAAATGAAGGTCAAAGCATTTGAATTGGTACAGAAGGAAGCCGCGAAGGCGGCGTAAGGCTCATCAATGGCCCTGAATCCGATCGCTTATGCGGAAAAGATCGTCCGCAGCTTTCTGAAGTACCAGCTCACGGCCTACCCGTTTGCTGACCCGCGGCTGCACGCGCAGATGCGCACATTGCTGAACCTCGATGCGGTTCGACACACTCCGCTGCTGAGGGGACCGTTCATCAGCGTGTCGCGCAGCTTCAAGGAAGGAGCGACAATCGTGGAACTGGCGACTCAGGGTATTTTTCATCCACATATGGTGAATGTCATCCCGCCGTCGATTGGCCGGATGTACGGACATCAGGAGCGCGCGATTCGGGCCATCCACGGCCGAAAGACGACGCTCGTCAGCACGGGTACCGGGTCGGGGAAGACCGAGTGCTTCCTGTATCCGATTATCAGTAAGTGCTTGGAACTTCGCGACGCCCAGGCTGTCGCGGGAATCTCGGCCGTCATCGTGTATCCGATGAATGCGCTCGCAGAAGACCAACTTGAACGCTTGCGCGGGTTGCTGGCCGGCAGCGGAATCACGTTTGGCATGTACGTCGGCAAAACGCCGGAACATGAGCGCGAGGTCACCGGTCATCGGCTCCAACAGGGCAGTTCTCGCGCGGATCACGAGGCTGTGCTGCAACGATACCGCGACCAGGGCCGGCCCGACGCAGTGCATCCGGCAGAGGAGGTTTGCTCACGCGAGAAGATGCGCACACAGGGTTCGCAGCCGCGGATTCTGTTGACAAACGTCAAGCAGCTCGAATTGCTGCTGACGCGGCAAATCGATGTTGAACTGTTCGACAATGCTCGACTTGATTTCCTTGTTTTCGACGAGGCGCACACCTTTACCGGGATCAACGGAGCGGAAACAGCGTGTCTGATACGCCGGCTGCGAAAGTTCTGCGGCCGGGGTGCTCAGGACACGACCTGCGTGGCAACATCGGCGACGATCGTTGATCGACGGGATCCCGACGCCGGCAGAAAGTTCGCTGCGCGATTCTTCGGTGTGAAACCGGAGGACGTTGAGCCGGTCCATGAGGAGTACGAAGCCGACCCGTGGGCGAGTCAGCGCACGTTGCCGGCAGCACCGACGAACGCGGCTGAGTTGTTGAAGCGGACGCTCATAGCCGTCGATTCTGAACAACCGGATGCTGAGATTCGCGCGGTGTACCAGGAGCTGGCTGGGCGACCGCTTCCGTCTGGTGAATGGCCCGCAGCATTGAATGAGGCGCTTCTGGCGAACGAGTTTGCCTACCAGATTCGCGCGACGCTTTTGCAGCCACGGCCGCTCGACATGTTGATGCATCATCTGACGGAAGGAGCGAAGCGCAAGGTCTCCGAAGAGGAATTGTTGATTTACCTCACGCTCGGTGCTGCGGCGTTCAAAGGCGGGCGGCCGGTGTTTCGGCCGGTCGTTCATGCGTTCGTACGCGGAATCCCCGGAGCCGTTGTGACGTTTGCCAGCGGAAATGAGCCAAAGCTGTGGCTCTCCAGCGAAGACGAGATCGCCGATCAGGGCGGCGAAGATGTGATGTGGCGACCGCCCGTGCACACATGCACGACCTGCGGCCAGCACTTCTACGTGACCCACCTGAAGGACTTTGAGTTTACGAAAGCTGCGCCGGAAGGTGGGCAGCTTGCGGACGGGGGTGAGGCGTATTGGGAGACGCTCGACAAGGACCACGGCGGGAAGCGCGTGGTTCTAGTCGATCAGGTGATCAGCCAGGAGGAAGGCGCAGACCTGGAGGATGAGGACTGGTCTCATCCACTCTACTTCTGCCGTCATTGTGGCTCCGCCCATCCGAACGAAGTCGGGCGCTGTCAAAGCTGCGGCGCGACGGCGCCTCCCGTAAAGTTGTTCGCGGTCCGTGGCAACAAGAAGAACCCCGGCAATTTGGGCAGTTGCATTTCGTGCGGAGCGCGCGGGCGCAGCATCGGACGCCGATACCGTGAACCAATGCGCCCAGTCCGTGCCGTAAATGTGTCCGACGTTCACGTTCTCGCGCAAGACATGGTTCACCACGCGGAGCGCAAGCGACTGCTGCTTTTTGCGGATAATCGGCAGGACGCGGCGTTCCAGGCCGGATGGATGAAAGACCATGCACGGCGATTCCGACTTCGCCGCCTGATGGCGGATGCAATGAAAGACGGGGCTGTGTCGATCGGCGATATGGTGGTCAAGGTCGATGACGAGCTGGATCGGAACGATGGTTTGTCGCGGGCGCTCATCCCCGAGGTGTGGCGTGTCATTCCGAAGGAGGGCTCTGGCGGGACGCACGAAGACGAGCGACGACACTTTCTGCGAATTCAAGTGCTGCGCGAAGTGACAACCGCCGCTAATCAGCAGGTCGGCCTGGAACCATGGGGACGCATGCGCATCACCTATCACGGGCTCGATTCGGGCGCGAGATTTGTTCAGGCATGGTCCCACCGGCTCAAACTTCCCCCGGAGGACCTCAAGGGCGGGATCGAAACGCTGCTTGATCAGCTGAGGCGCCAGCGGCTGTTATTCGACAATCGGCGCGGCATTTTCACACGCTATTGGAATGAAGGCGATCGCGAAATCCAGCGCGGATACATGCCGATACTTCCAAGTCCGCAAGGGATGAAACTAAAGCTCGATCCCGGCGACGATAAGGAACGCGTCCGGGCTTGGTTGAGCGAACGCAGCACGCTTGTCCGCCAGATTGCTCAGAAATGGGGAGTGTCGGACGCCGAGATTCCCGAATTCTTGGAGGCACTCTGGGATTATCTGCGCAGCGATGGCGTTGGGCTTTTCGTTCCGGTGACGCTCAAAGGCAATAAGGATCGGCCTCTGCCGAACTGTAGCGGTACCTATCAGATCGACGCGACGAAACTCCTGCTCAGCGAGAATCACGGGTACTACCGGTGCAAGCGATGCAGGCGAAAAGTCGGCCGGCGGACGCCGAACAACCGTTGCATGGCATGGCACTGCGACGGCGAACTTGATTTCATCGCCGAAGACCCTGATAGCTACGATTTGCAGCTCCTCGACCAGGGTTACTCGATGCTCAGGCCCGAGGAGCACACGGCGATGGTGCCCCAGGAGCAGCGCGAGCGAATCGAAAACTGGTTCAAAGGCAGCGGGGATACAGTCAATACGCTTGTATGTACGCCCACCTTGGAATTGGGCGTGGACATTGGCGCACTCGACTCCGTCCTGTTGCGAAACGTGCCGCCACTTCCGGCGAACTATTGGCAACGTGCGGGTCGGGCTGGGCGGCGCCATCGCATGGCGGTCAGCCTGTGCTACTGCCGCCCCGTGTCACACGACCGCGCGTATTACGTCGAACCGACAAAGATGCTCGATGGGAAAGTCGATCCGCCCGCGTTCAACCTGCGGAACGACATCATGGTTTCCAAGCACGTGCACGCCGTTGTGATAACGCGGTTGTTCCAACTGGCTCGGGCGGGATCGGGCCTTCCCGACGCGGAACGCGCTGTTGTGCAAGAGACGCTCCGTGCGATGTTTCCGAATCGGATTTCGGCGTATCTGTTTGAAAACACGGGCGAAGTGCGGTTGCAGCCGTTCGATGTCGCACCGCTACACGGATTGGTCTCACGGTACCAGGCTGACCTTCGCGATTATGCGAGTGCGGTCTTTCAACAAGGCTGGCCTCATGCGGATGTTGATGTGACTTCTCCTGAGGCGCTGGCCAAGCACATTAACGAAATGGCGGCCAAGCTGCTGCTGGTATTGAACCGCCTTCGGAAGCGCCTGCAGTGGGCTCACAAGGAGATTCAACGTCTTAATGATGTGCGGCGACAATACGGAACGCTCGATACGGAGGATGAGGCGCATTACCGCCGATGCGACCGCTTGATCAAGAAGCTCAAGGGCGTTCAGCACCGACAACGACGTGAAGCGGAAGGCATTGATGACATTAATACGTACGGCGTCCTCGCGGCTGAGGGCTTCTTGCCGGGTTATGGATTGGACACAGGGTCGGTCGTTGGAATGGCAGAGGTTCCGTTTTGGCAACTTGGTAGCATGGACTTCGATCTACCCCGGCCGCCTTCAGTCGCACTGCGCGAATACGTCCCAGGCAATCTGATATATGCGAATGGACACCGCTTCGTTGCGCGCCGGTTCCACCGCGAAGCGGAGGAAGATCGAAGCGAAGTGCCTGTGTTCGAGGTCAACGTCGAGCGTGAGGCCGTCGCGGAGAAGAACATCGGGCAAGCAGCCGGCGCGCTCGGCGCCGGCGAATTGAAAGCGATATCGGTTTGCGACGTGGACCTTGTTCATCAGTCGCAGATTTCAGACGAAGAAGACAATCGTTTTCAGATGCAAGTGTCTGTGTTTGGCCGCGAGCGCGGTCGCCACAACGGGGGCGAGCAATTCGTATGGGGTGAGCAAACGTTAACGATCAGACGCGGTGTTCACCTTCGGCTGGTTAATGTCGGCTCGACCCCGGTGATTGAACAACGTCAGCAGCTCGGCTACCCCATCTGCGCGGTCTGCGGCCAGAGCGTGTCGCCGCTTGCATCCGACCGACAATTGGAGGTCTTTGGAACGAGCCATGAAGAACGGTGTGGACGCAAGCCGCCGATGCTGGGGTTCTTCGCCGACATTGTTGCTGAGTGCCTAACGCTCCCCGCATGCGCGAATCGTTCTGTCGCGTACAGCGTACTTGAGGCATTGAGGATGGGGGCAACGCGTGTGCTGGACATGCATCTGGAGGATCTGCAGGTGCTTGTTGTCGGTCACGTCGACCGCGACGACGTTGACGGAATTCTCTGGGACCCAATGCCGGGCGGGTCCGGGCTTCTCGAACAGCTTCGGAGCAGCTTCGCCGAAGTTGTGGCGGCGGCCAGGGACATCGCGATAACCTGTCCTTCGGCCTGCGATCACTCATGTATCGATTGTCTTCAGACATTCCGGAACGGGTATTATCATCGTTATCTTGACCGCCATCTTTTGAAGGATTCGCTTGACCATTGGGGGCCTGCGCTGACGAAGTCGCACGACATTCCCATCGCCCAACCTGCTGCGAGTACGGGGCGGCTGGATGCGCAGCCGGTTAATGACTCCGAAACCAAGCTGAAACGGCTGCTGGAGGCGGCAGGGTTCGCGGGTGGGGAGTTTCAACGGAACATCCGATTCCGGCATTCGATCTCCGTATCAACCCATCTTGGGAGTACGACGCCGGATGTGTTCTTCGACGGAGACGGGGATGACGCGGACGATCACGGAGGATGCGTTTACCTCGACGGAATGAGCGTGTCGTTGCATGGGAACCCGGCGACGGCTGAGCGGGATCGCGAAATCCGGTCGTGGCTGCGTAACAACGGCTATTTCGTGCTGGAGATTCCACGCAATGAACTTGACGACCGCGACGCCATGATCAGGCATTTCAGAAAGCTCGCGCGCTACCTGCACGGACGTGACCTTGCGAGCCGGATTACATCTGACGGGTCATGGTTCGACCGGGCGTCGAGAGAGGCAACGGGGTAACTGAGGTGGCCCACAATTGGCGTCACGGGAATGCTAATGTGCGTCCACATCGCTACCGGGCGATCCGACCTCCAGATCCTCAACGCGAAATTCGCTAGAGGCAGCCGATCTGTGGCGTTCCCCAACCCTCACTCTTCGGGTGCCCGTCGGCAGGTTCCGAAGCCGAGCCGACTTCACATTTGGGACCATATGTGAAGCCAATCCGCTTATCGGAGGGATCTGCACGTACGAAACCGGACTGAACAGGGGCCTTTTGCCAACTGTCGAATCTTCGGAGAAAATAGGGCGGAATCCACGATTCGGCGAGACGATCCGACATCTGTCGATCGCGTCCGAGACCCGCGAACGCCTCATGCTGGCCTTCAACACCCCCTTCTTCCTCGAGGTGCTGGTCGCCAGCGGCGTCATGGCCGAGGGGGTCGATCTGCACTTGAACTGCCGCTAGACGACCCACCACGATCTATGCTGGAATCCGAGCACGCTAGAACAGCGAACTGGTCGGATTGACCGCATCGGCGCAAAGGCGGAGCGCTGCGGCGAACCGATCCATATCTTTTTGCCTTACGTTGCGGCCACGCAGGACGAAAAGATGTACCGCGTCGTCATGGACCGCGAGCGCTGGTTTAATGTCGTTATGGGCGAGCGCTACGCAGTCGATGCACGCAACACCGACAAGCTCGCGGAACGCGTACCCTTTCCGGAAGCGGCGGCCGCAGAGCTAACATTTCGATTAAGTGTTGCCGACACGACAAGGGATTAACGGAATTCGCGCTGGTCTGCGGGATCCCCAAGTTCACCGGATGTCGCCAGCATTGCGAAGCCTTTCCCCACGCCGTCGGAGAGGCAGATAGCCACGACAACGCACGCGGTGGAAAGCCGGCCGCTCGGCACACCGGTTATCCTCACCGATGGGAGCAAGTCGAATGGGCTTTCACGGGACGGCCGGTATTTCACTTGGGCTGGCAACTCACGTTGATCTTTCGGGACGATCCGACGTCGCCGGCCTATCGTCATTGCCGCTCCAAGGGCATCCGTCGCGAATACGGCCTCGAACTCCGCCGTTGCTAACCTGAATCGGCAATCAGCTCCTCGGCGCTTGCCGCCAGTCAATTCGACTCTCCTTTCGCACAGTTTCGGTCCCGTATCCAGCAGCGCGATGGTAGTCCGGACAAGCTAACTCAGCTCTAGGTGGAAACCCGGGGTCAGCCAAATCGCACAACCATTGACCCGAATCTGCCCAAATCCGAGCCTCACTTCTGATACATTTCGGGTATCATGAGTCGGTACGAGCAGGCGGGGTGGGTTCTTGGCGCGTCGGTGCCACTCCATCCAGTGAATGGCGTCAGTTTGGGCGGAATTTAGATTCGAGACGCCTGTTGCTCTGCGAACGAGGCGACCCGACGACGCATGTGTAAGGGGTGAGGCATCCGACGGAGGCCGCGCCGGCCGCGACGAGGAGCTACTTCATGACCTACTTGACATACCGAAGATCCGCGATCGGCAAGCAGCAAGCGCTCGCGCCGATTCTGTTTGCCCTCCTTTTGCTCTCCGCAATTCCGAGCGCCGCGCTCGCCCACGGCGTAGCGGTGCCTTGGCTGCAGCCGGGAGCAGTTGATCCGCGGACCGGCATATTCGTCGCCTTTGACGGGCCTCACCGTATTCGAAAGATCGGACCGATTACGCTTGCCATTCGGGCCATCAATGTGGACGGGCAAAATGACTGTGTCATCACGGCTGTTCGAGTCCGCGACCCCGCCGGGAATCTACTTCACGTGAGTACACCCGATTTTCGGCTCTTGACCCAAGCCCGCTCGGCCACCGAATTACGCACAACTCTGGGGGTGATTACGCCCACCGAAGTCGTTGAGTCCAAGCAGCGTGAACTTGCGGCGCAGCTGTGGAAAAGCAGCTACCGCGGTGAGCTGCGCCTCGCCGAGCAAGCGGTTCGAGGCCTTTTTGCAACAACGGGAGAGGTTGCACTTACAAGTGAGATCGAGGTCAAAGGGCCGCTCGAGACGATTGTGCTCAGTGCCGTATTGCGGCTCGACCTGACCCCGCCACTGCCCGATGGTCATGAGCCGACCTCCGCATGGCTCCTGAACCCGGTCACCGGAACTTGGGACTCCATGTCAGAGCCTCGATCTCCCTCTTCCGTGATCACTAGTGAGCCGTATTGGTACGCGGGCGATCAGCATGTACATACTATGTATAGTGCCGACACAAGTTTTCCGGGCTTTTGTGACCATGATCCCGATTCCATCGACGAGTTCGGTCAGGCCGGCATCACTTTGGGACTCAAGTGGATAATAATCACCGATCATTCAAACGTCGCTACGTATTCTTCAAGCGTCTTTCAAAATGCTTCGAGCCAGGCCGCGCTCTTCAATGCACAACATCCAGCATTCCGGATCATGTACTCACAGGAAATGGGTGTGCATACGGCCGTCGCGGCCAATGATGAACCCGCGCACCTTCTCACATATCCCAAACCTACTACCAATGTACCGACATTCATGTCCAATTCGTGTACCGAAGGCATCTATGGTGAGAATAACTGCGAATCGGTGAGTACCATTCTGGCACGCGTCGATCAAGCGGGCTATGTAGGGTTCATTGCCCACCCATTCAAAGAAGGCCAGTTCGATCTAGCGTTTGATCCGTGGGACATGTGGTCAACAACCGGATATGCGGGTCTAGAAGTCTGGAGCAATGCTGGAAACTGCGGGCCTTACGGCATTATCGAGCCGGAGGATAATGATGCTATTGTCAAGTGGCAGTCACTACTGCTCGGAATAACCGCTCCGTCCGGTGGTCAACTCGCGTTGCGCAACGGATGGCCGAATCGCTTCCCAGTCGGACTGGGCAACAGCGATGCACACTCAACGACGACGTTGGCGAATACATTCACGTATTGTTGGTTCGAGTCGAGCTCCTCGCCGACTCAAAGCCAGATTTCATCCGCACTTCTTGGGGGACATTGCGTAGCCAGCAATGGTCCACTCTTGTTCGGCACGATCAATGGTGCACGCATCGGCGAGGTTGCTGTGCAATACGGATCAGACGCCCAATTGACCGTTCAACTTCGAACGACTACCGAATTTGGGCATCTCGGCTTATACAAACTGACGGTTGTGACCGTCGGTTTTGGTAATGTGGACCGGACGGAGTATTCCCTCGGTTTCGCGACGAATCAGTATTCAGCGGCTCTGGCGATTCCCGGTGGATTCAATGCCGCAATTGACCGATTCGTGTACCTTCAGCTTGACCGAGCAGACGATCGCTATCATGCAATCACTAATCCGATATGGCTTGAATTCTGTCAGGGCAATTGCATGCCCCTGAAGCCGACGAATCCCAATCCTTCCAATGGCGCAACGGGTCAATCGAGCAACGTTGACATAGGTTGGTCGAATGGCGGCGGAGCGACAAGTTACGACGTGTATTTCGGAACAGATTCGATTCCAGATAGCAGCGAGTTCAAAGGCAACCAGACTGCAACCAGTTACGACCCAGGCGCGCTGGCCAATAGCACGACCTACTACTGGCGAATCGATGCAAGAAGCTCGGCGGGTGTAACTGCGGGGGTTGTTTGGAGTTTTACCACAGAGCCAGGGACCCAGCCGCCGGCTAGTGACATCTGTGCGAACGCAACTAATATCGGAGTCGGAACATCTTATGGAACAAACGTTGGTGCGACGACGGATCGAGAGGCGTCCTGTCATCTGAGCGAAAACGACGTATGGTGGAGGTTTTGCGCACCGTCTACTGGCGTCTATGAAGTTAACACGATGGGGAGTACGTTTGATACGGTTCTCAGTATTCGTACCACGTGCGGCGGCGCGGAGATTGCATGTAATGATGATAATGGTGGGCCTGGCTATTGGTCTAGAGTTCGGCCGACACTGAATGCCGGAACGTGCTACCGAATTCGTGTAGGTGGCTCTGAAGCTACGCCCGATGAGGTTGGCGACATCACGCTCAACATCGTGGCTCCGCCGCCGCTGGGAGCGTGCTGCGTCAGCGGAAACGCCTGCAACACCGGCGTGACTCGTTCGTGGTGCGATGGCCAAGGGGGCATCTGGCAGGGGGATGGAAGCAGCGGCTGTACGGACTGCCCGCCGATACTGGGCGCCTGCTGCGTCGGAGGCAATACATGTTACGGTGGTGTGCCTCGCTCGTGGTGCGATGGACAGAGCGGCGTGTGGCAGGGCGATGGCAGCCAAGGGTGTCTCAACTGCATCCCGCCGCCCGTGACGGGTGCCTGCTGCATCGACGGGGACACGTGCTACGGCAATGTGACCCTTTCGTGGTGCGACTCGGGGGATGGTGTTTGGCAAGGACCTGGCACCGAGGCCTGCTCGAATTGCCCAGCCGGTGGCGCCTGCTGCGTTGGAGGCAATGATTGCCAATTGGGCGTGACTCAGACTTGGTGTGGTGGTCAGGGCGGGGCGTGGCAAGGCGACGGCAGCACAAGTTGCACAAATTGCCCTCCACCACCCATAACTGGTGCGTGCTGCCTGCCAAGTGGAACGTGCTTAATCCTCTCCAACAGTGAGTGCACGTCACTAAGCGGGTCCTACCTGGGAAATGACACGCAGTGTTTTCCGATTCCATGTTCTTTGCCGAATCCGCCGAGTTCAATCGTGGGATGGGGAGCCAATAACAATGGCCTGCTGGACGTCCCACCTCCGAATACCGGTTTCATTTCTCTTGGAGGAGGGTACTATCACATACTTGCCCTGAAATCGAATAACTCAATTGTGGCTTGGGGAGAAAATGGCTATGGTCAGTGCAACGTACCGGCGCCCAATACGGGTTTTCTTGCTGCCTCGGGTGGTAGATACCACAGTATCGGGCTAGGCTCTGTCTGAAAACGCATCAAACGGTCGATAGGAAGAGCGTCGACAGGAG
>CAZJVS010000034.1:0-53865 GCA_964549445.1 uncultured Planctomycetaceae bacterium
CTTCGCAGCCGGTTGCCTCGGCCTCCCGAAAGCCTGCCCTGTCGAGTGGCACCGCGAATTCGGCCCCGGCTCCACGCCTGATGAGTCCCCGCCCACACGCCTGCTAAAATCCGACCTCTTAAACGCAATCACTGCCGGCCACGACCGCGTCGCCGCGGCCGCGCCTCTCGCCGATCCAGCCGCGATGGCCAAGCCACACGGCGCCGCGATCCTCAAAGACACCCCGATCAATACCGTCGGCGAATTGCTCGCCCATCTGATGACCAGCCATTTTGCAACTCATCTTGGCCAGCTTTCCGTCTGGCGCCGCGCAAAGGGCCTTCCCCCGTTGTTCTAGCCGCGAAGAGCCAATCACGGCCCCAGCAACACACTGACATAAGCCTGCACGTCGCGTCCGTCGACGACGCCGTCCATGTTGATATCCGACTCGCACACCGCATCCATGTTCGCAATCGCTCCGACCAGCACCGACAAGAACGTGTCGACGGTCGGCAGCGGCACGCTCCCCGTCGCCACCACGGTGCCGACGATCGACAGCGTCCCGAGTCCCGGCGTGTTGGGATCGATCGGACCCGACGAATTGATGTTCAGAGTCACTGTCACCGCCCGCCCTGCGACCGCCACGTTTCCGCCCAGCCCGATCGACCCTCCGCCGACTGTGGCCAGATAGATCGTGTCGCTGCAAAGCCTCCCCGCCGCCTGCAGACCGACGCAGACCAGGTTCGTCGATGTGTAGGCGAGCGTCCCGGCTGTCGATGATGGCACTCCGACGTAGTTAAAAGCCCCACCGCTGATCGGTGTCTCCGGCATCGGCGTCCCCGGCGTTCCGTAGTTCATCGTCACACCCGACCCGGTGGCATCGAACCGCCCGCAAACCAATCCGAAGTTCAGGTTTAGTTGGACCGTGTTGTTCAGCACGAAGTTGAAGTCATGCAGCACGAGACCCGTCGGCTGTGTCAAACAATCGAGCCCTGCGACGATCGATCCGCTCACGGGCGACACGTCCGAGTCGCATTGCGTCCCGCAAGCTGTCAAACAAAGCGTGATCGTAAGACTCGACGCCCCCGGATTGACCTGCAGCGCAGCGGGCGACGCGATCGCTTCAGCCGACAGCGCCACTGCAACGACGACGGCGAAATTACGCGACATAATTGCTTCCTCCTCGCAGCACCTATTCTAACGATTCACCGCCCTCGCAAGAATTTTCTCTTCGCACGGCTTGAATTGCGGCCCGCCGACGCCACAATACCGCCCAACGCAGCGCCTCACGGACCCGCGCATCGGTCCGCCCACGCAAAACCGCCCATCAGGAGCCCGCCATGGGAATGATCAAAGAGTTCCGCGAATTTGCACTCAAGGGAAACATGGTCGACATGGCCGTCGGTATCATCATCGGCGGTGCATTCGGCGGCGTCGTTAAAGCGCTCGTCGATTACGTCATGATGCCCCCCCTCGGCGTCATCATCGGCGGCATCGACTTCTCCGATTTCAAATGGACCATAAAGAACGCCGTCATTGAGAATGGCAAGGAAATCAAGCCCGCTACGGTAATGCAGTACGGCGCTTTCATCACCGCGCTCATCAACTTCGCCATCGTCGCCTTCGCCGTTTTCCTACTCGTCAAGGCCATCAACACCGCCCGCGCCAAACTCGAGAAACCCAAGGAAGCCGGTCCCGCCGGCCCGACCCAGGAACAACTCCTCACCGAAATCCGCGACTTGCTCAAGAAGCGTGCCTAGTCGCACTTGGAACAGAACCGTTCGATTGGCCATCGCTGCAATCTCTCGTGCGATGCTAAGATGTCCAGAACCCGGCCAGGTCCATGCGTGAATCGTTCACTTCCCCCTGTTGAAACAATAGACGACGAAATGGCCCAGATCCGCCGTCAAAAGAGTCCAGCCGAAAAGCTCGCCATTGCTTCCGGCATGTTTGCATTCGCGCGACAGCTGATACTCGAAACACTTCGACGCGACCACCCCGACTGGGACCAACGAGCGATTCTCGCAGAAACCGCTCGCCGCCTGTCCCATGGAGCAATCTGAGCTTTGAGCTTGCGTTTCGGTGCTTGGCCGGCTCGGCATTCCGTACTTTATCACGGGCTCCACAGCATCCATCATCGACGGCGAGCCGAGATTCACGAACGATATCGACATCGTCGCACGGATCGAGATGTCCCGCGCCTCCGAACTGTGTGCATCTTTCCGTCTTCCCGATTTCTCTGTCAGCATCGATGCTGTCCGAGAAGCCGTGCGGAATCGCGGCCAGTTCAACATTCTTCACCCGGCGTCGGGGCTAAAGTTCGACATGATCGTGTCTCCGGATACGGCATAGGACCGAGGACGATTCTTCCGTGCTCGACTCGTTCAAGCGGCCCCGGGCTGCGAAGCGAGTTTCGCTTCGCTGGATGATGTCATCGTGATGAAGCTCCGTTATTACCGCGAAGGCGGTTCCGACAAGCACTTGAGAGACATCGCAGGCATGCTGAAAGTCAGCGGAGATCGCCTCGACCGGGCCTATCTCGATACTTGGATCCAAAACTTCGGCCTGACCGCGGAATGGTCGGCGCTTCAATCTCGTTCTCGCCAAACAGCATAGCGATCGCCGCGACCGCGCTTGTTTACTCGCGCCCCGCCGATTACATACACACTACGATGCACGACGCTCTCGAAGCCCTGATCGGACACACCCCCCTCGTAGAGCTCCACGCCACACTCGACGGCAAGCCGCTCCGCGTCTTCGCAAAATTCGAAATCCTCAACCTCAGCGGCAGCATCAAGGACCGCATGGCCGCCTACATCGTCCGCTGCGCTGCCGAACGCGGTGAACTCCAGCCCGCCGATACGATCGTCGAGGCCTCAAGCGGCAACACCGGCATTTCTTTCGCCGCTATCGGCCGCGCCCTGGGTCATCCCGTCCGCATCTACATGCCCAACTGGATGAGCCCGGAGCGAGTCCAGCTCATGCAAACATACGGGGCCGCCGTGATCCCCGTCTCCCACGAGCAGGGCGGCTTCCTCGGCTCCATCGCCATGGCTGAAGCCTTCGCCCGCGAAAACCGCCGCGTCTTTCAGCCACAGCAATTCGCCAACTCCGCCAACATCGACGCTCATTTCGCCGCGACCGGTCCTGAAATTGAACAGCAACTCACTTCCCTCGGCCGAAAGGCCGACGCCTTCGTCGCCGGCGTCGGAACCGGCGGCACCGTCATGGGTGTCGGCCGCTATCTCCGCCGCAATGGCCGCCCGGTGCGCGTCCACCCGCTGGAGCCGGCAAATTCCCCAACCCTCCGCACCGGCTGCAAGGTCGGCAAACACCGCATCCAGGGCATCTCCGACGAGTTCATTCCGTCCATCGTCAATCTCAGCGAACTTGACGAAGTCATCGACGTTTGGGACGGCGACGCCATCCTCATGGCCCAACTGCTCTGCCGTTCGCTCGGCCTCGCCGTCGGAATTTCCTCCGGCGCGAACATCGTCGGCGCACTCCAGCTCGCCGCCAAACTCGGCCCGGACGCAACCGTCGTCACCGTACTCCCCGACTCCAACAAGAAGTACCTCTCGACCGACCTCTGCCGGGAAGAATCGCCGCGCGGCGATTATCTGACTCCGCGCGTCCAATTCCAGCGATTCCAGGCTGTGCGGTAACCTTCATCGGGCAACAAAGAATGCGAATCGCCCTCATCGCCCACACCAACTCCCCCTGGGCCCCGCATTACGCGGCCTACCTCTACACGCGCGGCCACGAAGTCCACGTCATATCCTTCCACCCCGACCCTCTCCCCGACGTCACGGTCCACTACGTCGGCACCGCTGATCGCTCAGGCGCTCTCCCGAAATGGATCTATCTCGCTCGCGTCCGCCGTGTCCGCCAACTGCTCGGACGCATTCAACCGGACATCGTCCTCGCCACCTACTTCCAGTCCAACGGCCTCGTCGGCGCACTCTCCAAGAACTCACCGCTCGTTGTCTCCACTCGCGGTCCGGACTTTCACTTCGGCCTGCCCGCATTCCTCGGCAATGCCGTTGCCCGCTGGGTCGCCCGCCGCGCCGATTTGCTCCACGCATCGAGTCCTCAACTCGCCGAAGAACTCACGGCCCTCGGCGTTCCAGCCAACAAGTTCCGCATCATCCCCGTCGGAACCGACTCCACCGAATTCTCCCCGCGCCCCGGCCCACGCCCCCCTGGCCCGCCGCGAATCATTTGCACCCGCAAGCTCGACCCGCTCTACGACAACTTCACGCTCCTCCGCGCCTTCGCCCGCCTCAAACGGGACGGCTTCGCATTCGAAGCCCGCTTGGTCGGCACGGGCGGCCTCGACAATGACACCCGCAAGTCCGCCCGGGACCTCGGCCTCGACTCATGCGTCCAGTTCATCGGCGGAGTCCCGTACAAAGAGGTCGCCGACCAGCTCCGCTGGGCCGACATCTACACCTCCGCATCCATCACCGACGGCGCCGCCAGCTCGCTGTTCGAAGCCATGTCCGCCGGCCTCTTCCCGGTCGTCTCCGACATCCGCGCCAATCGCGACTGGCTCGAACATCGCAGGACCGCCTTCCTCTTCCGCGTGGGCGACGACGCCGCCTGCGCCGAAGGCATCCGCTTCGCCCTCGACAATTCCGCCGTCGTCTCCTCCGCCGTCGCGGTGAATCGCCAGACCGTCATCACCCGACTCGATCGCCTCGCCAATCTCAAACGTCTTGAAGTCCTCCTCGATGACGCCGTCGCCATCGCTCGCAACTCCTGAAAACTTTCTGCTACAATCCGCCCCACAAAACGGAGCCCATCGATGCCTTACAAGATCACTCGTGTCGAAGTCTACGCCGGCGACGTCATGAACCGCCCCGGTATGCTCGCCCGCATTCTCGAAGCCGTCTCCGCCGCCGGTGCAAACCTTGAGTTCGTCATCGCCCGTCGCATCACCGAGAACACCTCGCGCGTCTTCATCGCCCCGCTGTCGACCGCCAAGACCGTCCGCGCCGCCGCCGACGTCGGCCTCCACAAAGCCAACGGCACCCACGCCCTCCGCATCGAAGGTCCCGACAAGCCCGGCCTCGGCGCACGAATCACCCGGGCCATCGCCGACGCCGGCCTCAACATCCGCGGCCTCTCCGCCGCCTCCCCCGGCAAGTCCAACGTTTGCTACATGTCCTTCGCCACCGCCGACGAACTCGCGACCGCCACGCGCGTACTCAAGAAGGCCCTCTCCGGCAAAGCGAAACGCTGACCGCCGCCGTTACTCCGTCTCTCGGGAAGCCGTCTCGCCTCGCTGCCGCATCGCCTCCGCCAGCACGATCGCCGCCGAGTGCGACAGCGACAGCGAGCTCGCAGCCCCGCGCGTCGGAATGGTCACGAAAAAATCGCAAAGCCCCCGCACCGCCCCGCTCAATCCCCGCTTCTCCCCTCCGATCGCCAATACCGTCGGCACCGAAAGAGCAACGTCATACATCCGCCGCTTCGCCTTCGGCACGCATCCCACCACCATCAATTCCCGCTTCCGCAGGAGTTTCAGCAGTGACAGATCCTCAACCATCACCAGCGGCATCCGCTCCAGCGCCCCCGACGACGGCCGCCCCACCTCAACCTCGTCAAAGTCCCAGACATGCTTCTTGATCAGCACCGCATGCACCCCCATCGCCTCGGCCGTCCGAAGCACGAACCCCAGGTTCCGCGCATCGTCGATCCCCTCCAGCAGCAGCAACAGCGCGGGCTCTCGCAGCTGCCGCACGATCTCCAGCAATTCCTCCTCGTTGGTCCGCCGCAACCCCGAACAGATCGCGATCACACCTCCGTGCGTCGCCCCATGCGCCATTGCGTCAAGCTCGCCCCGCTCGACGTACTTCACCGGCACGCCTCGCTTTTCGGCAAGCTCCACCACCGCGCGAACCTTCTCCGCGTGGCTCCCGTGTCGAATCAGGATGATCTGAAAACGCCGACGCCCCGCCGACAGCGCCGCTAAGACCGACTCCCGTCCTTCGAGATGCTCCATGCTGAATTTGGCCTCCCCACTCCTCGCTCGCTTCGCGGACTCTCGAGCAGCAGGTACAGCACGTTATCCGAAAATGCCGGCGACTTCGTCAGGTCCAGGTGATTCGCAAACAGGAAGTTCACGCCCGTCCACGGTATTGGCGATCGCAGTACCGGCGACCACACCCCGCCGACTCGCTCATCCATCAACGCGCTCGTCCGCAGTACCGTCCCATCACCCGGCGCCATCCCGACGATCCAAACCTTTCCCGTCTTCGCGTCCGCCGCGGCCACTGCATTCGTCTCCACCGCGTCCCCGGCAAACAAGTACAGATTTAGCCCGTCCGGCAGCACCGCCGGAGTATCGAGCGCCACCGCGAATTGCTCCGCCCGCTTCAGACACTTTGCCTGGTGCTCAACCGCTATCCGCCGCCGCTTGCCCGCATCGCCGACATTCGGCATCAGCCACGCCAACGTCCGTTCCTGCCCCGGCGCCGCCAAGCCCCACTTCATCCGCTCCCACAACGCCGGATCGCAAATCCCCTCGATCTTCCTTGACCGATTTGTTGCGTCCACCAGCGCCCCATGCCGCCCGCGCGGCATCAACTGGTACACCGACGGCATCGTCCCCAGTACCGCCGGCGAGTACGTCGGCAGGAAGGGTCCGATCTCCGCCCCGTTTACCAACTCGTTTAGCGCCTCCACCGACCCGCCGTTCGGCGTCCCGATCAACACAACCCGCTCAACGTCCTTCGCCCCCGCCCAGGTCACCGCTGGCGCAGACCCGTCCGCCGGCAAGTCCGCATCCCCGTACATCAAGAAGTACCGCGTAATCAGACCGCCCATCGAATGGGCCACGATGTCAAACTTCATCCCGGGATCGTCAAACCCGTAATCCTTCGGCGCGGCCTTTATGCAATACGCCCGCTTCTCCCGAATGAACTCCGCCAGTCGCTTCGCGTTCTCGACGTTGTCACGCCGCCAGTCGTAGTCGAATTGAAAACAGGTGTAATGCAGCGAGCCATAGTCGACCGCGCCCGCCTGACCCAGCAACTGATCCCGATACCCGCCTACACCCAGCGTCGCCAGAATGTTCACATACGCCTGCAACTCCACAGGCACGCCGACCAGCTTCAGCCGAACCCGATCCAGCACCCCATCCGGCCGCACCTCGTCCCGCAATTCAGCCAACGTTGCCCCCTCGCGCATCGGCAGCGCCACCAGCCGCGCCCCCTCGGCCGTCTCCGGATTCGCGTAGTCCCCGGAGAACGCTCCCCATACCACGCGCTTCGACGCCTCGTCGACCAGCTTCGACCCCAGAATCCCCGGAATCACAATCACCGGATTCCGTCGCTGCGTCTTCGCCTCCCGGCTGTACAACCCGCCAAGATCAGGCGGCTTGATGGGTGCCGCGCACCCGACGAGCGTCACGCCAACCGCGAAACAAAAAAGCTCTCTGCGCATGTGCTGGGCTCCAGGCAACTCGCGAAATGAACTCTGTAAGATTAGAAGCCGCCGCCGCCAACTGGTAACAGTGAGAATGCCGCAATTCTGAATACGAGCGGCAAGAACGCACCCCCTACCGCTTCATCCATTGCCTCAGCCGCATCAGCATCAGTTCGCCGTCCGCCAACCCGCCAAACCACGCCACCGCCCGCCGCCCCAATTCCGCATCGTCCGTAATCAGGCTGTCCACCCCGATGGTCATCATCCGAACCATCGCCTCCCAGTCATTGACCGTCCACACATGCAACCCCAGTCCGCGCTTTGCCGCTTGTCGCACCATCTTCGGCGTCGCCAACCGCGTCGATACCGAGAGAACGTCCACATCCAAACGCCCGATGTCACCCGCCCCCGCTGCGAGGATGTATGCCAGTTGGATCGTCGGATCGAGCGTCCGCACTTCTTTAAGTCCGCGCAACTCTAAAGACGACACCATCACGCCGTGTGTGTACTCGTGCTTTCGCAGGATCTCGACCACGCGCTCCGCGAGTCTTTGATCGTGACCTTCGTACTTCAACTCCACGTTGAGTCGGATCTTCCCCTTCGCCACCGAGACGAACTCGTCAAACTTCGGAATTCGCTCTCCCGCAAACTTCGCTCCGAACGTCGACTCGGCATTCATCGCCGGAATCTCGTCGTACCGCGTCTCCCACACATTTCGATCGACTCCGCACAGTCTCCGCAAATCGCTGTCATGCGTGACGATGACCACCCCATCGGCCGTCTCCTGAACATCGATCTCAGCCATTTCCGCGCCGTCCTCGATCGCACCTCGCAGCGCGCTGATCGAGTTCTCCGGCGCTCGTTTCGCCCCGGCCCGGTGTGCCGTCACGGAGATCGCTCGCCGCTCCGCAAACCGCTTCAAGAGGATCCGCCCATGCACGTAAGCCGCGACCGCCAACCCCAGCAGCAGAACGGCCGCACCCGTCCGCGTGCCGGCCGTCGCACTGCTCCGCAACGCCACGCCCCAATCAACACCGATCGCGCGGCCGACGCGCTCGCTCAGGCCAGCGAGAATGAACCCGCACCCAACGACGTTCGTCGCCGAAATCGCCGCCAGAACGAGCCAGTCGATCGCGAGCACGACCGCCACCGTTCCGACACCAACACCCAGCCGTTGTTCCGCCACCCTCAGGATTCGATCGTTGACGCGCCGCAGCAGCCACATCACGCTCGCAACAATCGCCAGGTTTACGATCTGCCACCCCACGACCCACGCCAGCACCACCCACCAGTGCCCCCGTACCAGCTCTGAACTCTGCACCAGCGCGTGGAGCCCCGGTTCATCCTTCACGAGGATAATTGGCACCGCATGGACCCACCGCACGGCCGCCCAGGTTGCCGTCGCTGCGAACCCCGCCGCCAGCACGGCGCCGATGAAGACCGCCGCGCGATACGCCGGCGGCTTCGTCGTCACGTAGAAGTTTATGTCCCCCTTCGATAGCAGCAGGCGATACGCGAGCCCGCCGAGCGCGACAAACGGGAGCGACGTCACCAGCATCACGCCGACAATCGCCCCCGACACCCGCAGTAACGGCGCCGCGCGCTGAACCAGCACATCGAGTACGCCAACCACTCGAACCGGCTCATGATGCAGGCCCGCATTGGCGATCACCACCAACCCGGCCACCTCCGCGAGCAACAACGCAAGGCCCAGCGTCGCGGTCACGACGATGCTGACGACGCCCAGCGGCGACATCACGAACTTCGCCAGCCGCGCGTTCCCGACAAATTCCTCCCCTCCCAGCACAATGAGCGCATGCATGAGCCCGGCCACCATCGGACCGAGCAAAACGAGCCACGCCACTTTGCAGACGACTTCAAACCCCAGAACGGTCCGCCAGGTCCCCCCTAGCGCCGCCAGCAATTCCGCGACGAACCCGTCCATCACATTCACCCAATCCGAATCCGGCAAGCCAAGAATACGTCAACCGGACCCCGTCCGCCAATTTCTCCGCACGTTTCACAGGCCCGGGGTCGCAGATTGGCAAGGACCCGCTCGCCCGTTATCATGACTGCCGATCAAGGATGGTCATCCGACCTCGCAGATGATGACGCTGATCAACGACGCTTCGCAGTTCATCTCCCACAATTGGGCGCTCTGTAGCATGATCGCGACGATGGCGATTCTGCTTATCGTCCCGTACTTCGTCCTTCGAAAATACGTCCGCATCAGTCTCAACATCTTCACCGACACTCACCCCCCTCTCTCGATGAGCCAGCTCCGCCACCCGCGGCTGACCGGCGATGAGATCGACTTCTGGTCCGCCGACGGACTCCGACTTCGCGGCCTTTTCCTCCATCCGCCGCAGGACGTTCCGCGCAAAGGCCTCATCCTCTTCGCCCCCGAATTCAAGAGCGACCGCCATAGTTGCGCCCGCTACTGCCTCCCGCTCCTCCGCGCCGGGTACGACGTCTTCTCCTTCGACTTCCGCGGCCACGGCGAGTCCGCCGAAGAAGTCGGCTACACACCGCGCCAGTGGCCCAGCGATCGCGAAATAGACGACATTCGAGGTGCCGTCGCCTTCGTCCGTGACTGGCTCCGCCAGAACGATCGCCCGCCCGACATCGGCATGTTTGGAATCTCGCGCGGCGCCGGCGCCTGCCTTCTGGTCGCCGCCCAGGATCCGCACGTCAAGTGCTTCGTCACGGACGGCGTCTTCTCCTCCGACGCCGCCCTCGAATACCTGATGAAGCGCTGGGCCTACATCTTCGCCACCGTGAAGTTCGTCTACGAAAACCACCCCCCCGAATTCTGGATGTTCCTTCGCTGGTGCATGGTCTGTTCTGCCGAGCGCAAGTTCGGCTGCAACTTCCCCTCCGTCCGCAAGACCATCCGCAACATGCTCCCCCGCCCCATCTTCGTCATCCACGGCGAGCGCGATAGTTACATCCCCGTCGAGTTGTCGCAGACTCTCTACGCTCAGGCCCCGCAGCCGCGCTATCTCTGGATCGTCCCCCGTGCAAAGCACAACCAGTGCGTCGACGTCGAGCCGACCAACTACGCCCGCCGCACCGTCGATTTTTTTGATCGCTTTCTCTCGAGCCAATGCGCCGCCGACAATATCTACCAGCAAGGCCTCTTCGCCGACTGGACGTCCCCCGAACTCGTCGAAACGTCGGCCGCGACTCCGCCGGAGCCGCGTATGCCGCGACCGCGCGCCCGAAAGCCCGCCGCCGCCCGTGCCCTCGTCCGCGCCCGCGATCGCGATTAGCCCATGCCGCTCCGCTCGCTGCTCGACCGCCTCGCTCTGCTCGTCGCCGAGCGACACGCCCGTTCAACGCTCGCCAGCTTTCTCCGCGACGCCCACGAGGCCCGCGCCACCCAATCCCGCGTCCTGAGCCAGAAGATTTCGCGCAATGCCCCGAGCGACTTCGGCCGCGCCCACCAATTCGATTCCATCCGAAGCCCCGCCGACTTCGCCGCGCGCGTCCCGATCTCCACCTACGACGACCTCGCCCCCTACATCGAAAAAATGAAGCTCGGACGCCCCGGCGCCCTCCTCGGCCCCGGCCAGCGCGTCCTCATGTTCGCCCTCACCAGCGGCACCACCCGCGAGCCCAAGTACATCCCGGTCACCCCCGCTTTCCTCGAAGAATACCGCCGCGGCTGGAACTGCTGGGGACTCCGCGCGCTCCTCGACCACCCCGGCTGCTTCCTGCGGCACATCGTCCAGGTCAGCAGCCCCATGAACGACATCTCGACGCCGACCGGCATCCCCTGCGGCGCGATCACCGGCCTCATGGCCGCCACCCAGAAGCGCCTCGTCCGCAAGTACTACACCGCCCCGCTCGCCGTCGCCCACATCAAGGACGCCACGGCCAAGTACTACGCCATCATGCGCCTCGCCACCCCGCGCGACGTCGCCTTCCTCATCGCCGCCAACCCCGCCACGCTGCTCCTGCTCGCACGCACCGCCAACGACCACCGCGAGTCGCTGATCCGCGACATCCGCGATGGCACGCTCTCACCGAACTTCGACATCCCCGCCGACGTGCGCCGCCAACTCGCATCGCGGCTCAAGCCCGACCCCGCGGCCGCCGCCCGGCTCGACCGCCTCGCCGGCTCAAACGCCGCGCTTCGCCCGAAAGACTATTGGTCGCTCGGCTTTCTCGCCCATTGGACGGGCGGCACCATGGGCCTCTACCGCCCGCGCTTCGCCGAATGGTTCGGCGACGTCCCCGTTCGCGATCCCGGCCTCCTCGCCAGCGAAGGCCGCATGTCCATCCCCATCGACGACAATTCCGCCGCCGGCATTCTCGACGTCGCCAGCCACTACTTCGAGTTCATCCCGGCCGACGAATACGAATCCCCCTCGCGCCGCGCCCTCACCATCGCGGACCTGCAACCCAACGCCGAGTATTTTCTCCTCCTCACCACGTCCTCCGGCCTCTGCCGCTACGACATCGGCGACCGCGTCCGCGTCACCGGCTTCTTCGGCCAGGCCCCGATCATCGAGTTCCTCAGCAAGGGCGCACACACCGCCTCGCTCGCCGGCGAGAAGCTCACCGAGCATCAGGTCGTCGCCGCCATGCGGTCCCTCTCGAACCCCCCCGACAGCTTCGTCCTCGCCCCCGCCTTCTCAGATCCGCCACACTACCGGCTCTACCTCGACGCTCCAGTCGCACCCGACAAGCTCGCCGACGATCTAGACCGAGCCCTTAGCGCCCAAAACCTCGAGTACGCCTCCAAGCGCCAGACCCACCGCCTCGGCCCAATCGAGCCCTGCCCGCTTCCGACCGGAACGCTGGCGCAGCACGACCTCCGGCTGCGCCAGAAGAGCGCAGGCCGCTCCGAACAGTTCAAACACCGATTTCTGCTACCCGACTGTGGACTTGACGAAGAACTGCGTGCCGTCGCACACCCAACCGCCCCCGCAAACGCCTGACTAACGGAACAGCCGCACGAGATCACCGACAAAGCCAATCCCGCTGCCGATCTGAACCACGGCCGGGCTCAGAAGCCCGAACGCCCCCGTTGAACCCACAAACGTCGCTCCACCGACAACCACATCCGCGGCCTTCGTAACGCAGCTCAGTCCGGAGAACGCCATCCCGCACATCACAACAAACCCAACCGCTCGGACTCGACGCAAATACCTAGAGTGCTTCATTGGATGATCTCCTTCTGAACGTCCGAATACTAATTTCCGGACGTAGCGCGGTCCGGAACCGTCATCGAAATGCCAATTCGGATGTACCGCGCGCCTTCTGTGTTAACGGCAAAACTTGCCGACGTCAATGAGTAAATCTAACCCATTGCAATACCATATCTTACATCAACCCATTTCACGCGCCGAACCGGCCCGCTAAGCTGCGCCAATGCCCCGTCGTCTCCCACGCACCGCTCGCATTCGCGCCGAGTCGCGCTTCAAGGAGATCTTCGGGCTCAAAGCTTCCGCCGGCGATCCGCGTTTGATCGTCTACGCCGCCCCGTTCAACGGCGTCCGGCCGCGTCTCGGCGTGGTCGTCGGCAAGCGACACGGCCCCGCCGTCCGCCGTAACCGCAAGAAGCGGCTCCTCCGCGAGGCCTTTCGCCTCGCCCAGCGCGAACTCCCCGCCGGCTACGATTACATCCTTCTCCCCCGTACTGGACCGATCGCGACCCTCGCCGACTATTCCCGGTCACTGAGCGAACTCGCCCCCAAAGCCGTCGCCCGCGTCCGCATGACCCGCTGACCGACCGGTACAATTCCTGCATGTCCGACTCGCTCTGCCAGATCCTCCACGCCCAGTTCGAAGCCGCCCTCGCCATGCTCACCGACTGCATGACGGCCTGCCCGTCCACCCATTGGGACGACCTCGTCGCGAAGTACCCCTTCTGGCTCGTGGCTTATCACACGCTTTGCTTCGCCGACCTCTACCTCACACCCGACGAAAAACAGTTCCGCCTTCACGCCATGCACCCCAACGGCTGGAGCGAATACAACGATGAATACCCCAGCCGCCGCTTCGAACAATCCGAACTTTGCTCCTACGCCGACCTCTGCCGCCGCAAAGCTGCCGAAACCTTCGCCGCCGAGACTTCCCAATCTCTCGCCGGCCCTTCAGGCCACGCCCGGCTCACTTTCACCCGTGCCGAGCTGCATATCTACAGCATCCGCCACATCCAGCATCATGCCGCCCAACTTGCCGCCACCCTCCGCCGTGTCGACCAGTCTTTCCAGTCTCAGAATGTCCTGCGCTGGGCCAAGTCCGGCTGGCCCAGGACGTAGCCACTCCACCGGCCGCGCAGAGTCTCAATTTCAAGACACACGTTTCTTTCCACTCCAAGTCGCAGCCCGCCGTCGCGCCTATACCAACCGAACGGTTTGCAGTCTCACGAGAGGAGCACATCCATGTCAAAGAAACTCTCAGGCAAGACCGCCGTTGTCACTGGCGCATCCAAGGGCATCGGCGCGGAGATCGCCCGCCACCTCGCTGCCGAAGGCGCCGCTGTTGCCGTCAATTTCGCCTCCAGCAAATCCGACGCCGATCGCGTTGTCGCCGAGATCACTCGCAACGGCGGCAAGGCCGTCGCGATGCAGGCCAACGTCGCAATCCCCGCTGATGTCATCCACCTGTTCGCCGAATCCGCGAAAGCCCTCGGGCCGCTCGACATTCTCGTAAACAATGCCGGCATCTATGAATTCGCCCCGCTGGAAAACATCACCCCCGAACACTTCCACAAGATGTTCGACCTGAATGTCCTGGGCCCGCTCCTAACTACCCGCGAAGCCGTCAAGCACTTCAAAGCCGCCGGCGGCGTCGTGATAAACATCAGCTCGCTCGCCGCAACTGCTCCCATGCCTGCCACCGCTGTGTACAGCGCCACCAAGGCCGCCCTCAACTCCATCACGCGCACCTTCGCACAGGAACTCGGCCCTCGACACATCCGCGTCAATGCCATCCAACCCGGAATGGTTCTCACCGAGGGTGTTCGCACCGCGAAGATCGATGAAGGCGATTTCCGAAAGATCGTCGAGGCTCAGACCCCGCTCGGTCGCATCGGTCAGCCCAACGACATCGCGCCGGCCGTCGTCTTCCTGGCGTCCTCCGATGCAAGCTGGATCACCGGCGAGACTCTGATCATTGCTGGCGGGATGCACTAAGCCGCTCCCGGCCAGGCGTCTCGGGTGTCTGAATTCGCTACGGGCGTTTTCGCCGTCGGCGCGACGTCCCCGTTGCATCCCGCCCGGATTCGCCCCAAACTCACCGGATGCTCGAAATCGTTTACCGCTACGACCCGCGCTCGTCGCATCCAACGCCGACCCCCGCCAGCCCCGCCGAGGCACGCCAGCGCCTCTGTGAAGGAAATCGCGAGTTCGTCAGTCTCATCGGCGATCCAAACGCCACCGCCGCGTCGCGCCAGGTGATCCACTTCGACCTCGCCGACCTTGGCGTCGGCGCAATCAACGGCGCAGCCCCGCGGCAGCATCCCTTCGCGTTGGTCCTCGGCTGCTCCGACGCCCGCGCCCCCACCGAATTGATCTTCCACCAGGCCAGTAACGCCCTCTTCGTCGTCCGCGTCGCCGGAAATGTCCTCGGCGACGAATGCCTCGGCAGCGTCGAATACGCCGTACAGCAGCTCGGCGCCGGCCTTCGACTCCTCGTCGTCATGGGTCACAGCGGCTGCGGAGCTGTCACCGCCGCCGTTGATACATTTCTCGCCCCGACCCGGTACCTCTCCGTCGCCGGCACGCAGGCACTGCGCGCCATCGTCGATCGACTCGTCATCCCCGTTCGCGCCGCCGCCCACGCCCTCGAACGCACCCGCGGCAAGAGCGTCACCTCCGCGCCCGGCTACCGTAGAGCCCTGATCGAGTGTGGCGTCGTCCTCAACTCCGCTATCACAGCCCGCACCCTCATGCTCGAAGTTCGCGGAATCTCCCTCGAGCGCATCGGTATCGTCTACGGCGTTTACAACCTCGTCACCCGCGCGGTAAATCTCCCCAGTGGCGTCGGATCAAAAGACGGAACCGCCCTCTTCGACCCCCCCGCCGACGACAACGAATTCGAATCGCTCAGCATGCGCCTCGCCGCAGGCGACGGCATCGCTCAACTGCTCGAGCGGCACGATTCGGAGTAATGGGTGTTCCCGCGTCTCCACGTCGCCCGGCCGCTCGCCATCGTTACCGCCGCCGTGCTCGTCTACACGGCCATTGTCACATACATCGTAAAGTCCAAGACCCTTCCCACTTGGGAGCTCGCTGAAGAGATCACGACCGTCCTCACCGCCTTCATCGGCGTCCTCATCGTCTTTCGCAATAACGCCGCCAACGATCGTTGGTGGGAAGCACGAAAGCTCTGGGGCCAGCTCATCAACGACACCCGCAACCTCGCGCTGAAGGCCCGCACCTACGCGACCCTCGACGGCTCCGAACAGCGTGACTTCGCCAACCTGCTCATCGGTTTCGCGCACGCCCTTCGCCTGCACCTCCGCGGAAAATGCGAACTCTGCACCGTCCCAGGCTTCGAGTCTGACACCACCATTGTTGCTCACGCCCCCGGCTACATCGCCGGCCGCGCATTCGAAGCGCTCGCATCGTGGGACCGCTCCGGAAAGCTCCTCACGAGCGTCTGGCTGCTCGACCGCCACGCCGGTGCATTCATGGATATTTGCGGCGCCTGCGAGCGGATCAAGAACACCCCGCTCGCCTCCTCCTACCGCGCCCTGCTTCGCGCAACGATCATTCTGAATTTCCTCCTCGCGCCCTGGGCCGCCGCCGCGTGGGCCGGCTGGCTCAGTCTCCCCGTCGTCGGCGTCGCCTGCGCCGTACTCTTCGGAGTTGAACTCGCCGCCGAAGCGATCGAAGAACCCTTCGGCACAACAGGCGATGATCTGCCGTTGGAAAAATACTGCGAAACCATCGACAGGTTCGTCTCCGAAACCCTCAACGGTAGCACCACCTACGCAATTCGCGCTCCCCAAACGCAATCAAGAACGGACGGCCTCTAATGGCTGACTCGATCACTCCCGCGAGCACACCCGTTTGAACTTGCATCGGCACACCCAATGCGACTGTGCCGACTGCGGTCGCTACCGCAGCACTCGGAGCCCACTATTCCGGTAGATTGTGATCAATCGTGTACGATCGCCCGCGCAATCAAGTCCCGCCACGGAGAAAAGAATCCGCGCGACGGTGTGGTTCACCGGCTTTGAAGCGCATCCCGAACATACGGCTCCAACCAGTTCGCCACCCGCCGTGCCCCGCTCGGCGAGAGGTGAATGCCGTCAATCGTTAGCGACTCAGCGAGGTGATCGCGAGCCAGTAACTCGACGCTGAACCAGAGCCGCAGCATGCTTTCCGGTACCAGTATCGCCCCGTACCGCGACGCAACATGACGAAAAACCCCGGCATACGGATTCCACACAATGCCCGTCGGCACTTCAACAAGCACGACCCGCGCGCCAAGCGCCGTGATCTCCCCGACCACGCTCTCAAGCGCTTTCGCAAACTCTGCCCGCGGCGTCCCGTCGAGATAATCGTTTCCGCCAATGAAGACAACGACGACGCTCGGCGTTTCACGCAGCACGTCTGTCTGAATTCGGCTCAGAAGCTCTACTGTCTTGTCGTTGGCTCGCCCGGCATTCACCACGCGACACGGCAATCGCCGTCGCAATTCCGCGACGTATGTCTGATCGTCCGACCGAATATCAACGCCGGACGTCAGACTGTCACCCGCACAGACAACGACCGCGGACGTCGAAATCCTTTCGCTTGGAAACGGACGCGCCAAATCCGGCCGGCCCAGCAACACGATCGTCGCGATCCAGAGCGTCATCGCGATCCCAGCACGGGAAAGTTGGCCCATCCTCCGCGCGCCACGCAACCACCACACAATCGCCACGAACACAAACCACGGACCCCACCAGAGCGGATCGAGCCCTTCTCGAACGAAAAGCAACACGATCGTGCCGATGACAAGCGTACCGTGCCGACGGAGCGTCTCGCGCCACGCAAGCCGCCCCGGTAGTACGAAAATACACGCCGCCGTACCAGCCGGTATCCACAAATATCGATACGGTAGGAACAGGAAAGGAATCAGGAACGCGGACCAGCAAGCCGACAAAACCCTGACGCTCTTAATCACCCCTTCATCACCCCTGTCGTTTCCGTGAACAATGCATTCAACTCGACAAAGGATGCCGCCCCATCCAACCCGGCAAAACTACCATCCTTCGCCAGCAACCCCGCCGCACGCATGAACGTACTCCAAGCCGTCCGAGCCAGCGCCGACCCCACGCTCACCCGACGCACCCCCAACTCCGCCAGATCCGCCACTCGCAAGCCGGTATTCGCACTCACGAGCACATTCACCGGCCGCGGCCGCACTGCCGCCACGATCGCCCGGATGTCGTCTCTCTCGCGCACGCCCGGCGCAAACAACACGTCCGCCCCCGCCGCCGCATACGCCTCCAGCCGCCGGATCGACTCCCGCAGAGGATCGTGATGACCAACCAGAAAGCACTCCGCCCGCCCCGTCAGTACGACGCCCGTCCCAGTCGCATCGATCGACCGCCGCGCCGCCGTCAATCGCTCCACGGCCTCTGTCATCTCATACAAGGGCCGCTCCAGCCGCCCGGTCGCATCCTCGATCGATAACCCGGCCACCCCCGTCTCGACGCACAGCCGCACGCTCTCCGCTAACTCCGCCGCATCGTCCGCATAGCCTGCCTGGTAATCCGCGTTCACTGGCAACTCTGTCGCCCCCACAATCTCCGCCGCATGCCGCAGCACCATCTCGCGCGTCATCACCAGCGGCGAGTCCGGCAACCCCCGCGAAAACCCGAACCCCGCGCTCGTCGTGGCCAGCGCCGGAAATCCAAGCAGAGCCAGGTACCGCGCCGTCCCCACATCCCACGGATTCGGCATGACGAAGCACCCGCCCGAGTGCATCTCCCGAAACCGCGCCCGCCGCGCCGCAAACCCATCAACCGCACTCATCGAGTGCCCTCCTCGACTAACGCGAATCCGCTTCAATTCGGCCGCCGGTGCATACAATCACCGTCTGCGGCTATCATTTCCAGTGACGTCCTAACGATCTCTGAATTCGACCGGTTGCTGAGGATGAAGTGTTCCGTCCAACCAACCGACCAGTGACGGGCTTGCGAACCTGGCGTCTCGCCCTCGCATTCTTCGGTTGCGCGAGTGCCTATGCCGCATTCGACTCTCTGTACTTCGTCGGCTATCGCACCCGGCACAACGTCTCGTTGCTTCAAGCCGCCGGCCTGCCCACCCTGATCGCCGCGGCATTCATTACGATCGCGTACGGTCCTTGGTTTCGCTACATCTACCGCAAGCGTAAACTCGGAATCCAATGCACCAAGGCGTGACCGAATGCCGGAAGACGACGACCACGAAGATTTTGACTATCAACGGCAGCTTTACGTCGGCGATTTTGTTGACCTTCTCCGCATAGTCTGGCCGAGACCCGTTCTCTTCGGCGACTACGCCACCTTCCACCACCAGCGAGAATATTGGGACTCTTGGATCAAGGCGTGCAATGGCGATTTGACACTGGCGGAGCGAGGATCGAATCACGTTCACTTGGGCGAAGTCCTCTACCCCGCCAACGAATGCGCGGCCCTATCAACCGCCGACTGGCAACTCGTTCTCAAACTCTATCGAACGCTCCTGAAGGCCGAATTGGACCGAGTCCTGCAGGGCCGCCCCTACGAAATCCACGTCTTCGACGAGGATAAGATTTCCGTGGACCCCCACGAATGCGAGATCACGTTCAATCTGGTACGTCCCCCGTGTGAACCGATGCAGCAATCCGACTCGCCTTGATAGAACCCGGGCCGAAGGCAACCCCGCCAGACATTACGCGAGAATTCGATCCGAGGCGCGAGTCGCCACCCGCGCGATCCCAACGCGCTCGCCCTCGAAGCTCAGGAATCGGTCAAGTGAAAAGACAGGTACCGCCGTGCCTTCTTGCACGACCAGGTTCGACGATCCGCCCTACGCGCACTCGTACCACCGCGTCCGCATTGACGCCGTGCTCTCGCACAGCCCGGCGTCCTCAAACGCAAACTCGCACCCCATGATGAACCCGTTCTCCGCCTCCTGGCAGTGCCGCACAATCATCGGCACCCGAAACGCCGTCGCCTCATGCCAGAATAACTTCACCGCGATCTTGCTTCCCTGTTTGAAGGCCCGCCGCGCCCGGAACGCCAGCCCCGTCTCCGACGCGTTGTAAAGTGCCGCGCTGCAATCGTGCGGATCGCCGGCCCCCAGCGGCGTGATCATCAGCGGCCAGTTGCGATAGTGCCGCCGCGACGACCGCCGCCCGAGGTATATATCGTGTTCGCTCCGCCGCCGCGAAACGGCCAAAAACTTCGAAACCTCGCGCTGCAACGCATCGACGGTCGGCTGTACGGCTGTGGTCTGCATGACTCCTTCTCCTCCTGGCGACTAGAGTTGAGTACGATATGTCTCCGCCGCCGGCCAGAAGTCCGTGCGGCAAAACGGGTTGACAAGGATCGATTGCCGTGAGCGTCGCGAATATCGGAAGCACTGCCGGGAATGTTCTCGGCCATACCTTCGACGAGGCCGTCGCCGCCCTCGGTTCGGTCCGCGCCGACGTACCGACCCTTCGATCCGCCTACGCCCACGCGACACGCGGCCTGCCCGGTCCCCACAGCCCGTTTGTGGCCGACTGTTACCCCGTCGTCCGCCGCCTCGACGACGCCGATCTCATCAAGTTCGTTCAGAAGACCCCCGACGGCCTCGAAACCGAGAGCGTCATCATCCCCATGGGCGGAAGAAACCGGACGTGGCAAACCCTCTGCGTTTCATCGCAAATCGGCTGCGGCCGCGGATGCACCTTCTGCGAAACCGCTCAACTCGGCTTGCTGCGCAACCTCACCGCCGCCGAGATCGTCGGCCAGGTCGTCGCCGCTCGCCGCGATCTTGGCGCCGACGTTCGTAATGTCGTCTTCATGGGAATGGGCGAGCCGATGGACAACCTCGACAACGTCATTCAGGCCGTCCGCGTCCTCTCCGATCCCTCCGGCCTCTCCATCGCCCGAGGCCGAATCACGATCTCAACCGTCGGGCGCGTTGACGGCATCCGCCGCCTCTCCGCCCTCGGCTGGCGTCGCATCAACCTCGCCGTCTCGCTCAACGCCCCAAACGATGAAATCCGCTCGCAGATCATGCCCATCAACCGCACCGACAACATGGCCGCCCTCCGCGACGCCATGCTCGCTTTCCCCCACCGCCGCGGCGCCGCCATCATGGTCGAATACGTCCTCATTCCCGGCGTGAATGACGCCCTCGTGCACGCCGAGCAGCTCGCCGCCTACCTCCGCGGCGTCCGTTGCTGCGTCAACGTGATCCCCTACAACCCGCGCCGCGATTCGCCGTGGCCCGCCCCGAACGAGTCCGCGGTCTACGAGTTTCTCGATCGCCTCCAGGCCCACGGCCAATTCTGCAAGCGCAGAATCACCAAGGGTCGAGATCTGATGGCCGCCTGTGGTCAACTGGGAAATCGCGCCCTGTCGCGCCGAACCAACCCGACAATACCGATCGCTGTCGGAAGTCCTACGGGCTCGTAGCAGCCGGCGTCGCCGCCGTGACTTCGATCTGTCGAACGGCCTCGAACGGCTTGCCCGTCACAAGGTCGACAAATCGCACGCGAACCGTCAGCACCCGATGCGTCGGCGGCCCGCTCTTCCACGGACACTTGATGGTGAAATGCGACGTCATAAACTTCCCGTACCACGACTTTCGCAGCCCATCTTCGTTCAGCTTTGCTTCCGCCACCACCTGCGACGCCGCCGGATTCTCCAAGTCGAGCACCTGCACCGTCGCCGTCCCGGCCGCCTTCACCAGGTCCCCATCCGCATCAAACGCCTGCAGGTAGACAACGACCCCCTCCGCCTTGCCGTCGCGGTTGTCGTCGTAAACGCCGGTCATCGGCTCGATGGCGATCCGCTCGGCATGTGGGATGTACCTCGCCTGCTGCGGATCAGTCTTCATCAACTCGCGAATCCGTGCCGACTGCTCCCCGATCTGCGCATCCCGCGTCGCCACGTCGCGCTGCAACTCCGCCACGCGGTCTTCGAGCCGCCGCTTATCCTCGACCTCTTTCACGGCCTGCGGATTCGGCGGGCACCCCGCTCCGGCCAGAAGCGCGAAAACCAAACCCCCGAACGACACCCATCGCGGGCACCGCCGGTCCAGTCCCGTTCGCTTATTCGTCATTACTCGTCGGAAAGCGGCTCGGACTTTCGCACCGGGTGCTCGGGCATTCGCTCGAGAATCTTGTCGATCAACCCGTACTCCATCGCCTCGCCCGGATCGAGCCACAGGTTCCGGTCGCAGTCCTTCTCGATCTTGTCCATCTTCTGGCCCGTGTGCTTCGCCAGAATGCCGTAAAGAATCGACCGCAGCCGGATGATCTCCTTCGCCTCGATCGAGAGATCCGTCGCCGTCCCCTGCATCAATCCGCCGATCAGCGGCTGATGCAGCAGCACGCGCGAGTTCGGCAGCACGTATCGCTTATTCTTCGCCCCGCCCGCCAGCAGTATCGCGCCCATGCTCGCCGACATGCCGACCCCGAACGTCGCCACGTCGCATCGCAGGAACTGCATCGTGTCGTAGATCGCCAGCCCCGCCGAGACGCTTCCGCCCGGCGAGTTGATGTAGAAGTTGATGTCCGCGTTGCTGTCCTCGTTCGACAGAAACAGCAACTGCGCCACGATCGTATTCGCCATCTCGTCGTCGATCGCGCCAGTGCAGAACACCACTCGGTCCCGCAGCAGCCGCGAATAAATATCGTACGCCCGCTCGCCGCGGCCCGTTTTCTCGATCACGATCGGAATCAGGTTGTTCTGCACCATGGGTTGCTCTCAGCCCTTTGCGATCCGTCCTACGCCTTCGCCTCTTTCCCGCGCGGCGCCTCTTCGAGGATCGCATCCACGATCCCCCACTGCTTCGCCGTCGCCGCGTCCATGTACCGGTCGCGCTCCGTCTCCGCCTCGATCTTCTCGACCGCCTGCCCCGTGTGCTTCGCGAGAATCTCGTTCAACTTCCGCTTGTCCCGCAGAATTTCTTCCGCCTGGATCTTGATATCCTCCGCCTGGCCGGTGATCCCGCCCCACGGCTGGTGAAGCATGATCTTGCTGTTCGGCAGCGCGTACCGCTTCCCCCGCGATCCCGCCGCCAGCACGACCGCCCCGCCGCTCGCCGCCTGCCCGATCGAATACGTCGCGATGTCGCACGTCAGAAAGCGCATCGTGTCATAGATCGCCAGCGTCTGGTCCACCAGCCCGCCCGGACAGTTGATATACAGGTGAATGTCCTGATCCTTCTTGATGCTGTGCAAATACAGCAACCGCATGATCACCACGCTCGCCGTCCGCTCGTTGATCGGGCCGGCCAGGAAAATGATCCGATTCTCGAGAAGCATGTCCTCGATCGACATCTCCCGATAACGCTGCGGCGGCGGCATTTGCGCCCGGCTGCGAATAAGTTCGAACGGATGGCCGTCCATCATCAATCCCATCATCGATTGGCCCCGGCTCTGCGCCGGAGCGGACCTACGTCGATTCCACCACGTCCGACACCGATTCGGCCGGACCCTTCGTCTCTTCTATCTCGGCATCTTCCAGCAGCTTGTCCAGACACTTGTCGTCGCGGATTTCAAGATACAGCGCCGTCAGCCCGTCACTCTGCGCCAGTTCATCCCGCACGCGATCGAACCGGCGATTATAGCGCCGCGCAATCGCTGCGATCTGACCGTTGACCTCCTCCTCGGTCACCTCCACGCCCAGCTTCTCCGCGATGTCATCAAACAGGAAGTGCAATTTCAGCCCATCGATCGCCTGCTGCGTCGCCCCGGTCCTCAACTCGTCCGCGTGTTTCTCGATCTCTTCCTGCGGCACGCCGTCCCGCCGCAGCTCCACGATCTTTCGGATAATCGCCCGATCCACGTGTCGACGGCTCAGCCCCTCCGGCAAGTCGATCTTCGTCTTCTCAAGAAGATACTTCTGGACCTGGCTGTGCATCCCGCGCTTTACTGTCGCGTCGAGTTCCTTCTCCATCTGCCCCTTCAGGTACTCCTTCAGTTCCTTCTCGGACTCAAACCCGACCGACTGCAAAAACGTCGCATCCACCGGCGGAAGCGCAAATCGCTTCAGCTCGTGCACCGTAATCTCAAACTTCGCCGTCTTCCCGCGCAGCTCCGCCTTCTCATAGTCGTCCGGAATCGTCCCCTCGATCTTCTTGTGGTCGCCCGGCTTCGCCCCGACAAGCACCTCGCCCAGCTTCTCCAGCGTCACGCCTTCCACCCGCTGCGCCCGCGCCGCAAGCCGAACGTTCTCCTCTTTCTTGATCTCCGCCCCATCCACCGTCATCCGCACATCGCAGATCAGAACGTCGTCCTTCTCCGCCTTGCCCTTCTCCACCGGCTCCCACGTCCCGCGCATCGACCGCAGCCGGTCGAGCTGCTTGTTCACATCCTCCGGCGTGATCTTCACCTTCGGCCGCTTCACCTTGATCTTCTTCAACTCCGGCAGCTCAAACTGCGGCCAGATCTCCAGCTCCGCCCGGTACGTCAGCGCCCCCTCGTCCGGCAGCTTCATCTTCTTCAGCGCCGTCTCGACATCGACCAGCTTCTCCTCGCCATCCTTGTCCTTCATCCAGAACTGCGGATCGCCGAGGACCTTCAGCTCCTTCATCTCCGTCGCCGCCATATAGGCGTTCGTCACCAGCTTCGTCTGCACCTGGTCCCCCACCTCGCTCGCGAACCGCTTCTCCACCAGTCGCCGCGGAGCCCGCCCGCGCCGAAAACCCGGAATCACCGCCTCGCGGATCAGGTCGCTGTACTGCTTGTCCCGCTCCTCCTTGATCGTCTCGGCCGGAATCGTGATCGTCAGCCGCTTCCGCAGCGTCCCCGCATCCTCGACCTCGACCCCAAGCACCTTCTTCAGCTCTTCCTTGATATCGACCGGCGCAGCGTCTTCGCCCTCGGCCGCCCCCTCCGTCTCTTCCGCCTCGACTTCGCGTGCAGCTTCCTCGGCCGCGTCCTTCGCCTCGTCCCCCTTCTTGCCGCGCTTCTTCGTCGCCACGGCCGTCCCGGCCGCCTCCGTCTCTTCCGACTCCGCCTTGCTCTGCTTCTTCTTCGCCACGACACCGCCTCCAAACGACAGCACGGCTGCCTGTCTCAATCCCAACTGTCTTGATTCCGCCGATGATGCAGGAGATGCGACCCGCCGCCGCCAGATCGCCGCCCTCCTGGCAACGACCCGCCGCGACAGACGCCTTAGGTATGCGAACCCTGACTCCCGGCCATTCCGGCGGTCCGACCGCCTTCACAGCCGCATCAACGGGACTCTTAAGCGGGTGATGGGACTTGAACCCACGACATTCACGTTGGCAACGTGACGCTCTACCACTGAGCTACACCCGCGTTGCACCGCATTTTTTAGCACCCGCCTAACACCCCGTCAACCCCGCCCGACGCCCGCGTCAAGCCGCCGCCGCCCCCATCGAGCACCGGAAACGACCCCACGGACCCCCGAATCTCTAATTTCGTTATGTTTCCCGTCCCCAACTTGCCGCCCGTTGCGAATATGCTTCGGGAAGGACCTGTCTCAATGCACTCGCAACCCACCGGCGAAGCGGTCTTCGAAGTCCTCATCCGTGAACACGAGTTCGCCCTCACGGCCTTCGTCCGCGCCTCCGGTCTCGACGCCGCTTCCGCCGACGACGTCATCCAGGAAACCATCATCGCCGCCTGGCAGGACCTCGCCGCGTACGACCGCCGCCTTCCCTTCGCCGGCTGGCTCCGCGGCATCGCCCACCACAAGATTCTCGACCACTATCGCTCAGCAGCTGGCCGCCGCACGCGCCCTCTGGAACCATACCAGCTCGACGCCATCTCCACCGAGTTCTCGCGCCTCATCCCCGGCCGCGGCGACTCCGTCAACGACACCTTCGCCGCACTGCATGACTGCCTGAGCGCACTCGCGCCGGACGACCACGACATCGTCCGCCGCGCCTACCACACGCAGCAAACCTGCAACCAGATCGCCGCCGCCCTCGACCGCACGATCGAAGCCGTCAAGAAGCGACTCCAGCGCGCCCGCGCACAACTTCGCGACTGCATCCTCGGCAAACTCCACGCGGAGTCCGCCAATGGCTGACACCCGCAACGGCCACGACGACCGCCTCCCCCCGCCGGACGAATTCGACCCTCGCCAGTGGGCCATCCACGGCCTCCTCGCCCGCCACTTCGACCCCGACCCCCGCGCCAACCACGCCCGCCCCGACACACTCATCGCACACTGGAAATCCGTCTCGCGGATTCCCAACGGTTACACCGTTCCCGTTCCATCAGGTGCTTTGCAGTCATCCCCCCTTACCAAGGGGGGACCGAGGGGGGTCTTGATTCCCCGTACCGAGGGGACAGCAAGGGGGGTCTTTACACGTCCGAACATCCGCCGCTACGTAATCCTCGGCACACTCCTCGCCGCCGCATGCCTTCTGCTCTGGGCGTTTTTTTTCCGCGAACCCGGCCGCGACCAGGTTGCCTTCGCCGACCCGGTCAACGCCGTCGGCCCCGATCTGCTTCTGACTCCGTATGACGTGAATAGCGTAGGCATCAATGTCGTCGCGATTGAAAGCGAATGTCGGACACGGCAACAGACGCTTGACGACTGGAAGACCCGCATCGCCGCCAATCCCTCGAACCTCAGCGAGACGCCGGTCCAAGACGATTCGACACGGATCAGCAAAGACGAATTGATGCAGCTCTGGGCCTCCATCTATCGCGATCTGCGCCGCATTGGTCGTTACGACGAAGCCCTCCGCTCAGCGCAGGCGGCCTCGTCCTACGCAACCGCCAACAACCCGACGGGCAGAGTTCTCGGAAGTTGGCCCTGGATCTGCATGAACGACATCGGCGCAGTCTGCGCTGCGGCAGGGGACTACGCCGCGGCCGGTAATGCGTTCGAAGAGTCCATCCGCCTGCGCGAGACCGAGGCTCGGCGCCAGCCCGCCGGCGTGCGACCGGATCATCTCGAGGCAGAACGGATCATGGCCCGCGCCCACATCCTGCCGCCGCTCCTCTGGCAGAAGAGCTACCTCGCGCTCCTCCAGAATGACATCCCCGCCGCTTGGGAGCAGCATCATCGTGCCGAGGCGATCCTGCGCGAGTATTTCGCGGCAATCGCTGCGGCCGTCGGCACGTCAATCGCAGCCGACGCATCGGCTTACGACGCGTTCAGCCGCTGCCCTCCGGAATTTCAACTTCCCGCTAACGGATACACGGTGGAAGAAGCCGCGAATCTCACCCGCGAATTCGCTGGCTTCCGACCAAATGCCTCGATCGTCCAGAAACTCCGCGCCCACCTTGTCCGCACCGCCCGGCTGCTCCGCCTTGAAGGTCGTTTCGACGACGCGCGCCTGCTCCTCGGCCAGGCGACGAAAATCGCACACTCGGCCTGCCATGACGAGGAGCGAACGGATTTCGCGCTCTTCGTCGAACTCGCGCGCGTCGCGCTCCTCCAGCGCCGGCCCGATGTAGCTCTCCAGTTCGTCGCCACGGCAGAAGCAAGCGCCGGCCCGAAATCGTGTGCGCTTGACCCCGGCAACGACAAGCAGGCCATCACCGGCCTGCCGCTGCTCGAACTCGACCTCCTGCAAGCCGCCGCCCTGTTGGCGTACGCCGACGCAAACGAGCCGCGCGCGCCAGCAAGCGGTCCATCCCCCTCTCCCACGGGAGAGGGCCGGGGTGAGGGCATCGCATCACAGCGCGCCCAAGCCAGTCGGCAGGCCATCGACCTCCTCACACGCACCCTCGCCACGATCGACCAGATCGCCGCCTCCCTCCCCGAGAACCGGCGTCAATCGTTCCTCAACCAATTCACCGAATGGCGAGCCCTGCTGCGCAAAGCCCGCTCGCCCACAACCGAAAGGAGCACCCTGTGAACCGAATCGTCACTGCGGCCCTGTTGTTCGCCGCATCCGCCACAGCCCGTGCCGACATCAACGTCGGCTCCGACGGCTCCGACGGCCCACTCAACGTCACCACCGCAAACCTGGTAATCGACCTCTCCCAAGCCCCAACCGCCGCCTGGGACACCCCCGCCCCCCAACCCGGCAAAGGCGTCTACGACCCCGACAAATGGGCCGTCGTCTTCAAATACAGCTCAATCAACATCGCCTCCGGCCGTCAGGTGACGTTCATCAACCATCCCTCCCGCGCCCCAGTCGTCTGGCTCGTCCAAGGCACAGCAGTTATCGCTGGAAGCATTGGTCTCGACGGAACGGTCGGTACCTCGGATCCCAACAACTTTGCGGAACCCGGCCCAGGTGGCTTCCGCGGCGGCCGACTTCAGGTTGGTAGCGGCGGATTAAATAACGCGGCGTCGGCTGGTTGCGGTCCAGGCGGCGGCCAAGGAACGGGCGGAAGTGACGGTGGAGGCGGTGGTTTCGGTTCCACCGGCACGGGAGGTTCGATTGGAGGCATGAGCTACGGCAACCAGGAAATAATCCCATTGATCGGCGGATCCGGTGGTCACGGTGGCCTTAGCAACTCCGGCGGCGGTGGTGGAGGCGGCGCAATCCTGATCGCGGTCAATTCCACGCTAAGCTGCAATGGAGCAATTCAAGCTCGTAGTGGTAATTTTGGTTCGAACGGCGCCGAAGGCGGCGGCGGAAGTGGCGGCGCGATCCGCTTGGTCGCCGATGTAATCAATGGAACATGCTCGTTCAGCGCGACGGGCGGCAACATCTCCGGAGGAAACAACGGCGGCGTTGGCCGCATCCGTGTCGAAGCAAACAACCTGCTGAACCTGATCGCCACGTCGAGCCCACCCCTGGCCTCCGGCCTCCCCAATCCTGTTTGGCCCCCAACAAACACCCCGCGAATTCGCACAACGCTCCTCGGCGGCCAAGCCATCCCGGCCGACCCGCGCGCCGGCCTGCTCTTCCCAAACACCGACCTCGCGTTCTCCAATCCGAACCCCGTGACGCTTCAGATCGACGCCGAAAACGTCCCGCTGAACTGGACGATGCAGGTCCGCCTCGTCCGCAAGTCGGGAGCCCAGACCCTCACTCCGGCCACATTCCTGAGTGGCACCGAAGCCGCCTCAATCTGGACGGCGAATCTCACGCTGCCAAACGGTATCTCGGCGATCCAGGTCCGCGCCGCAGCCCCGTGAAGCTGATTTCGTCCTGACCGGAGAAACCCCGATGTCGAACAACGCGATTCGATGGCTCCTCGCGGCATGCGCGGCCGCAGCGACCATCATCCATCCCGGCGAACTCTTCGGCGACGCAATCTCGCGCGAGTTCACCGTCCAGAACGACCTGACCGCGGCCTCGCTCTCGTTCTCCGACTCGATCTCGCGCGAGTTCACCGTATTCGTCGAAGACCCGACTTCGAACAACGTCAACTCCATCGATTCCATCTCGCGCGAATTCACGATCTTGAACGACCTCTCCACGCCCCCGACGCTGACCGTGTCCGACGCCATCTCGCGAGAGTTTACGCTGTTGAACAATACCGTCAGCGTCTCCCTCACCTTCGCCGACGCCAACTCGCGTGAGCTCTCGATCTACTTCCGCCTCCGCTGCGACCTCAACTGCGACGACAAAATCGACGGCCGCGACGTCCAGATCTTCACCCTCGCCCTCTTGAATCCCGCCCAGTACCCAACCCTGTTCCCCACCTGCCTCATCGCCACCGCCGACACCAACAACAACGGCGCCGTCGAACCCGCCGACGTCCCCGGCTTCGTCGCCTGCCTCCTCACATCCGGCCCTTGAACCACGACGATTCTTCAGGGACTTTCAAAACTGCTGCCGACCGATCGCCGCGTGCCCGGGACAATCGACGCTTGTGAGCCGTGGGCAAACTTGCTTTCCCCGTGCGTTCCGCCCTCGTTGCCCCGATCTGTCCCTGGCCCCGTTCAACGCACCTCGCCGTTTCTGCCGCCCAGCTCTCAGCGCAGCGCTTCGGAACGCCGGCAGACCTTTAGCTCAGAGACATCGCGGGTCACGCTGCACTCGCACCGAATCCGTTAACCAAGCCGCTCGGCCACGCTGCGCGCACGCAGCGCCCGAGCCGAGCCGGAGAGTTCGCGCGCTGAACGGCCTCAGTCCGTTCATGCCGCCGAGGTAATCTGCGATGCACCGCCAAGTGACGCCAAATACCGCCGTCAAACCCGCCGCCGCCGGCGAGTCTCCGCGCGGAAGCGATCATCGTCCCATCAAATCCCGTCTAATCCCATCAAAAAAGCAAAGGGAGACGTCGACATGAGCCCCAAGCAATTGCCTGCTTACACGCGCCGTCGATCTGCAGTCGCCGCGTCCCTGTCCCGCGCAAAGACGTCCCAAAACCCCAATGAATTCGCAAATTCTCACCATTCTAACTTTCGCGAATCGCCCCTTTTCAAACGCTGCCTTCCCGTTCTCATTCCCCACGGGCTGGCGCCTCGACCCCAAACTCAACCTCCCCGCCACCCGTCCCGCCCGCCATGTCGAAACCACGCACCGCCAGTCTGTATCGATTGGCCGGCCGCGCCCCAAAAACCGCACACTCAAACTGCAATACATCTCCAGGCGTTACCGGTGCCGGCTCGTCCTCGCTCCCCAGGTGGATCGGCATCAGCAGCTTCACCGCCTCACCCGACGTATGCGGTTCCCACCGCCCGGTCGCCTCATCGAATCTCCACAGAAGCAGCGCCGCGCTCCCCTCTGCCGGAATCCGAAGCTGTCGCCGATCGATCCAGCCCCGAATCCGCAACTCGCCCCGCGCGTCAAACTCCGCCGACTCAACCCCGATCGCCTTCCCCCCCGCAGCCGCAACTCCCTCCATCGAGGCCAAGTCGATCCGGTACATCCCGTTCGTCGCCGCAACCCCCCGCGACTCATCGAACTTCACGCGTGGCGGTTCGCCCTCGACACCCGTGCAGACAAACTTCACCGACCGCCTCGCCGGAACAAACTTGATCCCCTCCGGCCCCCACCGGTCCGCCCGTACGTTGAGGTACCGCCCCGCCTCAACATCGATCGACGACTCCGACACCCAGTCCACGTTCACGCGTCGCCCCGACTCATACCTCACCGCCAGGATCGACTCATTCGCAAAACATGGAACGCCGCGATGAAACGCCGGAAAACCTTCGAGCACCACGGCCTTGGCCTTCGTCAGATCGCTGCCCGCCAGCATCTCCGCGTAGAACGCCCGACGCAGTTGATACGACGCCGCCCAGTTCGCCGACTCCTCTCCCGCCACCGCAACCCCCGCAGCCGCGATCACAAGCCCCAGCCCCACAATCACCGGCCGCACCACGTATCGATTCGCCGCCAGCGGCAGCAGCCGCGCGACACTCCGATCGATCAGCGCTGCTCCGCAAGCCCCCGCGGCGCAGACCGCCACGGTCGGCAGATAGTTGTGTCGCGGAGAAATGAACCACATGCACGCTGGCAGATATCCCGAAAAAAACAGCCCGCCCGCCAGCACGAGCAGTGCAAAGAAGTACCACTCCGGCTGCGCTGCTCCCGCCCCCACATCCGCACGCCGAATCAGGAACACGCAGACAATCACCAGCAGCACGACCACCGCAACCATGCCCGGCTGCACCGCCAGCCGCATCCAATCTCCGGCCAGATTGAACGACGCATGCAAGTACCGAAATGGAGAGAAGCTGAACCGCATTGCCTCGGCATAACGCGCCGAAAGATGCTCGGCCGAAACGAACCGCATCGTCGGCCCCGACTCCATCGCCCGAAAACCATCGGTCTTCAACCACAGCAATCCAAACACCGACACCGTCTGCCCCGGCAAAATCAAGTATCCAATGCGACTCTTTCCCCGCCCCATCCATGCGAGGAGGACAGTTTGAACGGCCCCCAGCAGCATCATCCAAACCAACCCCTGCTCATACGTGAACACGCCGAGTGTGAACACGGCCCACCCCGCTGCGCAGCACGCCGTCGCACGCCGCCACTCACGCCGCGCCGCCGCCCGAATCGACATCGCTACCGTAAGCGAATGCAACAACACAAAGATGACGCACGCGATGTTCTGCGGCGCGGCGGTTAGCCAGAAGTGAGTCTCACAATGATTTGGATAGAACGCGAACACCAGCGCCGCAACAAATGCCCACAATCGCGGTATCCGAACGGCCCGCAGCAACAGGAAAAACAATCCCACCGCCGCACTGTCCAACAGCGATTGCACGATGTGCATTCGCCCGAGATATTCCGATGGGTTCCCCGCTGCCTGCAGGATCAGCCACGCCCACACGATGTGCAATGGCCGCCCCGGGAGGTAGCCCCGCATCGCCTGCATCGCGCCGGAGAAGCTCTCGTCACCAAGCCCCACCAGCAGCGCCGCGTCGTCGCTGTGCAGCCCTAGCGACCCGGCCCTCCACCCAAACACGGTGACGGACGCAGCAATCAATACTCCAGCAGCAACCACGTCTCCCAATCGCCCCGAAGCTGCATTGGGGCGCGCCCCGTCCGTTCTTGCAATCTCACTCGTCTCGCACTGTGCCGTCATCGCGGCGCATGTTCGTCGCACTCGCCCCACGACCGCAAGGCCGCGATTGGCGCCCGCCAGCCCATTCTCGCGCGCCTAGAATATGTTGGGTCGAGCTTTCTGTGGCGTCGGCCCCACGCCGACCATACCCAGGCCCGGAGGTGTTCAATGCATCTCGAACTGAACCAGCACGAATTGGAAATCGTCACGGAGCTCGTCGCGCACGCCATCCGCGAGTCGGGCCCCGAAATCCACCACACCGACTCGCGCCAATACCGTGCGGAGCTGCAGAAGCGCCGCGAAGCGCTGGAGCGTCTCAGCGCTCGACTCGCTGCCGGCCGCGCAGTCGCCGCAACCCGCTAGGTCTCAGACCCGTGCCCGTTCGGCCGTGCCTCGTCAAACCGGCACCCCCGGACGCACGATCGGGCTTTTCCCGCGGCCACAGCGGTCTGCAGCCCCCAAAAACCTTGATAACCGATGCCCGCCGGGCCTCGCCCCGCAGCAGATCGAATCGTAAGCTAAACTTCGGACCCGATAGCTACGACAAAAGAGCCATGCCCTCGCTACGACGGACATCCATCCGACCTTCCGCCTCGCGACGACGAGCCAGCCCTGTTTTCTCTGACGCGGTGAATGCCGACTTCGCTGCATTCCTCGGTTCGTCCGGCGAACCGCCCATCACCTTCACCGCCCGGGCAGACGGTCGAATTGACGGCTTCAATGAGCGGTGGTTTTCCTTCACCGGTCTTGAGCATTCGACAAATGAGTTCTTCGGATGGCAGCGAGCCATCCATGCAGATGATATTCTGGGGTTTCTCGAACACTGGACTCGCGCGGTTCGCACCGGCAATCCATTTCAACTCGATTGCCGTCTTCGCCAGCGCGACGGCGAGTATCGCTGGTTTCACTGCCGCGCACTACCGTACTACGACGAGAAGTGTTCAATCGTCCATTGGCTCGGGGCCTGTACCGAAGTCGTTGGAGACCCAGAATCGCTGGCCACTGGAGTAGCGGACGAGATCGTCCAATCTCCAGCAAATGTCGGCGGCTTGGAGCCCGTCGTCGAACAGGTCCAGCGCGATCTGGCAGTGATCGAACAGACACTCGCCGCGGGCGATACCGACCTGATTGCTCGCATCGCCCAAGGCCTTCAGGAAACGGCTACCCGGCCCGCCGCAAGTTCGATTGACGAGATTGCCACGGACCTCGAGCAATTCGCGCAAGCCGGACATCTCGAAACCGCCCAGTCGTGCATCGCACGGCTCCGTCGCCAGGTCGACGAATGCCTCAATCCGGACACGGCCGCGAGAATGTCCGGCTCTCCCCAGGGGAATCCGTAGCCTGCGCCTGCCCGCTCCCACCTTCGTTGCTCAGCCGTTGCCGATCCCCCGAACAGTCCGAACAAAACGCCTCGAGGCCGTGAGTCACTTCGTCCTTTTCAAAGGTCCACCCAAGCTTCATCGCCGCCTCCTTCGCGCATTCCGGCCTTTCTTCTGGTGCCACAAGCGGCAGGGTCTTGCCACAACCGGAACAGATGAACTCAACCGCCACGAGATCAGGAACGGTCGCCGTCTCGGTCCCGGCATGGTTCTGGCTTACTTTCATGGCGATCTCCTCTGCATGTCCTCACATGGAACAAGAGCGGCGGACTGCCGACGACACTTGGTGATGGGCACAAAAGTCGGGTGAGGTCGCAGCACTCCAACGGGGAGGGATGCCGTCAAAGCGCAACTCCCGACCCGATCTCATTGAATGTCGACAGCCCGCCGCGTGTCTTGGAATCTTCGCGAATCGCACAATCACACTCCGATCGAACCAGTGAATTCATAGATCGCCTGCCGCCCTCGGACCATCAGGTGCCGCCCTAGTTCAATCAGGATTCGTCGCAGGGGGAACCCCGTTTATCCCGGCGAAATCGCAGGGACGGCCGGAGCGGCAGTGCCATCAGCTGAAGTGCTGAATTCGAGTCGTCGTGGCGGTGCGAACGCCTCGAGCGCTTGAAGTGTCGCGGCCATTGTCGCAAAGACGTTGACTCCCGAGAATCGACTCAGCCGGCGCTTCACACGATCGAGGTCCGCCGTTGCGTCCCAAATGCCAACGATGACGCTAGACTCAATCCCGGCATCGCTCAGCCGGCGACACAGTAATTCCGCGCGCCCGACGTCGGCTGCGTTGACGCTCACCAGGCAAATCGTCCGTGGGGGCACCGCAGCGATGCCCTCGAGCAACTCGGCGATGAGCATGTGGGGCGACGCCACCCGCACAGCGCCCCCGTGCGACTCAAAGATTCGCGCAAGAATTCTCCCGCCGATTTCGTCAAGAGATCCATGCACCGGGATGACCAAGGTCGATTGCCCGGTTGTGACTCCCGTTGACGTATGGACCTCGGGCACCGGATGAAGCTCTTCTAGCAACTCGTTGACCACCTCGCTCGCAGCCTGTTCGCGACCAGCATTTTGCGATCCATTCGCATCGCCAGCAGCCATCAACGCTAGCGCCGGCACAACCACTTCCGACAGTACTTTCTCCGGAGCCAGGTCCCGTGCCGCCGATCGCACGATCTGGCTCGCCTCCCGCTTATCGACCGCGAGCAGCCGCTGGTAGAACCGTGCGTGCGGTTCGAGGACCGGCTCGTCTCCGAGCAAGACGTAGAAGACCTGAAACGGCGCGACGTACTTGCCCAACACCACGAGACAAACCGTGATGGGGGTCGCCAAAATCAAGCCGATCGCGCCCCAGAGCCACGTCCAAACGACCGTCGAAAGAATGATCGCCGTGGGTGAAGCGCCCGTGCGAGCTCCGTAGAGCCACGGCTCGAGCATGTTGGCACTCAATAGGTCGACGACGACAAATAGGGCGACGACCAGGACGGGTGTCGTCCATCCGTCCGACAACGCCAGGGCAAGCGTCGTCGGCAAGATGGCCGCGATGATCGGCCCGAGGAACGGAACAAATCGAAGCAGCGCCGCCACGACGCCGAAGACGACCGCGTTGGGGATTCCCAGCAACATCAGTCCGATTGCCACTGCGGCCCCGTGCAGTCCGTTGGCGAGGACCATCCCTCCGAAATATCGACTGACGCGCGTCCCTGCGTCAGAGAGCGCCGCCGTCGTAAGATCGATGTGCACGTCGCCACACACCCGAATCACGCGATCCCGCAGGTCCTCGCGAAAGATCAGGAAGAACACGACATAGACGGCCGCAAGCCCTACAACGCCGAACGGATGAAGCAGCGGCACGAGCCCCGTTCGAATCAGTGCGATGGGCTCAACGTGCGCCGCGCGTTGCGACTCTTCTTCTGCCAAATCGGAGTTGGAGCTGGGCGGGCCAACGACGTGCGAACGGGCGACCGATTGCGGCTCACCGGTAACCGCATCGATGACCTGGGAGACCGGTCGCAACCTGCCTCCGACTGACTCCCGTAGAGCCCGTGCTTTGACTTCAATATTCTCTCGATACTTCGGCAATTCGCCCGCGAGCCCAATCGCCCGCGAAGCGACAAACCACCCGCCGACACCGAGGAATGTGCAAGCGAGCGTCACAACCACCAGCACGCCTGGAATCCGCGGCAGTCCCCATCCTTGAACGCTACGAACAAGCGGTGCAAGAAGAAACGCCAGAAAAATCGCCAACGCGATTGGGATCAACAGATCGCGGGCCCAATACAGCACCGCGAACACGGCGACAGCCGCTAGGATGACCTGCGCATGCCGGGGACGTTCTTGTAATGTCGATTCCATAACGGTCTTCCGTCGCTCACTCAGGTGTCGGGTCCACCGCCATATTCGGAGCTTTCGCACTCCCCGCTGGTCGGTCGCAGGATCCTGCTCAGAATCGTGTTGAAGATCGCACCCGTGGCCGCGCGCCGCAGCCACCGCGCCCCTCCCGAGATCGCGGACTTCGCTCGTGCTCTTCCGCATTGGGTGCGGACGCCGGCAGTGCCCACCGCGGCAATGGCACCGACCGACAACACCGTCCCGATGGGATGATGCCGCACCATTCGCAGCGGATTGACCACGTCGGCCAGCGAGCGCTGCACGTCACGTAGCGCGTCGCGAGCCCCGAGCGCCGCTCGGCACGCCTCTTGCGCAGCCAGATCCGAATCACTCGTCGGAATCAGAAGCGACGGACCCGGCCGTCGCGGCTTCGTGACTTTCGGATCGTGCATACTTCTGCTCCATTCGCCGATACTCGCGAATCCGCACGCTTCGCTCGATTAAGAGCACGACCGACGAAGTCGAGACAAGGAAAATCCCACCTGACAGCACACAGCCCAGCCACAGGCGACCGCCGCACGCCTCGGATAACCCGAGCGCCGCGCCGACCATGACGAGCATTACGGCCGCCGCCAGGATGACGAGCCCAAGGATCAACCCAGACCCCTTCGCCACCAGCCCGAAAACATGGTCGCGAATCACCAGCCGAAATTGATCTATTCGCGCCGCCGCAAGATTGCCGACTTCGTGGCGCAATGCCGAGACGCTCGCCGCGAGCAGCTGCAGCGGGTCCGACTGATTGTCGTGTTCGGTTCGTTGAGCCGCCGTCGAACCATTGGGGCCCGCACGGACCGGTGGCTTTCCCGACGCCATGTCCGTACTCCTCATCGCCGGCCGAAGATAATTCCGATCAGCGCGCCGATGCCCGCTGCCATGAGCAACGACTTCACCGGCTGGGTCTGTACGTACTCGGCCAGCGGATCGAGTTGCTTTCGCGCAACCTGCCCAGCCGCCGCCGCAAGTTCCTGCACATCCCGACCGACCGCCTCCGCATGTCCTCGCAGTTCCGCGACAGCATGTTGGTTTCCACCCGTCGAATGTCGCATCCGCCGATTCTTCGTAACCATGATCGTTCCTCCTTGGTCTTCTAGGGTGCTCCGGCACAGGGGCGGTGAACCCCGCCCCCAATCATCCAGGGCGACGACCCTGGATCACTTGAATCAGGACCGAAATGATCGCCAAAATGAGCAGCAGATGGATGAATCCACTCAACGTGTACGACGTCACCATCCCCAGCGCCCACATCACGATCAGAATCAGTGCAATGGTCCACAACACGGTTTCAACTCCTTCCGTAGTGCCTCATCGATCGAGCGGCAGTGCGGGAGTCGTTGGCTCACCGCACGAGCCGCTCGAATCGCCGGGAAAGTCAACTCCGATTACGACGCCCGTTGCCGGTCCATGGCGCGCCGCAACTTCACCAGCGCTGTTCGCTGAATCTGCCGCACACGCTCCTTGCTGATGCGCATGTCAGACGCAATAAGTCGAAAAGTCTGGGCTTCGCTCGCGTCAACTCGAGGAAATCGCTTCTGCAGCACGTCGCGCTCGACGGCCGAGAGATTCGCCCCGTTCTCCCTCATAATCGCTCTCAGGCGCTCGATCAGCAGTAATTCGCTATCGTCCGCGGGTGTGTGCGCGCTGGCCAGCCCGTCGATCTCCGGATCGAACGCGACCGTAAACGTCGCCCGTCGTCTCGCATCACGGAAGTTCATGCGACCGAGGGCCCGCGAGATCGTATTGCAAGCGTAAGTGCTGAAGCGGAAACCGCGCCATGGGTCGAACGTATCGACCGCCCGAAGCAATGCCAGCAATCCCTCGCTGTGGGCTTCGTCGTGATCCATGATTCGATGCCGATGGCGTCGCAATGCATCGAACACCAGCCCAAGATTTGCATCGACCAGCCGCTGCCGCAATGCGTGATATCGACGCGACCAGACTGCATACTCGACCTGTGTGTTCGGACGCTGCGATTTGATCGCCCGTCGATACAGGCAACTCAGCGTGTACGCCGAAAAATGAAGCTGCTTGAATCGATGCGTCTCTTCATCGAAGGCCAACCGAGTCTCGCTCTTCCTCGGTTCGACCCAGTCCCCAAACAGGTCTTGCTTGGTCGTCGGAAGCAGGAATTCCGCATTCATGATGTACGGCGGTGGATGGAACCACCCCGCAGTTGCCCGAGAATTCGACAACTTCGTTGCGACTCGCCGGCGAAACCGACGAGTGTCTGAGTCTGCACCCACCTGAGGTGCGCTCACCACGGCATCGGTGAATGTCAAAGAACCGGAATCGGAACGATCAACGCGTCGCGATAGTGCGTACATCGGTCGCCTCCATTTCTCACACATCAGCTTACATATTCCCGCTGGCGAGCCATTCCTTCGTGATGCAGCCACGATCTTGTGGGTCTGCAGCGATCTCGCCAATCTCATCGTATTGGAATGTAACTCGCGCGCGGCCGCCTCGACTATTAGGATAAGTCCCATTCCTCTAAGGAACTTCGTCCGCGGCAGGCGAACGTGCGGTTAGGCCGCGATCCGGCGACGCGGATGTGCACCACCAAACACGTTTGGCCCAGCGGCGATGAACACCCTTAGCCGGACTAGGATTCTTCCCAATAGGGTTAATGTCAATCTTTTTCTACGATAAAGCGATAGCGGGAGATGTCTCGACGCATCCGCGAATATCCACCATGTCGCGGCGCGCATCAGTCGAAATGCTTTCGGCACATCTCAACTGCGGGTCGAACGACGAGAACGTCATGAACGAAACACATGCGCAATCGCGGCATCCGTCTGACAAGCTCGCGGGAATATGCCGAGCGTGCGAGGGATTGCTCCGCACTGCCGCCGAGGTTGCTGAATCTGGGGAGCTGCGCCGGCAATTTCTACGCCGGGCAATGAATTGGGCACGATTGGAAACCGAGCTCCTCAATGCCGCGCCGATTCCAGACGACGTCGATGGTTATGCCGCCAATGCTGCGGGCACACTTCAGCGGGCATGGATCAAGATCAAGTCCGCATTGGGAGACATGAACGCCATCGCCGCCGAGTGCGCACAGCGAGAGGCGGAGGCGTTGCAGGAACTCCGGGCTGCGATCGATGCCGATCTGCCAGATTCGATCCGCGATCCCATTCGCCGATTCGTGTACAAAGAAACTCGGGTGAAATAGGCCGTCGATCTGAATGTCTCGCATCGCCCGGGAATGCTCCGGGCTGGCCTTCGCGCTGAACGAATCCACCGGGCGTTTGCCTGATAGTGGCATACAATGGAGCAGATCGGCCCGCGAACAGCGCAGAGACGGACCGAAGGAGTCGCGGAGTGCCCGGTACTCACTCCAACCAATCTTCCAATTCTCGCTGGCCCGCGCGCTTGTGGCGCAGGGCTCGATCAAGTTCAACCCCCGCCTCCATTCATCAGAGTTCGCTCAGCGACGATGAAGTTCGCGGCCTTCTTGCGTCGATCGTCCAGTCGTACGACTACGCGATCGTCGGTCGATGGATCGACGGTACTGTCTTTTGTTGGAACGAGGGCGCCGAACGGCTCTACGGGTTTACCGCAGATGAGATGCTTGGAGCCGATACGTCGAACATCGTTCCGCCCGATCGTCGCGACGAGCTCAGAACCCTGATGGATCGCGTCTTCCGCGGAGAACGCGTCGAAGACGTCGAAACGCTCCGGATTCGAAAGGACGGCCAGCCCGTCTATGTTTCGCTCGCGGCCCTGCCAATCCGCGACCATTCAGGCCGCATCATCGGGGCGTCGGTCATTACACGGAATATCACCAATCGAAAGCAGGACGAAGCTCAGCTTCGTACGAGTGAGGAGCGTTTCCGCCTTCTCGCCGATAGCGCCCCGGTCATGATCTGGATGGCCGACGTCGACAAGCGGCGCACGTATTTCAACCGACCGTGGCTCGAATTCACCGGTCGCGCGACCGAGGACGAACTCGGCGACGGCTGGGCGCAGTCCATCCCACAGGACGATCGCGAGCGCGTCCTCACTTTGTTCCGGGACGCCTTCAACACCCGAAAGCATTTTGAGGTTGAATACTCGCTCCGACGGCGCGACGGCGCGTACCGCCTCGTGCACGAAAGCGGGGTCCCTTTCTATTCAGGCGACGGCGCGTTCGCCGGCTATGTCGGCTCGCGAAGCGACATCACCGACCAGCGCCGGGCCGAGGTGACGCTTCACGCCGCTGTAAAAGAGCGTACCGCCGAGTTGGCGGCCGCGAATGAACGCCTGCAGCTTGAAGTCGACCAGCGGAAGCGCACCGAAGCTATTCTCGCCAGCGAAAAGCGTATCCTCGAACTCATCGCCGGAGGCGCAACCGTCGACGAGGCGCTCCTCGCCGTCTGCAACGCCCTGGAGTCCCATTGTGCCGGCGCGCGTTGTCGGATTCACATCGAAAACGACGGCGGATCGGCCGGCAACGAAACTCGCGAGTTCGGCAACCCGGGCCTCTTTGGTTTGCCAGCCGAATTCCTGGCAAGTGCGCCCGAGCGTTCGACGACCCGAATCTCAGATGCTGCTTCTTCTCTGAAGACCTGGGCCATGCCCCGAAATGTAGTGACACTCTGGGTTGAGCCGGTCGTCGGCATTACCGGCCAATCCCTCGGATCTGTCTCCGTCGCGTTCTGCGACGATCGCTCGCCCACGAATGACGAATTCGAGGCGGGTGCCGCCGCCGCACGGCTGGCCGGCATCATCATCGAGAAGGCCCGCAGTGATGAACGCGGCCGCAAGCAACTCTCAGAATTGGCGCATGTGGCGCGTCTCGCGACGATGGGCGAAATGGCGTCCGGCCTCGCCCACGAGCTCAATCAGCCGCTCTGCGCCATCGTAAATTTCATCGGCGCATGCCTTGAGTTAATGGACTCCAATCCCGCCGGACACGATCTCCGCCAGGCGATGAACGAAGTCGCCAGGCAGGCGGAACGCGCCGGCGAGGTCATCCGCCGGCTCCGGGAATTCGTAAAGCGGAGCGAGCCGCAGCGTGCAGCCCTCGACATCAATGAAGTCACGCGCGAAGTCATCGGCCTCACGCGCACGGAGATTCGTCACCACGAAGTCAACGTCAAGCTCCAACTCGGCAAGCGCCTGCCTCGCGTCCTCGCCGACTCGATCCAGGTTCAGCAGGTGCTCGTAAACCTCGTGCGAAATGCCATTGACGCCATGGACGAAACACCCTCCGATCAACGCCATCTTCGCATTCGCACCGGCCACCGCGGAGACTTCATCGTCGTCTCGGTCCGCGACTCCGGCCGGGGAATAAACGAAGAAGCCCGTGCACAAGTCTTTGAGTCATTCTTCACGACGAAGAAACAAGGCATGGGCATGGGATTGTCCATCAGTCGATCGATTGTCGAGATGCACGATGGGCGAATCTGGGTGACGCCTAATTCAACCTCCGGTGTTACGTTTCATTTCACTCTCCCGCTCGCGAGAAGGAGGCGCAATGTCCGCTCAAAGCGCGACCGTATTCGTCGTCGATGACGATCAGGCCGTTCGTCAGTCGCTCGAAATGCTCATCAAGTCGGTCGGGCACAGCGTCCTGACCTATCGATCCGCCCAGGATTTCCTGGACGCCTACGATCCCGAGAAACCCGGCTGCCTCGTCCTAGACATTCGTATGCCCGGCATGAGCGGCCTCGAACTCCAGAAAACCCTGCGACAGCGACACATCGACATCCCCACCATCTTCATCACCGGCCACGGCGATGTCCCGGTCGCTGTTCGCGCGCTGAAGGACGGTGCGTTCGAATTCCTGGAAAAGCCCTTCAGCAAGCAGATGCTGCTCGAACACATTCGCGACGCGATCAAGGCCGACGAGGAGCGGCGCACCCAGCGCGGCGCCAGTAATAGGATGGAAGCCCGCATGTCGTCGCTGACCGAGCGCGAGCGTCAGGTGATGGACTTGGTCGTTGAGGGCAAGGTAAACAAGGAAATCGCCGCCGCCCTCGGCCTGAGCAAAAAGACCGTCGAGGTCCACCGCGCCAACGTCATGCAGAAACTTCAGGCCGACTCCATCGCGGAACTCGTCAAGCAGGTCGTATCCACTCGCCAAAGCCCGCCAGCGCCATGACTTGGGATCGCGGCAAACAGATGCCATGAATACAGCGGGACGCTAGAATCGCGGCCCATGTTAGCTCGACTGCACAGCGTCACACTCGTCGGCATCGACGCCGTTCTATGCGAAGTGGAAGTCAACGTCGCAACGAAGGGGTTCGCGGCGGCACAGATCGTTGGGCTACCCGACGCGGCCGTCAAAGAGAGCCTGGAGCGGATTCGGACGGCGATCGTGAACTGCGGGTACGCGGCGCCGAGCAAAAAGACGCTGGTAAACCTGGCGCCGGCGGACATCAAGAAGGAGGGCCCGGCGTTTGATCTGCCGATCGCCCTGGGGATGATCTTTGCGAGCGACGGGGCCGTTCCGGAGTTGGTTAAGGAATACGTGATCGCGGGAGAGCTGGCGCTTGACGGGCGCGTGCGGCCGGTGAAGGGGGCGCTGGCGGCGGCGATGCTGGCGCGGAAGAAGGGATTCCGCGGCGTGATCGTGCCGCGCGAGAACGCCCGAGAGGCGGCGGTGGTTGATGGCATCGAGGTCATCGGGGTATCGGCCCTGGCCGAGGCGGTGGGGTTCCTGACGGAGCAGCTTCCGATCGAGCCGACAACGCTCGATCTAGACGAAGTGTTCGAGAAGGCGTCGCAGTACGAGGTGGATTTCGCTGATGTCCGTGGGCAGGAGTTCGCCAAGCGGGCCCTGACGATCGCGGCGGCGGGCGGGCACAACATCTTGCTGATCGGGCCGCCGGGATCCGGCAAGACGCTGATGGCGAAGTGCCTGCCATCGGTGCTGCCGCCGTTGACGCTCGATGAATCGCTTGAGACGACGCGGATCTGGTCGGCGGCGGGGAAGCTGACGGCCGGACAGGCGCTGATGGCAACACGGCCGGTGCGGACGCCGCATCACTCGGCCAGCGCGCCGGCACTGGTCGGAGGCGGGTCGATTCCGCAGGCGGGCGAGGTCTCGCTGGCGCACCATGGCGTGCTGTTTCTGGATGAGTTTCCGGAGTTTCAGCGATCGATCCTCGAAACACTGCGGCAGCCGCTGGAAGACGGCTGCGTGACGATCGCCCGGTCGCACAGCTCGATCAAGTTTCCAGCGGAGTTCATGCTGGTGGCGGCGATGAATCCCTGTCCGTGCGGGTACTTCTCCGATCCGCGGAAGCCGTGCAAGTGCAGCGTGCCGCAGATCGACAAGTATCGCAGCCGAGTAAGCGGACCGTTGATCGACCGCATCGACATTCACGTGACGGTGAGTGCAGTGCCTTTCAACGAACTCCGTACCGCACGGCCAGGGACGGATTCGGTCGCCATGCGAAAGCAGGTGTTGGCGGCCCGCGAGCGGCAGCGGAGCCGCTTTGGCGATCGCAAAACGATGCTCAATGCGCGAATGGGGCCGCGGCTGGTGCGCCAGACGTGCGCGATCGACTCATCGGGCGAACTCGTGTTGAAGCAGGCGATGACGGAGCTGGGGTTGTCGGCGAGGGCGCATGACAAAGTGCTGCGGGTAGCGCGGACAATTGCGGACATCGAGGGGAGCGAAAAGATCACGCCGGACTTTGTGAGTGAGGCGATTCAGTATCGCCAGCTCGATCGGCAGCACTGAGGCGCGACAGACGGGTCGTCCATTTCATGGTCTGGAGCCGGAAACCTGCGTGCGCCACTTCGCGGATTCGTCCGGGCGGCCGGTTTGGTCGTAGAAATGAGCGAGGCGCTCGATCGCGCGGCGACGAACGATTGGAGGGAGCTTCTCGGCCTTCTGGAGCGACTGGGCGCTCCGGATGAGCAGTGTCTCCGCGGCGCCCGACTCTCCGAGCTGTGCGAGAACGGCACCGAGAATGTTTTCCGTGGACGCGATCCGCCAATCGTCGGGCGCGAGATTCCCTGATCGAAACTCGAGCGCGGCGCGGGCGAGAGGTTCGGCCTCGTTCGGGCGATTCAATTCGAGCAGGCAGGCGGCAAGAGAGCTGCGAGTTTCGGCGAGTTCGAGTGAGTCGGGGGATCGCTTCTCGCGAACGGCGAGCAGTTCGCGAAAGAGCGGCTCGGCATCGGCAGCGCGATCGGTGTAGTAGAGAGCGGCGGCCAGGGCGACAAGGTTTTGGAGGGTGTCGTCGTTCTGGTTTCCGAGGGTCTTGCGACGGATGGCCAGGGCCTGCGCGAGCGGTTCGACGGAGCGTGGTAGCTCGCCGGACTTCTGACGGAGGAGGGCGATGTTGGAGAGGCAGATCGCGACCTCCGGGTGTTCCGGCCCGAGGACACGTTTCATGACGTCGAGGGATTGTTGGAATAGGTTGTCAGCTTCGCTGAAGTTTTCGCGCGCCTGGACAAGCATCGCGAGGTTGTTCAACGTGGTTGCGACGTGCGGGTGCTGATCGCCGAGCCGATCGCGGCGGATGTTCAGCGCTTCGCGAAGGAGCGGCTCGGCGGCCGCGAGGTCTCCGCGACTTTGGTAGAGGATGGCAAAGTTGTTCAGGCAGGCGGCACGATCAGTTGATCGATTGGCATTCTCTTTCGCGTAGATTGCGAGCGCGTCCTTGAAGAGTTGCTCGGCTTCCGAGTCTTTACCGGCGTCGTGCAGCAGCATGGCGAGGTTGTTAAGACTTTGGGCAATCTCAAGCGGATGAGGCTTCTGTTGGCGGCGGCGAGCATCGAGGGCTTCACGAAGAAGTTTCTCGGCCTCGGGCAGGCGGCCGGTGTCGTGCAACAAAAGGCCGAGGTTGTTCATGCTTGCGATGGTTTCGGGGTCATCGGCGGGGAGCGCGGCGCGGCGGATGTCGAGGGCCTTCTGAAGCTGCGGACGCGCCGCCTCGTAAAGGCCGAGTCCGTGGAGCGCGGAGCCGATGGCGCCGCGGATCGCGGACTCGATGCGGGGTTGGCGGGCGAGCTCCCCCGCGTCGAGCTTCTTGAGGGCGCTGTCGATCACTTGGCGGACGGTGACGTCGCGGCCGAACTGAGCCGGATCGGGCGCGGAGAGCATGTCCTGAAGGAAGGAAGAGACAGCTTCGGCCTCCTCGCGCTGTCGGGATTCGGCGAGGCGCGCCGCCTCGGCCAGCTCGCGCTGCTGTCGCTCCGCGGCGCGCGCGGTCTCCGCAGCGTCGCGGAGTGTACGCTCGCGGACGAATCCGATGACTGCAATTGCCAGGAGTACAGCCAGCCCGGCAGCGCTTGCGAGGATCGCGCGGGTGGCCCGGCGGCGGCGGGCTTCACGCACGATGGAAATGCGGGCGGCGCAGTCGGCAGCCCGACGCGCGTCGAGCGATCGAAGTCGCTGAGCCAGTTCGGAGGCGGAACGAAGACGACGAGCCGGATCGCCGTCAACGCAGACGGCGATGTCTGCGCGGAGCAGGTGGTCGTCAACATCTCGCTCCCATCCAACCGCCAGCGGGCGTCTCAGGTCACCGATGACGAACTGATAGAGCAGCACTCCGAGTGCGTAGATGTCGCCTTGAACAGCGAAGGGCATCCCGGCGAGCGTCTCTGGCGGAGCATAGAGCGGCGTACCTGAGGCGGAGGATTTCGCCATGGTGAGCTCGGAGAGTGTGGCTCCTCCCACGGTGATGTTGCGGGAGGCCAGTTGGGCTCGGTCGGTCAGCGCGCCGATGCCGAAATCTGCAAGGCGTGGTAAGGCAACGCCCGCATCGGCTCGGAACATCAACACGTTGTTGGGCTTGATGTCTTTGTGGAGGACCCCGACGGAGTGCGCTGCGGCTGCCGCGTCGGCGAGGCGCGCGACAATTTCGAGCCTGCGCTGCATCGCGATTGAGTCGATTCCGCCTTCGCTCGCGATCCAATCAATCAGGTTTCCGAGGTCCGCGAATTCACTGACGAGGAAGTACGGGGGCGCGTCGAGCTGAACGTCTTCGAGACGCGCGATGTCGCTGCGTGAGCCGAGCGCATCGTGAAGCAGGCGAAGCAGGGTCAGTTCGCGCTTGAGGCTGCGCAGCCGATCCGCATCGAAGCAGAACTTGAAGACGCGCCGCGTTCGCGCCTTGTCGTGGATCGCAAGCCATACTTCGCCGAATCCACCCTCGCCCAGTTTGCGATTCAGAATCCAGTTCTCGCGGTGTGGCACGGGCAGGCCGATGGCGGGTCGCCAGCCGAGCGTTTCTTCCTGATCGTGCGTGACGGAGCGCCGGGCTTTTTCGGCGTCGGGCGGAGGCGAAAGAGGGGCGATTCCTTCGGCGCCGACCTCAAAGATCTCGAGGGGCTGCTCGGCGCCCTTGAACAGGTACGGTCCGTAGGCGAGCCAGCGAAGCACGGGGCGACGTGGATCCGCGTCGACCGGAACCGGCATGTGCTCGGGGTATTCGCGAATGAACTGCCGGGCGTCGTCAAATGTTGCTCGCGTGAGGAGGATCTGGCCGGGAAGGGCGAGTGAAGTGACGCGCGCGGCGATGTCGATCGCGAGACCGATGATCTTGGGTTTGCCGGCAATGTCGGGTCCGGCAACCGTCACTTCGCCCTCGTGCAACCCGATGCGCATTCGGATCGATTCGTTCGCCCAGGGCTCGATGGCGAGGGCATGTTGGAATCGGAGGGCAGCGAGGACGGCGGAGGAGGCGGTCTCGAAGCTGGCCATGTAGCCGTCGCCGGTGTCTTTCAAGATGTCCGCGCCGGGAATCGTGGCGACGGTGCGATGGAAGAGCTGCTCGGCGCGGGCGGCGAGCGGCGCGTAGGCGGCGATTCCGATGCGCGACTTAAGGTCCGTGGAACCGACCATGTCGGTAAACATCAGAACCATGAGTCGTGACGACGGGGAGACGACCGGGAGTGCGGGCCGCGCTGGAGCGTTCCCGACCATACACGGGAGTTTAGGCGTGTATCGCGTGTGTGACGATGATCGCGCGGGTGGGAGTGCTCAGTGCCTGTGTTTGCGGTCGTCGCGGCGTCTGCGATGCGGCTCGATCGCGGATTGCGCTCGTATTCTGGCCAACCGGCGACTTGCTGCATTGCGCATCGGCGCGTGCAACTGAATCAATCTCCACGAGTCCTGACCGGAGCTCCTCGCTCGCGGCGAGTTCATTTCGATTCGACGCTCATCGCGGCTGGTGCGGCCGAGACGTCGATCAACCAAGGTAGGGACGACGGGTCGTTCTGCAGTACGCCGCGGAAGAAGGCCGCCAGCAGGCCGGCTGTCAGTGTGCGCATTGTTTCGCGGTTTGGCCCGGATTGGCAGACGGCGGCGGAGAACACGGCCGTATCTTCATCAAGCATGTCGGCGTGGCCGTAGTCGAGGGCGACGATGTGCCAGGCAGGAGCGGCGCTGGCGTCGAAGAATTGCACGTGATTGTCGCCCTCGGGCGCGCACGAGCCGCCCAGCGCGGTTCCGATGACAAGCGACGGGATGGCGAAGTCGAACGGGCCGTCGATGACGCGGGCCTGTCCGCCTAGCGGGCCGCCGGTCCCGTCGACGGGATCGACGCCGGCGATCGCCTGAGCCCTGCTCGGGTCGGACTTGAGGACGCCCCACGCCACTTTTCCGCCGCGCGAGTGTCCAGCCATGCCAAGATGTTCGAGGGCGACCGTCACGCCAGAGGCCTCGCTGAGGTGGGCGGGGAGCCAGTCGAGAACAGTCGCTGCGAGTTCGGACTCGGCAGCGGCGGTCGGGTCACCGAACGCCGGGCCGATGCCCGGCGCGTACATCTGCGGAGCCACGACGACAAATCCGTGTGACGCGAGATGCGTGAGGATGTCATCGTAGTCAGAATTGCGCGACTGGAAGCCGTGCTGAAAGACGACGACGGCGTACGTGCCCGGTTGGGTCGGGGCGTGGATGCGGAGCGGAGCCGGCGCAGCATCGGAACACTTTGCGATGTCGATTGTGCGGACTTCAAGCGGCCCGATCGCGTACGGGTCGCCAGATGAGACGTAGGGCGCGTCACCGGCGATCGCGGATTGAGTCGTCAGGTCGGTAACTCGTGCCGGGCACGGGCCGTCGTTGAGACAGCCGGCGACAAGCAGTGGCAGCGTCGTGTAGAACGCGATTACAGAGCCAGGCTGGCGGGAAATGGAACTGAGTTCGTGTGGCATGTTCACCTTTTCTATCGCGTCGTCGGGCGGTGAATGTTGCCGATTCGTGGCGAACAACTGTAGGCGGAAAAAAAGGCGGGGTTCCGGTCGGGCCGACCCGGGCTCTCTGGTCGGTCACCGACCGTACCCCACGAACCCGGCGGACGTCATTCGATGCCGGGTCGGCCTACCCAGTGCAAGCTGCGGGCCTGAGCTACGAATCGCGACCAAGATTGGAAGGTTTTTCTAAGTATAAACTAAGAATGGCTTTACGAACATGATGTGGTTCCAAAGAGCGGACCACGTTCTCGTTGCCGCTTCTGCATGCGTAATATTGCCCTGATTTTACCCAGCCTGCACGAGCAGATTGTGAACGATTTCGGGGATGAGGTACCGGAGGTCCGCTATTTGAAGATCGGCGGCGGCGAGCAAGTTCGGGTCCGAAGTGCGGTTGAGCCCCACCACTTTCATGCTGGCCCGCCGCGCGGCGTCGACTCCGACCACGGCGTCTTCAACAACGAGGCATGCGGCCGGCGCCAAGTGCAAACGTTCAGTGGCGAGCAGAAAGACCTGCGGATCGGGCTTGCCGCGCGAGAGATCCGCGCCGGAGACGACCGCGTCGAACTGGATCGATGCCAGGGCGGCGGTGACCAGCTGCACATTTTCACGCGGGCCGGAGGAACCGATTGCCAGCCGCCCGCCCGCCCCGTGAATTCGGGCGAGCACCTCGGCAGCGCCGGGCATGAGTGGCACGTGGTCGCGGATCAGGTCGCGGTAGAGCGATTCCTTGCGATCGTCGAGGGTGCGGACTTCCTCGTCACTGCGCCCGGGGCCGAAGAGCGTGCGGATGATGTCACGGCTGGTCTGGCCGAAGGTCCCGGCGAACTCGGCTTCGCTGACCGGACGACCCAATTCGTCGCCGAGCAGTTGCCAGCTCCGCATGTGGGCGGCGTAGCTGTCGACGAGCACGCCGTCCATGTCGAAGATCACGCCGATTCCGCGAAGCAATTCGGATTTCATCGCCTGCCCTTGTAGACCAACAGTCGAAAGTTGTCGAACCGCGCGGCCGGCCGGTGCGTAGCACATCGCGGCCGTTCGATTTGACGGTGGCACGTCTCTTGGGTCAGGGAGGACCGCGGCATGGAGCACAAGATTCAACTCAATCTGGCAACGACGGCGGTGATCGTCGGGCTGGGCTTCGCCGTGAGCCTGATCACCAGCACGGCGGTCGTGGCCCGGGCCTACCAGCGGCGCGGCGAACAGGCCGAGAAGCAGGAACAGACGATGTGCGTGAAGGGCTCGACGCGGAAACAGATCCGCTCGGACCGGGCGGTGTGGCGGATCGGCGTGCGGGCGGAGAACGCGGAGTTGAAGGAGGCCTACGCGACGCTCGACGCCGGCGTGCAGAAGGTGAACGCTTTTCTGCAGCAAAAAGGGTTTGGGACGGCGGAGTTCAACAGCGGCGCGATATCGACGACGCCGCACTACGAGCGGGACGCCAAGGGCAACGAGACGCGGAAGATCATCGAATACACGCTACAGCGAGACATCGGAGTGTGGACGTCGGACGTCGATCGCGTGGCGCGGGCGGCCGGCGCGGTGACGGAGTTGATTCAGGACGGCGTGCTGGTCATGTCGGACCGGCCGGAATACTACTACACCGACCTGCCGAAATTGAAGTTGCAGTTGATGGGCGAGGCATCCAAGGATGCGCGGGCGCGGGCCGAGGAGATCGCCAAGAACGCAGGCGGGCGCGTGGCCGAGGTGAAGTCGGCCCACATGGGCGTCTTGCAGATTACGCAGCCGCTCTCAACGGAGACCAGCAGCGAGGGCGTTTATGACACGACGACGATTGATAAGGACGTCCAGGCCGTGGTCACGGTGACATTTCGGATCGAGTCAGAATAAGGCTGCGAGCTCGGCGTTCATTCGAAGTCGTCCCCGCACGCGAGCGCAAGGTCCAGCGAGTGCAGCCACTCCCGGATGCGGTGATCCTCGCGCCGCAGCGGAAGCGCGGGATCGTGACGAGCGAGGAAGTCGGCTCCGAAGTGCGCACTGGCGCGACGACTGTTCGGATTCGGCGGTGGCCCGACGACGAAGCGAGTCCAGGCATCGAGATAGCGATCGAAGGATGACGCGACGATCATGGCGCCGGGCGCGGAGGCGTCCCAGCGAATGACGGCGTCGCGGGCGGGCGCTGAGACCGCGACGCAGTCACACTCGGACTCAATCTCGCCGAGGACCGGCACGAGACCGGGCGGCAGGTTCGAGTCGGAGTCAGGTCGGACCACGGCGAGCATGTCCTGTACACTCCATATACGTCGGGGTACGAAACGGACTTCGGACTCGATGCGGAGGCCGTTGCAGGTCGCAAGAAAGATGGTCAGATCGCGCGGAAGCGGTCCGACGGTGGCCGCCAGCCCGGTGAGTTCGGCGGCGGTGGCGGGCGGACGGAACACAACGCGCGGGCCAAAGTGAGAAATCAGTCGGTTCAAAGAAGCGTCGATCGTCGTTTCAAGAATCATGGGGCGGCTCCGGTGGTTCGCTGGTGCGAACAGGTATGGCGAGGCCTTGCGCCAGCGCGGCCACGCCGGATTCAAGACTCTTCAGTTTTTCGCCGCGGAACGGGCCCACCAGGGACGCGGCGGCGGCGGCGATGAGCGCGTCGGGATCGGTGAGGTCAGACGCTACGAGCCCCGTCGCGAGAGCCGCGAGTGCCGCGGACGCCCTGCCAACGAGCTTTTCGCAGGCGGCGAGATCGAATCGAATCACGCGGGCGGACGTCGAAGGCAGGTCGATGTCGCGATTCGCGACTACGAGGGCCGTTTCGTCGAGCGTCGCCAGCATCTCGCGGACGCGGGCTGCGCCATCGGACGAGAGGAGCACAACGAGGTCGGACCGATCGATACTCGCATAGCGAATCGGCCAGCGACTGATGATGAGACTCGAGATGGAGTGGCCCTTGCGAACAGTAATTGGGAAGTCGTCAGATTGCGCAGCGTGGAGTCCGCTGCGTGCGGCAATCTCGCCGATTGTGCCGGCGGCCGACCGGATGCGCTGTCCGGCTGAGCCCGCGATGCAGATTTCGGCGCGTCGCAACCAGGGGAGCGCGGGGGCGGGCGGTCGGGCGTCGTCGCATGGCGACTCAGGGCAAAGGGGGTTCGACCTAGGCGGAGCGGGCCGCGCGCGGTCGTGCAGTATGCCGAACGGCAAACCAAGTCTCTCGGACAGATCGAGGAGGCCGCGCGGCTTGAGGTGATTGGCGGGGACGAAATACGCGACGCACAGTTCCCAAAGGTCGAGGACGGCAAAGCCCGGTGTCCGTAGTGCGAGCTCGATGGAGTCAACACAGGCGGGATCGAGCGCGCTGTGACGTGCGACAAATGCCGCACCATTCAGAGCCAGGGTTCCGCAGATGTCGAAGGGGTGCTCGCCGGTGCCGGCAGGGGCTGTCGGCGTGCAGGCGTCGTCCGGACAGGTCGGCGAATGCTGGCCGCCGGTCATGCCGAAATTGAAGTTGTTGCAGACGACGACTTTGATGCGCGCGTTACGGCGCGCGGCATGAACGAGGTGCGCTGTGCCGATTCCGCAACCGCCGTCGCCGATCAGGACAACGACATGCATTTCGGGGCGGATGCGGCTGATACCCTCGGCGTACGTGACGGATCGGCCGTGCAGGCCGTGAAACGTGTGACAGGCAAAGTAGCGATCGGCGATGCCGATGCAGCCGATGTCCGAAACGATGCAAACCTGTTCGGGCAGGAGATGCAGACGCTCAAAGGCATGGTTCAGATGCTCGAGCACCAGACCGTGCGAGCAGCCGGCGCAGTAGGCCATGTCGCCGCGTGACGCAGTCAGGATTTGCGAGAACGGTCTTTCCATCATCCACACGGCTTTTCGCTCACCCGCCGGACAATCTCGTGCGGCGTGATCGAGCTGCCATCGAAGCGAGTCATGGATTCGACAACGGCGTCGCGGACGATGCCACGGAGTTCGTTGACGTAGAGCCCGATGTTCAATTCCGGCACCAGGACGCGGCGGACCGCGGGTGTGATTGCGCGCTCGAGCGCGCGGCGCGGAACCGGCCAGAGCGAGTAGAGCGTCAGGTGCGAGACGGGCACGCGCGCATTGCGAAGTCGGGAGACGGCTTCGCGGACGGCGCCGTCGACCTGTCCATAGGACACAATGAGCACGGAGGCCTGAGGGTGGACGTCTTCGTCGACATCCTCGAGGACATCGGCCGCCTTCGGAATCTTCGAGCGCAGGTGAGAAAGCGTGGCCTCAATCTTGCGGCGGTCAATCGTGAGGACGCCTTCGTCATCGTGGATCGAGCCCGTGAAGCGGACGCGCAGCGGGCCTCCGATGGCAGCAAAACGCGGCACGAACTCAGTGGGCGCGACCGCGTAGGGACGAAATGGCGAGTCCAGCTCGGCGCAGACGCGTTCGAACGTCGGTTCGAGTTCGATCAGGTCAAAGTCAACGGTCTGGCGGGTCAGTGCGATATCCTTCGAGGAGAGGACGATGACGGGGCTTCGGAGACGTTCGGCGACGTTGAAGGCTTTGTGAGTCAGCCGGTACGCGGAGGCTGCGTCGTTGGCGGCGAAGACGGGGAGCGGGTAGCTGCCGGCCGTCACGTGGCGGGCGAAGATGACGTCGCCGTCGCCGGTCGTAGTTGCGCCGCCAGTGGCGGGGCCCATCCGCTGGCAATCGACAATGACAAGCGGCACTTCGCCCATCTGCGCAAGGCCGATGTTTTCGCTGTATAGACTGAGGCCCGGGCCGGACGTGGCGGTCATGGCCTTTGCGCCGGCCATGGCGGCGCCGATGCACTGCCCGATCGCAGCGATTTCGTCTTCGGTCTGGATGGCGGCGCCGGCCGAGGCGGCGAAGGCATCGATCATTCCCGTCAGGATGGAACTGGCTGGGGTGATCGGGTAGCCGGCGAAGAAGTTGCAGCCGGCGCGGAGGGCGGCCCGGACTACGGCGTCATTACCTGTGAGGAACTCGCGCATGACTGCACATGCCGCCGTTCAGAAACGGAGGCGTTACCACGATGAGGGTCTGAGCAATCAGCGTGCCAATCGGGAATTCGACGGATCCGTGCTACATGCGACGCCCGTGTGAGGCATTCGGCGGATGGGATTGGGGGGAATTCCGCGGCGAATGGACGACTGTGAGCCAGCGCAATCCAAGGCTGAAATCCAAGTGCAATCCCTTGCGCCGATGTCGATTTGATGAACCAGCCCTTCAGAATCGGTAACCGCACAGACGCGGTTTCGGGGACTTGAGCCGAAGCGGGTGTCGGAAAAACCCCCTCTGCCGCAATATCGCGGCGCGCCGTCGCTAGGAGCTTCGCGCCGCATCCTCCAGGCCCGCCATCGGGGGGCAGGTGCAGAACAGGTTGCGGTCGCCCCAGACGTTGTCGATGCGGCCGACGGCCGGCCAGAACTTGTGGTCGCGGACCCACGGGGCGGGGAAGGCGGCCTGCCGGCGCGAGTACGGATGCGACCAGTCGTCGGCGCTGATCGCGGCGGCGGTGTGCGGGGCGTGCTTGAGTACGTTGTCGGCGCGGTCGGCGCGGCCTTCTTCGATGGCGCGGATTTCTTCGCGGATCGTGATGAGCGCCTCGCAGTAGCGATCGAGTTCGGCCTTCGGCTCGCTCTCGGTCGGTTCGACCATCAGCGTGCCGGCCACCGGCCACGACATGGTCGGGGCGTGGAAGCCGTAATCCATCAGCCGCTTGGCGATGTCCTCGACGGTAATGCCGGCCGACTTTTCGAACGGGCGGCAGTCGAGGATGAATTCGTGGGCGACGCGGCCTGTGCGGCCGGTGTAGACGATCGGGTAATGAGGTTCGAGACGGCGGGCCATGTAGTTGGCATTGAGTATGGCAACCTGCGTGGCGCGGGTGAGGCCGGGGCCGCCCATCATCGCGATGTACATCCACGAAATCGGGAGGATCGCCGCCGATCCGAACGGAGCGGCGCTGACCGGCCCGATGGCAGTTGATGATTTCTCGAGGACGGGATGGCCGGGCAGGAACGGCGCGAGGTGCTTCGCGACGCCG